>CAJUCE010000025.1 GCA_910584865.1 uncultured Acetatifactor sp.
TACCGTTTTATTTTGGAATTTTCAGGGTTGCATTACTGTTCATTTGTCAAGGTTCTGTTTTCATTGCTGTGTTGTTTTCAGCGACAACTCTGATAGAATATCATATGTTCTTATCATTGTCAACACTTTTTTCAACTTTTTTCCACTTTTTTCAAAGTAGATTTTTTTGCTTTTTATCTCGCCTCTCAAAAAAGTGGAAGTGCTATGCTTCGAACACTTCCCCATTTCTCATCGGCAGACAAAACGGAGAAAGAGGGATTTGAACCCTCGCGCCGGTTGCCCGACCTACACCCTTAGCAGGGGCGCCTCTTCGGCCTCTTGAGTATTTCTCCTTAATCCGAACTGCATCTCTACCAATATGGTATCTCTCAGCCACAACCCGTGACATGTTTTTTATTATACACACCCAGTTACTACTTGTCAATCACTTTTTTATTTTTTTCAGCTATTTTGTCTCCGCATTTCTGATCGATTCAATGTTTCTCCATAACAATACTTCTCTCAATGTGAAATATCTTAATATTCCTTACGGTATTTCTGAATTGCCGTCTCGTATAAGTCGTTTCCGTCAGCATCCATCACTACAATTACCGGAAAATCTTTTACTTCCAACTTCCGAATTGCTTCTGTCCCCAAATCGTCATAAGCAATCACTTCTGATGAAACAATCGCACGGGACAACAACGCCCCCGCTCCGCCTACTGCCGCAAAATACACCGCCTTGTTTCGTATGACAGCCTCCTTTACAGCCTGACTCCTTTTTCCTTTTCCTATCATTCCCCTCAATCCCATGTCAAGCAACCCCGGAGCATACTTATCCATACGGCTGGCTGTTGTAGGACCTGCTGAACCAATACTTCTCCCTGTTCTGGCAGGCGATGGTCCCATATAATATATTACATTATCCTTCATTTCTATCGGAAGCTCTCTCTTTTCCCCCAATGCCTCCTGCATTCTTTTATGGGCAGCATCTCTGGCTGTATATATCGTCCCGGTCAAATATACATAGTCCCCTGCACGAAGTGAAGCCGTTGTTTCCTGCGTTAACGGTACCGTAATATGTCTATCCATTCCAATCCTCCCAAACTCATTCCATCACCGGCACTTTTATCTGTTCCGCTTCCTCGTGCCGTCTTTCCCAGTTTTCATTTCAAGATTCTGACAACATGCCGATTCACATGACAGCACATATTCACAGCTACCGGCAGACCGGCAATATGTGTCGGATAAGTATTAATATTAACAGCCAGCGCAGTAATCGTTCCGCCCAGCCCTCCCGGTCCTATACCGGAACAATTAATCCTCTTCAAAATCTCCTTCTCCAAATCCCGCACATACGGAATTTCCGAGCGTTTATTTACCGGACGGGCCAGCGCCGCTTTTGCCATCAGTGCACATTTTTCAAACGTGCCGCCAATACCCACACCTACTACCAATGGCGGGCAGGCATTCGGTCCCGCGTCCTTCACGGCATTCACTACAGCTTCTTTGATTCCCTCAATACCGTCTGCCGGTTTCAGCATAAAAATACGACTCATATTTTCACTTCCGAATCCCTTCGGAGCCACCGTAATTTTTACTTCCTCTCCCGGCACAATCGAATAATGTATGACTCCCGGAGTATTGTCCCTGGTATTCTCCCTGAAAACAGGGTCTCTGACAACTGATTTCCGCAAATATCCTTCTACATATCCCTGCCGAATTCCTTCATTGACAGCCTCTTCCAAGAGACCGCCCTCAAAATGAACATCCTGGCCTATCTCCAGAAAAACCACTGCCATTCCCGTATCCTGACATATGGGAATCATATCTTCGCCGGCTATTTTCATATTTTCCTGCAACTGCTCTAAAATCTGTCTGCCAAGCGGCGATTCTTCCATGCCGGCTGCATCCTGAATAGCTTCGCGCATATCTTCTGCCAGAAAATGATTGGCCTCGATGCACATCTCCTTTACTGCTTCTGTAATCTTACTGACATTTAATGTCCTCATTCATACTCCTTTATCCTACAATTTGATTTTTTACAGCATCTAATTCTTCCTGGGTAGGATTGCCCGGTACCCAATTGATATTCTTCCCATCCTTTTCATATCTCGGTATCATATGAAGGTGAAAATGGCCTACTGTCTGCCCTGCTGCCGCTCCGTTATTTTGAACCAGGTTCATACCCTCAAAATGCAGCTTTTCTTTCATATTCGCCGCAACCTTTTTTGCCACTGTTAATACAGCGGATACTATTTCCTCCGGCAACTCAAAAAGATCTGATGCATGGTCCTTCGGCAGCAACAGTGCATGTCCCCTTGTAACAGGTCCCAGATCAAGAATTACCCGAAACTTCTCATCCTCATACAAAGTTCTGGACGGAATTTCCCCATTCGCAATTTTACAGAAAATACAATCATCTTTTTTCATCTTCACCCTCCAAAATCTGCGTCACACTATAATGCCTTCTCAGAAAAAACAAACAGCTGATCGAGTGTCCGCAATATACCAAAATCCCCTTTTGCTTTCATTACCCCTGACATAAAAGCCCTCTGAAAAGTCATTCTGCCGCTGACAATATCCTCCATCGTGGCTTTTCCCAGCTGCATTTCCACATCCGGCCGTCCGGCAGGGCCATAACTGCATTCCATCTGGGCTCCATTCACCGTTATGACCAGCTTTTTCTTCCTTTCCTCGATACTGATGGCATACTCCGCCTGGAATCCGGCTTTAGGCTTAAACGCCTTCTTCAGGGAAGCAAGATATGCTTCCTCATGATCAGTCTCCTCTTCGCTGAGCCTGTCTCGAAACAATGTAGCCAATTCCTGTATATCCTGCTTCTGCCGTTGAACATATCTGTCGTCAGAAACATACTGGGACAGTTGCTCCGTCTCCTGGGGAGTCAGATTCGTACTCTTGGGAACAGCTATTTTCTGCTTTACTGCCTGGTTGCTGGCAGGGAAACAGGCCATATGCTGATTAATAGATCGGTACATGCTTTCTGCCTTCTTCTCTATAATTCTGATATACTGCTCATTCATTTCCAACATCACAGTATTTTCTATATATCCGCAAATACCGCTGCAGGGCAGTCCCCCCAAAATCTCCCATGCGGTGGACAAGTTCAGCTTTGCCTCCCTTTCTCCATAAGTAGTGGACATAACTACCGGACACATGTAGATTTCGGCAATTTTCTCTTTATCCCCAAAAAGCCAGCAGGCATCCAGAAATTGCTGCATATATCCCCCAATGCCATACCATTCCACAGTGGTTGCAAGAATAATCCCATCCGCCTCCTTCAATGTCTGAGGAAGCATGGGGATTGTATTTTTGCATTCATACAAATTGTATCGTGTGACATTTACCCTTAATTCTTCCAGGATTTCCTGCATCTTATTGATGACAAACAAAGTAGGGTCATCTATAATCCCTCTTCCGCCATAATAAATATTAATATTCAAGCTCGCACCTCACACATCATTTTATGTCATGTATCGGTTCTCATTCCCGGTATCCGCCATCAGTCATTTTTCTCTGTTTGCGTCTCTGCACCAGGCACATCATGCCTGCAGCCAGAAATCCCGTAAGCAATCCTCCTACATGAGCAGCATTGTCAATATTCTGCCCGGTAAAACCACTGTATAGAGAGTATACAATCATTAAGACTACTCTGGCCGGCGTTACATTCTCCATTTTTTTGTCCGAAAACAGCACCATTGCAAGCAACACGCCGTCCAGGCCGAAAATCGCTCCGCTGGCTCCCAATGAAGCTGCCAAATCTCCGCTTACAACTTTTACGTAAAGCGACAAAAGATTTCCGCCTATCCCCGAAAGGAAATAAAAGAGTGCATATTTTATATGTCCCACTTCTTTTTCAATCATAGACCCCAGAAAAAAGAGTATCAACATATTATTGAACAAATGCGGGACTCCACTATGAAGGAATATGGACCACAGAATTCTTCCGTATTCTTTATTTATCAATACGGCAAAAGCGTCCAATCGCCCCATGTCATACAGTCTTTCCCCCGTAAAATGGCATAAGACATAAACAAAAACATTGATCACCACCAGTGTTGTACTGACTA
The DNA here is from genome assembly GCA_910584865.1 of uncultured Acetatifactor sp. Classification (GTDB taxonomy): domain Bacteria; phylum Bacillota; class Clostridia; order Lachnospirales; family Lachnospiraceae; genus Acetatifactor. The sequence goes on from CAJUCE010000025.1 coordinate 4,071, forward strand.
TGGGCTGGAATCTGAATGACTTCAAGGATTGCTCTCCTTCCAAAATATCTCCGATTCATTTCCTCAATCTTAACACATAATAAAAATTTTTTCAAACGCTTTGTATATTTACCGGAAAACAAAATTTACTTTACCGCATCTGATTTCATCTCCCTCATCCAGCCTTTTTCTTTCATATGGCTGCATTCTCACCCCGTTTCTAAAGGTTCCGTTTGTAGAATTCAAATCTTCCAGATAAAACCGTCCTTCTTCTTTTATTATGCGCGCATGAATTCTGCTGACAGACGCATCCTGCAATACCAAATCTACGCCTTCCTTTTTCTTCCCTATCGTCAATACCGCATCCTCAAGACTTGCCATTAAACAGCCATCCTGTGTAAGAAGCCTGTGGCGGCATTCTTCACCCTCCGTCTTCTCTTCTATAAATACAGTTTGGCCATACTGACTCTTTTCATACGAATGTTCCTCGGCCACTGCATAACCTGTCATTACCTGCTGCGCAGCCTTCCTGTATTCCTCGCGAATCTTTTTACCGCGGCGTTTCTTCCCTTCAATTACTCCTAAAATTCCCTTTCTTTCATCGCGGCCTGTTTTTCCGGGAACCTCCTTCTCGGCAGGATTCTCAGACAGAAAATTCACATCGGGAACCTCCGCCCGGCTCTCTTCTACTACTTTTTCTTCCACCACAGTACAAACCAGTTCCGGCACATTCCTGCCTTCCAGACATTCGACATCCTCAAATATCTGAGATTGCAGATAAACTTCTCCGTTCCGCTCCATCCGTTCATACATCCGATATACGCATTCAACCAGCAGTTCGTCATTATAATCGATGTGCTCCACCCAAAATTCCATCAACTTCATAAAACCGGACTCCCCGTCATAATAAGGAATATATAAAAATGAAAATACATTATCCTCTAATTCCTGAAAAATATGCTCCGGATACCAGACAATATTATTAAAATCCAGCAGAAAACGCTCCAAGTCCTGCTGCACCTGTTTCAGACTCCACACAAAGTCTCTGATCCATTCCCTCCCGATATTTCGCCCGCTGTATAGTAAAGAAATATTCTGTCTGGAAGAAATGTCATAATAAAGGTATGCAGCATCGTTAATATACCGCAAACTACAGCTCAGAAGCCCTCTGATCCGGCATCTGCCCAAAATACAGTACTGGTATCTTCTTTCTTCCGGTATTTTATCCAACTGTATTCTCTCGTAATTGCTGTTCAGACTTCTCACATATTCTATGTTCAACATTTTAGTAATCTTACTCCCCCTTAACTTTATCAAATTTATGACACAGCCTGATAAATGTTACCGGCGCGAGCCTGCTATAGTCAAAGTCAATCTCTGCATCCCAAAAACTGCCCGTTCCAGGGAATGCCCAACCTGGCAGCGGAAAAGAAATACCGCCTCTCCCCTTTGTCCGAAAGTGATTTCTGTCCAATTCGGCATCCAGCTTTGTAAATCTCCATGCCACATACTTATCTCTGTATAATTCTGCCATCCTTTTTTGGATTTTCTGTTCGAAAACTGCCGAATCCGCGGACTCTGCAACACTTCCCCACAAAGCCATGGCTCCCAGGTCCTGTTCCATCAGACATCTGTCATATTGAAATAACAGCATATAAACTACAAAAAGGATTCCGCTTATAACCAACGGAAACACCAACGCTGCCTCTACTGTAAAATATGCATTTGCATTCTTCATATCTCATCCCTTCCCAATCTCAATTTCAAGCTCCTGCCAAAATTCCTTTTCAGAACACTGCCGTAACAAACCATGCTGCCGTCAGAAACGGTAAAAAAGGAATCCCTGTATGTTTTTTTACTTTTCTCATTGCCAAAAGCAGCAAAGAACACATCGCCGCCAAAAACAGACTGATTCCAAACATTATCAGGCTTTTCCCACCTCCCATTATGAATCCCAAAAATAAAGTCACAATCCCGTCGCCATATCCCACGCTCCTGGTGGTCATTGTCAAAAAAAGCAAAATAACCCCGGGAAGTACCGCCCTCACTATATCGCTTCCTCCATATTGCTGTCCGGCAGCCCCTGCCAATGTCAGTATCCCTCCTGGTACCAGCAACCAGATCGGCACTCTCCGTCTTTTGATATCTGCTATACTGATGATTATCAGCCAAACTGCCGTAAGTAAAATAATATCCATTTCCTCTCTCCTGTATCGACTTCATTGTCCGCAACGGCTGCAGGGTGTATATCCTGCCTGTTTCGCAGCATCCAGAGGTATTGCGTTTACTGTCCTTTTCAATCCGGAACACGCTCTGGTAAAATGGTAGCGATTCCCTTCATTTGTGATATATAACAGCATGGGCAAAGTTCCATCCGCACATTTTTCACAGGGATAATATCGTCCTCCGCCCTGATTCCTAATTCCGTCAATTTCGGAGGCAGAAACCGGCTGTGCAGACAGGCGTAAATGGCTACAGCCTTCCGTATTGTGGTACACTCTCCCTGTCTCTGTGACATAAACAATCACTGCCTCTTCCGAAGATTCTCTGTCGTCTCCCTGCAGCCCATATCCGTTCCAAACATGGGAGTAATATCTGTTTGCCATACGAAAAGAAGAAAATCCTATCAAGTTGCTCCACGGAGACACGGAATATGTAACAATGATATCAATCTCATCTTCCTCGCCAAATACGTCGCTCTCCCAAAACTGCAAGCTGTTAATGCCGTTTTTAAGCGGCGACTGATTCAGATATTCTGCCCCTGCCGAATTGATGATCTGCCCGCGCACATAAGTATCAGTCAGAGCAATTCCGGACAATCCCTTCCACCAGTCATCCGACGCGCCTCCCTTCGGTTTTTCGTTGCTGTCCAGGGCATAACCATATATAGCCAGCTTATTTCCTGCCTGCCATAATGCCAGCTGTATATTCCCATGGAGGCGGATCATCTCTATCGCACATCCAAGATTCAGAAAAAAGAATAAGAACAACGGAAGCGCAATGGATGCCTCCACTGTCATCCCCGCTTTTGTCTCTCTCAGAAGTGAGGTAAGCAGTGAAGTCCCCTTTATGAAACAGGATATGACAGATGGACAGCCATAGCCGCCATCCAGGGAAGTTTTCAGATTCCGGGCCGAATCCGAAAAATTGCTTTGATAGGTCGGAGAAGGTTTCATTTGCTTTGTTAATTGTTTCTTTTGCCTTTGTCTGCTCCATAAAAGGGACATCACTGTTCACCTCACTTTTCTCCATCATCTCAATCATATATTTTTTGCCTGGTTATTTCATATTGATAACCATGCCCGCTTCCGATTTTGATATATGCCTCCACCGCATCGAAACAACCGTCCATTCTGAACAATGAATTGCCCGGCGTTCTTCTGATATCGGCCTCTACCATATTCATAGCGCGTGCGGTAATCACCTCTGTATCGGTAAACATCATAAAAATACGCAAATAATCCTGATAACTCAGCCCTTCGCCTTCCTGCTCCTGATCCTGCAGTCCTCCCTCCATCGCAGCAAGCAGACCATAATGCCAACTTTCATCGTCTTTAAACAGCGGAACTTTGCCGCCTGCCAGAAGGGACTTCACATCATATACACTCTCTGCGAAGGCCCATGCCAGCAAAATGGCTCCTTCCAGAAGGGGCGTCAGCTCCGGCAGCATAATCAGCGTGCATACCAGCCCTGCCGCTACTTTTATCTCTCCGCGCTTTTTCTCGTTGGAAAGAAGGTACATAGCATTTGCGGCTTCCCGAAGTGCACATAATCTATTTGCCACCCCTTTCAGGTTCTCAACATCACTGTCTTTTCCGGCAATCAAGTATTCAATCTGATAGCGAAGGGCATCTTCTTCCTCCTCCGCCCCATACCTTCCCATATATCGCAGCAAATATTCCTGGAAAATAAACCGCTCAATCAGCCCATCCACATCCCCCGGGCTTTCATATGCCATATTGCCCCGGTTAATTTCCCCCCGCTGCATTCTGTTCATTACCAAGTAGTCTGTATACAGAATATTCTTTGATATAGTTTCGCTATCCTCGATTACCAGCTTTAAAATTCCCTGGCTCTTTTTTGCCTCCAGACTTTCTGTCGGATTCCGCAGTTCCAGCGTCTGCCATTCCTCCTCCGCCACCTCGATCTCCATACCATCATATTCTTCTATCCATCCGTCAATCTGTTCATCCAATTCCCGCTTTTGGGCTTCTTCTTTCCCCTCCTCCATGCCGTTTACTTCCACCGCCTGCATCCACCCCTGAAGTTCCTGCAGCAAGTCTAAGCCGATGTCTGCTTTTACGGCTTCCACCGCACGTTTCCGAAATACTGCTCCTTTTTGATCTGTGAGTATGGATACTTTGGTCAGATTGGCCTGTTCCAACCTTAATGCCAGGAAATCCCTGTAGAACACATCGGAAAATAGAATATCCCCATATGACAGATTTTTGGTCAGATAGTTTTTGAGATGTGCTTCCGTATTCGCTTTACTGCACGATGCCGTACCATATGACGCATCTATGGCAAACAGATTATACTGTTTCATAAGTTCGCGATGATATTCCGCCATAATGCTCTGCAATCCGATATCCGCAACACACTCTGCCTCCAGTCTGGCGCCATTTCTTCGCGCCCCGTCTATCAGGGTCAGGCACAGCGACAGGATAACAGCAAGGCACAAAGCCAGGCACACTGTCAAATATGCATTATCAATCTGTTCCGCAGCACCATGGCCCTTCCTCTCACAGTATATAAATACCCTGTTTTTCACATTGACTCCTCCTGCCGCCGTATGATCCTTACGCCTGCCGCACCTCAGACTTTGTTCGTCTGGGAAGTAATCTTATTGAATATGGTATTTACCACCTGCGTAATCTGAGATTTAAACAAAATAACGAGTCCTACAAGTACGACAATAATCAATATAATTTCCACTGTACCCATTCCGTCTTCTTCCGTAATAAATTGTCTCATTCCTTTCAGCTGATTCATCTTTCCTCTCTTTCTGCTGTTTCACAGCCTTTGCCTGTTTTCATACTTCACATACTCGAAAACGCCGGAACCATTATCATTGCCATCACCACTGCCAACATCAGCACCATCGGTACCAAAAGTTTTGTTCCCGCCTCCTCTCCCAGCCTTTTGCTCTGTTGCAGGCGCTCCTCCGCAGATTTCTCTGCTTCTTCCCGAAGCCGTTCCAGAAGCGTACTGTTTCCTCTCTTCAAATTTTGTGCCAGCAGGGTACTCAGCCTGATATATTCCTGCAGCCCGGTTCTTCTTCCGAAATGTTCATAGGATTGCCCTTCCGAAATACCCGAGTGCAACTCCCGACAGGTGTACAATACCTCTTCATATGCCGGCGAAGCTCTCTCTCCGCTTCTGCATTTTGCTTCATAATCTCCGGCTATCTTCTGAAAAGCCCCCCTGATTGTCATTCCGGCCCCCACGAACAGAACCAGTTTATGCACAATCTCCGGATATTCCTGTCTGAGGCTTCTCTTTCTTTTTTCCAGCTGCTCATGTAAGTCCCTGTCCAAAAGCAGAAACACAAGAACAGCAGTAAGCATGGCCGCTCCCCACAAAAGCAGACTGTTATCCTCCACAATCTGTTGCCATTGAATCTCTTCTCCCTGCCATTCTTGCGGCAGCCACCAGGTTTCTTCCTCCAGACTATCGCTCTGCGACTGCCGCAGCATCTCCTCCATCTCTCTGTATAGCTGCTCTTCCTCCGAAAGAATGACAGGAACCACCCTCACCGGAATCGCTTCCTCTCTCTCGTATCCGCCATACCGTATCTTCGCAAAGAGAGTCACTTCCTGCTCCTCTTCCAAAGAAAACACCTGGCCCGTGTCCCCTAAAATGCCCGGCTCACTGCTCTTCCAGCTCACATGCATCGGATAGTCTCCGTATTGTTCCTGCAAATGAAGATCAGAAGTGATTTCATGCAGACTTGTATTTTTTCCCAATATGTACCCCGGCAGCTCTTCCACAAACGCTTCCGTCAAGGCTGCAATCTCCTCCTCAGGCAACAGGCGCGGCTCCACTTCTATCCTGAAATCCATCTGCTGCTGTCCATAGCCAGCTTCCAGACTTACCTCCAGTCCGCCGTCCAGATAGCTCCTTCTGGCGATCCCTCCTCCCTCTCCCAAAATCACCTGACTGTCTGTACTTACCTTTGCTGCCGCTCCAATAAATGTACCTGCGAATATAACTGCCAGACAAAGCGACGCCTTTTTTACATAATATTCGGTTTTCAAGCACTCCCGGGATTCCCCCGGATAGAGCTGTACCAGATCTTTTTCCACCTGAGGAGATGAAAAAAGTCTCGAAAAACGGCGGCAGCTTTTCTTGTAAAGATACATCGCCATCTTATAGAAAGGTTTCAGCAACGTAGCTGTGCCAGGCGCCGGCTCTTCCCTACGGGCCAGACACATGATAATCAAAAAGCCTCCTGCCAATACCAATGTAATCCAATACATCTCAGCACCCCCTATGCCATCCGGGCTACAATTCCCTTCATGATATGTTCTCCCAACAGATACGCTCCCAGGTAAACGGCAAGACATCCTGTCATAATCACCGCTCCTGTCAGATTATGATAGAGAGAGTCGAAATACCCTCTGTTACCCATATTAATGTAAAGTAATATTCCAAAAGGCATCACCTTCATGATCGCCAGCTCCATCTTCTTCCCTCCCAGCAGCATCTGTATCTCCTGGCGCAATTCGATCTGCTTCCCGATCTGCCCTGCAGAGCTTCTGATAATCTCTGTCATATTTCCTCCGTTTCTTTTTGCAAGTGCAAAAATCTGGGCAAATTGTTCGATATCTTCACATCCGCTTCTATCAGCCAGATCAGACAGAAGTTCCTCCAGCGAAATATTAATGTGCAATCCTCTCTTTATAAAATTCAGCTCTCTGCAAATCAAAGCTTCCTCCCCATACATCAGAAGCATATCCTGCCTGCATTCCAGAAACGCATTTTCAACAGAATATCCTGCCTGCAGCGAAGCCGCAACCGCCAGTATACATTCCCGAAATTGGGCAGCCAGCTCCTGCTGCTGTTTCTCAGCCCTGCGCCTTCCCGTCTGCCAAAATGCTGCCGTGCCGATAACGGAAAGAGGAATCATCGCCCAGACGCTGCGATAGAAAAAATATGCGAAAAGACCTGTTATACCTATACAAATCAGCGCGGTTCCTGTCTTCTCTCCTCTTTTCCAGCGACATTTATGATAATCCGGCCGCTTTAAGCTTGTGTCCATGCATCAATACCCCCTTTCTCTCCAGTTTTCCAAGCACATGCCCGTCTTTATCCTCCCCTGTCTCCTCAAAAAGGAACAAAGGGTTCAATTGAATCTCCTGATTCTCACAGCCTGTCAATTCCGTAATCTCCAGCACCTTTCTCGATTTATCCCGCAGCCTTCCCAGATGAACGATCAGATCAACTCCTGATGCAATCTGTTGCCTGATAGCCGCCAGAGGAAGCTCCATCCCCATCAGCACCATATTTTCCAGTCTGGCCAGCATGTCCCTGCCGCTGTTGGCATGTCCGGTGGACATACTTCCGTCATGACCTGTATTCATGGCCTGCAGCATGTCCAATGCCTCTGCGCCGCGGACTTCCCCCACCACGATTCTGTCCGGCCGCATCCGCAGCGAAGATCTGATTAATTCCCGTATTGTGATCTCCCGACAGCCTTCCACATTGCTGTTTCTCGTCTCCAGCTGTACCAGATTGGGAAGGCCCTGCAGTTGAAGTTCTGCGCTGTCTTCAATCGTTATGACCCGTTCCTCCGCAGGAATATAATGCGACAGCACATTCAGAAATGTCGTTTTCCCGCTTCCCGTACCTCCGCTGATAAAGATATTATATTTGGATTTCACCAGCTTCTTTAGAAAATCCGCAGCCTCGGATGAAATGGATTGAATCTCAAGCAGGCGTTCCATTGTAATCGGTTTATCCGGAAAACGCCGGATCGTGACAATGGGGCCGTTCAAAGCAATGGGATTCATGACAATATTGACTCTGGAACCATCCGGCAATCTTGCATCTACTATGGGCGATGCCTCATTCACCACACGGTTGCATCCTGCCACAATCTGCTGAATCACGTCCTGGAGCTTTTCTGTGGATTCAAAACCGATCTCCAGTTCCCGTAGTCTGCCGTTCTGTTCCACGAAAATATGGTCTTTCCCGTTAATCATGATCTCTGTAACCGAACTGTCCTCTACAAATATCTGAAGAATATCCAGCCTCCGCAGCGAATCAAACAATTCCTTTTTCAGCTGTCTGCGCATCTCCACCGGCCAGACAGCCAGACTCTTTTCTTCCAGAATCACCTCATCTATCGTATCTTCCACTTCCGCATCAGTATAATCTTTTACAAAATCCATCCTCTCCTGTACTTTTCCGCGAAGCTCCTTTTTTATATCCGTATATTCCACTCATCCGCCTCCTTTCTCTGATCCTCCTCGATCTCCCTGACCAGTCCCTTTACCAAATTCGCCAGGTCACCCTTTGTCAACTGTTCCAGCTCCTCCGGTAATCTCCGAATATGAGACAGGCTAAGGCGCTTCGTCTTGCCCAATACATCTCCGAATTCATATAGTGCCAGTATTTGTTCATATTGCAGAAGCTTACTCTGTGCAATCCTGTCCTCCCTTGTCAACGTATATATTCTGGCGCACTGTCTGAGGATCTCGAACAGCCCCTGCATACTCTCGCTCAGATCCAAAACCACATATTCATACTCCTCCAGTTCCTCAATCTTCTGCAGTAACCCCAGCCATTCCGATACCGTGATCGTAAGCAGATTCTGTCCTGATTTCATGGGTGGTATGTACGCAAGCCTTCCCTTATGCTTCAGCATAGTCTGCAGTCTCAACCTGAATTTATCCTTCTGCGCATTGAGAAAATACAGCAGGTCCGCCATATCCAGACTCTGCATATCCGGTACAAGCTCGGCACATCCCGCGTAATGTTCGAAATTCAGATAAAGTGTGGGGTGCTTTTCTGCAAGCATCAAACTCAATGTAATCGCAAAGGAAGTCTGCATGGTTCTCCTCACCGGAGAATAATTCCCTATAAACACAGTCTTGCGGTTCGTCCGCAGCATGGGCATCTGGTCACCGGCAACTTCCATGTAAATACCCAAAAGCTGTTTCAAAATCTCCTCGGCCGCCTGGTACTTATCTACATAGAATATATCCTCCCATTTCATAACGCCGCTCTCGTTTAATACCACCAGCCTCCCCGGGCTAAGCTTCCTGACCTCCTGACTATAGGCCGCCTCCGCCACCACCAGCATCGCAATCTCGGTTATCTCCGTATTCAGCATATTATCCACATTTGTATAGGTGTGCAGCTCCCATGGCAGATTGTTATGTCTTCGCAAAAATTCCGACATCAACTGCGCAAATTCTTCTTCCGTGTCACACAGCACCATAATTTTACGAACCTTTTTCAATATACACCTCCCAAATACAGCAGTATACTGATCAGAACCGGACCGGACAGGCAGATCCCTGCAGAATGCCTCTCCCCTTTCACATCCCGATAGAGCTGCCAGCGCCTCCCCGCTATTACCTCTGTAAGATATCCTGTCAGATATCGCATTCTATCCCTGAAAGTATGATTTCTCCACATTTTTATAATGGAAATAACTGCTGCGACAAACAACGAACAAAATAAGAATGCCAGAACCTTTTCGAATGGCAGATAGCCTGCCGTCACACCTAAAAGCTTCACATCTCCCGCCCCAAGGCCTCCGATTTTGAAAAAAGGGTACAACAATAACATGACCAGCAATGCCTGTCCCAGATAAAACAGAACACCGGACATACCGTTCCATGAACGCCATCCAATCCCCGATATCGCCGTCAGCAAAATCAGATAATTGGGGACTCTCCTGTCTCTGTAATCATAACCGCAGGCAGCCGTCAAAAGTACACATAACGCCGCCAAATACATCCTCTCCTTTTCCTTAACATAGTACCTGAACTCCGAGGCGAAATCTGCCTCCTGAATTAACTGAATATCCGAACTCCGTTGAAATATATGATTGTTATGTTATAAATGCATTATAGCGAATGTATGGCCGGATTTCAAGAGGCAAAACCCAAAAAGTTATTTTTTGTAAAAAACCTACAAAAGTTTATAAATACCAATGCCGTAAAGTACCAGCAGCCCCGGAAATCCAAGGATTCCGGATGTCAAAACAGTTACCGCATTGATGCCTACACCCAAAGAAATCCCTGCTTTCTCCAGTGCGGCATTCACAAAATAAATCGCTATGGTACCCAGAATACTTCTCATGACCAGATTTATAACTTTCTCCATATCTTCCTCCACGGCACAAAATCTATTGCAAGGACTGCTTTATACAATATACATATGTCCGACAAACAAGAATATGCGCAAAAAACGACATTCACTAATTTTTCCAATACTGGAATATTTTTCATTTTCCATGCCTATACTTTTAACGAAACTACTTACCTATTTGGAAAGGATTGCTTGTTATGAAAATGTATTTCAGTCAGAAAGTCGGAACAGATGATACGACAGGAGAAGATTATTCCCCCCTGCCTCTGAAAGTTTCCATAGAAAAAACCCGGCAGGCCCTTAATGATGCCTACGCGGGTTTTGACAATGCCTTGGAAATTGATTTGATTGACAGCTATATTTATGAGATTAACTCACTCCAAAAAAGATACAAGCATTTAACGGACCTGGCTGCCGCCGAACCGGCTCCCCAGGAAGAATCCTTACGCAAGTATTCCCCGGTTCGAGCCCTGGTCAGCCATGTTCTCGGTTAAAGTATTTCTTCCATACGTCAGCCCGGCATATACTGTTTGGGAATTATTCATCACCGGCCCGGCACTGTTGCTCGCTGCGATCTGCCCGTAAGCATCCCGCAACGGCACGATCACACGCCTGATCTCAGCCAAAGGCTCCCTGTCACGGCGCTGTTCTCCCCGTGCCAGTCTCCTGAGGCAAAACATATACAACCGCTGCAATGTCGGCGCCGGTTCATAATGAAGCTCCAATGATCCCAGCAACTCGTTCAGACACCCCCTGCTCTTCCGGACAGCCTCCCTGAAAAGCACGGTATCCCCTGCCTCCAATGCTTCTTCTGCATCCTCCAGATAGCAAAGCAGCATCTCATATAGTATTACCGCCAATTCCGTCGGATTTGCCTGCGCAATTCTGAACGTAAACCGCTGTCTGTCTTCTTTTTTCATATCGCTCTCTCAGTCTTTTTTTACTGCAGCAGCTGCAACACCTGGGAAGGTCTCTCATTAGCCTGCGCCAGCATGGAAGTTGCCGCCTGTGTCATCACCTGATAGGTGGTATAGTTGGTCATCTCCTCCGCCATATCCACATCCATGATACGGGAATAGGCCGCCGTCATATTCTCGGAGGTAACATCCAGCGTGTTAATGGTGGATTCCAGTCTGTTCTGATAAGCCCCCAGCCGGCCTCTGATGCTGGAAATAAACTGAATCGCACCGTCTATTCTGTCGATAGCTTCCGTGGCCGCCTTTTCGGTCTTCACATCCAGTTTTTCTATGCCCATTTCTCTCAGGGAAATCTCGGGAATATCGATGGCCATTACCTGTCCTTCATTGGCACCCACCTGAATAATCATAGGGCCGATTCCCGTAGCATCGATCTCCAGATCCGGGACGGTAACAGGAACACTTCCTCCCTCCAATACGCTCGTTAAATCCAGCGTCATCTCGAAACCATTCACGCCCTGAATCGTCACCAAATTATCCCTTATGCTGGCCGTAGCCCCATCCGGGAAACCGCCGTTCGTCAGATCGGCCTTCACGGTATACCGCTCGCTTTCATTGGCAGGCATGGGATTTTCCTCAATAACCAATTCCTTGATATTGTAAATCTTCGCTGTCACATTTCTGGAATAGGAACTGACCTTCACGTCCAGATTGCCGTTCACATATCCCTTCTGAGAGAATTCGCCATTCAGCAGACGCTGTCCGTTAAATTCCGTAACGGTAGCTACCCTGTCGATTTCTTCCGTGAGCTGATCCACTTCCTCCTGGATCACCTTCCTGTCGCTCTCAGACTCCGGGCCATTCGCCGCCTTGATGGCGAGTTCGTTGAGACGCTGCAGCATCTCGCTGATCTCGGACATTGCCCCGTCCGCCGTCTCAATGATGGAAACTCCGTCGCCTGCGCTCTGATTTGCAACGGACAGACCCTCCAGCTGGGCGTCCATCCGCTTGGCCATAGCCAGCCCTGCCGGATTATCCTTCGCGGCATTGATCTTCAATCCCGACGAAAGCCTCTCAATGGATTTCGACAGCAGATTATCATTGTTCGCCAGTTTGTTATTCGCAAGCATTGCAGACACATTGTAATTAATTCTCATTTTCTCATTCTCCTTGTTGGACTACTGATTGCAGGAATACCTTTGCCACCCGGTAAAGCTCCGCACTTTCCGTGGGCGTATGCTCTCCTGACTTGACCAGCGCCGGCATCCGTTTCTCCGAGGCGATGGTTGTTATATTGCCCACCGTCCAGCTGCTTTCCGCTTCCTTTCTAAAAGTATCGGCTATTTCCCGTACTTTCATTATATCCATTTTTCCTTCCCCGAACAACATACCGTGCACAGTCCCGTTTTCCAGATAAAGCCTGGCCTGCATATGCTCCTCTTCGGAAAGAGTTACCCCTATGGTAACCGTCCCCTTCGTCTGGCTGTTCTTGTCCAGTGTCAGGTGCACTCTCGTCAGCTGATCTCCCACATACATGGGCAGATAGTACTCCTCCCGTCTGGCCAGCGCCGCAGCCACCGTGAGCTGTTTATGATTCAGCTGCATACGCTTCACATCCACGCTGCTGTCCGCCTCCGTGAAGGTTGCCTCTTCCACAGATTCCAGAGAGGTCCCTGTGAGATCCCTGTAGTCCTCCACAAATTCGTCCATTTGATCCAGCTTTTTCCACAGCGTGGTACTGTCTGAAATCTCCTGAGGGGCAGCCTCTTTTGCCTGATCCGGCTGTGCCTTTCCGGCCAGAAGCGCCATGATATCCATCTGCGCCGACGCCTTGCGCTCTCCGGCCCGTCTCTGTCTGTCGGCATGCTCAAAGAGATTTTCCACACCGTAATTCAATGCCTGCGCCGCCATTAAATTATCCGCACTGGCAGGCAAATCTCCTCTCTGCAGCATGGCAACGCTATCCTGATCCGCGGCGCTGACTGCCTGACGCTGCTCCTGCAGCTGCTCCTGATTGTATTCTCTTGTAGCATTTTCATCAGGTGACACTTCTGTCAGAACATCATTTGCAACCTTGACAAATGCATCGGATGTCTGCTTTACAGCCGTTTGCTCCGCCTTGTCCTGCGTAGTCTGCGGTTTTCCGGCAACTTCACTTTCAGTCTCTGCTATGGCCGCCCCTGCAGCCTTTTCACTGCCTCCGGATGCCTCCTCCTGCTCTCTGGCCGCTTCGTTCGCCGCCCTGATATCCGCCACAGTCTTGACAAATGCCTTGGATATCTGCTCCGATATACTCTCTCCCCTGTGCGCGGGCTTGGGAATATCCCCCAGCTCATCCGGCACGCGTATATCCACTCTCTTTCTCCGGTTCCCCTGCAGCGCAGATAAAAGATTCGAAAAATGCAGCTCTGCCTGGGCATTTACAAGAGCACCCACTGCCGCTCCTTCCGCTTTCTCGATCTGCCGCACCAGACGATATATTCCAATATAGCTCTCCCGCTCTTCCGGAGTAATCTCATTATTCCGCTCCAGTCCATACAGGAATCTGCTGTAGCTCTCAGCCTCCTTTTTATACTCCGGAGGCAGGGAATTAAAGTATTTCTCCAGCTCCCCGATACTCTTCTCCAAAGGATTGAAGCCGTCCCGAATCATCTTCAGCGTAGCAGCCGGCGTCAGCTTCTCCAGAACGTTCTGTACCTGTCTGTCAGCATTCCTGACCGCCTCCACATTGGGAACAGTCATCTCCATCTGATTGTATCCAAGGATTCTCACGGCTCTGCGATTCTCATCCGTGAGCTCCAGACCCAGATCTTTCAATATATGATCCACGCTGGCAAAGGCTTTCTCAATGCTGTCTCCCATATCGTCTCTGGGAGCAGTCATCAGTTTCTCATAGCTGGCCTGTGCCTTTTCATAATTATCCTGCAGTACCTTACCTTCGTTATAAATCGTCTCCAAAGAGGCACTTCCCTGCCCTTTGGCAAACATTCCCAGCACATCCGCAGGCAGTCCGGGTAGCTGATCCGTCACATTGCTGACTCTGCGGTAGTCATGGTATTTTTCCACAGCCTGAGAATCTTTGGGGAAATACTGGCCCGCCAGCTCGTATTCCGCCTGTTTCAAAGCCTCTATCAGCTCTTCCATAGGCGCCGTATCAATGGAAAATCCGCTCCGCAGCAACTTAACATTCACCTCGGCCGTCATACGCAGCCTGACTTCCTCCAGCTGCCTTCTCGCCGTAATATCACCTACGCTGGCCTCCCATACAGCGCTGCTGTGGTAATACTCTGAAACGGCTGCCGCTTTCTCGTACAAATTCTCCTGCCTTCCCGTCAGGGAGGCATGTATGGGACTCTTCCCCTGCGCCACGGCAGCCGCAACCGCTTCCCCGAAACGCTCTTCGGACACCGGCAGTTCAATATCCTGCAGTTCCTCCAGCCTCTTCAGATTATCCGCTGTAATCGGCAGTCCTTTATCTAAAAGCCATCCGGCGCTGCTCCTGGTCTGGGCATTGACTTCCCTGCCGGAGGCCTTAATCACCCTGTCAATCTGCTCCGCAAGTTCGCCGCTTCGCTCCCGTCCCGCACTCTGCGTATAATATCCGTGCACATCCTCCGCATAAAATCTGGGCGCAGAATTGCCTCTCCCCGCACCGCTGCTCTGCGCCAGGTATAAATTCCAAATCTCCGCCTGCATTTCATTGTCGATCAGATAACTGCGCGTACCGTCTTCCATGGGCTGCAATTCCGAGCTCATCGTCCACGCCTGTGACAATGCCGACAGATTGTCCCTGGTCAGGGGCACATCCGCCTCCTGAAACTTCTCCAGGACAGTCTTGGCCAGCCCTTCGCTGCCCAGCGCCGCTGCAAGCTTTCCCACATCCATACTATCTGTGTAGCCCACAATATGTTTACCGGCTCTGGCCAGCTCTGCCTTGATCTTATCTACAATGGTCACGGCCTCTTCCGGATCCATACTGCCGAAATCAAATCCTTCTTCCTGCAGCTTGGCATAATCCGCGTCGGACAGGGTATGCGACATCACTGTCATATAATCACGCATGACCCCTACATCCATGTCAGACGTCTCCTGCTGCAATTCCAGCAGACTTTTCCCTCTCTCTCCTCCCATTCCCGGGATATCCGCCCTTGCGTTATTGCCGTAAAAAGCTGCAAAGGGTGCCTGAGATGTCACGGCGCCATGCTGTCCCCTCGAGGCTCTGTTTCTTTCCGCATGCCGTCTTTCCGCTTCCTTAATTGCCTGTTCCGTAAATGTGATTTTCACAATCGTTTCTCCTGCCCGGCTCCGCCGCACTCCGTTTCATTTCCCGCCGAAGACCGCAATTTATTTTACAAACGTGCGCCGCTGGGCGCACCTGTCAAAAAGGTGCAAGCGCCTCTCACTGCACTCACACCTTTTATTTCGGTAAATACCAGAAAAACCTTTACCCTGAAAGCTCTTAAAACACAAACACCGCGGCCCCGTAAGGCGGTAAATCCACGGAAATGGAATACTCCCTGCCCTGGCAGGGTACCGCTTCCGCCAGAATTTCCTTCTCAATCTCATTTCCCCAGCCGCCGAATCTTTTCTCATCGCTGTTGAGCAGCAGACGATACTTTTTCTTCTTCGACACCGTGGGTACCGGCACCCGGTAGCCCTCCCGTTTTATGGGCGTCATGTTCAGCACAAACAACAGACGGTTGGTTTTCCTGGATGATTTTCTCACAAAGGAATACACACTGTTTTCGCCGTCATTTGCATTCATCCACTCAAATCCGTCCCATGAATCATCGATCTCATAGAAGGCCGGATACTTCCGGTATAATTGCAGCAATTCTTTCACATAAGCCTGCAGACCCCGGTTCGTCTCCTCCTTCAGTAGAAACCAATCCAGCTCTCTCTCCTCACTCCACTCCCGCTCCTGGCCGAAATCCTGCCCCATGAAAAGAAGCTTCTTGCCGCTGTGGCCGAACATGTATGTATAACCTGCCCGTAGATTGGCATACTTATCAACCTTGTACCCGGGCATCTTATTCACCATAGAGCATTTCAAATGTACTACCTCATCATGGGAGAGGGGAAGTATATACTTCTCTGCCTCGTTGTAGCTCATGGCAAAGGTCATGGAATTGTGATTTCCCTTTCTATACAAAGGATCCAGCTTCATATACTCACAGAAATCATGCATCCAGCCCATATTCCACTTAAAGGTAAATCCCAGACTGTCGCCGCCGATCTCACCGGTCACGTTAGGCCACGCCGTGGATTCCTCCGCCACCGTAATAAAGCCCGGATAGGTTCCTCTCACCACGGAATTGAGGTGCTTGAAAAATTCGATAGCCTCCAGATTCTGATTTCCGCCGTATTTATTGGGCAGCCACTGACCGTCCTTCTTACCATAATCCAGATACAGCATGGACGCCACCGCATCCACCCGGATACCGTCTATGTGAAATTCCCTCAGCCAGAACAACACATTGGCAATGAGGAAATTCTTCACTTCCGGCTTGCCGTAGTTGAAAATCTTGGTACCCCAGTCAGGATGGGAGCCCAGTCTCGGATCCGGATGTTCGAAAATACAGCTGCCGTCAAATTCCGCCAGGCCATGGGCATCCGTGGCAAAATGCGCCGGTACCCAGTCCAAAATCACCCCTACGTTCATGCCATGCATTTTGTCTATCAAATAGCGGAAATCCTCCGGCGTGCCGTAACGGGATGTGGGCGCATAATATCCCGTTACCTGATATCCCCAGGAGCCGTCAAAAGGGTGCTCCAGCACCCCCATCAGCTCAATATGGGTATATTTCATCTCTTTCAGATATTCCGCAATCTTGTCCGCAAACTCACGATAATTGTAAAAGCCTTCTTTTCCGTCCGGATGTTTCATAAAGGAACCGATATGACATTCATAAATTGCCATGGGCTGCCGGTTCACGTCCCTTTTGTCCCTGGCTTCCATCCACCTTTTATCCGCCCAGGCAAAGCCCTCCAAATCCGCCACAATAGAAGCGGTTCCCGGCCGAAGCTCCGCATAATTTGCAAAAGGGTCCGCCTTGTAAAGCCTGCGTCCATCCCGGGCCGTGACCAAAAACTTATACATATCTCCCGTTTTTGCTCCGGGAACAAACAATCCCCAAATCCCCACAGGCCCCAGTTTCTCCATGGGATGTGCCTCCTCCGCCCAGTCATTGAAGCTGCCTATGACATGCACCGCCGCAGCATTCGGCGCCCATACCCCGAAATAGACGCCCTTTTCCCCCTCTTCCTCGGAAACATGAGCACCCAGCTTTTTATAAATATCATAATGGGTTGCCTGTGAAAAGAGATACTGGTCAGCTTCTGAAATAAATACCTTGCCTCGTGCTTCAGTCATTTCGATACCACCTTTCATGCCACAAAATCCTTTTCGGTCAAAATAATCATATCTTCATCGTCATACCGCCTGGCCAGGAGAATATCCAGGAAATGGCCCAGTGTCTTCCTGCTGGCATGACGGATGGCCTCATCCACAATCTGCTTTACTTCAATGACGGTCACCACATGGTCTATGGTCTGGCACTCCTCAATCCTGGTGTGCAATGCCAGCACGCCCAGATCATCGATGGAATATTCCTTTTCCCTGGCATATCGCCTGCCGAAAGATACCAGCACATCATTGCTCAGCGCCTCCAGATCCATTCTGGCCGTAAAATCGCCGAACAGCTCCGGCGTACCCAGGAAAAGCTTCTGGATCGCCTTCTTTGTATCCTCCAGAATCACAATAATGCCGAATTTTTCCTGCTGCAACGCCGAATGCAGCATCCCGGCTGTCCTGGTATTCATGCCTGACGCCTTCTGAATAATCAATGCGCCGTTATGCAGCTGATCCAGCGTCTCCCGCACATCCTTCTGGTTCAATCCCTGGCCCGATATCTTTGCCACCCTGCCGGAGAAATTGCGGTCCGTCATACTCACTTCCCGAATCATATTCCTGGCCAGCGTCAGTGTATCCATTCCCTCCTCACCGGTGATGATCACATTACCGGTATAAGCTGCCATGCTGATGCCATCCAGGGCCTTCACCAGCTGTTCTCTGGACTGGCGGCTCTGAATGAAAGGGGCAAACAACTCCTTCTCCTCCCGGCTCAAGCTCCGCACTCTGGCTCTGTCATGTTCCAGTGCCGTCTTCCCCGATCCCTTGGCGGCCTCGGTTCCCTCCCCTGCCGTTTCTTCCTTCCCGGGGCGCGTCCTCTCCGTTCCCTCTTCCGTCTTCACGGCGGCTGCCGCTTCCTCTGCATCTTCCAAATCTTCCAGCTGTTCCAACGCTTCCATATAGTCCAATGCCTCGGAAGAGACCGACTGCTCGTCCCATTCTTCCGCAAGTTCCCTGTCAGTCACCGGATCCCCGGGCGTCTCCTCTGTTTCTGACGGAGTCTCCTGTGAATCTGACTCTTCTGTAAAATCCCAGTCTACAGGTCCGTCTTCTTCTATGTAACGTTCCTGTTCTTCGCCTGTCTCTTCCTCTTCCGCTGCGTCTTCTTCATAGCCGGAACCCGCCGCATAATCCCAATCGGCCCCTTCCGGGCCTTCCGCATATGTCTCCGGGTCTTCATACGCCTCTTCCGCGGACAATCCTCCCGCATATTCCTCATACCCGGTGCTTTCCGCATACTCCCAACCGGCTCCTTCCGGATCTTCCGCATACGTCTCCGGGTCTTCATAAACATCTTCTACGGACAATCCCTCCGCGCCTTCCTCATACCCGGCGCTTTCCGCATACTCCCAACCGGCTCCTTCCGGGTCTTCCGCATACGTCTCCGGGTCTTCATAAACATCTTCTACGGGCAATCCCTCCGCGCTTTCCTCATATCCGGCGCTTTCCGCATACTCCCAACCGGCTCCTTCCGGGTCTTCCGCATACGTCTCCGGGTCTTCATAAACATCTTCTACGGGCAATCCCTCCGCGCTTTCCTCATATCCGGTGCCTTCCGCATACTCCCAACCGGCTCCTTCCGGGTCTTCCGCATACGTCTCCGGATCTTCATAAACATCTTCTACGGGCAATCCCTCCGCGCTTTCCTCATACCCGGTGCTTTCCGCATACTCCCAACCGGCCGTCTCATGTCCCTCTTCCATGGAGTCCCAGCCTGACGCCGTTTCGCCGTACTGTCCTTCTTCCGGTATCTCCGCGTCCTCCCTAAATGCAGATGTTTCCCCGGATATCCATGCCTGAGAACCGTCCTTCTCTGAATACGCCATAACCGCCTCATCAGAATCTGCGGCTGAATTTGGCCCCTCACTCTCATAGACCGCGCCGTCTGCCGAAACTGTCCCCTGACGCTCTGCCGTCTCTAAATATCCGGTTCCCGATTCTGCCGCCTTCTCTTCTCCAGGCGCATCTGCCTGAGAATCCTTCCTCCCGGCACCTCCCCCTCTTCGCTCCTCACGCACATCTGCAGTCCCGCCCTGGCCGCCTTCCAGCTGCTCCAGCAAATCGTCTCTCACAGCGGCTTCAAACTCGGTAAACATAGGACCGGTCTGGCGCAAAACACGCTCCCGCACTTCTTCCTTGCGCTTCTCTTCGCTTTCCTTCTTTGTCCGCTCCCATTCTTCCAGGATATCCTCTATATTCATCTGGCCGGTAATCTGTTTCTCCACGGCAGCTTCTCCCGGCAGTACCAAGCTCATCTGCCCGTCTGCCTCCTGAGACAGCGCAGCGGCCGCTTCTGCGGAATCATTGGGAGACACCTCATTCTTCTCCTCACCATCTGCCCGATTCCCGCCTTCACGCGTATTTACAGTGCCGATCTCCTCTGGCAGATCTTTTTCCGTAAATTGTTCCGCCTCGGGAATCTGGTTCTCCGTATCCGCCGTCTCCAGACGCTCCATCTCCCCAGTCTCGCCGAAGAATACTTCCGTCTCTTCCGTTTCCCGCCAGTCCTCCTGACCTTCCTCCGCGGACGCATCTCCATAAAATGCCCCGTCAGATTCCCGAGGCGTCTCTGCTTCCTCTCCCCCCAGGACTTCCTGGAGACCTGCCGCCAGCTCCTCCTGCAGATTGATGGTATTATATTTCCCTACATCCATGGTTTTGACCTGAATCTCCGTCTCTCCCAGATCTTCCTGTTCAAATCCCTCATCCTGCTCCCCGCCGTAATACTGCCCCTCTTCTTCATAGGTCTCATATGGATAAGCTTCCTGTGGATAATAATTTGCGCTTTCATCGTAAACGGTTTGATCTCCATAAATGTCTGCTTCCCCGTTCTCTTCGGCCGGTACAGCCTCCTCGTATGTATCAAATCTTCTGTCGTACACCGCCTGCTGTGACGGTGTCAGGGGCTGGTGCAGCATCTTCAATTCCATAGCCTTGACCACATACTTGCCGTCGCCGAACCATAGAATCAGCTCGTCACATTCCTCCACACAACGTGTAGCCAGCCCTACCCTGTGATAAAGGTATGCCAGCTCATATGCCCACTTTTCCCTGTAATCCCTCTTCTTCAACTCCTCCAGAACGCTGATGCGCTCCTCCAGACTGACATCCTGCGCCTCGTAAAGTTTATATTTCAGGATATACCGTCCCGAATCCTTCGGCGCTGCCTTTATAAATTCGTCGCAGTATTTCAAAGCCTGTACAAATTCCCCTGTCTTAATACAAATCTCGCAGAGAGAATAGCATATGGATTTGCCGCCCGGCCTTTTGTCATAAGCCAGAAGCAGCATATTTTTCGCATCTTCAAATCTTCGGTTTACTTTGTACAAATCGCTGATCGTACAAAGCATCCTGACGCTTTTCACCCTCCGCCAGTCTATGGTGTCGGCAATCTCAGCGGCCTGCGCATAGGCTTTCTCCTCTATCAGCGATTTGATTTCATCCGATCTTATTTTATATTCATATTTATCCAAGGTAATCCGCTCCCTCATCTGGTGTCAGCAACGGGGAAGTTGCTCCGTATATCATACCCGACATTATCCTTTAGTTTAACACACACACCACAGATATGTCAAAAGGAAATGCACTTGGTCGAAGGTAAATTTATCAAAATAACAAATTGCTTAACATGGCAAATTGCTCCAATGTAAGCGCCTCCCCTCTGACTGCCGGGGGAAGCTGCATCTGTTCCAGAGCTGCCGCAATCTGCTCCCTGGAAATTCCCAATTCAGGCGCGTTCCCAAGTCCGTTCACCAGGGTCTTCCTTCGCTGATTAAAAGAAGCTCTGATTATGGCAAAAAACTGCTCTTCCGCGTTTACTTTTACAGGCGGCGTATCGTATTTCTCCAGACATATCACCGAACTCCCCACCTGGGGTCTGGGGATAAAACAGTTCTGGGGCACATATGCCACAATCTCCGGCCTGGCATAATACTGCACCGCCAGGGAAAGGGCTCCGTAATCCTTTGTACCCGGCCCGGCCTGCATCCGCTGCGCCACTTCCTTCTGTACCATGACGGTAATACTCTTTAGAGGAACGTGGTTTTCAAACAGGCCCATGATAATCGGCGTTGTTATGTAATAGGGCAGATTGGCCACCACCTTCAGCGCCTTCCCCCGTTCCCTGGCCAGCTTCTTCACATCCATCTTCAAAATATCCTGATTGATGAGGGTCACATTGGTATAAGCCGACAATGTCTCCTCCAAAATAGGAATTAAATTGCGGTCTATCTCTACCGCCACCACTTCTCCTGCCCGTTCCGCCAGATATTGGGTCATGGTACCGATCCCGGGGCCGATCTCCAGGACACAGTCATCTTCGGTAAGATCAGCAGCCCCCATAATTTTATCCAACACTCTGGTATCTATGAGAAAATTCTGACCGTATTTTTTCTGAAAAATGAAATGATATTTCTGCAGCACCTCGATGGTGTTGCCGGGAATTCCCAGGTTTGCCATTTCCACTTCTCCTATTCCACTTCTTCTGCACGTCCGATGTCTGCACTGCTGCCGCTTTTTAATTCCTGCTGCAAATAATCCCTGACTTCAAACAGATCCTTCCGGATCAGAAAGCTTAACCGCTTCATCTCCTCATCCGGCTCTATCATATCCGGCACCATGATCGGGCACATCCCCGCAGCATGGGCGGAGCGGATCCCATTGGGCGAATCCTCAATCGCATAGGCTTCCTCCGGCTGCACCCCCAGCCTGTCACAGGCCATGAGATAAATATCTGGCCTCGGCTTGGAATGCTCGATCATATCTCCCGTTATCACTACGCTGAAATAACCCTTTAATCCGGACTGTTCCAGATACCTGTAGACGGAACTGCTCCTGGTGGAAGAGGCCAGCCCTATGGCATACCCTGCCCCTTTCAGCCACTCCAGGATCTGCGGCGCTCCCGGCTTAACAGGCAGGCCGTTTTCCGCCATATACTCCTGAAGCCATTCGCTGGACTGCTGCCGGAATGCGGGATAGTCAAAGTCCTCTCCATAAGCTTTCAGAACAATCTGCCTGCTGTCATTGGCATTCAATCCGATACATTGCGGAAAGATTTCCTCCATATCCGGCAAACCGTTTTTCTTCGCGATGGCCATCCAGGCTTTCATGCACACCACCTCTGTGTCAAATAGAACGCCGTCCATATCAAATACAACCGCTTTCATCTGTGTCCTCCCTCCCCTGCCGTGTGCTCATGCGTACAAATCACTCCACATATGCAAATTCTTCCAGAAAATGAATGCAGTTATAAAGCACCAGGACATCCATTCCCTCTTCCGGTTCATAGCTTTCCATAAATCGGAACAATCTGCCGTTAAAATACCTTAAATCCATTACATAGATCTTCTCATAATGGGGTATTAACAGCGGGACAAAACAATTTGCATAAGAATCCTTCAGCACGAACAAAGTCTTTCCGTTGTGATAATCCGTATCTATTTCAATGAATGCATGGTTGTCATCCAAAAAGAATCCGTATTTATTTTTCGTATCCAGATAGGACGCTTCGTAACAGCTGTCCTTTGTATCCTTCAAATCGTAAATCACTTTCACAGGATGCTCTTCGCTCTCCGGAAAATAGCGGATCGTATCCGGCCGCATTTTCAGATTTACTTTCGAATGCAATGTCCCCAGAAAAGACTCCGTCACGGTCTCCATTGCATCCGCATCATATCCTTCCTCTGTCCGCTCCCCGGCCTCCCTCCAGACGAGATAACCATAATAAGCTCCCAGCGTAGTCCAATGGTGATCCGTCCGATAGTAAATTTCTTCATCCGCATGGGACTGCATTGCGGAATATACATCGATATAATGCTCTGTCCCTACCCGATTCTCCACCTGCTCCAAAAACCCTGCCTCATCGTAATAAAGGGCATAGGCCGGGAGCTTATCTCTGAGAATATTGTCTGCCGTAGGTACCAGCATGACCTGCGCATTCCAGCTCTCCACCAGCTTCTCCAGCAGAAATATTTTCTTCGTCTCCTGTACGGAAGAATAGTCCTGGGGCAGATGCTGTTCGATAAGATATCCGCCGGCGCCCAGATAGACTCCATTGATCTCCTTCTTCTGCAGAGCCAGGTCCATTCTGGTCTTCATCCTGATCCATTTCTCCCTGCCCACAAACTGGTCCGTCAGATAGGTTTCGTACTTTTTCGTGTATTCTCCCTCAAATACAGCCTCCAGGGAAAATTCCGGCTTTGCCGCCAGAACTTTGTTCTCCAGCTCCGAATAGAATCTGTCCTTTTGAATCAGATCTCCCGCCGTAAAAACCAATATAATCGACGACAATATTATAATAGTAATGATTGTACTTCTTTTTTCATCCATCAGGTACCATCCTTAAAAGCGAAAATACAGAAAAGGATTATAGGAAGCATCCACAATTCCGGCAATGGAAAGGATCAGAATAGCCGCCGGAATCATCTTCTCGCCAAAGCGGTATAATGCGATTGACCAGCCTGTCCGTACCTTCCGCAGCAAAGTCACCATTGCGGAAAAAAGCGGCGTAGCCGCCACCGCGGCCGCCAAAAACAGAAGCGCATATTGCCTGCACAGATACAGAGCCTCCCTGTCCACCAGAATATGCCCCATTCCCGTCATGGCTTTCAGATATCCCCAGATCGCCCCCGGCGTCTCCAGGGCAAAAAGCAGCCAGCCGGCCTGCACTACAAGCAAGGTATAAAAAATACCGATTCCCCTTGGCAGCCAGTTTAACAGCTTCCCTAAAAACAGCTTCTCCAGCATCAGCGCCAGGGCAAACCAAAGCCCCCACAGCATAAAGTTCCACCCTGCGCCGTGCCAGATCCCCGTCAGCAGCCACACAATCAAAATATTGAAAAGCTGTCTGAGCAGTCCTTTCCGATTGCCTCCCAGCGGAATATACACATATTCCCGAAACCAGCTGCCTAAGGAAATGTGCCATCTGCGCCAGAACTCGGTAACAGATGCCGAGATATAGGGATAATTGAAATTATCCGGAAAATGAAAACCCAGCATCTCGCCCAATCCGATAGCCATATCCGAATAACCCGAGAAGTCAAAGTAAATCTGAAACGCAAACGCCACGATGCCTGCCCATGCGGTAAGTGTACTGATCTCCCGCAGATTTCTCCCCGAAACCAGAACCCACAGCGCTCCAATCTGGTTGGCCAGCAGCACTTTCTTTCCCAGACCGATACAAAACCGCTTCATTCCGTCGCTGACACCGGACAGGGTGATGCTGCGCTCATGAATCCCCGCCTCCACATCCCGGTATTTCACAATGGGGCCTGCAATCAGCTGGGGAAACATGGTCACATACACGCCAAAGTCCAGCAGATTTTTCTGGACTTTCGCCTCTCCCCGATATACATCAATGGTATACGACATGGTCTGAAAGGTATAAAATGAAATTCCAATCGGCAGCGGCAGATTCAGCAGCGGAAACTCGCTTCCGGACAAAGTATTGATTGTCCGAATTAAAAAGTCCGCATATTTAAAGAAACACAGCAGGGCCAGATTGATCACTACGGAGGAAAGAAGAATACATCCCGCCCTCCGCTTCCCCCGAAACCGCTCCAGCAGGCGTCCGTGGGTATAATCCACAATGGTGGAAAACAGCATCAGCAGCACATAGACCGGTTCCCCCCAGGCATAAAAAATCAGGCTTCCAAAAAAGAGAAGGACATTTTTCATCCTCCCGGGAACCAGATAGTATAACACAAAGAATAACGGCAAAAACCGAAACAAAAATACGATACTGCTGAAAACCATCTTCCCGCTCCTTTAAGAATCTGAACAGATCAGCCCTCCACATTGCTCCGAATCGCATCCAATGCCAGTTTATTGGCTTCCTGGCATTTGGTTAGTACCTCTTCTTCATCGCCCGACTCAATGGCGCCTCCGCCAAGCTGCACGAATATCACGTAATTTCCTATTTTTTCTACCTGGGATGCCTGAATCTTGCCCAGATTCTGCGGATATTGCATTGTATCATTAACCAGGTTCTCCCGATATCCGTTCAAAATTTCCAAAACTGCATCCGCCTGCTCCTCCTTCGCCTTGACAATCACCAAAGTATCTACATTTGCGCTGATCATGGGCGACTCCGCCATATAGTCCTCGTACAGATCCGAGGTGATTCCGAAAAAGGTCTCCAGCATATCTGCCTCCATCGGCATATCCGGCCAGTAATCATCCTGTCCTACCGCTTCCACAACCGCAGAACGCAGTGCTGTCATTTCCTCGCTCCATCCCGCAGCCTCTTCTCCCCCGCCGGCGATATCTCCCGGTTCCGTGCCGGAGCTCTCTTCCGCGGAAGTATTTTCGGATGTTTCTTCGCTGCTTTCCTCCTGCGATGTCTCCTGCGAGGCCCCCGAAGTAAGATTATCCTCCGTTGCGCCTTTCCCGCAAGCCGTCAATCCCAGCACCAATACGCCCGTGCATACAAAAAGTATCAGTTTTTTCATAATTTCCTCCTTCCGGCTATTCTTTTTCAGGACAGTTTGTCCCGTTTTCAGCCAAACTATGCAATATTTCAATACCTCCCTGAATCAACATTGTACCACATATTTTTTTAATTGAAACCGTCTTTTTTATTAAAAATAATTTATCTTCCCGCCTCCCCAAAGCAGCAATTGACAGACAAAAGCACGTTATCCTTATTTACTGTGCAATCATTTTCATTGCTTTTTCGCAATTTTTAAAGTATGATAGTTTCAGTACCGCAAGCATGGGTGAACGCAGCAATGCTGCATCCGCATAAACACGGAACTGGAAACAGCATCTGACCATCCAGTGCCCAGAGGACTTACGGGCGCCTCTTCTGGCGCCCGGAAGTTCTCTGCTGTCTCTGGTACTGGATGGGCAGATGCGGAACTGGAATAGGAGGCGTAATATGAATAACGGAACTTTTCGTAACTTTAAAAATGGTTTTCAAACAGTGAACGGCGGTGAGCAACAGCCTAAAAAACCGAAAAAGGGCGCCGGAATCGTCGTCGCCATGATTGTTTTAGCCATTGTGGTAGTGATTGTAGGGTGGAATTCAGCCTATGAGATCAAGGAGCAGGAGCAGGCCGTGCTGATTACCCTTGGAAGGGCACAGGCCGTTACCGAACCCGGGCTCCATTTCAAGATTCCCTTCATTCAGCAGGTGCGGAAGGTGAATACCACCATCCAGGGCTTTTCCATCGGCTACAGCACGGATAATGATGAAGTGAACGAGGACGAATCGCTGATGATCACTTCTGACTTTAACTTTATCGATGTGGATTTTTATGTGGAATATCGCTACAGTGAGCCTGTGAAAGCACTGTTCGCATCCAGAGATCCGTTGGAAATTTTAAAAAATATCAGTCAGAGCTGTATTCGAACCGTGATCGGCAGCTATCCCGTGGATGATGTATTGACCACAGGAAAAAATGAAATCCAGGCTTCTATCCGGGAAATGATCCTGGATCGCCTGGCCAGCCACGATATCGGTATCCAGCTGGTCAATATCACCATTCAGGACTCGGAGCCGCCTACCCTGGAAGTCATGGAGGCTTTCAAGGCTGTGGAGACAGCCAAACAGGGCAAGGAAACCGCCTTGAATAATGCCAACAAGTACCGCAACGAGCAGCTGCCTTCCGCACAGGCACAGGCAGACGGCATCATCAAAGATGCCGAGGCGCAGAAGACACAGCGCATCAACGAGGCAACGGCTCAAGTATCCCGCTTCGACGCCATGTATGCGGAGTATATCAAGAATCCCGTCATCACCAAGCAGAGAATGTTCTTCGAGACGATGGAAGATGTTCTGCCGGATTTGAAGGTGATCATTGAAAGTCCCAGCGGCAATATGCAGACCATCTATCCTCTGGAATCCTTTACGGGGGAAAACGCAGGAAACAACGATGAGCCGGACCGGGCTGACGCGCCTGTAACGCCGGTTTCTCCGTCCCCTGAAAATGATACGGCGGAAGAGTAATCTCTTTTTTAGAAAAAAATATGGAGGTATCCTTTATGAAAACTGTGAAAAAAGCTGCTTTGATTATCATATGCCTGGCCGCGCTGATCATAGGCGCATCCAGTATTGTCATCACCCAGGAAAACGAATATAGTCTTGTCCGCCAGTTCGGTAAAGTGGACCATGTTATAACCCAGGCCGGCATCAGCTTCAAGGTCCCCTTTATCCAAAGTGTGGATAAGCTGCCCAAGCAGGTATTGCTGTATGATCTGCCTTCCTCGGACGTCATCACCAGCGACAAGAAGACCATGATCTGTGACAGCTATATCCTCTGGGAAATTGCCGATCCCCTGAAATTTGCCCAGACCCTGAATTCTTCCATCTCCAATGCGGAAGGACGTCTGGATGTGATTGTATATAATTCCACCAAGAACGTGATCAGCAGCACTTCCCAGGACGATGTGATCTCCGGACGAAACGGAGAACTGTCCGACGCTGTCATCGCAAATATCGGCAATTCTTTGGATCAGTACGGAATCGAGCTGCTGGCCTTTGAAACCAAAAAACTGGATCTGCCCGGCGACAACAAGGCGGCTGTATACGAGCGTATGATCTCGGAACGGGATAATATTGCCGCCACCTATACTGCCGAAGGAAGCTCCGAAGCGCAGATTATCCGCAATACCACGGACAAGGAAGTCACCGTGCTTCTGTCCGAAGCAGACAAGGAAGCAGCCATACTTGTCGCACAGGGAGAGGCAGAATACATGCGCATCCTGGCCGAAGCCTACAACGATGCTTCCAAACAGGAGTTTTACTCCTTTGTCAGAAGTCTTGACGCTTTGAAAATCTCCATGCAGGGCGGCAACAAAACAGTCATTCTCTCTCCTGATTCACCGATTGCACAGATTTTTTACGAAAGAGAATAGGCTGTTGGAAGTCTGTATCCTATAGGCAAAAGGACTGCCGCATTGGGGAATACCAGTTCCCCAATGCGGCAGCTTCGGCTGTTTTCCGGCTCTTTCCGCGTCAGCCAGGATCACATTTCTATCACAAGTCTATAATATTCCTTTTCTCCCTGTCTTATTTTTTCCCGATATTCAAATCCCAGCTTGCCGCAGAGGCACAGCGAGGCAGTATTTTCCGTTTCCACCAGCGCCTGTATCTGCGTAAAGGCCAGCGCTGTCCCGGCATATTGCAGGACGGCTCTGCAGACCTCCTCCGCATACCCCTTTCTCTGCCAAGGCACGCCTATGATAAACCCCAGCTCCGGCTCCTTGAATCCCTCCCGATAGGAAACGCCCGCTCTTCCGATGACCGCGCCGCTGCACTTCTCCACCACCGTCCAGACACCAAAGCCGAAAAAAGTATATACCTTTTCGATATACTCCCGGACACAAGCCTTCTCCTGCTCTATTTCAGGATAAAGATTTTCCATATATCGCGTAATATCCGGATGGCTGTAAATTTGATAGAAATCCTCCACGTCCTCCTCCGTGGTCTCTCTGATCAGGCATCTGGGTGTCTCCAGAATGTTCCAAGGCAGTCCCCGCAGTCTTCTGTAAACCCGCTCCACGTATTCCGGTTCCAGATCCTCCGGGTCCTCCACGGCAAACAGAAAACCGCTGAAATCCTGTCCACGGTTTCCTTCGTGAATATAAATTATTACCGGTTTGTCTTCCCCCTGCAGTCTCTCCCCCGTCTCCGGGTCATCCGTCACATACAATACCGACAAGACTCCGTTTACAGAGACTTCTATCTCTTTTAAATATGCCACTTTTATCACTTTCCTCTTTACGAAATCATGATTATAGGTTACAATTTTAACATTATACCTCATTTCCATGCGCTCCCGCGCATATGGAATCAGAGGTTGACTCAGGGCCCTTCTGAGTCAATATTATACCTCATTTCAAGCAGAAAGGACATTCATTATGGAAAAAAATCCGATTGTTACCATCACCATGCAGGACGGAGCAAAAATCCGTCTGGAGCTTTATCCTGAGATCGCTCCCATTTCCGTCAGCAACTTCATCAGCCTGGTCAACAGCCACTTCTATGACGGCCTGATCTTCCACCGCGTGATCAGGGGCTTCATGATCCAGGGCGGTTGTCCCGACGGTACGGGCATGGGCGGTCCCGGCTACCACATCAAGGGAGAATTTTCCCAAAACGGCGTCCCCAACAGTTTAAAGCATACCGAAGGCGTACTTTCCATGGCAAGATCCATGCATCCGGATTCCGCCGGTTCTCAGTTCTTTATCATGCACAAAAAGGCTCCTCATCTGGACGGCAGCTATGCCTCTTTCGGAAAAGTGATAGAAGGAATGGACGTGGTAAACCGCATCGCAGAGACTTCCACCGACAGTGCCTCTGACAGACCCTATGAAAATCAGGTGATGGAAAGCGTCACTGTAGAGACCTTTGGTGTGGAATATCCGGAACCGGAAAAGCTTCCTGTTCTTTACTAATTCACAATTTGTTCACAATTCATTCAAGCAATATTAATTTTGTCATCATGGTTTATACATTTCTTTCTCTTATACTAAATATATCAGTTGAAGAGATAAACCAGCCATAGCTACTGTTTACTAAATAACTTTTTCATAATAATGCCAGGGAACGTAAGTTTCCTGGCATCCTCCCTCTTTATACGGATTTCAAGCGTATTTCCGAATCCCCTCCCTGAAAACCGAATAGGGCAATGTCTTTCTCCGCGGCCCGCTTGCCATGTCAACAGCAATCTTCCATTTGCCCGCCTGCGCATAGAAAAATGCCTTTGGCACCTTACCGATTCCATTATTGTAAAACTTCCATGCCTCCTGCTGTATAGAATTCCACTTCACCCGACAGAATCCTGTATAAACAAAAAAACTCCCCCGAAAAAGGAGGATGCCAGGAAACCCGAGGTTTCCTGGCTATAATTATGAAAAAGTTATTCAGTAAACTGTGGCTCGCTTTCATGACCGGTTTGTTTGTTGCTTATGGATATAGTATACCCGCAAGAAATGTCCAAATCATGATAACAATTCAAATATTCATTGAATGATTTGTAAACAAAATATGAATTAAGCCTTGCCCACAGATCCGAACAGCTCCATCTTCTCCTTTACGGTATCCTTGATGGCCTGAGCGCCGGGAGCCAGAAGCTTACGAGGGTCAAATCCCTTCCCCTGCTGATCCTTGCCCTCTTCCACATACTTACGGGTAGCGGCAGCAAATGCAAGCTGGCACTCGGTATTTACATTGATCTTCGCCACGCCCAGGCTGATCGCTTTCTTGATCATGTCTGCAGGAATGCCTGTACCGCCGTGAAGCACCAGAGGCATATCCCCTGTCAGCTGCTGTACCGCATCCAACGTCTCGAAGCTTAAACCCTTCCAGTTCTCAGGATATTTCCCATGAATGTTGCCGATACCTGCTGCCAGGAAATCCACACCCAGATCAGCAATGGCCTTGCACTCCTTAGGATCTGCGCACTCGCCCATGCCTACAACACCGTCTTCCTCTCCGCCGATGGAGCCGACTTCCGCCTCAATGGAAATTCCCTTGCCGTGAGCAGCTGCAACCAGCTCGGTTGTCTTTGCTACATTCTCTTCAATGGGATAATGAGAACCGTCAAACATAACAGAGGAAAAACCTGCCTCGATACATTTGTAGCAATGCTCATAGGAACCATGATCCAGATGCAGAGCAACGGGAACATCGATATCCAGATCCTTTAACAAGCCGTTCACCATACCTACTACCGCGTGGTAGCCGCCCATGTACTTGCCTGCTCCCTCGGATACACCGAGAATAACGGGAGACTTGCACTCCTTCGCGGTCAGCAGGATGGACTTTGTCCACTCCAGATTGTTGATGTTGAACTGACCTACTGCATAATGACCTGCTTTCGCTTTCTTAAGCATTTCTGTTGCTGAAACTAGCATAATACGATTACCTCCATTTTCTATATTTGACGCTATCCTGCCGCTGTCCTCTGGTATCGGCAGGATACCGCGCAATACCGATTTTAAATCTGTCTATTTGGAAGGCGGTTCCTTTACCCTGATGTCAATTCCTCTGCATACATTTTTGATTGTCACTTTTGTATGGCTGCCGCCGTTTTCGCCATCCAATGTCCATGCCATTGCTCCTCTTGATTCCACGGTCAATTCTGCCGTGCGGAAACAATACATTGCATTTGTGTCAATATCCCGGTCCAGGAGCGAGATCATAATATTATTCAGCTCCACCGGATTCCTGGGATGCTTAATCAGCGTCACTTCAAAGACGCCGTCATCCATTTTCACATTCTTGCCGGTAATATTCTTAAAACCTCCCACAGAAGTGGAATTCGTGATCATCCCAAAGATAAAATCATCCTCCACTTCGTTGTCCTCCCAGCTCACCTTCACATGGAAAGAGCGGATCGAGGAAAGCCGTTTCATACCTTCCAGCAAATAAGCCATATGTCCCAGCACGTTCTTCATATCCTGTGCCGTCTCATAGGATACATCCGTAAAAAGTCCAAACGCTGCAATGTAGACAAATACATCCTCTTCAGTGCCATATCCGAAAGAGCCGATGTCGCAGGAAAAATTGCTTCCTCCCACCGCCACCTCTGCCGCCTGTACCATATTTTTGGGCAGAGAAAGGCTCCCTCCGAAATCATTGGTGCTGCCTGCCGGAATGTAACCGATGGGAATCCGAAAATTACTCCGGATCATTCCGGTCACAACCTCGTCCAATGTTCCGTCGCCCCCACTGCATACCACCAAATCATAATCTCTGCACCGCCCGGCCACCGTGTCTAACGCATCCCCATGCTGCTGCGTAGGCGCCACAGTAGTCTCATAACCGGCCTTTGCAAAAACATCCAGAATATCGGCAAGCTTATTTTTTATAAGCGCTTTTCCGGCTTTAGGATTGTATACAAAAAGCAGTTTTTTACTCATCATTTACACTTATGCTTCCATACCAGCCAAAAAACCGGTAATCCCTTCTATAGCTGACTCTTCATCCGCACCGTCTGCAGATATCTCCAATTCCTCGCTGATATCCATGCCCAATGTCATCATTCCCATGATACTTTTGGCATTTACCTTCTTCTCACCAGATTGGATATATATGGCACTTTCGTATTTGCTGGCCTTCTGAACCAGAAGCGCAATATGTCTGGCCATCTGATCGTCTTCCAAACTGATACTGATACTCTTCTTTTTCATTTCGTTTCCTCCTTAATTCCTTATATCACTGAATGCCTTAATTTCTCCGCAAGCTCGCTCAGCTTGCGCAATCTATGGTTTACCCCGGATTTTCCAAGAACCGGGGTAAAGTACTCTCCCAGCTCCTTCAACGGCACATCCGGATATTCCAAACGGATTTCCGCCATCTCGCGCAATGTGTCCGGCAGATTCTGAAATCCATAATGCTTCCTGATATATTCAATATCTTCAACCTGCCTGGACGCCGCGTTTACGGTCTTGGCGATATTGGCTGTCTCACAGTTTACACGGCGGTTCACGGAATTCCGCATCTCCTTTAATATGCGGAGATTCTCCATATTCATCAATGACACCGGAGCCTCGCACACATTCAGCAAATCTACGATTCCCGCCCCTTCTTTCAGGTACACCACATAATACTTCTTGCGGCGGATTATCTTCGATTCGATGCCAAAATCCCTGATCAATCCCTGCAGCTGCTTTGCTTTATCCGCATCTGAGCAATCGAACTCCAGATGATACCCTTTGGCCGGATCGCTCATGGAACCGATACTCAAAAAAGCCCCCCGCAAAAAAGCCCGCTGGCAGCAGGAATTCTTAATCAGAAGAGGGCTCACGGGCCTGTCCAAATCTCCCAGATTTCTCAGCAGGGCCTGTAATTCCTGTTCTTTCAACACAATATCCGTATTTATATTATATGTTTTTTTCAATAATGTAAAGCCTTTTCTGGCAACAGCTTCATTTTCCGTCTGAAAACCTACTGTGAAGCCGCCGTTTTCATCTCTTCCATACTGGCCGCATAAATTCATGATCGCCGCCAGCTCGGCAATCTGGCAATGTCTGGCCGGACTGATCCGCTTTGCCAGTTCTGCCTTCACCTCACTTGAAAATGACATATGCCCTCCCGGCTCAAATGCCTGCCACCCGGCTTTTCCTGGACAGTTCACTTCCCCTGATGATTCACATCCCGATGATACAGCTTTATTCCATATTTCCCTTTATCCTTCATGCGCCTGTACAGCTCATTGGCCAGGGTAACGCTTCGATGCTTGCCCCCCGTACAGCCGATGGCAATGACAAGGCGGTATTTTCCTTCTTTGACATAATTCGGTATCAAAAACTGCAGCATATCTGTCAGCTTTGTCATAAATATTTCCGCTTCCTCAAAGCCCATGACATATTCCTGCACCTCGTTGTCATTTCCTGTCTTCTGTTTCAATTCGTCAATATAAAAAGGATTCGGCAGAAAACGGACATCCAGCACCAGATCCGAATCGGCCGGTATTCCATGCTTAAATCCAAATGACATCACTGTCACTATCAAACTATTATACTCCGCATTTTCCACAAAAATACGGTCAATTTCCTGTTTCAGTTCCCTGGTCAGCAGAAGTGACGTATCAATTACATAATCCGACTGGCGCCGTATATTCTCCAGCACCTGACGCTCCGCCCTGACACCGTCCTCCACTCTTCCGTCCACAGCCAGGGGATGTATCCGCCTGGTCTCCTTATAGCGCTTGATCAACACCTTCTCATCCGCATCCATAAAGAGGATTTCCAGCTTGTATCCTGTCTCCTTTAGTTTTCCCAAGATCCTGGTGACATTTTTGAAGGCCTCGCCGGAACGTACGTCCAGTCCCAGCGCCACCTTTCCCACCTCGCTGCCCGGCATGGAAACCAGCTCGGCAAATTTCTCAATCAGCGATACCGGCAGGTTGTCCACACAGTAGAACCCGGCATCCTCCAGCATCTTCAGCGCGGTGCTCTTACCGCCGCCGCTCATTCCCGTCACTACTACGAATCTCATAACCCCTCACATTTACGATAAAGGCTTCCGGAGGTCATCCGAAAACCGTCCGAAATTCCTTACCATCCCAAGAAAACAACCTCCGGCTCCAGTTCTACCCGAAACCTCTCCTTAACGCAGCGCTGCACTTCCCTGATCACGCCGCTGACGTCCTCCGAGGCCGCATTTCCGACATTGATCACAAAACCACAATGCTTCTCGGACACTTGTGCGCCTCCTATCCGAAAGCCCTTCAGACCGGCTTCCATAATCAACTGTCCTGCAAAATGGCCCTCCGGCCTTTTAAAGGTACTTCCTGCGCTGGGATATTCCAGCGGCTGTTTTTCTCTACGCCGCATGGCCAGCTCTTCCATTTTTGCTTTTATGACACTTCTGTCACCCTCATTTAGAGAAAATGTAACTTCCGTCACAATAAAAGAACTCTTCCTGATTACGCTGGTCCGATAACCGAATTCCATCGTTTCATTATCCAGCTCCAACAATTCCCCTTCCCTGCTCACCACATTGACCTGAGTCACTACCTGGCTCATCTCGCCCCCATAGGCTCCGGCATTCATCACCACGCCGCCGCCCACGGTCCCCGGGATCCCGGAGGCAAACTCCAGCCCTGTCAGTCCATGCTCCATTGCGGCTCTGGCCACCTGTGCCAGGGTAGCCCCGGCCTTCGCCACTATCCGTTTTCCCTGTACGAGGATACCGCTCATCTTTTGTCCGATCTCCAGGACAATTCCCCTGTAGCCGGCGTCATTTACCAGAAGATTGCTTCCGTTTCCCAATACAAAAAACGGCATCCCTGTCATTTCCAAATATCGGCATAATTTTTTCAACTGTTCCTCATTCTCAAGTTCAAGAAGGCAATCTGCAGGCCCCCCTATCCGAAAGGTGGTATGACCTGCCATTGGTTCCTGCAGATGAATATTTTCCTGTGGTACAAACTTTTGCAATGCCTCAACTACTGCTCCACCGATCATTTTCATGCCTTCCTTTTTTTAATTTCCGGCCCTCATAGCAAAACTGCCGCTGCCGCTCCGTAGATCCCTGCATCATTTCCCAGTTTCGCCAGGGCAAATTTCGTATCTTTACATTGGACAAAGGCATACTTACGGAAATAAGGCTCTATGTAGGAAATCAAAATCTCCCCTGCCTTGGATACCCCTCCCCCAATGACAAAAATCTCCGGATTTAACACACCGGCCACCATAGCCAGCCCTTTTCCCAGATAATCGCCAAACTGTCCCGCAATCTCCATGGCGACACTGTCCTGCGCCTTCACGGCATCAAATACAGTCTTGGCCGAAACTCTCCTGTCCCGAAGAACCGTGGGCGTATCACACTTTGCAAGATACCGTTCTGCCAAACGTACAATCCCTGTTGCGGAAGTATACTGTTCCAGACATCCCTTATTGCCGCAATTGCAGCTCTCCGTCTCCCGGTCTTCAATATGGACATGCCCGATCTCTCCTGCGGCGCCGGTTGCTCCTACCAGAATCTTCCCATCGATAACCACACCGCCGCCCACACCTGTGCCAA
Organism: uncultured Acetatifactor sp.; assembly: GCA_910584865.1. Classification (GTDB taxonomy): domain Bacteria; phylum Bacillota; class Clostridia; order Lachnospirales; family Lachnospiraceae; genus Acetatifactor. The sequence continues at coordinate 40,177 of CAJUCE010000025.1, forward strand.
GCGTCACCGCCACCAGGCTGCTGTATCCTTTTCCGCCTCCCTGCCACATTTCCCCGAATGCTGCGGCATTGGCATCGTTTACAGCTTTTATCGGTACATTAATATATGCGCCCAGCTTCTCAGGTATGTTAAATCTGTCCCATCCCAGATTCACCGCGCCGCATAAAAGCGTTCCGGTATCGTCCATGGCCCCCGGCGCACCTACACCCACGCCCACCAGTTCCTCTTCCCGAAGATTTGTCTCCTTCATCTTCGCCAGAAGACTTTTTGCCACGTCCGGCAGGATGGCTTCTCCCTTATTCTCCTTTACTGTGGGGATCTCCCATTTGTCCAGAACATTTCCGCCGGCATCGAACAACCCCATCTTGACGCTGGTCCCGCCGATGTCAACCCCAAATGCATACTTACTCATCCTTCATACCTTCCTCTCTTATCTTTCTAAAACGGATCCTCTTCCCGCTTTCTCGCAAAAGAATTCTGTACCCTGGAATAAAGCTCCTGGGCCGCATTGTACCCCATCTTCTTCTGACGATGATTCACCGCCGCGGATTCGCAGATCACTGCCACGTTCCTGCCGGGGCGAATGGGGATGTTGTAACAGACCACCTTATTCCCCATATATTCGGTATAATTCTCCTCTAATCCAAGACGATCGTATTCTTTATCCCGATCCCAGTCCTCCAGACGGATCACCAGATCGATATTCTGAGTATCCATGACGGCAGATGCACCGAACAAAGCCTTCACATCCACGACGCCGATACCTCTCAGTTCGATCAGATGCTTCAGCATCTCCGGCGCGGAACCGACAAGTGTGTCATCGCTGACCTTTCTAATCTCCACCACATCATCGGTTACCAGCCGGTGGCCCCGGCGAACCAGTTCCAAAGCTGCCTCCGATTTGCCGATCCCGCTTTCCCCCGTAATCAGCAGTCCCTCTCCATAGACATCCACCAGTACCCCATGTACCGAGATACAGGGAGCAAGCTTCACATTCAGCCAGCGGATCGCCTCTGCCATAAATGCGGATGTTGATTTCTTCGTAGATAGAATCGGTACTCTGTGCGTAAGGGCAGCCTGCACAAAGATGGGATCCGGCTTCAGTTCCCGGCAAAACACCACCGCCGATACATCATAGCTCATAAATTCATCGTAAATCTCACGCTTCCGCTCATCCGGCATGTTCTCCATATAACTGTATTCCACGAATCCGATAATCTGTAGTCTCGTAGAGTCAAAATGCTCAAAATAACCTGCCAGCGGAAGTGCCGGTCGATTCACATCCGGCTGCGTGATACGGATATCCGTAACATCAATCTGTGGCGTAAGATTTTCCAGCTTCATCTTCTCTATCAAACGAGTCAATCTGACACTTTCCATACCCACCTGATCTCCTGTTTTATCTTATCTTGCAAATATGATTCCCCGTTCTAAAAAAAAACATTATTTAGAATTATACCATACTCCCCCTCCAATGTGAAGCAAAGTGTGAAAAGATTTTGTTACTGTTCCTGCGTTTTATGAAAAAAAAGATAAATATCTTCCGCTGCCCGGCGGTTGATTTCCGGCAGTGCCGCAAGCTCCTCAATTTCCGCAGCCTTTATTTCTTCGATGGATTTAAAATGCCGCATGAGCGCTTTCCTTCTGGCCGGTCCCACACCGGGTATATCGTCCAATACGGACTTCACCTGGGCTTTGCTGCGTAATGAGCGGTGGTACTCGATCGCAAAACGGTGGGCCTCATCCTGAACCCTGGTAATCAGCTTAAAGCCCTCCGAGCGCGTGTCTATAGGCAGTTCTACATTATTAAAATACAATCCTCTGGTGCGATGATTGTCGTCTTTGACCATGCCGCAGACCGGAATAGGGAGTTTCAGTTCCTCCAGAACGGCAAGGGCGATATTCACCTGTCCTCTGCCGCCGTCCATCATCAGCAAATCGGGAAACCTGGTAAATTTACCGTATACCCTGTCCAGCTCTTTTTCTTCCAACGCCTTCTCTTCCTCCAGCCCATGACGGAAACGCCTGGTGAGAACCTCCTTCATACAGGCATAATCATCCGGTCCGGATACGGTTTTAATCCGGAATTTCCGGTAATCGCTGGGCTTCGGCTTCCCCTTCTCAAATACAATCATGGAACCCACATTTTCAAATCCATTGATATTCGAAATATCGAACGCCTCCATCCGTTCGATATGCTCTATTCCCAACAGTCCGGCAATCTCCTTTACCGCGCCGATGGTCCGCCCTTCCTCCCGCTTCAGCCGTTCTCTATCCTGCTCCAAAATATGTCTGGCATTCTGCGCCGCCAGCTCCACCAGCTTCTCCTTGGAACCGATTTTCGGCACCCGGATATAGACTCTGGCCTCCTTACGCCCGGACAGCCACTTTTCGATCAGCTCTTTGTCACTAATCTCGTACTGAAGCATTAATTCCCTGGGAATAAACGGCGTTCCCGCATAGAATTGCTTGACAAAATTTTCCAGGATTTCTGCCTTTTTACCGGATGACACATTCGTCATATAATAGTGCTCTCTGCCGATCAGCTTGCCGCCCCTGACAAAAAAGACCTGGACTACCGCCTCTCTCTCATCCTGGTACATCGCTATGACATCCTTGTCTTCTCCTGCGCTGTCAGTGATCTTCTGCTTCTGAGATACCTGCTTTACGCTATTATACAAATCCCGATAACCCGCGGCCGCCTCAAAATCCAGCTCTTCCGCAGCCGCTTTCATCTTGTTCTCCAGCTCATTCAGAATCAGATTATAATTGCCATTCAGAAATTCCAGTGCCGAAGCCACCTGCTCCTGATATTGCTCCCTGCTAATATAGCCCTGACAGGGCGCATCGCATTGCTTGATATGATAATTCAGACAGGGACGTTCCTGCCCGATATCCCTGGGCAGACTACGGTTACAGGTTCTGAGATGATAGAGCTTATTCAGCAGTTCAATGGTGTCCTTCACTGCAGCCGCGCTGGTATAAGGCCCGAAATACTTCGACTTGTCCTTCTTCATCACACGGGAAAACAGGATACGCGGATATGCCTCCCCCATGGTCACCTTTATATATGGGTAGGTTTTGTCATCCTTCAGCAAGGTGTTGTACTTGGGAGAATGCTCCTTAATCAAATTGTTTTCCAGTACAAGGGCCTCCAGCTCCGAATCCGTGACAATATATTCAAAGCGGGCAATCAATGACACCATCTTATCAATCATAGGCCCTCTGCCGATATTTTCCCGAAAATAAGAACGTACCCGGTTGTGAAGATTTACAGCCTTCCCCACATATAAAATGACATCCATGTCATCTCTCATAATATAGACTCCCGGGTTCTTGGGAAGCTTTTTTAATTCCTCCTCAATGTTAAACATGACTGTCCCCCTGCGTTCCCGCTTCTCCCACCATCACACTGCTCTACTGCCTTCCGGCCAGGAAAGTATCGATGCCGTTTGCCATTCCCTCTGCAAGCTTATCCTGGTACTCATCGGTAGCCATGAGAGTGTCTTCCTCCGGATTGGTCATATAGCCCATCTCCACAATCGTCACCGGCACCTGACACCAGTTAATGCCGCTCATGGTATCCGTCTCCCACACATACTGTTTCTTGCAGCCGGTTTCCGCCACCAGCGCATCCAACACGGCATCCGATAGCTCTCTGCTGCTCTGATAGTAATCCCCATTATAAGGATTGGAGGCCGTCTGGCAAATTGTCATGGCCCCATTGACGGAAGTATCCTCCGAGCCGTTGGCATGGATCCGGATAAAAGCATCCGCCCCTGCTTCATTGGCTACCTGAGCCCTCTCACTATTACTCATGTCCACATCATGGGTAGTCCTGACCATAATGACCTGATAGCCCCTCTCCAGTAATTCGCTCTCCAGCTTCTGGGCCACCGTCAGAGTTAATTCGTATTCCTTCAATCCGCTGGCGGCCCCGGAGGTACCTCCCGCTACCTTGGCCTTTGTCTCGCTTGCTCCCGGTCCGATGGGCTCCTTTTCGCTGTTTCCCTTCTTCTGATGCCCGGCATCGATTACGATTATGTAACCGTTTGCCTCCTGTACAGATTTTTCTTCCGGCTGCGGTGTGGTCTCACAGACAGAACAGTCTGCAGGTTCCTGAGCGGTTGCATCCTCCCCAGGCGCTTCTCCTGCCTCCCCGGCCCCTGTCCCGGCCTGGCCGGAAGCCTCGCCACTCCCGTCAGCCTCAGCTTCCTCTGAGACCGGCGTCTGTGTCTGCTCCGGGGCAGTATCCTGAGAACTGCCCTCCATGCTTTCGCTCTCTCCGCCGTTCTTATCGTCTGTCTGTCCGGCTGTTTCTCCGCTTTCGGCTGTATCACGTCCGGTTTCTCCGTCTTTGGCTGTATCATGTCCGGTTTCTCCGGTTTCGGTCGTATCCTGCCCGGCGTTTTCCAGGGACAGTTCCACTCCCTCCACTTCTGTTGCCAGGGATTGCTCTTCCTGCTTTCCGCAACCCGCGATCAGAAAGATCCCTATCGCGACCGTCAGGAGCGCGGGGCACAGTAGGCGCAGTCCTCCTCTTTTCCCCGTATACTTACTTTTCGATATCAAACTTGTTTCCTCCTATTCCAGTTCCGCATCCGTGCTCCCGGTACCCTGGCATCGGCGAAGGATTTTCGGCCCCGAAGAAAAACGTCCGAAAATCCTTCGGGGTACCGGTTGCATGGATGCTGTTTCCAGTTCCGCATCCGTTCATTCAGTGCCCGGATCCGGCATAGCATTTCCGTGCGTATAGAGCTTTCGCCCGGGAAATCTCCCATCTGCCGGATACAGACAAGAGTAGGATGCACCGCTGTGACAACGGCACATCCTATCTTAGTCGTCAGTCTATCTTGCCATTGGAAAATCTGCCCACCGGCTGTTCCACGTCTGCCGCTGTCTGCGCAGGCTCCTCTGCCTGCTCCTCCCCATGATCCTGTCCTGTCTCCGCGCCATGCTCCTCTTCCGGCTCTGCGGATTCAGGTTCGGTCTCTGCCGCTTTTGCTTCTTTCACCGGTTCCGGAATTTCCACCGGCCCCGGCATTTCAATCACCGGCGACACCTTTTCCTGACTCTTTTTCTCTTCTTTCTCCTCCGGCTCCGGCAGTCCCTTTTCCCTGCGGAAGATTTCCATGAACTCCTTGCCCGTGATGGTCTCCTTCTCGATCAGAAATTCGGCAAGCTTATCCATGACCTCCCGGTTCTCCCGAAGCATCTCCAGCGCCTTTTCATAACTTTCCTTCAGTATCTCGACCACTTCCGCGTCGATCTCCGCCGCCGTGGCATCGCTGCAGTTCAACGCCGTCCGCCCTTCCAGATACTGGCTCTCCACCGTAGCCAGCCCTACCAGGCCGAATTTCTTGCTCATGCCGTAACGTGTCACCATATTGCGCGCAATATCAGTCGCTTTTTCGATATCATTGGCGGCCCCCGTCGTCACCGTATCAAAGACAACTTCCTCCGCCGCCCGGCCTCCCACCAGGCCCACCAGCATGTCGTGAAGCTCCGCCTCTGTATTCAGATACTTTTCCTCCTCCGGCACATGCATGACATAGCCCAGAGCCCCCATGGTCCGGGGCACAATCGTAATCTTCTGTACCGGCTCGGAATTCTTCTGCAGGGCGCTGATCAGCGCATGCCCCACTTCATGGTAGGACACAATCTTGCGTTCCTCCCGGCTCATGATACGGTCTTTCTTCTCTTTACCCACCAACACTACTTCCACTGCATCAAACAAATCCTTCTGGCAGACGTAATCCCGGCCTTCTTTGACCGCATTGATAGCAGCCTCGTTGATCATATTGGCCAGATCGGAACCCACTGCACCGCTGGTTGCCAGGGCAATGGCATCCAGATCCACCGTCTCGTCCATTTTCACATCCTTGGCATGCACCTTCAGGATCTCCACACGTCCCTTCAGGTCCGGTTTATCCACGATGATCCGCCTGTCGAAACGTCCGGGCCGCAGCAGCGCCTTATCCAATATCTCCGGCCTATTGGTGGCGCCCAAAATCAGGATACCCTTGGAACTGTCAAAGCCGTCCATCTCGGACAGCAGCTGGTTCAGTGTCTGCTCCCGCTCCTCGTTTCCTCCGCCGTATTTGGAATCACGGCTTCGGCCGATGGCATCGATCTCATCTATAAAGATAATACATGGCGCATTCTTGGTAGCCTCCTTGAACAGGTCACGCACACGGCTGGCGCCCACACCCACGTACAGTTCGATAAAGTCCGAACCTGTCAGGGAGAAAAACGGCACATGGGCTTCCCCCGCCACCGCTTTGGCCAGCAGGGTCTTACCTGTACCGGGAGGGCCTACCAGCAATGCGCCCTTGGGGAGTCTGGCGCCGATCTTCGAATATTTCCCCGGATTGTGCAGGAAATCCACCACTTCCACCAGGGATTCCTTCGCCTCATCTTCCCCTGCCACATCCTTGAACGTGACACCGGTCTCCTTCTGTACATAGACCTTGGCGTTGCTCTTACCTACGCCCAGCGGACCGCCGGAGCCGCCCATTTTCTTAAATACCACGCCCAGCAGAATCCACATCAGCAATACCGGCAATACCACATACAGCAATATATCCAGTATTCTTCCTGAATTATCGCTCAGAATACGGCTTCCGTCTATCCCATGCTTCTCCATTCTGGCTGTCAGAGTATCCAGATCTTCCATAATAATTGTGGAATAAGTCGTGGGCGTATTGCCGTAAAAAGGGTACGCCGGCATAGCTGTAGGCGCGTCTTCCTTATCTTTGGCATCCTTTTTCAGAGTAAACAGGATCTGTCCCGTGCTCTGTACCTCCACCGCTTCCACTTCATCCGCATTCACATGCTCCAGGAACTTGGTATAACTGACCTCTTGTGCATTTCCATTGCCCCCGAACATCAGATTCCAGAGCATAAAAACCAGCAGCACCGTGCTGAGCGCCGCCAGCAATACCATCATGATATTCGGTCTTCTGGGAGGCTGATTTCCGTTGCCGCCATTGTTCCCCGGCCCGTTCCCCTGGCCGCCGTTATTGTATCCGCCGCCATTGTCGTATTGGTTCATTTGATTGTCCATAGTAACTCCGTTTCCCTGTTTACCTTATTTCTAAAGTCCCATTGCCATTATAGATAGAACCAATTGATAAATCAATAGCTTATTTGTGAAAAAAACAAATTATCTCTTAAAGATTTCTAAACTGTCTGCTCTCTATTATTTTTTCATCTGAATATGGTATTCCTTAAAATTCTGTGGTAAAATGATAAAATGTGAAAACAGAGGAAACATTTTATGAAAGCGAGGCAGGATATGAAAATCGGATTTGACAACGACAAATATCTGAAACTGCAGTCAGAACACATCAAGGAACGCATCGTTTCGTTTGGGGACAAGCTTTACCTGGAATTCGGCGGGAAGCTCTTCGATGATTACCATGCTTCCAGAGTCTTGCCCGGTTTTGCTCCAGACGCGAAACTCCAGATGCTGATGCAGTTATCCGGCTACGCGGAGATCGTCATCGTTATAAGCGCAACGGATATAGAGAAAAACAAGATACATGGGGATCTGGGGATTACCTATGACGTGGATGTCCTGCGTCTGCGGGACGAATTTCTGACAAGGGGGCTGTATGTGGGAAGTGTGGTCATCACACATTATCAGGGTCAGCACAGCGCGGAGCAATTTAAGGCCAAGCTGGAGAAAAAAGGAATCAAAGTATATCTCCACTATGTCATTGAAGGATATCCCGCCAATGTTCCGCTGATTGTCAGCGAAAAGGGCTACGGAAAAAATGACTATATCGAAACCACCCGTCCCCTGATCGTAGTAACGGCCCCGGGACCGGGAAGCGGCAAGATGGCCACCTGTCTCTCCCAGCTTTATCATGACCGGCAGCGCGGAATCAAGGCCGGTTATGCCAAATTTGAGACCTTCCCCATCTGGAATATCCCGCTGAAGCATCCCATCAACCTTGCCTATGAAGCGGCCACCGCAGACCTGAATGATGTCAACATGATTGATCCCTTCCACCTGGAAGCTTATGGTGAAACCACCGTAAACTATAATCGGGATATTGAGATCTTCCCGGTGCTGAATGCCATATTTGAAAGCATATACGGAAGCAATCCTTATAAATCTCCCACTGATATGGGTGTCAATATGGCCGGCAACTGTATCATAAATGACGATGCCTGCTGCAAAGCATCTAAAATGGAGATCATCCGCCGTTATTATACTACCTTGTGCCGGATGGTGCGGGATGATGCCTCCGAAAATGAACTTCTCAAAATCGAGTTGCTGATGAAACAGGCCAAAATCACCCCTGCCGACAGAAAAGTCACCTCCGCGGCCAGGGAACTTGCCGAGGAACTGGGTACCCCCACCGCGGCCATCGAACTGCCGGATGGCCAGATCATCACATCCAAAACCTCGGACTTCCTGGGCGCTTCCGCCGCGCTCCTGCTCAATGCGCTGAAGCACCTGGCCGGTGTGGATCATCACATCAAACTGATCAAACCGGAGGCAATCGAACCCATCCAGGATCTGAAGGTCCGCTACCTGGGCGGAAAAAATCCCCGCCTCCACACCGATGAGGTGCTGATTGCCCTTACGCTCGCCGCCTGCAGCGACACCAATGCAAAGCGTGCCCTGGATCAATTGCCCAGGTTGAAGGGCTGCCAGGTTCATACCTCTGTCATGCTCTCCGAGGTGGACACCAAAATCTTCAAAAAACTGGGCGTGGATCTGACCTGTGAACCGGTCCAGACCGCGCGGAAAAAATATTAATTGGCCTGTTACGGAACTGGAATCAGTAACAGGCCGGCCCAGTGCCCGGAAGAATTTCCGGCACTGCACTCGGGACAGAAATTCTTCCGCTATTATTGGTACTGGGATGACCTGTTACGGAACTGAAATAGGAGGAAAATCAAAAATTATGTCAGTAAAATATGTATTTGTAACCGGAGGCGTAGTCTCCGGACTGGGAAAAGGCATCACGGCAGCATCCCTTGGCCGCCTTCTGAAGGCCAGAGGTTATAAAGTTACCATGCAGAAATTTGACCCTTATATCAATATCGACCCGGGCACCATGAATCCAATCCAGCACGGGGAAGTCTTTGTCACCGACGATGGCGCGGAAACCGATCTGGATCTGGGGCATTATGAACGCTTCATAGACGAAAATCTGGGGAAAAACTCTAATGTCACCACCGGCAAGGTATATTGGGCGGTACTGCAGAAAGAACGCCGGGGAGATTACGGCGGAGGAACGGTACAGGTTATTCCTCATATCACAAATGAAATTAAGAGTCGTTTTTACCGTAATTTTACAGATCCCGACACCCGTATTGCCATCATTGAAGTGGGCGGCACAGTGGGAGATATTGAGAGCCAGCCCTTCCTGGAATCCATCCGGCAGTTTCAGCAGGATGTGGGCCGGGAGAACGCCATCTTAATCCACGTGACCTTAATCCCCTATCTGAGCGCTTCCCAGGAGCTGAAGACCAAACCTACTCAGGCCAGCGTAAAAGATTTACAGGGAATGGGCATTCAGCCGGATATCATTGTATGCAGAAGCGAACATCCTCTGGACCAGAGTCTGAAGGACAAAATCGCTCTCTTCTGCAATGTTCCCAGCAAGCGCGTGCTGCAAAATCTGGATGTGGAATATCTCTACGAAGCGCCTCTGGCCATGGAAAAAGAGAATCTGGCCCAGGTTGCCTGCGAATGTCTGCATCTGGACTGTCCGAAACCGGATCTGACAGACTGGGAGAAGATGGTGGATGACCTGAAACATCCCACTGACGAAGTCACCATAGCTCTGGTTGGAAAATATGTCTCTCTCCATGACGCCTATATCAGCGTAGTGGAAGCATTAAAGCATGGCGGCATCTCCAACCATGCCACCGTCCATATCAAATGGATCGACTCCGAGACCGTCACACCCGAAAATGCGGAAGAACTGCTTGCCGATGTAAACGGTATCCTGATTCCCGGCGGATTCGGTTCCAGAGGAATCGAAGGCAAAATCATCGCAATTCACTATGCGCGCACGCACGGAAAACCGCTTCTGGGCCTGTGCCTGGGCATGCAGCTCACCATCGTAGAATACGCCCGCAATGTCCTTGGCTACCGGGATGCCCACAGCATAGAATTGGATCCGAACACAACACATCCCATCATAGCCCTGCTGCCGGACCAGAACGGCGTAGAGGACATCGGCGGCACCCTGCGGCTGGGAGCTTATCCCTGCGTGCTGGACAAGGCTTCCAGAGCCTATGAATTATATGGCGAGGAGACCATTTATGAAAGGCACCGCCACCGCTATGAAGTAAATAACGATTACCGGGCTGCCCTGGCCGAAAAGGGGCTGCGTCTCTCCGGAACCTCCCCGGACGGCCGTATCGTGGAAATGTGCGAAATCACGGATCATCCCTTCTATGTGGCAACCCAGGGCCATCCGGAGCTGAAATCCCGGCCCAACCGTCCGCACCCGCTGTTCAAGGGCTTCGTGGCCGCCGCATTGCAGGATAAGCACTCTCTGTAAATAAGTGCATTCGGCGCCTTACTGATTCCATGTCCGTCTGAAGATGAACTTTCCCATAAATCGAGTAGGGGCGATTTCTCCCTACTCGCCCGTGGGGCCCACATGTTGCATCAGCAACAAATTTCCATATGCGGGGTCTGCACATAGAAAAAAGAGGAACCGGCCATCGTAAAAACCCGGTTCCCCTTTTCTTCTGCAATGTATTTTTGCATGTCTCCCCTCAAAGCTTCCGCCCCAAGCCGAACATACTCACAATTTTTTCAGGAAATTTCCGTCCACACTGACCCCTTCATTGATAACAATAAACGCATTGGGATCATACTTATGTACCACCGCCTTCAGACGGCTCACCTCGTACTTGGATAATGTCACATAGAGCATATGAGACTGCTGGTGGGTATAGGCGCCCTGGGTAGTCCATTTCGTGATACCTCTGTAAATCTCGTCAAACACAGCCTTCTCCATCTCCGCCGTATCCGCCTTGGTGATAATATTCGCCTCTACATTGATATTCTGGGTATGTACTCTGTCCATAGCCGTGGAATACACCGCCGCATAAATGATACAGTATACCACAATTTCCACGTCAAACAGGAAGAAGCATATCCCGTACAGCACCAGATTCAACATAAGTCCTGCCTTCCCTACGCTGAAATCCTTCTTCCATCTGGCCAGAATCAATCCTACCACATCCATTCCGCCGCTGCAGGAAGCCATTCTCAGCATCACACCGATTCCGCTGCCGGAGATAATGCCGCCTACTACACAGGCCGCCATGGTATCCTCCACAATTCTCGTCACCGGAATGAGGGAGAGAAACGTGGTCATCGCCGTAACGGTGACCAGCGTTTTGAAGAAAAAGGCCTTCCCCAGCCTGGTAAAGGCCAGAATGAACAGAGGCACGTTGATCATATAGTAAATCAGACCGGCCACATCGAAGCCTCCGAAATCCAGTCCGAAAAACCGGGCAAGCACAGTACGGATTACCTGAGAAATACCCATCACACCGCCCGAATACAACCCTGCCGGAACAATGAACAGGTTCACACCCATGGCATATACAAAAGCCGCGACCACACACATCAGAGCTCTCTTTGTTTCATATACAATCAAATCTTTTTTCATGTCACCCCAACGCCTGCTCAACTTTCTGTTTTAATTCCGCCGCCGGCATGGCGCCCACAAAATTCATGGCCGGTTTACCGTCCTTGAAAATGATAAAAGCCGGAATACTGGATACCTGACAGCTCTTCGCCAGCTCCATGTTCTCGTCGATATTACATTTTCCCACCTTGATCTTCCCTTCGTACTCCGCTGCGATTTTGGCCACCATCGGTCCCATCATCCTGCAGGGATTGCACCAGTCCGCATAGAAATCCACCAGTACGGGGATATCCGATTTCAATACCTCTGTCTCAAAATTGTCTGACGTAAACTTGTATTCCATTTTTACCCTCTTTCTGCGCCGCCGTATTTTCCCGGGAAGCCTGCCCTGACGGCGCTGCTGCAGGCCTCCGCTTTTTCCATACAAAATGCTCTGGCACCTTGCTGATTCCGTGTCCGTCCGGCGACGGATTTTCTAGTAAAGAAAATAGTGCCTATAATGCACACATACACGGAATCACCCCGGCTTCCGCACAAGGATATATTTACAGATAGGATTCCCCATTGCGGAAAATTTCTCCTCATACTCCGTCATCACATTGCCCTGCATAAGCTCCCGGTCATTGTGAAGATCAAAAGTGAACCGCTCCAGCTCCCACGCCGGCGAAGTCTGTAACTCCTCCAGCGCAAAATCGAAAAGCGCCCTGTTGTCCGTCTTGAACTCCAGCCTGCCCTCCGGCTTTATAATCCGGGCAAAACGGGCCAGAAATTCCCTGGATGGCAGCCTTCGCTTCGCATGCCTGTCCTTTGGCCATGGATCGGAAAAATTCAGATAAATCCGATCCACCTCCCCCGGCGCAAACACTTCTCCGATTCCCTCTGCATCCATCCGAAGAAATTTCAGATTTGGCAGCTCCTCCTGTTCCATCTTGCTCACAGCCCGCAGCAATACGCTGGAGTATTTCTCGATGCCCACATAACTGATCTCGGGATGGAGCTTAGCCATAGTATGTATAAATTTACCCTTTCCCATACCTGCTTCAATAAAAATCGGTACATTGCGTCCGAAAATTTCCTTCCACCTGCCGGCACACTCAGGCTGCATCTCTTCCCGTATCACATAAGGGCTAAGCGAAATCACCTCCCTCGAACCCGTAATATTGCGTAATCTCATGATTATCCCCCGTGTACGCTTCCGCGCACATTCCAATCAATCATACTGTTCCTTCTTCTTATTTTGTCACTTTTCATTCTATACTTTACTGTACTTTAATTTTACACACTTGTCAATCCATAAAAATTATCCTGTGAACCTTTCAAAATTACCTTTCAAAATTCAGAAAAAATGTCCGTGAATTCTTCCCTAAACTGGTGTATAATAGAAAAGTGCGATGGACTTCCCTATAGGGAAAAAAGGCTCCCGCCGGCAAAATGAATTTACAAGAGGTAATCTATGTTGAAAATATTCCGATATCGCTCTATATACCTTATAACCGCTATCCTGACCGGCATCCTCCTGGGAAATAGTTCCCTCACGGCCTCCGCCTCATCCGATGCCGAACTGCGTCTGGAAACGCACCGGGCCATGGACATCCAGTCCAACGAGATCCAAAACTGGCCCACAGGCCCTGTGGTAGGGGCGGAATCTGCCATTTTGATGGAAGCGGAAACAGGCACCATCCTTTACTCCAAAAATATTCATCAGCAGCAATATCCTGCCAGCACTACCAAAATTCTCACCGCCCTCATCGCCTCGGAGCGCTGCGGAATGGATGAGATCGTCACCTTTTCCAACGATGCGGTCTTTGACACGCCCCGTGACAGCAGCCATATTGCAATGAACCCCGGTGAAGAACTGACCATGGAGCAAAGCCTGAACGCCATCCTGATCCGCTCCGCCAACGAAGTCTGCTATGCGGTTGCAGAGCACATCACGGGAACCACAGACTGGCAGGTATTCTCGGATATTATGAACGAAAGAGCCTCCGAGCTGGGATGCCTGAATTCTCATTTCGTAAATCCAAACGGTCTGCCGGACGAAAATCATTACACTACCGCATATGATCTGGCCATGATCGGCAGGGTCTTTTTCGCCAACGAAATGCTCTGTAAAATCACCCTGTCCAAAAGAATTGATTTTCCCGTCACGGAAAAGCTTCCCAAGGGCAAATTGGAAAATAACATTATGAAAATCATCCCCGGAGGAGAATACGCCTACGAATATCTGGTGGGCTGCAAGACAGGCTATACCGATATCGCCAGAAGCTGTCTGGTATCCTGTGCAGAAAAAGAAGGCATGAAGCTGATCTGTGTGGTAATGCATGATGAATCGCCCTATCAGTACCAGGACACCATCGCCCTGTTTGACTATGGCTTTTCCAATTTTGAAAAAATAAATGTCTCCAAGACAGAGACCAAATATAATATCGATAATACGGGCCTGTTTTACAGCGGAAACGACCTCTTCGGCAGCTCGCAGCCTTTTCTGTCCCTGAACCAGGACGATTTCATTATCATGCCCAGGACGGCTTCTTTCGATGATGCCAAGTCCTCAATATCTTATGACACAGGAAACGAGAACCAGGCAGCAATCATATCCTATACTTATCACGATATCCCAGTCGGCTCCGTGCGTGTGAATTTCTCCGTGAACCGGGAGGAGAACAGTCTTTTCGATATCCAGCCTGATGGTGAGGTTTTGCCGCAGGAATCGGATCAACCCGTCATTTTCGTCAACGTGGCCCTGATTCTCATCGGACTTGGCGTGCTTGTGGGCATTGTGCTGGTATGGCTGCTGATTCGATCCATTTTAAAAAATTATTCCTTCGGAGGCCGAAGCAACCGAAGGAAACGTAAAAACAGGCGGAAGCAGAGAAGCGCCGGCGGATATCGGGATATTGATTTCTAAAGTCCGATGCTCCTGCCGGCTTGCTCTGCATCGAAGTCCGGAATTACGAAATTCAGCTTCCCCTTTGTCTGAGCAGATGCTCCCGCTGCTGCTTTTTTACATGCTCGCTCCGTATTTTCAGAAGGACGGCCTCCTCCGGGGTGGTCATTTTTGTGGTCTTGACGATGTACACCTTTTCCTCCGATGATTTCCGGACTCTGATCTTTCCCTTCATATAGCCGTGGATTTCACAGTACGCCAGACAGTAATAATTCTTTCCGTTGGGCGTAAACCACCTGATCTTTTTCCGCAGATTCCGATGGCAGAGATAGCATTTGCTGGCCGCCACTTCCCTGTCCGCAAATGCTTCTGCCCTGCTTTCAAATTCCCTGGAAATAAATTTCTCGTAATTGTCAAACCGTACTTTAATCTCTGATTTTCTGTCTACAGGCGGATGAAATACATCATAGGACAAGTTCTTCAGCGTATCCGGTTTTTCCGCCAGAATTTTTGCCAATATTCTGGCCGTATAATGCGCGTCCCCAAAGGCCCTGTGAAAAGGAATATCCTTCTCCATCTGCAGGTAATCTACTGCATGTTCCAGGGATCTTCTGGATTTTCCGTCCTCAAAGGCAATGCTGAACAGCTTCTGCACATCCAGAAAGGCAATCGGCCCCTTCGACAGCGGAGCCATCTCATAAAATTTCATATTTCTCTGGAGTTCCGTCAGATCCGCGCTTCCCCAAGTGCAGAACCAGTAATCCTCTTCCCCGCACCATTTCAGGAAGCTCTCTGCCACCCGGACAAAGGGCCTGCCGCCCTCCAGCTCCTGCATTTGCAGATGAATGAGCCTGCCCGTGATCTGATTCATCTCGTGGTAGACGGCTGGCTTGATCAGTTCACCGAACTCTCCGATCCGAAAACCATGGCAGTTCAGCTTCACTGCGCCGATTTCCACAATCTCAAAAGGAAGACGGGCCGTTTCCTCTTCCTGACCGGTACTGCTCTGATTCCATTCCAGATCAAATACAATATAATTCAATTTTTATAATCCTTTCACATATTGATGCTCTATCCAGGTATGTGCCAGCGAAATCCACGAGGTACATTCCTCCTGCAGTCCGTTCCCACCCGGGCCCAGCGTCAGGCGGTTGGCAAGGGACAAACCATGTTCGCCCCGGGGATACATATGGAATTCCGCCGGGACCCCGGCACGCCGGAGCGCGCTGACAAAGAGCAGCGAATTCTCCACCGGCACGGCAGCATCCGGATAGGTATGCCAGAGAAAAGCAGGCGGTGTCTCCCCATCCACCTGATTCTCCAGCGATACCAGCTCCAACGCGTCCGTTCCCAGACTTACAGACAAAGCTTCCTCCTGCCCTCCCAGCAGACTGTCAAAAGATCCCCTGTGGGCAAACTCTCCGGAAGAGATCACCGGGTAGCACAGAATCATGCCGTCCGGCCGAAACACCCTGCGGTCAGCGTCTTCTGCGCCCAGAAACCGTGCCAGAAAATCCTTCTTCCAGAATACGCCCAAAGAAGCCGCCAGATGCCCTCCCGCCGAGCAGCCCAGCACGATAATCTTGTCCGGCTCCACATGCCAGCTTTCCGCATTCTCACGGATCAGGCGGATGCTGTATGCCAATTCTGCCAGTGCCGTGGGAAAAACCGCCGGCGCGCAGGAATATTTCAGCACGGCGGCATGGTAACCCATGGCCATGAACTGCATCGCCAAAGGTTCTCCTTCCCTGTCACAGGTCATCCCATAACCGCCGCCCGGACAGACCAGCACCAAAGGTCTGCCGCAGATGGCCACATCCTCAAAGTTCTCCTGTATATAAGTGATTAATTTTGCATAGGGCAACGAGCCCCCTACAGAGATTGGATATGTCTCATGAATCATTTCTCGCTTCTCCTTTCTTCCTGCCGTTCATGCTCTTTATCTGCCTGAGCAGACTTCCGTTTTCAATATCGCGTTACGTACCACAGCCGAAACAGATCTCAGTCTCACCCTCTCCGTACTAATATGCTCTTCCCCAGTAGACCATTTTTTTCGCCGGACGGCCGCAGCACACACAGGTATCCGCAATCTGCTCCTGTGCAAAAGGCATACAGCGGCTGGTCACGCTCAGCTTATCCTTGATCTGTACTTCACATTCCTCATTCCCGCACCACATTGCCTTGACAAAGCCTGCCTTTTCACTGAAAATCCGCTCAAATTCTTCCATATTGACGGCTGTGAAGGTGTTTGCGTCCCGGTGCGCTCCCGCCCTTTCCAACATTTCCTTCTGGATAGTCTCCAGCAATTCTCCCACCTTGATCTCCAGCTCCTCCAGATTTACTTCCAGCTTCTCTTTGGTATCTCTCCGACAGATCACACACTTCCCTGCCGCCAGATCCCTGGGTCCGATTTCCACACGGACAGGATATCCCCGCATCTCTGCCTCTGCAAATTTCCATCCCGGGCTCTTGTCCGTATCGTCCACCTTCACGCGGTAATGTCTGCTCAATACATCCCGAAGTTCATATGCCTTGTCCAGCACTCCTTCCTTTTTCTGCTGAACCGGTACAATACAGATCTGCACAGGCGCCACCCTGGGCGGAAGCACCAAACCTTCATTATCGCCGTGCACCATAATGATAGCTCCGATCAGCCGGGTAGTCATTCCCCAGGATGTCTGATGCACATATTTCAAAGTATTGTCTCTGTCCGTAAACTGTACGCCGAACGCTTTGGCAAATCCGTCGCCGAAATTATGGGAGGTTCCGGCCTGCAGCGCCTTGCCGTCGTGCATCAAGGCTTCGATGGCATAGGTAGCCACAGCTCCCGCGAATTTCTCCTTTTCCGTCTTCTGACCTCTGATTACCGGAATCGCCAATACTTCCTCACAAAAATCCGCATATAAATTCAGCATCTGAATCGTTCTGTCCTGGGCTTCCTCTTCGGTAGCATGGGCCGTATGTCCCTCCTGCCACAAGAATTCTCTGGAACGCAGGAATGGCCTGGTCTCCTTCTCCCAGCGTACCACGGAACACCACTGGTTATACACCTTCGGCAAATCCCGATAGGACTGAATATCATTTTTGTAAAAATCACAAAACAATGTCTCTGAGGTGGGTCTCACACAAAGCCGCTCCTGCAGAGGCGCAAGACCGCCGTGGGTCACCCATGCCACTTCCGGTGCAAAGCCTTCTACATGATCCTTCTCTTTCTGCAACAGGGACTCCGGAATAAACATAGGGAGATATACATTCTCCACGCCGGTCTCCTTGAATCTAGCGTCCAGCTGCTTCTGAATCAGCTCCCAGATCGCATAACCCGCGGGCTTGATCACCATACAACCCTTTACGGAGGTGTAGTCTATCAGCTCCGCCTTCTTTACCACGTCTGTGTACCATTGGGCAAAGTCCACATCCATGGATGTAATTTCCTCTACCATTTTCTTGTCTGCCATTGTTTTTCCTCCTATTTTAGTTCCGTCTCCGGGCGTCACATGCCCTTTAAGGGGGAGGAATTTCCGCTGCAAAGTGCGCATCTGAAATTTCTCCCGGGCATGTGACACCCGGAGACTGTTTTTCCAGTTCCGCAGAAAGCCTCCCCAGTACCAGTAAAGGCAGAGTATTTCCGGCCGCTAAGTGATGCGGCCATAAACCCTCTGGGCACTGGATCGGCTTTCTGCTGTTTTTTTGATCCGTCTCCGGGCGTCACATGCCCCAAGGTTTTCCCGTATAACAAAAGCCGGACTTCCATCCCCGAAGGGACCGGAAATCCGGCGGTACCACCCTGATTGACATCTGCATGTCCATCTCTCCTACCGTTAACGCCAGTCTGCGTTGTGCTTTTGTCCGTTTCCGCTGCCGCGCAAAGTACCTCACACAAGACTCCGAGGCAGGTTCCGAACCTTCCGCATAAGAACCTCTCAGCCGTATTCAGCCCCTTCCGGCAGCCAAAATACCACGTCCTCTCTCTGCATTGCTTCCCGATCCGTACTATTCCTCTTCTCAGTCATTTTCTCTATCTGTATGGGATTATAGTTCAGCCCAATCCGTTTGTCAAGCAAAATCCGTCACTCCAGCACATCAAAAGCTGTCCCGCAGGCCCACGGACTCCCCACGTCGCAGCGTCCATGATGATACTGACGGGAAATTACTCCTCCTTCCCCTTCCACCACTTCGATTTTAATCCTACTCTCTCCTGCCTCCATATGTCCGTCCAGAAATGCAATCAGAGCATCCTCCTCCGAATTTTCCTCCGGTTTCCTGTTCTCGCTCATCCTGTTACCTCCTATTCCAGTTCCGTAACAGGCCATTTCAGTACCAATAATGGCAGAAGAATTCCTGCCCCAAATGCAGGGCCGGTAATTCTTCTGGGCACTGAAATGGCCTGTTACTGTTTCCTGTTCCGTAACCGCCCTCCACAGTACCAATAATGGCAGAAGAATTCCTGCCCCAAATGCAGGGCCGGTAATTCTTCTGGGCACTGAAATGGCCTGTTACTGTTTCCTGTTCCGTAACCGCCCTCCACAGTACCCTTCCCGGCATAGGCCTTCCAGACGCTTAATTCATGCGTCTATAAGTCCTGTGGGCACTGCGGATGGCAGTTGCTGTTTTTTATTCCAGTTCCGCAACCGCTGCCGCCTCTATCGGATAACAAATCAATAAAGTACCTTTCTCTACGGAAATCCTGCTCCTTACGCCGATCAACTCATTGCTGACGCCGAGAGGATACGTATTCCGCATAACAGCTCCCTCCAGTCTGTATTTCAAACCCTCTAAAAATACCCCCACTGCCTCATCGGAATGAGAAAAAACCGAAATATAGCCCTTCACTCCCTCCGGAAAGGTCATCGTCCCATCTGTAAGCGCAGTCAGCACATAATCTCCGCCAAAGAGAAATCCCTGCCTTCCGTCCCGGGACAATTCCGCCAGAAGCTGTATATTGGCAATCGTGTGATCCATTCTTCCGCCGGTTCCGCAATATATATGAAAACTTGCATATCCCCTCCGGATTCCTTCCCAAATGGCAGACCGCATATCCGTATCATCCTTTTCCGCATTCAGCACAATCACATTGGGATGCTGCGGTATAAACTGCAGACTGTCAAAATCCCCTATGGCCATATCAATCGGAATACCTGCCTGCTCCAGATACTGATATCCCCCGTCCACCGCAATTACATAATCATCCTTACATGGTACAAAATCCAAACTAAAGTTTTGCCCTGCGCCTACAACATAGCAAATCCCCTGCTTTCCGCTTTTTTCACTCAACTTCGATGCTCCCCGCCCTTTTAAATGATGCTGAAAATCCTTTTCTGTTCTATTATACACGAGTGCATGGATTTTTTCAATTTTTCTGCTGATTTTATACCTCGAATGTATCGTAATAAATTCCTTTGACAGCGATTTCTTTCAGTTCTCCACCTCTCCCTGCACAGGAAGCACATAGGAGGGATCCGTCTTCTCCATACCGTAAACCGTCACACAGTCCTGCAGCTCCCCGGCCTTTGCCAATATGACATTCTCCGGCTCCATCCTCACCCGGAAGTGAAATACACCGTCCGCATTTGCCCGTCCGATGAGGTATCTGCAATTATCGGACTTGACATGGCGGTGCCAGCGTATTATAACAGCATGAACTACAATATGTCAGCGCGTTTCTTTACATCGCATTCAACTTTGGGAAGCAGCATTTGCTTCCTATTCATATGTCTTATTGAAAACAATCCCTTCACTTCCAGACTGTCCGCCGTCATCCCTCTTAATCAGCACCACCGCAACGTCATTCACATTGGTTCCGGTCGGCCCCGTTTTGATCAGCCCCCCTGCTTCCCCCAGTGCCATATAGGCATTGTTGTCCTGCAATACCTGATAAATATCGATCCCCCGGGACAGCAGGCGCGCTTTCGTCCCCCCGTCGCAATACCCCCCGTCGGCATCCGTGGGGCCGTCCGTCCCGTCGCTGCCGATGCTGAACACGGCAGTGTCCCTCAATCCGGAGATGCCCTCCGCCGCGGCCAGTGCCAGTTCCTGGTTCCGGCCTCCCTTCCCGGTTCCGGACAGATGCACGATGGTCTCGCCCCCTGCCAAGAATGCCAGGCTCTGCCGCGAATCCTGATGTGTCTTCGCAACGGAGGCCAGAAAGCTTCCCGCCTCCCTGGCCTCGCAGCACAGCTGATCCGTGAGAATCAGCGGATGATACCCCAGAGCCTCACAGGCCTGCGCGGCCCCAAGGCACAGGTTCCTGACGCTTCCCGTAACCACAGTCTCCACATTGTCCAGTTCTTTCGGCGTCTCCACCTCTAACAGCTCCATCGCCCGGGCGCTGAGTCGGAGCCGGTATTTCTCCGCAATGGCCAGTGCCTGCCCGCAGGTGCTGCTGTCGGGATATGCGGGACCGGAAGCAATCATGTCCAGAGGATCTCCCAGTATATCGCTGAGCACAATACTGTACACCTTCGCAGGGGCACAAATCTGCGCAAAGCGGCCCCCCTTGACGGCGGAGAGCCGCTTGCGTATGATGTTCATCTCCCTGATGTCCGCTCCGCAGGCGAGAAGCTGCGCCGTTATGTCAGCAAGCTCGCCCCCGTCCGTGAGAGGCTTTTCAAAAAGCGCCGAGCCTCCCCCTGACAGCAGGAAAATGACCGTATCCTCCCGTCCTAAACCGCTGACCAGCTCCAAAGCCGCCCGGGTGCCCCTGAAGGAATTCTCGTCCGGCACAGGATGCCCTGCCTCATAACATCGGACTTTCGGGATAGCACCCTTCACATGCCCGTACTTCGTGACGCATACCCCTGCCTGCAGCCTGTCCCCCAAAATGCGTGCCGCCGTGGCCGCCATCTGCCATGCCGCTTTTCCCGCAGCCACCAGATACACTCCGCCGCCGAAAGCTTTCCCCCGCAGTGCCTGCTCCACCGCCTCATCCGGCATCACCTTCTGTAACGCGGCCTTTATAATTCTGTCTGCATCCTTCCTCAAATCCATGGCACTCCCCCCGGACAGCTGCGTAAAATCAATGACTGCCATTTGGTCACACCCTTTCCATTCCCAGTGAAAAATCACCCTTAATGGTATTCATACCAATATCTATTGTTCAACTCCATTTTAACCTCCGATTTATCGGTTTGTAACGCTTCATGACGCACTGGCTGTACACAAAACAGGCAGGAACACCCCATTTTGGCGCATGCATTCCCACCGCCCCCTATTCCAGATAAAACACCGGCCCCTTCGCCGGAAAAGGCAGGCTCCTCCCCCGGGGCACCAGGAAGGCGTGGTCCCTGCCGAAGAGATTCAGCCTGTCGCACTGGCAGTCCGTAATAATCAGCAGCGGCGCCTCCTTTGGAAAATCCTCCGCCTGTTCCAGAAGCTCTACCCCGGGCTGAAGCACCGTGCCTCCCCGTCCCCGTACCCGGACGCTGCCCGCGATATCCGCCGCCTCCATGTATCCCTGGTCATAGGGAGCGGCATCGCAGAACACCACCCGTACCCGGTTCACGTCCCGGGCGGCGCTGTAACTGGCGATGGCTCCAAGCGCCGCGGCAAGAAGCCCCCGGTCCATAGAGCCGGAAGTGTCCAGCAGCACCCCGAAAGTCCGTCCTGCCCGCGCTTCCTCCTCATACCGGTAGGAAGGCCTGGGGATGTCCGGCGTGGCCGACTGTCTCCGGCTGAGCCTGGCGTAGGTCCGGCGCTTTTCCAGGGGCTCGAACCGCTCGTCGAACCACCGGGCCAGTTTCACGTCCCAGGGAATGGGCGGCTGAGACAGCGCCCTTATCTCCTCCACCAGTCCCGCAGGGAGATATCCCCTGTCATGGGCCTGGTGAAAATCCAGTCCCCTCTGGATGGCGGATCTGCACCAGGCATCCAGATCCACAAAATCTTTGGAACCCTGCCAGTCGGTTGGCCCGAAAAGGATATCGTGCCGTGCCATCCGCCGGTATTTCCGCAGGTTTGCCGCCAGAAGGTCATAGACGCTCTCCGCGGACAGCCCCGCAAGCTCCGGGTCATAGAGCAGGCCCTCGGGCATGGTTCCCACCTCCATATCCCGCAGCCACTGGTTAATCACATAATCGCAGGCCGTGTTCCACAGCTCCGGATCCCTCTTTCCCAGACGCGCCTCATGGCAGAGCGCGGCATGAAGGTACTCATGGGCCAGGACAAAACGCCACTCCTGCTCGGTGAGGCGGGCGGCGGGATTCACGTAAATCTCCTGCATCTGAACGGAAATCGCCGCTATGGAAATATCCATCCGCTGCGCTGCCAGAGGATCCTCCACCAGTTGAAAGCCCGCAGCCACGCCTCCAAGCAGCGGGTAACTGGACAGAAACCACTCCCTGGCACGTTGTACGGGGCCCATCTTCCTGTATTCGCCGGGCTTTGTATCGACACCCCCGGCATAGTCAACCGCTGTCCGCAGCGCATACCGCAGGCTCTCGGCGAAGAGCTGCCGCCAGTCTGTTGCCCCGCTCCACCAGTGCCACGGCTTTCCCTCCCCCTGCCAGGACATGTCCGCCCGGCCGCCGCTCATGGTGGAGTACCGGAAATACGCAGGCCCCCTGTGCTCCTTCAGCCAGAAATAAAGCTTCTCCTCCTCTCTGGCGCCGGCGGGCAGCGGAAACGCAAACTCCGCCGGAACCGTGCCGATGTGGAGGTCCGCCAGGTACCTGAACACCACACAGTCGCAGGCAGCATTCCAGAGCGCATCCTTCTCCCTGTCCTCCCGGATATGGCCCAGCCCTAAGTGGAGCAGGCAGTGCGCCAACACATAGGCCCACTCCCCTGCAGATGCCCGCCGGTGGCTGTTGGCGTAGATATGCCCCTGGGATGTGACCCATGCCCAGTCCTCCTTTGCCATGGGATAATCGTCCTCAAAGTGGGGATAGGCCCGCTCTATCAGGGGGCCCAGTATGGCATTTTGTTTCACCAGTCCGTAGCCGGCCTGGAAGGCTTCCGCCGCCGGATTGATTTTTTTCGCTTTCCCGCTCATTTTTGCTTTCCCACTCATTTTGCTTTCCCGCTCATCCGTTTCGTTTGTCGGCCAGGCGCGGCAGATCCCGGAAGAGTTCCACCACAAACCAGTCCGGCAGCTCCTTTCCGTCCTCCGGCGTCACAGCCATCCGGGCAATCTCCAGGCTTAAATTCGCCAGTTCGGTGATGCGGTCCTTGGCCTGCAAAACCAGTGCCCTGCTGTCCGCACTAAGCCTCCCCCGCTCCGCAGGCAGTTCCTTCACCAGGCGGGCTCTGAGGGACTGGGCCAGGAAATAGAGCACATCCCGCTCCTCCGGTTTCTCCGGCCAGGGCTGTTCCCCGGACAGAATCTTGTCTAGGACGTACTGGCTGCGAATCTGGCGGATGTAGGCCAGGAACTGGGTGGCGTGGCGGGCGCTCAGGCACCCCGTAGCCAGAATCCGCAGGGCCTCCTCCCCGATGTCCGGGCCGTAGCTGTGGATGGCGTCGCTTAACATATGCCAGGAGCGGGGCGTGGAAAAGGGCTCCTCGGTCTTGGGCGGCTTTGCCCAGAGATGGTCCGGCCGGGTGGAAATGTAATCGTAAATATAGGGATGAATGCCGTTTTCCGCCGCCCACTCCAGCCACAGCCTGGGACTGGCGGTGAGCTCCACATGGAACATCCGGTTCACTAAAGCGGAGGACATGGGCCTGGTAATTGCGTTATCCTGGGCCCTGTTGCCCGCGCCCACCACAATGGAGCCCTCCGGCAGGCAGTATTCACCGATACGGCGCTCGTGAATGAGGGAGTAAAAGGCCTTCTGCACCTCCGGGGTGCAGGCGTTCAGCTCGTCCAGAAAGAGGACATAGGGCTCCTGGCGGGCGATAGTCCGGGGCGGACAGAATACGCTGTATCCGTCCCGAATCTGGGGCACGCCGATGATATCCTCCGGGGCAAGCTGACTGCCCAGGAGGGAGACGCAGGCAAGTCCCAGGCTGTCCGCAAATTCCTGGACAATGGCGGACTTTCCGATGCCCGGGGCTCCCCAGATGAACACCGGGCGGATGAGTCCCACGTTCAGAAGGATGTCCAGAAGTTGTTTATGATTTACGCTAATACTGAGATTCATAATAAGTATTCACCCCTTTTTTCGCCAATATCCCTGTTACAGCCAAACCTGCCCCCATGAACAGGACAGGTTTCCCTGTATCATCTGTCGTCCAGGCTGTGCATCAGCAGAAAATCCCTCAGCCTGATATGCCTGACCGCACTGGTGGAATAATTAATATCGTCATTCGTTATCAGAATCTTCTTTGACAGATTGTCTATTCCCCGAAACGCATCGAACTCCCTCGTATAGGCTTTGTCCTCAGCCACGCTGTATGCCACCTGGACAAAATACTTTTTATTCCCACACTGGGCCGGGAAATCTATCTCTCTCCCCGCATTGTCATATACCCATACCCTATAGCCCATATAAATCAGTTCATTATATACCACGTTCTCCAGATTGTGGGTAATGTCGAACCGATTGTCCATGCACCTCTGAGAATTCAGCGCCACATCGGCATCATATATTTTCTCCCTTTTCGGAAAAGTGTTCCCATTGCTTAAAATTGGAAGTAAAATGTATATTTATACATAAAGACTACTGAATTTGCACTTGACTGACAATTCTTCAAATTTGAATTTTGGATGCAATGCAAAGTTCAATCATTAAATTGCTTGACGCGAAAGTCCATGCCACCAATCTGCTCTCTGCGTTCGGTTGCAAAGGGGTGCATATCCTTTCGCACGGTAACAATGCTTAACCGATCATAGCCAAGGCGGTAATAGAGCCGCAGCGCAGGAATATTGTCTGGAACTACATCCATACAGATTCCCTCCACGCCCCGCTTTTGCAATATTTCTTCCACAAGGCCAATGGCTTTGGAGGCAATACCCTGCCTGCGCAAACTTTCTTCCACAAAGATGTCCTCGATCCAGCAGACCGTTGCCCCACGCCAGTTGAGATGGACAAATCCCACAGGGATCTCATCGCCGAGAATGTCGTAAAGTTTGTGATCTTCTTTTGTCCAGTTGGCAAGATTTTCCCGAGCCTGTGCCTCATTAATCTGCGAATGATGCACACGGAAAAAAGCACTTATGGAGCGAAGCATTGTTTTTTCACTGGTGCCGTCATACGGCCTGAGCATAATTTCCATTTGATATACCTCTTCAATTCCGATTTATATATTTGATTATAAAATAGAGGTCTGCCGCTTACAATATATATTTATAAGCTCATTTTCCATGGGTACACAATTCCGAAAAGGGAATATATTTTTCGATAATAACTAAGCTCCCGTTTGTCCTTGTGGAATATGTTTTCACCGTCCGGTTTTGCTCCACATAGTCAACCAGCGCATTCCCATTTGGGATATTTGCAGATATGCGCCTGTCCTCGAAGTTCATAAAAATCGTATTATCTGTCTTCTCCCGGATTTCGTGCAGAATCTGCTGTAGAATCACGGACTTTCCGGAACGCCGTCCACATCTTAAGCCTGTTTTTGTCAACTATTACTCCCGCGGAATTTCAGCGGCAGAAAGATCTGCTGTTGGGCTATGCCCAGCGCTTTATCGATGGCGCCGTCAGGATTTGGCATATTGCACATGCCGCTTACAGGGAAATCGCCATATTCAAACACGTCGCTGCTGCCGATCCAGGCATACATACCGCTTACCGTCTCTTCAAGGTCAGCACAGTCATTTTCATCCCCTGTGGCAACCAAAAACATTCCGCCGGGAAATTCCACAATTTCATAGGGTGCAACGTCCCTTTCTGTGACATCATCCTGAACAGCCAGGATCCAGACAGATCTGTCAATATCTCTGTCCTCATGCCACAAAAAGTCAAGCGGTTCAAAAAGATGCTTCTTGAGTAAATGTTCATGCGCATTTACCCATGACTGAAAGCTGCTTTCCTTTCCAAAAATTTCACCGAGCGTATGTGCTCCGGAGGAGACTGCACGGAACCTCGGGATTTCCACAAGCCTCATATTTTTCAGTTTGCTCATTTTACACCTTACCTCCCACTGGCACTATGTCAAAAAGAGTACAAGTTAAACGTGGACTTTTCCGCTGCTGACATTCATACGGCGTTCCAAATTTCAATTATATGCAAAAGAAGTAAAAATACTAAATTGATTGCTGTTGAAATCTGTCACTGCCTCAGATATCCAAAAGTGCTTTCATGAGTGCATCCTCATCAAACAGAACGTCACTCGGCAGACAGACGTCATATTTTTTGGCAAAGCTGTTGATAAACTCATCTGATGGCTCTTTATTCTTAAGATATTCCTGTTCTAAATCCGCCTTCATCTGCTCCCGTTTTGCATCTGCTTCTTCTCTCTCTGCATAAACAATTCCATACATAATCCCAAATGAAAAATAGATTTCATATGGAGCGTCTTCTGACGAGAACAGGCTGACCTCCACCTCACCGCCAAACACTTCGCAGATTTCGAGATAGGTATTTTTATAATGCCGTCTTGATTCCGAAAAAGTATCCGTAACATTTACCCATTGTTCCATATGCGTCCCTCCATGTTTATATTCTGTGCTGAATTTTATCTTAGGCTCGTTTCCCTGCACCCATTTGTTGTACAGAATGTCATTAATGAGCGCCTCCCTAAATGCCTGGTTATCAAAAAGCTGCACTTCCTTTCTTTCCACAACCCGGTCTGTCTCATCTGTCTGTATAATATTCAGCACATCGCCATAACGCAATACCCCGTCCAAACTGTATAAAAGACAATTATATCCAAATTCCCTGACTGAAAGCAGATTTGTAGCCGCCTTCTGCTGCAACCCGATCAGATACACGCTTCCCAGTTTCCGGACATTTCTATTCTCTTTCCGCCACTCCATAGCTCAACCGTGATTCCGTCTATCACAGACATATGGAAAATGTTTCGCCTTTGAGTTTGAATTCTATTATAATCTTTTTATTTCCTTTCTTCAACATATTTATGTTTGTGTATACCATTGCCTGCAAAAGGCTAAAACCCAGTTCCTTCGCCAACCGGATTTCCTGCCCCCTCTCCGGTCAGCGAATCCGCGTAGAAAGGTTATGGTTCCCCCTTAACCAACACAATATCCGGCCCAGGCTGCTTACCCATATGTGGTTCACAGGATATGTGAGCCATTCTTTCATTTTGCGCATTTGCTGGGAGGGAATGGAAACGCCTTCGGCAGAAGCGCGCATTTCGGCCTTCTTCGGCTGCGCCTACGACGAATATTTCAAGGATCGGGAGGACTGAATGATTCCCATAATCATGGGAAACAGCCAGATGATTTTCGATATCAGCCCGGCATTCCTGTATAGCAATACAGAATATCCAGACTCCCAGATTGGTCATCCTCTTCAGGTCATAATAGTTCAGCTTTATCTTCAGAATCCAGCGATAAATACCATACTACTGCAGTGTCCTGTATTGATAGGTACCGAATTAAGCTATGGTAAAAATCATGGTAAGCACCAGAATCTCCAATGCCACAAATCCCAGCGCAAAAATCAGCCCATAGAAATTATTCCATTTCACCGCCAGCAGGATACCCGTGACAGTCACCACCAACAGCAGAAACCATATCATACGCATCTCCTCCCATCAGAGTTCCTCGTCCCCCGGAAGCTTATAATAATCCAACAGCTTCAGTTCCTTCAGATAATCAATCATTTCCCTGCTGGATGAAAACCCCAGCTTCCGCAGAATATGCCTTACATGAACTTTGATCATGCTTCTCTTCCTTTACGCTCATTCTGCTTCCCCGCCTGTTGCCTGCCTCTGATACTCCCATTATCTCCATTTTACCACGATGCCGCCCGGCTGACAGGGTTATTTTTTCTTCCCCCGCCGCTTGAACCACCTGGAAATCTCTTGAAATCGGGGAAAAATATACTATTATAATTATAGGGTTTTAATCCTGAGATTTCTAAACGGTGGAGAACTTGTATGAGGTTCATTGAAAACAAAAAACTTGCTGTGCGAATTGGAGTCATCACCACCGTTATCACCCTGGCAGGGATGACTCTGCTTTGGCTGGCCGTATCCACCAACACCGCTTCCATGGTCAAAAACAACATCGCCAACCAGATGACCGATGCCGTGAAGTCCAGAGCCGCTATCATAGACGAGTATGTGCTTTCTGCCGAAGAATACATGACCGCCTTTGCCCTGGGCAGGGAGGTTCGCGACCTGCTTCTGAATCCGGAAGATCCTGCACTGCTCACACAGGCCCAGAAGTATACGGAGGATTTCGCCTCCATCAAAGGAATCTTTGAGGGGCTTTATATCGCCACCCCGGAAACCCATGTGCTAACCCATACCTCCCAGAGCGCCATAGGTATGACCACCCGCTCGGGAGATTCCCTGAAAACCTTTCAGGACACGATCCTGGCCGGACAGGAGCTGACGAACTTAGGGAGCATGAAATCCCCCGGCACCGGCAGCATGATCCTGTCCATGTACTACCCCATCTTCGAAGGACAGCAGTGCATCGGCTATGTAGGCGCCGGCGTCTATGTCAGCCACCTCATGGATTCACTGCTGCACCTGGATATCAAGGATCTTCCCGACAGTGAGTACGTGTTCCTGAACGTGGACACGGGCGTCTATCTCTATCATGCAGATGATACCCTTTTAAATACCGAAACCACCGATGCCGGATACCTGGAAATCATCCGGCGCATTCAGGCGGACAGGGGCACACGGGCCGGTACAGACTCATATCAGGATGAGAACGGGACAAAGCGGCTGGTGGTCTACAAGTACCTGAAGGATCGTGGCTGGGTCTTCATGGTCCGAGACAGTGAGGCAGAAGTCTACGCCGCTGTCACCAATGTACGGGTTCTGGCAGGTGTGCTGTAACAGAATCTACAGACCAGGCAGTCTCCGCCATGCAGGTCATCAGCGACTGCATCCGTTCTATCAAAGAGCTGATGGATGAAATTGCCTCTGCCAGCGTTCAGCAATCGGAAATGACTCTGTTGATTGAAACAGGAATCAAAGAAATATCAGCCGTGGTTCAGAATAATTCTGCAGCTGCAGAAAAAAGCGCATCGGTGTCCAGGGAGCTGTCCCAGCAGGCACGGACACTGAATAACCTCATCAGCCGTTTTCGTATTCACTAAGCAAGCTGATGCAAAGCAGCGTCCGGCAGTTCCTTAGGCCGCTCAGTCTGTATAGGCTGCAGCTCCTGCTGCAGCCTACTCCCAGCTTAATTCAGCGCATGCCTGCAATAAGAGCGGACAGCCAGGAATGCAAACAGGGGAATCTCAATCACGCAGGCCCCAATCATGGCATAGGGCATCCAGACTGCCATCCCGCCCAGATTCAAAAACTTGAAATCCGTAATCCCATAGAGAACACTTGCCTGAATGCTCGTCCCGCTGGCAGGCAGGATGCTGCACAGCCAGGTACCCAGTCCGCCGGGCATCGTCATGGAGATTACGACCGGCGCGATGCAGAATACCAATGCCGCTGCCACAGAGGACACAGTGGTTCTGCACCTGGCGGAAAGAAACAGCGTAAAACTCACGGAAGCCAGAACCGAGAGCAGTCCTGCCACAGCAAAAAGAAACTGGAGGCCTCCGACATTCATGTCTGCTAGGGTCACAATGGAATACATCATCTGGATGGATGTCCGGGTGCATTCCCATCCGAACAGGCTGTCCGCCACCAGAATATGCATGACAGCACAAACCACGAATACGACCCCGCTGACGCAAAGGGCTGCGGACAACTTTGCAATGCCAAGCGCCCCCATGCCATACCGGGTGCACCGCAGAATATCATCCGCGCCGGACTGATAATCGGCGGAGAATACCGGCGCGGCAATGACCACGCAAAACAGCAGCACCAGAAATCCCATAATGTTCTGATAGTCCAGGACGGTGGAATTCATGCCCGGATAAACCTCAAAAGGTTTTTCCGTGTTCCGGTACATTTCCACGGCCTTGCGCTGCGCCCCGGGGCTGTCCGGCTGTTCCATGGCCATCAGCGAAGCAATCCGGGACTCGCAGACAGAATAGTAGTCATCAATTTGTTCCGGGTCAATTTCCATAATCGCAGGGGCCATTCCTGTGTTCGGGTCCGCAAAGGCCTCTTTTACACCGTGGAGCAGGGGGGCAATGGGGAGGATTTCCCGCTCATAGACACCTTCCGGCAGCTCATAGGATTCCGTCACGCCGTATAACGCAAGGCAGGCCTGATAGGTCTCCACGGCCTCCCGCACCCGTTCCGGAGTGACTGGTCCGGCGGCATCTGCCTGGCGTTCTTTTTCATAGGCGATAGATGCCAGACCGGTGAGATTTACCTCGTTTCCGGCCTCGTCCATGTAATTGCTGTAGCAGTAGGTAACAGGCAGCCAGGCAAGCAGAACGGAAAACAGAAGCGCCAGAGCAAGCAAAATCAAGGTAAATTTTGACTTCAGTACTCGTTTTAATTCTAAATAAAATATCCTCATTTATTCATACCTCCCAACTCTTTTTCCACTGGTTCTCCTACGGTTTTCCCCGCCGCCCTGCGGAAACAGCCACAAATACAGGTCCTCCAGGCGGGGCGCGCAAGGGAAGGAACTGTCATTACAGGGACGCTCCGCCAGATAGCGAATGGAAACACAGCCGTCGTTTTCATTCCGCAGACTGGCCACCTGAAGCCTGCTTTCATACTTCGCCGCGGCCTCCGCCGGAATTGTACAGCTCCACACCTTCCCCTCCACCATTTGAACCAGCTCCTCCGTTGTCCCGACAGCCAGCAGCCTCCCGTTCCGGATGATGGCATGGCAGGTGGCGATGTACTCCACATCGGGGACAATGTGGGTGGAAACCAAAACAATGCGGTCATGGGCAAACTCCGACAGCAGATTGCGAAAGCGCACCCTCTCCCCGGGATCCAGGCCCCCGGTGGGTTCGTCCAGAATCAACACCTCCGGGTCATTCAACAAAGCCTGGGCAATTCCCACCCTGCGCCTCATCCCTCCGGAGAGACTGGCAATCTTTTTATGATACACATCCGTCAGGGAAACCCGCTCCAACAGTTCCTGTATCCTCCGCCTGCTCTCCCCCTCAGACAGCCCCTTCAGGGCAGCCACATAAGCCAGATAATCCTTCACCGTGAATTCCGGAGAAAAACCGAACTCCTGGGGCAAATACCCGAAAACATCCCTATAGCGCTCTCCCAGAACCCGGACAGGCACACCGTCATATACCACCTGTCCGAAGTCAGGCCGCATGATCCCGGCTATTATCCGCATCAGGGTCGTCTTGCCCGCGCCGTTGGCCCCCAACAGGCCCCAGACTCCCGGTGTCAGCTCCAGGCTGATACCGTCCACGGCTTTCTTGTCTTTGAACGTTTTGGAAACCTTATTGATCAGCAGTTCCATGTGAGATATCCTCCCTGTTTCTCTGTAAAATCCAGGCTTGGCGATTCTTTCTCCGCAATAACCGCAAACCCATATGCTATGACTTTAATGCGCATACAAGCATGCCCGTTTAAGAATTGTCAACAGAAAAAGCGCTTCTGCCCTGGTACACTTATTGTACCAAAAGCAAAAGCGCCGTTTTCTCGTTTCTCCACACAGTAGTCTGCTTTTTTTCTGCGGAATTTCTTACGATTTTCCTATAAAACCGGAAGCGTCACGGTAAAGACCGTCAGCTCATTTTCGCTTTCTGCCGTGATTGTCCCTTTGTGAAGCGTGACAATCTGCCTGGCAATGGCAAGCCCCAGGCCGGTTCCGCCAGTGCCGCGCCCCGTATCCAGGCTGTAAAACTGCTCAAAGAGCCGCTCCAGCTTTTTCGCCGGAATCGTATCGCCGTGATTGGAAAATTTCAATACCAGATTCTCTTCCCTGCGCCCGGCTTCAATGGTGATTTCAGTCCCCTCATAACTGTAAAGCGCGGCATTGCGCAAAAGATTGTCGAACACCCTCTGCATTTTATCGGCATCACATTTCAGCAGGATATCCTCCGCCGCCAGACGGCAGGTTAAACCCCTTCCGTCCAGAATCGGCTGAAACTCATACACCAACTGCTCCAACAGGCGGGTGAGGTTGATTTCCTTATACTGCAGTATAATATCAGACAAGCTGTACCTGGCAATTTCCAGAAATTCGTTGATCAGCTCCTCCAACCGTTCTGATTTCGCAAGGGCGATAGAAAGGTACTTCTCCCGCAGTTCTTCAGAAATCTGCCTTTCATCCCGGAGCAGATTCAGATAGCCGATAGTTGAAGCCAACGGCGTCTTCAAATCATGGGCCAAGTACATGATCAGATCATTTTTCCGCTGTTCGGCCTCGCGCATATGGCGGTTCTGCAGAACCATTCTATGCTTCGCCACGTTCATTTTTCGCTCGATGGAGAACAGCTCCGGAGGCAGGGAAATCTCCCCGGAACTTCTCCCGGGAGAAGGAGCGCTCCCCAGGACTTCCCCGGAATCATCCTCAAGCAGGATATCCATTCCCCTGCTGACAGCCTCAAGGTACCCTGTCAGCCAACGCAGATAAATCCGAAAC
The DNA here is from genome assembly GCA_910584865.1 of uncultured Acetatifactor sp. Classification (GTDB taxonomy): domain Bacteria; phylum Bacillota; class Clostridia; order Lachnospirales; family Lachnospiraceae; genus Acetatifactor. The sequence continues at coordinate 73,199 of CAJUCE010000025.1, forward strand.
AATCCGACGAATATCAGGAGGAAAGAACACAGAATCATCATATCCATATGCCTGCGAAATGTCCGCTCATACAACTGCAGAGCGGCCTCATAGTTTATACCAAAGACAAACTGAAAAAACGCAACCATCCCGTCGGCAAATCCGACATGCTGCAAAACAGAATAAGTTATATAAATGACGGCAGCGGCAGCTGTCAGCGCCCCAAACGTCCGAAGCAGAATCCGCACACGGAACTGGCGGAAATCCTTTCTATTTTTCAATGGTGTAGCCTACCCCCCATACTGTTTTGACGAATCTGGGATTTCTGGCGGGCTCGCCCATCTTTTCCCGCAGACGTCCGATATGGGCCATGACGGTGTTGTTATTCTGCAGGAATTTCTCGCCCCATACCGCCTCAAAAAGCTCCTCGGAAGGGACGACGCTGCCCTGCTGCTCACAGAGATACCAGAGGATGGCAAATTCAATGGGGGTCAGCTGCAGTTCTTTTCCAAACAGAAAGCACTTATGGCTGTCCCTGTTGATCACCAGTCCCCGAATATCATACTCATGCGCCGGCTCCTCCGGTTTCGGAGCAGCATTGTTATACAGCCGGTACCGCCGCAGCTGAGTTTTTACCCGGGCAGCTACCTCCAGCGGGTTAAACGGCTTAGTGATATAATCGTCGGCTCCGATGGCCAGCCCCCTGATCTTATCCGCATCCGTCCCTTTTGCCGTAAGCATGATAATGGGATAATAAGACTTCTCCCGGATTTTTCTGCAAATCTGAAAACCGTCCCCGTCCGGGAGCATCACATCCAGAATTGCCAGATCCAGCTCCGTATGCGCAATGCAAGCTAAGGCTTCCGCACCCGTGTAACACTTATGAATCGTACAACCATCTCCTGCGAGATAAAGCTCAATGACGTCAGCCAGTTCCTTTTCATCGTCTACTACTAAAATATTGTAACCCATTTGATTCATATTCTACCTGTCGTTAAATCAGTTTTGCTTTCCGTTTTTAGTTTGCCCGGGAAAAGACAGATGCTTCCTGTATGTATCATTGTCCTTCTTGCTTAATTCCTGCTCAGAAACTGCCTTTACAGACAGCCTCCCGATTTTCGCTTCTTTTTTCTTCTTCGGCCATAAAAAGCAACATGTTAGTCCATTTGCTGTGGGATACCTCCTGGATGCCGTGAAATGCTTGCATGAAATGTTCTTGACAGTCAGCCATCAATAATCCTTTGTCCTTTTCACTGCTGCTGTTTCATCCTGCCCCTGCGGCACAACAATATCTCTGCCACCGCAGCGCAGACACTGCCCCTCGAATTCTGGCACGGAGTCTAAATCGAATTCAACTTGCACATTACAATTTAGGCAGCAAGCTGGCCAGAAGCGCTCTGCAGCCTTCCAGGACATCCCGATAAGCAGCATCAAAATCCCCTGTATACCATGGATCAGAAATATCTCGGTCCGAGCCGGCAAAAGTCAGGAGCTTAAACACTTTGTTTTCCGGATCACTGCCCAGCATCCGGTACATATTACGGATATTGGCGCTGTCCATACCGATAAGAAAATCATATTTCGCATAATCTGCCCGCGCCAGCTGAACAGCATGTTTTCCTCTGCAATCAATACCATGCTCGGCAAGTTTTGCCTTTGCGGGCGGATAAACCGGATTGCCTATGCCATTCCAAATTTCCTCTGTGCTGGTGGCAGCGGAAGCAATGTGAAACTGCTTTGCAAGACCGGCCTGTTCTACGAGATCCTTCATGATGAACTCAGCCATTGGGCTGCGACAAATATTGCCGTGGCACACGAATAATATTTTAATCATATCTTTTATATCCCTTCATAAGCCTTCAAACCTTGATTTTTCAAGCTTTTTGGCGCTTCTTTCATTTTTGCTTTTTTACCCTTAATCTGTGTAATTCGTTATAAATCTACGCAAATTTACGGGCAAATGGTGTAGTAATTGGTGTAGTAGATTGGTGTATTTCTCAACCTGATTTTCTCTGTTTTCCATGCATATCAGTTTCTTTGAAGTCCAAGATCTTCACCATCTGCTCCGCCGCACGGTCATAACTGGCATGAGTATAAACATTCAACGTAACGCCTACATCCGAATGTCCCATTACATACTGTAAGGTCTTAATATCCATACCTGCGTTTGCCATGTTGGTACAAAAGGTGTGGCGAAATACATGAGGTGTGATGTGTGGCAACGGTTTGTCTGGATATAGTTTCTTGTACTTCTTCATTGCCCAACGCATTTCATTTTCGATATGCAACGCTACTTTTGGTTTATCATCCTTGTCCAGCAGAAGAAAGCTACTATATCCATCAACAATCATTTCTGTCTTTAAACTCTTGCGGTGAGTAAGGATATTTTTCAGACTCCGATAGACATCCTCTGTCATGGGGATAAAGCGGCATCCGCACTCAGTCTTTGTTTTCTCAACATAATATTTCCCGCCACGTTCTCTGACAAGCTGATGATCCACACGGATTTTCCGGTTTTCAAAATCTAAATCACTTTTTGTCAAGCCACAAAACTCACTGACACGCATTCCCGTTCCCAACAGCACAACAAATTCATCATAATACTTACAGTAGGTTTTATCTTCACAAATAAATCCCATCCAAAGTTCCTGCTGTTCCTCTGTCATGGCGATACGTTTTTGTGAATCGTTTGGCACAACATCCACCAGCTTAAAATCAAATGGATTCCTGCGGATAATGTCCTCATTATATGCCATCTGAAAAGCAGGTTTTACAACGCCCCTGACGCTTGTAATGGTACTATATCCTTTTCCGTCATTGTGTAGCTTCATAATCCACTGCTGGGCGTCCGACACCTTAATATCCCTTATCTGCCGATACCCGAAGTCCTCTTTTTTAATCAGATTCAGCACAAAATTGTATCCGACTTTGGTATTATAGCGTACACCCTGTTTCAAACTGATATAGCGTTCCAAGAGGGCAATAACGGTAACTTCTCCGGCGGCATAGTCGATCCCGTTGTCAAGCGGCTTTTGAATTACCTTTTCCTTTTCCCGCAGTTCCTTCAAATCAGAGGAATAAATGGTCTGCCTCTTTCCGTGGATATCCGTATAGCGGTACTGATAAATCAGGTCTTTTCTCTGGCTCTCCCCTGTCTTTAAGATTCGTCCTTTATTGTCTTTCCGTTTCTCAGACATTTTCAAACTCCTTTCCGTGGTGGAAAGAGCCTTGATATGACTCATCTATTGTACCATATCAAAGCTGATTTTACACCACAAGTTTCACAAAAACTGCAAGAAATGAGATAACAGCTGTTGTCAGATAGAATATTCCTGCTCGATATATTGATCGAACAGTCGGCGTTTGATTAACCGCTTATTGCCAACCCACAAAACATAGCGGCAGTTTTTCTCATTGGTAAGCTCACGCAGTTTATTGACGCCAATCCCTGAATAAGCTGCCGCTTCTTCAAGGCTTAAATTGCTCTTTTCCCAAATAGGAACTTCTTTCACTTACTTTTGCCTCCTTAAACGCACAAAAAGGACAGCCCAGACTTTTCCCATAAGTCTGTGACTGCCCTTGCGCTGTGTTAATGATAAATAATTCAAAATCCCTTGAAAACACCTGCAAACAGTTGGGAAGGATTGCAGGATCATATACGGGATTTATGTATTCAGTTTTTTGTTGTCAGCTTTGAATGTATCTGCCTTAAATTTTCAGCTTGTCCGCACCATATTTGTGAATGATACGGAACAGTATTTCTTTCTCTTTTCCCTCTGATTTTCCGTACATCCTGCAAAGTGTTTCAAGCTCCGTCTGCGTGAGGGTGTTGATATAAGGCTTGTAATTTTCCGTAATAAAAACCCCGCCGCCCTCGCCCGGCTTTGTGTAAACCGGATAGTCAAAAGACAGTGCGATAACATCATTCATTATCGTGCGCCTTGAAACATCCAGTTCCCATGCAAGCTCCCTCATTGTCGTATGCCCTTTGGCGGATAAAATGCTGATGATTTCCATTCTCCGGTGTGCAGTGTCCATGCCACGCCTCCCGTCATTTTCTATGTAAAACTTCCGCAGTACGGTCCAAATTCATGTATGATTGATAAAACAATTTTCCTGTCCTCTGAACCACAGGTCACAGCAACTTTTTCCAAGCATTCCAACTGTTCCTGCGTGAGCGTGTTCTGGTGTTGCCCCACACCGTCCGCAAGGAGATAGCCTCCGTCATATCCCTGCTTTGTGATAACGGGGAGTTCTTCGCCTATGATGTCAAAATCCCTGCGTATGGCTTTCCTGCCGACACCGAACATCTTCATCATTTGTGATGTGGTCAGCTTTTTCCCCGACAGCAGCATACGCTCAATATCACGCCGCCGCTGGAATGCGTTGTCCTTCATGTTTCACCTCCTTCCGCTGCTTGATTCCTTGTGGCTATTATAGAAAAAGTAATGTTCCCCCTATGGCTACCTTCCTCAAAAAAATCTGGTTATTTTTTCAAAAAAGGTAAAAGTTATACCGACTTTTTTCTGGACGAATCCCGTATTTATCAGTGCTGCCAAAAAAGTCGGTATAACGTCATAGCAAGCACTGCCTGTGTTCCCTCACAGGCTGAATTTTTCCAATTTTCTAAAAGGCAGAAACTTGAAAAAATTGCTTGTAGGGGGAAGTTTCCCCCTAGCCCCCTCTGCGTTCAAAAATCACGAAATGTCCTTTCGGAATTTCTGATTTTTTTCACTCATTTTTTGCACGAATATCCCCCGTAACGGGATAGAAGATAGTGTAAAATCCTTTCATAATCCCATTACAGAAAGGACACGAAAATGGCAAACAGAGAACGCAAAAACGAGTTAAAAATATATCTAAGTGACGATGAACAATACATACTGGAGCAGAAAGTAAAAGCCTCCGGCATGAAAAGCAAATCCGCTTTCCTGCGCCGCCAAATTTTGTACGGTTTTGTTTATGACATTGACTATTCAGAGCTTCGGGAATACAACGCCGCACTCGGAAAAATCGGCAACAATCTGAACCAGATAGCCAAGCGCATGAATGCCATAGGTAACGTCTATGCTGCTGATGTAAAGGAAGTCAAAGAGCTGATGAAAAAAGTGTGGGATACTCAAAAATCCATGCTGTCCAAGCAGCCGTATATGAAACAGTAAACTGCATCCAAATTACTGCAAGTGCAATAGCTACTTTCCTTTACAAATCTGCAAAAGTAAATTTGCAATAAAATCTAAAAACAGACAAATTTTGCATTATCAAAAAAGGTGTACCACAGTGAAGTTTTTTCCTCCCTTGCGGTACACCTTGATGTGTATAGTATGCAATTTATTTTGTTAATTTCTTTTATTCTCCATTTATGTAATTTTCGTTTTGTCTTCATTATGTGCCTTTCCTCAATCTGAACGTATCTAATATGCTGTTTCAAACAAACTGCAATGCAATCCGGCCTAGAAAAGAATTACATTGCAGTATCAATCTTCTCAATAATTCCAAAACAAAAAGCCGACAAACTATGATTGTTCTCAAGTTTATCGGCTCTGCGTCTGTGCGTCTGGCTCTTTGATAATAGACATATTCATTTGTTGAACATTTATAAGAGTTTCCTGCTTACACTTTGGACAATATAAAGGAAAATTTTCAAGAATTGTATCTTCACGCAATTTTAATCTTGTCTTATTTCCACATACAGGACACAATAACCATTTTTCCTGCTTCATACTGAAACCTCCTGTTGTTCTTTTTCCATCTTTCTAAAAAATCCCATTGCAGACATCCCAACAGCACATACAATTACGCCAGTCGGTATTAAACATAAATAAATCATATTGCTAAATCTATCCAAATAGAAAACCGTACACGATCTGCCCTATGGGTTGCACACACAATGTAACCGTAGATGTATAAGCCATTACTTTGCCAATCAGATGATTAGGTGTCCTTTGCTGTATAAGGGAAACGGCGAAAATAGAAAAAATACTAATTGCAATCTGCATACCGCAAAAAGAAACAAGGGTGATAATATATTTTATCATGGAATCAGCCGAACACAGGAAAACAATTCCCGCAGGAATAATAAAAACTCCCATAGAAGCAAGCAGGATAGCTAATCTATGTATTTTCAATTTCTCTGCAAGAAGTCCTGCAGCAACACTTCCCAAAATTGTGGCAATCGCTAACGAACTTTCCGCTGCCCCATAATACTGTGCATTTAATCCAAGAACGGTACGCACAAAAAAGGGAAGTCCAACTATGGTAATACCCATTACAAAAAATCTTGAAAATGCGGTCAAAAGCAGCATTTTTGCAATGTTCGTCTGCTCCTTTGAAATATATCGCATACTTGATAGGAAGTCCTGTTTGACAACTGATAGTATACCGCCTTTACTCTCCGAACGTTGATAACTTAATTTTATAAAACATTCAAACAACGCTGTAATAAAAAAGCAGACAACACTTGCATACATAACAGGCTTTAAACCAAATACCGCATACAGTACACCACCCAACATTGGAGCCACTAAATAAGACAAGGAAGCCACCTGATTTACAACAGCATTTCCTTTCATTATGTTATCGCCTTGTAACATAGTCGGAATACACGCCTGTACTGTAGGCGTTTCAAATGCCCCCAAAACAGAAAGTATGACAAGCAGTACACTGATTACAGTCAGGGCATTACTTTCAGACAAAAGAAGTGTCGCACATAAAACCGACATACCTGTTAATCCATCCAACGCAACCATAATATTACGCCTGTTTGCCCTGTCTGCAAGAATACCTCCTAATGGCGAAAGAACAATAGTCGGGATTGTGGCAATAGATAATATCCCCGCAAATATAGCGGCTGAACCAGTTAATTCCAGTACATACATAGACAATGCGAGCTTCAAGATGAAATTTCCAAACAATGATGTTAACTGTCCTAAGATAAGAAGCACAAAATTCTTTGTAAATAATTTTTGTGTCATAGCTCATTTCCTCCTTTTTCTGAAATATCAGCAATAAATTTTTCCGTAAATGATACGGCTTCATCATCAAAAATCGGTAGTCCCATATAGTCTAATACATCTATTACACAACGGTATTTATGATGTATCTCTTCCTCCGTTGCCGGAAATACTGTTGGCATCAGCCAAAAGTTAATCAATGGCAAAAGTTCGGAAAGCTCTTTTGTATATTCCGTTTTGATTGAACCGTCATTTTTTCCCTCTTCCAATAACTCCAACCATAAAGGAGTTAATATACGCCTGTTTTCTTCCACTGCTGCGGTTAAAATATGCGGATCTTTTAGAATAGGGATTGCCTGCATATTCAGTTGATTACGCTCTGCATCCGATTGATTCAATACCAGCAGTGACTGAATTTTTTGTAATCCGTTCAGGTCATTCCGTTCCTTGATTGCATCAAAAGGATTATTCTCAAAAAACATTTGATTTCCTAATGCGTGCATAACCTCTTCTTTGCTTTGAAAAAAGCGGTAAAACATTCCTTTTGCCCCGCCTGCCATGTCCATAATATCGGAAATTGAGGTTTCCTCATATCCTTTGGAAGCAAATAGCATTTTCGCGGCATTGAGAATTTCTTTTCTCCATTCATCTGGTGTTTTTTTTACAGGTCTAGCCAATTTCCAGTATACCTCCTCTGCAAATAGTTATTGACTTTAAGTCAATAACTATTTTATCACTTTTAAATTTTTTTGCAATAGCTGAAAATTTTCCACATTTACCCTGTTTTGATATAAACCTCCTGCGAACGCAAAAATATCAAGTACTTAGCACACATCATAAAAACGTATATACCTAATTGTTCAGCTATGAAAACTTCATTCAAACAAGCGACTTTCCGACAGGAATCTATAACCAGAAAGTTTCATCATATGTAACTGGTAGATAATCCGTACCACTGAAATCCCAAAGATTTTGTGCTAATCTAA
>CAJUCE010000026.1 GCA_910584865.1 uncultured Acetatifactor sp.
AAAAGGGCATTTATATGTGGGATTTCTCCACAATCAAGCAGATACTCGCCAATCCCGTCTATATCGGAACGATAGCGTCACAGAAAGCGGACTACCGTTTCAAGGTCGGCTGGATTGGGGATAAAAAGCCGGAGGAATGGATTCAGGTGGAGAACATGCATGAGCCGCTTGTGGATATGGACACCTACAATCTTGTGCAGGAAAAGGTAAAGATGCGCAAAAGACCGGACGCATGGGGCAACTATGGGATATTTGCAGGGCTTGTCAAATGTGGGGAATGCGGCAGCACCATGAACCAGCGTGTGGCAAATGCAAAGGCAAAAACAAGGATACTGACCTGTGCCAAGTACAACCGTTACGGTGTGGCGCATTGTAGCCAGCACCGATTGGAGCTTGATACGCTGTATCAGATTGTTTTGGAGCAGATACGCTCCTGTGCGGCACTCGCCCTTGCGGATGAAACGAAAGTCATGGAGGAACTGCGGAAAAGCTGCCAGTACGACAGTGAGGAAGAAAGCAGACGCATAAAAGCGGAACTTTCCGGGGGTGAGCGCAGGCTTACCGAACTGGATGCGCTGATTTCAAAACTCTATGAGGACTGGGTAGCGGGTAGGATTTACGAAACGAATTTTACCCGCATGATGGAGAAAGCACAGACTGAACAGGAAACTTTGCAGAAAAAGGCTGATACGATGCGTGAGCGTCTTGACGGGGCGGCAAGGGAGCAGGAGGACAATTCAAAATGGCTTTCACTGATAAGGCAGTATGCCGACATTAAGGAACTTGACAGGGAGATGCTACATCTGCTCATCAAAGAGATTGTTGTCCATGAGGATATGGCAGAGGGAAAACGCAATACAACAGTGGAGATACACTTTAATTTTATGAAACAGGGAAGCCAGCTAGCGGTAAAAAGTTAGGCTGATGCTTTCAAAAACCGCGTACAGGGGAATGAAGTTTATCCCCTGTGGCGGAGAAATATCTATAAAACACAATCAAATCTTGAAGTTTCACAATCATTTCGATTATTATTCAACTATTAGGAAAAGAAAAACCAGGAGGATGCTTTATGGTGAAGATCACAGTAGGCATAGAAGGAATGGCCTGCGACATGTGCGAGGCACATATCAATGAAGCGGTAAGGAATGCTTTTCAGGTAAAGAAAGTGACAAGCTCCCATACAAAGAAGCAGACGGTCATCCTTGCGGAGAAGGACATCCCAGAGCAGGAACTGAAAAGCGTGGTGGCAAAGGCGGGATACGATGCCGTATCCGTAAGCAGTGAGCCGTATGAGAAGAAAGGGCTGTTCGGAAGATGGAGGTGATGCCATGCAGACGGAAGTGTTTCAGGGCATCCTGATCCCGTTCCTTGGGACGACGCTTGGCTCTGCCTGCGTGCTGTTCATGAAAAACAGGCTGAACCAAATGGTGCAGAGGGCACTGACAGGATTTGCGGCGGGCGTCATGGTGGCGGCATCTGTCTGGAGCCTGCTGATCCCGGCAATGGAACAGTCGGAGCCTATGGGGAAACTGTCGTTCCTCCCTGCTGCAGCGGGGTTCTTGCTCGGCATCTTGTTCCTTCTGCTGCTTGACCGGGCAGTCCCCCATCTCCACATGAACAGCAGCAAGGCGGAGGGACTAAAAAGCAGCCTGCAGAAGCAGGTCTTATTGGTGCTGGCGGTGACGCTCCACAACTTGCCGGAGGGCATGGCAGTGGGCATGGTCTATGCCGGATGGCTTTCCGGGGATGCAGGGATCACTGCCATGGGCGCGCTGGCGCTTTCCCTTGGGATTGCGATACAGAATTTCCCGGAAGGGGCGATCATCTCCATGCCTCTGCGGGCGGAGGGCGTCAGCAAGGGAAAGGCATTCCCTTACGGTACGCTTTCCGGCGCGGTGGAGCCGGTGGGCGCGGCGCTGACCATACTTGCGGCGGACTTTGTGGTTCCGGTACTGCCGTATCTTCTGAGCTTTGCGGCCGGGGCCATGGTATTTGCGGCGGTATGAAGCTTTGCGGCGAGAAAAGATTGAAGCATGGCATTTCGCTGTATACAATGGCATACAACGTGCCGGCAGGAAAGAGAGGCTGTATATGAAATATATAGGAATGCCCATGGGTATGTGGGCGTTGTTTGGAAAATCTTTTGAACGGAATCTGCTTACAGGGTTTGGGCTGGACAGGGCTGCGGCAAAGGCGGTTACGGCAAAAGCAAAGCCCCGGTATAAAGAGATTATTGCCGGGCTGCCGGAATTTGAAAAAGCAGACCGTTTCAAAATGAATATCGTAAACTGCGCCCTGCTTGCCGCCTTTGCGCTGAATATGCCGGAGCGTCCCGATGTAGAACGGCTGACAGCATATTATTCCGATTCCACGATGACTCCGGCCATGAAGTGGTTCTGCCGTAAGAGCGGAAAATCCAAGTTCACCAAAAAGTATATTTCCTCAATGAAAGCCACCGAACGGTTAAGGGCTGCGGACAGGAACCCTTATTCGTGGAACATGGATTTTTGTCCTTATCCGGACGTCAGCGGCTATGAAGCCCGATTTACTGCCTGCGGCATATGCACCCTGATGCGGGAGCTGGGACTTTATGACCTTGCCCCTGCCATGTGCCGGCTGGATTATACAATGGCCGAGGCGGGCGGCGCCTCTGACTTTGTCCGGGAGTACACACTGGCTTCGGGCGGCCCGTACTGCGACTGCGGATATAAAAAGAAGCGCGGGAAAACGTTAGGAGGAAAGCAGGATGACGAATCGGGATTAAATTTATAAAGGAGAAGAGTTTCATGAGGGCATCTGAATTGAATATCGACCTGAACAAACATGTTTTGTATTCGCCTGAAATGGAGAAGGTCATCCGGGAAAAGTTATCCGGAAGATACGATTCAGGCGGTGCAGATAAAGTATGGGAAAAAGTTCAACTGCAATATGCAGCTTTCCTAAAGGATCTTCCGTATCTTGGCGGGAAGAAGAACATACACAACGGCGCGGGCGGAACATATGACTGCATTATGCTTTTCGCATATTACGAAGTCCTTGATCCAAAGCCATCTGTCAACGAACTTTGCGAAATGAATATGGCAGTGTTTCTCCCGTCTTTTCAGAAATTAGCCGGAGTAGTCAATGCAAACAAACCATTGCTTTTAAGGCTTCTTCATCTGGCTTTTATGATGACAGCGAAGTTAAAGGATAATAAATCTCCAAATCAACCGACAGGTTACATCATGGATGTAGAGCCATACAGTAAAACAGAAGGTGTGAGATACCATTTTCACCGCTGCCCGATTGCAGAATTCGCAAAAGAGCACGGTTACCTTGATATTATGCCCGCATTCTGCAATGGCGATTATCCGGCTATGGATGTGATAAATGGTGCATTGATTCGCAGGCACACCTGTGCCAATAGCAATATATGCGATTATTGGATTGTGGGAGATCAAAGCGACATAGCGAAAGAACACCCGCGAAAAACAGATGAAAAGGGATATTGGTATAACGATTAAAGCAGCAACTTCTGCATTGGCTTGCTTTTGCAATAAATCACAGCTTACATAAAGAGGAGGCATGAAAATTGCTGCATGAAGATTTCTCTTATATAAAACACGGTTTTGCAGGACATCTTGCCGAACCCGACAATGGCAGTGACAGGGCTGTTATAGTCATAATGGGCGGCGAACAAAGCCTGCTGCCTGGTATAAAAATAGCGGAAAGACTTGCCGATTACGGTATCACAGGATTGGCGGTGTCTTTGTTCGGAGCGGAGGGGATTCCAGACTCTCCAAATCAATGCCCTCTTGAAATGTTTGAACCGGCGGTAAAATACCTTCGGGACGCAAAAAAGATAGCGCATATCAGCACCTATGGGCAGTCTATGGGTTCTGTTTTTGCGGCATTGACCGCACAGTATATCGATGGCATTGAAAATGTGGTTATGGTATCCCCGTCGCACGTTCCGTTTGAGGGAACGACAAAGGATAAAAAGACTATGACCGGGCATAGCGTTGCCACGTGGCGTGGGCGGGATATTCCTTTTGTAAAACCTGACTTCGGTAAAGTCAAAATGCCAAAATATTATCGGCATTCAGCTGCCAAGTATAAGGTGATGGGAATGTGGATTGCGTTTTACGATGCTTATCGGGATAAGACTGCCGAAAAGGAGGCGTTTCTCCCGCTTGAGAAAACAGGTGCAAGGATATTGCTGATCGCTGGAGGTGCGGACGAGGCATGGCCTGCGGAGTATTCCGTAAATGAGATCAGGACTTATTTAGAGAATAAGCATTATGAAAAAGAGGTCAGGGCGGTTGTTTATCCGAATGTCAGCCATCTGACGGGTATGATGCCGAACAGAGAGCGTGAAAAGAAGCTGTACAGAATGATTCCTGTGATTGGGTTTCTTTACAGGAGTTTTGGAAAATACAAAAAAGAATGTATGAAGGAAGATTTGTGCCAGCGACCACGCCATGAATGCCGTCGAAGAAATGAGCGCCCTGAACCGGGATATGAAGACATTCTATGACGAGGCCGGAGCAATATATCCCGTTTGGCAGACGCTGGAGCGGGATGCCGGGCGGTATTTGAAATAAAGGAGCGAGAGATAAGGAAACAGACGGGAGCGTTAGGAAGTTTTGAAGATGAATTTTTAGATTCTTTTAGAGAATCGTCTTTTGCAGAGGAAATGGTAAGTGCTTTTGAAAGGCTTAATAGATGCTATTCTGCCTTAGAAGAAATTACTCTTTTTTACGATGATGAATTTCAGTCATATATGAATGGTATAGATACAGCAGAAATACCGTGTTTTATAAAAAATGGAATGAACTGATGGAAAAATTAGAGGATATGGAAGTTTCAGATGATATTTCAGGAATAATAGAAATATCAGAATGGATAGAACAACAAATAGAAAACAATAATTATACAGACTTAATAGATTATTTACCAGACTCTATTGATTATGGTGATAAGATTGAATTTTATGGTGTTGAGAAAAAGAAGTATGAATTGTCAATGGATGAATTATATTTAAGTTGTCAAAATGGAGAGAAAGGTTGGTTAGAAATAGATTTATTTACTGAGAATGAAAGAATTGCAAGAGGAAATATTGAAATTACTTATGGATTTGTAAAGTTTGATGATGATGGTGGAGTTGCAGATGCGTGTGATGAAGATATTGATTATCAAGCAGACAGAATAATTGCCTCTATTATAGAAATAGTGGATGAATTAGAGGAGTTTGTAGGTAATGAAAAAGAAATAGTTGAAGAAATCAGAAATATTTATGATATATGGTAAAAACAGTAGTGGAAATGATATGGGGTGATATGTGTGCAGATAAATCTAAAAGGATACAAAGATTGGAATAAAGAGGATTTAGAGGCTATTCTTGATAATGAATCATACAAGGAAAGCGAGTATATTCATTATAAAGAGAACTTTGCAGTTTTAGAATGCCAGGATAAGAGACAACGGAAGGAAAAGCAAGATGAGTTCCGGCATGATGTATGTTCGTTTGCAAATTAGGTATTTTGCCTGTGGTTCCAAATGTAGGATTTTCATTTGTTCTGGCAGATGCAAACAGATATGTTGTAGTAATCAAAATTGACAGAGGTGTGAATAAGCCATATTTGTATTTTGAAAATGAGGGGATATGCAAATTTTTTACAAGAAGGGGAAATAGAAAGCAGACGATGAGTTATATGGAAATCAGAAATAATTTTTTGCAATCCAGACTTTTATCAGAAGAAATTAAAAGGTTCCGGGAAGAACGCCTAGAACATTATAAAAGTGAAAATACACAAAAACCAATTGCGGTATTTCATATTATACCGGAAGACTTTCTCAATGAAAATCAGATGGAATTGTATGATTTAATAAAAGAAAAAAATATGAACTATCATAGTTTCTTCAACGGGCTGAGCATGGGACATACAGTACCTAATGTTGATGGTGTGTGTTTCCCTGATTATGGTTATGAGCATGGAGATTTTTTGCAGCTTTATAATAATGGTATCACTGAATTGTTTTATTGGGTTGAGACTAGGGAAGGACGGGAAGAAAGCTGGATTATAGGAGTAAAACTTTTGGAAAAAGTAGATGCCCTAATTGATGGAACAATGAAGTTTTATTAGAGGATGGGAAAGCATATACCCGTATATATATGTACTTCAATTTTTGGATGTAAAGGATTATGGAGTGACAATGATTTCTATTGTGATTATGTGGGTCAAGTAGACAGAGATGAAATACACTGTATGCCTATAGAGATTAAAGACATCATCGATGAAACAGCTATAGATGAAATGCGGGAGAAAGTTCATAAAACAATTAAGTATGCATTAGGGATAAGGAAATAGTGTTTTTACATAAGCCGAGAAGAAATCCTCGTTTTCTATTGTCTAGAACAAGGTAGAAAGGATCTGGCATTATGATAAACACTGGAAAGCGATTAGTACAATTTATTTGCAAAAAATTTTTGTCCCATACTTGACAGATGCAAGCTATCCTTTGTGGTGGGGAATTGCGGTATGGCCAGTGAACAGCTTTGTTAAGGCAAATGACTTTGCAAGAAAAACGATGATTCCTTTCTGTACATCTGTATTATCCGGATTAGGAGAGAGCGGAGAACTGCTGGCGAAGCTGGCAGGAAGCGGGGAATGGAAAGAAGGTATGAGGTTCCTGTCTAACGCATCAGATGAAGAGGCTGGGGAATGGATAGAATTTTTGGAACTATAAATGGGAAATGGTGTATAATATTTGAAAATAGGGAGCTACATATAAAGAGAACAAAGTGGAGTGATTGGAAGGCTGTATTTATCTATGAAGGAGATGGCATAGCAGGTGAAATCCATAGGCTTCAAGGCAAAAAAAGCTAAAAGAAATGAAGAAACAAGTGTAAAGAATCAAATAATTATGATTTATAAATTGAAGTGGGAAAAAGTGCATGGCAGAGAATCAGCAACAGGACGGAAAGGATCCTGGCATAATGAGGAGTTAAAATTGTATTGTAGTTTTGTAAATGTTCAGGGTAATAAGATAGATATGGGATACATTGATTTGTGACAACAGTGTTGACACAAGTTTGAAAGGTGGTAGGTTTTGATGAAAAATGAAATCTCATCAGCAGGTAATCTCATCCAGATTATTAGTCAATCAAGGCAGAATGCGCTGAAAAAGGTTAATGAAGAGTTAATTCAGATGTATTGGAAAGTGGGAGAATACCTGAGTACAGAATCAACGAAAGTATCATTTGGGGATGCTTATATAGATACAGTTGCAGAAGAGGTTCAAAATGCTTGGAATGATATTATGTGCATCTAAAGATGATGAAGTGGTTGAGTATGCTATGAGCAGAACATTGTCTCCAATGATGGTTGCAGAATATCAACTCCAATTGCCAGATAAGAATATATTGCAAAAGAAATTGCAGGAATTGATCAATATGCCTTTATTAGAAGAGGATGAGTAAGTATTGGCATTTAAGAATACGGTATGAAGCTGATCTTTAAAATATCGCTTAAAGTGCCAGGTGGAACTTAAAATGGCACTTTAAAAGATAAATATTGTCCGTGATTGAAAATGTATTTATACAATATAGCTGGAGATTGCAGAGAAGACAAAAGACTCAAAGAGAACAATAAAGCGCCTTATGAAAGCAGTTGTTGATAAAGATATGATAGAGTACGTTAACGGACTGAAAATGGGGAAACGGGTTGAATGCTAAAGATGTAGAGTCGGAAATCCCGCATTGGGATTTGGGAAGAGATGTAGCCCAAACTGTGAAACCACAGATAGATTTGCTTTTGAACTACATTATAAAATCAGTGAAAAACAAAGAAGAAAGTCGAAACAGGTACTTGCTTCCGTTAAAGTACCTGCTTTGTTATGTAGAGAATTCCGGACTTCAGGATATTCTAAAAATGGATGCGGATCAAGAAGCGGAATTTGCCTTGCTGTTAAGAAAGCAGATGGGTGAATCTAATGTAAACGCTACAAAATTTATTGCATTCTGTAGGAAAACATTATTTCTGGAAGCGAAAGAGATTAACTGGGAAGCTAATGTCTGGTATGTGGAGAAATTAAATATCTCTCCTGAAAGATACAGCCTTAGCAGCACAATAGACAGCTTCTCATTTTTAGATATTCGACGGGAAGATAATCGAAAGATGTTCCAAGAGTATCTAAAATATCTTTTTGTAGTTACGAATCTGAATCTGGGCACAATACGCATAAAACAAACCTGCATTAAAGAATTTCTTAGATATTTGGAGGAGCAGGAAAAAGCAGTAATCACGATAGATGCCATTTCGATAAAAGAATATTTTGAGAAACTGAGTATGCAGAGGATTAGCCCCCAAGGTTATAATAATAAGATTCGGGCGGTTACGATATTTCTTCAATATCTGCAGGTGAAAGATGATATAAATCATTTTACGATACCTGTTTTCTTTTATAAAAAGAAAAGCTATCCGAAGAATTGTGAAGTTAAAAACTTGGATAAGAAGCTTGAAGATAGCTGGATGAAGGTACCAGGTATGAACAGGAGTATTCCTATACCAGATATCTTGCACTTACTTGTATTGAGGTATTCAGAAAAGAATCATATTGATATAGAAAGGCTGCTTTTTCTGAACAGGGATAAAAAATATACAGCAAGGAGTTTTGAAGAGGCGATTACGAAACAATGTCTAAAATTCGGTATATTGGATGGAGAATATGTATTCAAAGGAAACGGATACCAAAAAGAATTATGTAAAGCCCTTTATCGAAACGGTACTTCAATGGGAGTACATGGGCTATTCTACGGATGAAACAGTAAAGAAATATATTGGATGGGTTGATGAGAAAGTGGCCAAGAAGTCAGATGAGTTTTTCAAACAGGAAGAAAATAGTCTGGGAGGGAAACTGTTAATGGCAAAGTATGACAAGATGAATGAAGTGAATCGACAGGAAAGCGAGAAAAAGATACAACTTGCCATTGCTGAGATCCATAGGACGGTGTCAGAGGGAAAACAGATATCCGTATCTGAACTTTCCAGAAATACGGGATTGTCAAAAGGATTCTTTTATAAGAACGAGCAAGTGAGAAACCTATTAAATGAAGAGAAAGAAAAGCGGGATCAGGGAACACTTGCCCAGATTAAGAGAGAAGTGCGAGATAAAAGCCTGGAGAAACAGGTAGAGCTATATCAAAGGGAAATAAAGAGGCTATTGGATGAAAATGAAAATTTGAAGAAGGAAAACCGGAAATTGGTTAGAGCGTTGAATAAGCTGCAAAAGGAAGTGAAATAGAGGAAAGTGTGCATAGCGTTTGAAAATAGTGGAAAATAGGAACTGTATACACAAACAGAAGATAAATTGTGTATGATGTTGGCAGGAAAAGGAGCAGAAGAAGCGCTTTGAGAAGAAGCGAAATTCTGGTTCTTTTTTTATTTTAATAAAGAGGAGATATTGATGGATTATATAGAAATGGTGGAAAAGGTAAGGGAAGAACTGTTGCAGGAAGTGAACCGGAGATGTGATGCGCTGATCCGGAATTATCAGGAAGAGGAACAGGGAATCTCTTCCAGGCCTGAGAACCAGAAACGCATACTGGCATGGGTTTCTCCAGCTACATTGAAAGGGAAGAAACCGGTCTCTATGACATTTGCATCCGGCGAAACAATAGCTACGCCTACATAGAAAAAGGTGGTCCAGACTATCCTGAAGCATTGCAACGAACAGCCGGACATGCACGAAAGACTTATACAGTTGAGAGGGAAGGTATTTGGAAGGCAGCGGACCATACTTGGAAAATTTCCGGAAAGGATGGATGTACCGATCCAGATCGATAAGGACTTATACTTTGAGGCGAAATTCGATACGGAAGCACTGCTGACAATGATGACATGATTCTATGGGATTCTGTTATCAAAAGGGTGTTGTATTTATCTGTTGGGAATGTGAGGGAATCGGAATGAAGCCGAAGATGATTTTGAAACTGGCAGTTGATATTGGAATGACGGCGGCACTGCTTTTGCTTATGGCATACGAGCTGATTGGGCAGGCGGCCCATGAATGGATCGGCATTGGGATGTCTGCCCTTTTTATCATACACCATATCTTGAACGGCAGTTGGATCAGGAACATTTTGAAAGGGAGATATCATCCTGTGCGCATGATGCAGGCAGGGCTTGTATTCTTGATACTTTGTACAATGGTCGGTTTGATGATAAGCGGCACTATCCTTTCCCGCCATGCACTGTCTTTTCTGCCCATAAAAGGCGGGCGCTCCTTTGCAAGGAATCTGCATATGGTTTCCGCCTATTGGGGGGTGTGCTGATGTCCGTCCATCTGGGCTTCCACTGGAGCATGATAACAGGGATGGCAAAGAGACTTTTTTCGAAACCGCCTGTGGTATGGAAGTGGGCAGGACGCGTTCTGGCGCTGGTGATTTCAGGATATGGAGTATACGCTTTCATAAAGAGGGACATCGGAGATTACATGCTGCTCAGGAGCCATTTTGTCTTTTTCGATTATGAGGAGCCGCTGGTATTTTTCTATCTGGACTATATTGCGGTTATGGGACTGTTCCTATTGATTGGGAATTATGCCTGTGCGGGCCTTAGAATGATTGGCAGGGGGCAACGGGGGCAACGTGAAAGGAAACACTAAGCTCGAAAGGACCCCGCTAAGCGTTTTCGGACTTCACATGGAAAGTGAAAAGGTATGGGAATGAAGAAAATCGTCTTTTTGTGCATGATGTATATGCTGATTATGGGGATTACCGGATGTTCATGGAAACAAAATCAAAATATGGCAGAGCATTCGGAGTCTTTCTTTGCGATGGATACATACATGACCTTTACGGCATATGGAATGGATGCGGAGGCGGCTGTCCTCGCAGCGGAAGACAAAATAAGGGAGTTGGAGGCGTTATGGTCCGTTACAGATGAAAACAGTGATATTTATGCGGTCAATCACAGTGCAGGACAGACTGTAACGATAGACCAGAAGACGGCAGAACTGGTTTCCTTTGCGTTAGATATGGCAGAGAAAACAAATGGGGTTTTGGAACCAACAATTTATCCGGTTTTGACAGCATGGGGATTTACGACAGGAGAGAACCGTATCCCCACAGAGATAGGACTGGCAGGGCTTTTGGATAAAGTCGGTTATGAAAAGGTAAAACTGAATGAAAATTAAATCCAGACAGAACCTGGCAGCATGATTGACATGGGTGCTGTGGGTAAAGGATATGCAGGGGATGAAGCGGCACAGGTTTTACGTGAACGTGGCATTACCGCTGCACTGCTTGATATAGGAGGGAATATTCAGGCAATCGGAACAAAACCGGATGGGAGCGACTGGCGTGTAGGACTGAAAGATCCTTTTTCGGGAAATGTGCTTGGAATCTTTCAAATATCTGATATGGCTGTGGTCACCTCAGGAAATTACGAACGCTTTTTTGTCGGAGACGATGGCAAAACATATGGACATATCGTTGATCCTGCGACGGGTCGTCCAGTGGAAAACGGTATCGCTTCGGTATCGATCATTGCCAGTGAAGGGAAATTGTGTGATGCACTCTCTACCGCACTTTTTGTTATGGGTTTGGAACAGGCAAAAGAGTACTGGAGACAGCACAAGGATTATGAAATGATCCTGATTATGGAAGATGGAAATATATATCTGACAGAAGGAATAAGGGACAGGTTTTCTCTGAACAGTGATTATAAAGATATGAATATCAATGTCATCGACTGAGGGAGGAACAAAAAGTGGTTTACAGAGATTAAGTTGTCTTTCAGGCCTTTGGGCGTTGACGCAATAAATAGTAGGAGTTTACGTGATCTGGCCGCACAAAGTTCAGGGCATAATTATGCTGTTGGCAGGTATCAGCGATATGGTGGACGAAACCTATACCCAGGGGACATGGGAGGCTGAAGAAGAGGATTAGAATTATAACTCGTTTTGCGCGGAATCACAGGAATATCTTGACAAAATATGGAAAAAATGATACGCTGAATCCAACATATCGAAACTTTGCGAAAAATATTTTGTCAGGAGGTTACAGGTAAAGTGAAACAAAAAACAAATAAGTTTCGGAAGATTTTCGTGTTATTTTTGGCATTTGTACTGGGGACGGCAAGCCTCACATCCTGCGGGAATTCGGGCTGGCGAAGCAAGGAAGTAACGGTAATCGACGATAACTACCGCACCTGGTATGAGATTTTTGTCTACTCCTTCTGCGACAGTGACGGAGACCAGGTAGGTGATCTCCAGGGGGTAATCTCGAAACTGGACTACATTGAGGACCTGGGCTTTAACGGAATCTGGCTCATGCCCATTATGCCTTCCCCTTCCTATCACAAATATGATGTGAAGGATTATCTGGAGATTGAACCCGAGTACGGTACCATGGCAGATTTTGAGGAGCTTGCGGCGGAATGCGACAAACGGGGCATCAAGCTGATCATTGACCTGGTACTGAATCATACCTCCTCGGAACACCCCTGGTTTGTGGCAGCCTGCGATTACCTGGAGTCCCTGGAGGAAAGAAAAGAGCCCTCTGCCAGCGAGTGCCCCTATTACGAATACTACAATTTCGTCAAGGGCAATCCAGGCTCCGACAACTGGTACCAGGTGGGCTCTACCGATTATTATTACGAAGGAATCTTCTGGAGCGGGATGCCGGACGTGAACTTCGCAAGCCAGGCCGTGCGGAAGGAATTTGAGGGTATTGTGGACTTCTGGCTGGAGAAAGGGGCCGGGGGATTCCGTCTGGATGCGGTAAAGGAATTCTACAGCGGTGCCACCGGCCAGAATGTGGAAGTGCTGACCTGGCTCAAC
Organism: uncultured Acetatifactor sp.; assembly: GCA_910584865.1. Taxonomy (GTDB): domain Bacteria; phylum Bacillota; class Clostridia; order Lachnospirales; family Lachnospiraceae; genus Acetatifactor. The sequence continues at coordinate 12,826 of CAJUCE010000026.1, forward strand.
GATTATGTGAAATCCGTAAAACCAGATGCCTACATGGTGGGAGAAGCCTGGGAAGGGCTTGGCACCTATGCCCAGTATTACGCCAGCGGCATCGACAGCTTTTTTGATTTTGAATTCGCAGGGCCCACAGGGGTGGTGACAAAGACGCTCACCTTCAGCGGAGAGAACAACAGCGCCCAAGCCTACGCCAAGGCTTTGTGCAGAGTGCAGAACGCCATCCGGGAATACCGGGAGGATGCCATTGATGCTCCTTTCTTCGTCAATCATGACATGGCCCGGGCGGCAGGATACATGCAGTACGATGAACGGAAGGTAAAGATGGCCGCGCCGCTAAATATCCTTATGAGCGGCAGCGTCTTCGTATACTACGGGGAAGAGATCGGCATGACAGGCAGCGGAAAGGATGAGAACAAACGCGCTCCCATGTACTGGTCTGCCGATGCCCAGGCCAAAGGCATGACCAGGGGTCCCCTGGACATGGAGCCCCAGGAAAACCAGTTTGCCTGCGCCGAAGACCAGATGAAGTCCGATGATTCCATCTACAGCTTTTACAGGGATACCATCCTGCTGAGGAACCAGAATCCGGAGATTGCCCGTGGAATCGTGGCCAGGCTGGAGGAGATTACGGATCAGGATGTAGCCGCTATTTCCAAAACATATAATGGGGAAACCATTTACCTGCTTTACAACATTTCCGAGACCGAGGAAAAGCAGGTTACCATGTCCGCCGGACAGTACGGGGAACTGGAAATCGCCGGATACCTTTCTGTCGACGGCGGGAAGGTCACCATGAAGGACGGAGTGGTTACATTGCCCGCCTACAGCGTAGTGGTTTTGCGCTGATTATTTAACATTTTGCCAGGTTCAAAGAACAAATGGATGTAGCAATCCATTTGTTCTTTTGTGTATAATGAAAATATGATGACAGGGTTCGCGAAGCGGACGGGGAAGGCAGCCGGCGTCTGAGACAGGCGTATGGCACAGCACACAGAAATCGAACATGACGCAGGGATGCAGAAAATCTGTACGGCGCAGAATGGAGGCAGCAATGAAAGAAGAAATGACCATGAAAAACACGATCTTAAAAAAGTTCACAGAAGTATTCGGAGAGAAGGAGGGTGTGAAGACTTATTTTGCGCCGGGCAGGGTCAACCTGATCGGAGAACATACCGACTATAACGGCGGACATGTGTTTCCGTGTGCGTTGACCATCGGGACTTACGGTGCGGCACGCAGGAGAACGGATAACAAGCTGCGTTTTTACTCCATGAATTTCGAGAAGCTGGGTGTGATCTCGTCTTCCCTGGAGGAGCTGGAGCCGTCCAAGGAGGCAGGGTGGACCAATTATCCCAAGGGCGTTATGTGGGCCTTCGGAGAAAAGGGGATGCAGATACCTTTCGGCATGGATCTGATGTTATACGGAAATATTCCCAACGGTTCAGGGTTGTCTTCTTCTGCCTCTGTGGAGGTTTTGACGGGATACATACTGAGAGATTTTTTCGGATTCCAGGTGAGTAACCAGGATCTGGCCCTGATCGGACAGTATGCGGAGAACAATTTCAACAAGGTAAACTGCGGTATCATGGATCAGTTTGCCATTGCCATGGGAAAGAAGGAGCATGCCATCTTCCTGGATACGGCAGATCTGTCCTTTGAATATGCGCCCATTGTGCTGGAGGGGGCGAAGATCGTTATCGCCAGCAGTAATAAGAAGCGGGGATTGGGAGACTCCAAGTACAATGAGCGCCGCAGTGAGTGCGAGACTGCGCTGGCGGAGCTGCAGCAGGAAGTGCAGATTGGGGCGCTGGGAGATTTAAATGAGGAAACGTTCGAAAGATATCAATCCGCCATCAAGGATGATGTGCGCAGGAAACGGGCAAAACATGCGGTTTACGAGAATCAGCGTACCATTCGTGCGGTGGAGGCGCTGAAGGCAAATAATGTGGCACTGTTCGGCCAGCTGATGAATGATTCCCATGTGTCGCTGCGGGATGATTATGAGGTGACGGGAATAGAGCTGGATACTTTGGTGGAAGGGGCCTGGAAGGTGGACGGCGTCATCGGATCCAGGATGACAGGCGCAGGCTTCGGCGGCTGTACGGTGAGTATCGTGAAGGACGAGGCCATTGATACCTTTATTGAGAAGGTGGGCAGCGCTTATAAGGAAAAGATCGGTTATGCGGCAGACTTTTATGTCGTGGAAGTGGGAGACGGCCCCGTTACGCTATGAAGCGGTCCACAATTGATAGATGATCTTGCAACAGAAGTGCAATCTTGGGGAGATGCGGCAGAGAGACCAAAAGTGCAATGAAGGATTGAAGGGCAGGGAAGGATTATCTGTGTTACAGAAAGGTGTGTGATTGGGATGGAGAGAATAGAGGCCGATATCAGGAAGCTGGTATCCTATGGGATCCGTACGGGGCTTGTACCCTGTGAGGATGTGATTTTTACCATAAACAGATTGTTGGAACTCTTTGGACTGGATGAGATAGAGGAGACGGAGGAAACTGTCTCCATGCAGGAAGAGGAGTTGGAGGCGGTTCTGAACAGCATGTGCGATTATGCATATGAAAAAGGATTGCTGGCAGAGAATACGGTAACTTACCGCGATTTGTTTGATACGAAGATCATGAGCATGTTGATGCCCAGGCCCAGCGAAGTGATCCGAAAATTCAGAGAACTGTACGAGACGGATTCCCCCAGAGCGGCTACGGATTACTATTATAAGCTTAGCCGGGATTCTGACTATATCCGCAGATACCGTATTGCCCGGGACATGAAATGGATTGCGTCCACCAGGTATGGGGATTTGGATATTACCATCAATCTGTCCAAGCCGGAGAAGGATCCCAAGGCTATTGCCGCCGCTAGGAACGCGAAACAGTCCGGGTATCCCAAGTGCCTGCTTTGCCGGGAAAATGAGGGCTATGCAGGCCGCGTCAATCATCCTGCCAGACAGAACCACCGCATTATCCCGGTGATTATTTATGGCAGCCAGTGGGGATTCCAGTATTCTCCCTATGTGTATTATAATGAGCATTGTATTGTGTTTAATTATCAACATGTGCCTATGAAAATCGATCACGCGGCATTCTGCAAGCTGTTTGATTTTGTAAAACAGTTTCCCCATTATTTCGTGGGGTCCAATGCAGATTTGCCGATTGTGGGAGGTTCTATTTTAAGTCATGATCATTTCCAGGGAGGCCATTATGAATTTGCCATGGCAAAGGCGCCGGTGGAGAGGGAATTTACAGTGGAAGGCTTTGCCGATGTAAGGGCAGGCGTGGTAAACTGGCCCATGTCAGTGATCCGCTTAAACGGGCCGGACAGTGACAGGATCATCGCTTTGGCAGACCGGATACTGGAGAAATGGCGCGGCTATACGGATGAAAGCGCATTTGTGTATGCTTATACGGATGGAGAACCTCATAATACTATCACGCCCATCGCCAGAAAGCGGGGAGAGAATTTTGAACTGGATCTGGTATTGCGAAACAATATCACTACTCCGGAGCATCCGTTGGGTGTGTATCATCCCCATGCAAAGCTTCACCACATCAAGAAGGAAAACATCGGTTTGATCGAGGTAATGGGACTGGCCGTGCTGCCTGCCCGCCTGAAGGAAGAGATGGCGCAGCTGAAGGAGGCCATTCTGACAGGGGCTCGTCTGCGTGAGGATGAAGTGTTAGCCAAGCATGCGGACTGGGTGGATGAATTTAGGCCGAAATATGATCAGATCGACTCCTCCAATATTGACGGTATCATTGAGAATGAGATCGGGCTGGTATTCATGGAAGTGTTGGAGGATGCCGGGGTGTATAAACGGACGGCAGAAGGACAGGCGGCGTTTGACCGGTTTATCGGATGTATCTAAAAGTCAAATAAAGAATTGAGAAGAATGGAAGGGATAGTCTGGACAGAGATCCCTTCCATTTGTTTTACTTTTTCCAATGCCTGTCAATTCCCGATCTCTTTACCATTACCTTAAAAGCGTTTGCAAAATGGTATTGAGCAATGTATAATATTGACTTAAGGGAGTGGAAAGGATATGAGCTTATTATGAACAAAGATTTGACAGTTGGAAAGCCGGAGGCTGTATTGTGGAGGTTCTGCCTGCCCCTGTTCGGCAGCGTCCTCTTTCAGCAGCTATACAATATTGCGGACAGCCTGGTGGCCGGGAAGTTTGTGAGTGAAAACGCACTGGCGGCTGTGGGAAATAGTTACGAGATCACCCTGATTTTCATTGCTTTTGCCTTTGGCTGCAACATGGGTTGCTCCGTCATGGTGTCGCAGCTGTTTGGGGCAAAGGACTATAGTGGGATGAAAACGGCTGTGTCCACAGCCTGTATTTTCAGTGCGGTGCTCTGCGGCCTTTTGATGGCGGTGGGAATAGGGGGATGCGGCCCGCTACTACGGCTGATCCGGACGCCGGAGGAGGTATTTGCGGATTCGGCGCTGTATCTGGATATCTATGTGTGGGGGCTGCCCTTTGTGTTTTTCTATAATATCGCAACCGGGATATTTTCGGCACTTGGGGATTCCAGGACGCCTTTTCTCTTCCTGGCTGCATCTTCCCTGTCCAATATAGGGGTGGATATCCTGTTTGTTAAAACATTCGGAATGGGAGTCTCCGGAGTGGCCTGGGCAACTTTCCTGTGCCAGGGGGTAAGCTGCGTCCTGGCAGTGACCGTGGTATGGCGGAGGCTTAAAAAGATCGAGGCCCAGGGCAGCTCCGTCCTCTTTGACTGGGGTATCCTGAAGAAAATTCTGGTAATCGCTGTGCCCAGCATCCTGCAGCAGAGTTTTATTTCCATAGGAAATATCATGATCCAGAGCGTTATCAACGGATTCGGCCCTTCGGTGATGGCGGGGTATTCTGCGGCCGTGAAGCTGAATAATATGGTCATCACCTCTTTCACTACCATAGGCAACGGAATCTCCAATTTTGCGGCCCAGAACCTGGGGGCCGGGAAATATGGCAGGATCCGGGAGGCGTTCCGGGCGGGCATTAAAATGGTCTGGTGCCTGTGTGTGCCTTTCTGTATTTTATACCTGCTTTGCGGGAGATACCTGCTGCTCCTGTTTCTGGAGACGGATTCCGGGGAGGCTTTGCTCACGGGCATGCAGTTTTTGTGGATTTTGTCGCCCTTTTATTTTGTGGTATCCGCAAAACTGGTTGCGGACGGGATTCTCCGGGGGATTAGTGCCATGGGACAGTTTATGGCGGCTACATTGTTGGATTTAGCCCTGCGTGTGGTTCTTGCATTTGTGCTGCCGCAGTGGATCGGGAATGCAATGGGTGTCTGGGCGGCCTGGCCCATGGGCTGGACGGTAGCCACGGCGCTTTCCATTTTCTTTTATCGGAAGAAAGTGCCTGCGGATGTTTGATGCAGGATGGAGGAGTGAGGAATTTTAATTGCGTGGGCATTGAGGGGAAGTACGAAAATGCTTGATGCTTAGGTACTTAGGTTGAAAAGCCTTCCGGAAAAGTATATACTATAATAAAAGGTTTCAGTTAGACAGGAGGCAGTATGGGGTTTTTTGATTTGTTTAAAAACAAAAGGCAGGATAATGGTACATATCACAGACCGGAGGGCGCGGAGTCCTGTTATGGCGGAGGAGCGGCTGACAGTTTCGGGACATTCCGCATCATGGTTGAGGATGTATTTACCATTACCGGGCGGGGGACTGTGATTACCGGAAAAGTGGAGTCCGGTACCGTGACGGTGGGAGATCAGGTGACGCTGCGCCGGGTGGACGGCAGTACACGGGAGGTGACTGTGGCAGGTCTGGAGATGTTCCGAAAGATGCTGAATACCGCGGGGCAGGGTGATAATGTGGGATTGCTGCTGCGCGGGGTAACCAAATCCGATGTGGGAAGAGGAGATGTACTGGAAAAAGGATGGCAGTGAGAATAGGGAAGTGCTTACAAGCGCATAGAGAATCAGGGAAAGAATAGGAAGCAGTGCTCAAAGGCAGCAGGAGGAAGAGATGAAAAGGGTGATAATGAATCAGAAGCGTGATAGTGGAATGTTCCGGAAAGGGGCAGCCGCGGCGGTATTTGCAGCCGCAATTGTGTCTGCGGCGGGGTGCGGCAACAGTGTTATGGACAGGAATGGGGCACTGGATCTGGCTCTGGCGGACGCCGGGCTTGCCGCTGAAGAGATTACCCTCACCAGACAGGAACTGGAGAGGGAAGGCGGGAAACCTTATTATGAGATTGCATTTACTTCCGGCGGATATGACTATCAATATGAAATAGATGCGTCTTCAGAGGCTGTCACAGAGGTTAGCATTAATGCGCTTCCGGCAGGCGGGCATGTGGGGGCACAGCAGGGGCAGGATGTTGGCCGGTCTGGCAGCGTGCAGGACCAGGGAAGTGGAGAGAGCGGCATGCAGCCTGACAGCGTGCAGAGCCAGGGAAGCGGGGAGACCGGCGTGCAGGGTCAGGGAAGTGGAGAGTCTGGTGTACAGCCTGGCAGTGGGCAGGGTCAGGGAAGTGGAGAGTCTGGTGTACAGCCTGGCAGTGGGCAGGGTCAGGGAAGTGGAGAGTCTGGTGTACAGCCTGGCAGTGGGCAGAGCCAGGAAAGCGGAGAGACTGGCGGGGCATCCAGCGGACAACAGGGTCAGGGAAACGGTCAGTCCGGCAGTGGGCAGCCCCAGGGTGGTGCCCAGCCCGGTAATCAGTCCTCTCTCTATGTGGACACCATGGACAGCGCGAAATCCATAGCTTTGGCGGATGCAGGCCTGACAGAGTCGGATGTGACTTTTACGAAGGAAAAGCTGGACTGGGATGACGGTGTGGCAGTATATGATATTGATTTTTTTACTGCTGATATGGAATATGGATATGAGATCGACGCGGCAACGGGCGTGATCATGGATAAGAGCGCAGAGGCGTTCCGTAATCCAGGAACAGTGGGAACGGACACGCTGATCGGGGAGGATGAGGCAAAGGAAATTGCGGTAACCCATGCGGGTTTTACCACAACGGAAGTTTTTTTCACCAAGATAAAACTGGAAAAGGAACATGGATATACGGAGTATGAGATAGAATTTTACAAGGACAGGGTGGAATATGAATATACCATAGATGCGTCTACCGGCGCTGTCCTGGAGTACGACAGCGAGTATGGTGACTAGTACTGCCTTGTGGAAATTCCAGTGAATTCAGCACTCGCTCCTTGTGCCGGTGCTGCGTCGTCATCAGCAGGTGTGTCGCCGCATCGCCTCATTCTTCCTCCTTGCCCTGACACAAATATCGGGCACTGAATTCACCGTTATTCCCGCAAGGCAGTACTAGTATCTAAAACAGCCCTGAAGGGTCAGGAAACAAAAGAACATAATCAGATAAGGAGAAGCAAAATATGGGGAAAAGGCCGAACATTCTTTTCATCCTGTCAGATGACCAGGGAGAATGGGCAATGCACTGTGCGGGCACGACGGAACTGTATACTCCCAATTTGGACCGGATTGCTGCGGAGGGAATGCGGTTTGAAAACTTTTTCTGCGTTTCGCCTGTGTGTTCTCCGGCCAGGGCATCTCTTCTCACGGGAACAATTCCCTCTGTTCACGGAGTCCATGACTGGATCAGGAGCGGAAATGTGGACGGAGAGAGATTCAGGAAGCAGGGGCAGGAGAATCCCTATGCCGGGGGCTATTCCCGGGAGACCAAGCCGGAAGCCTTCCTGGAGGGGCAGGTGACCTACACGGATTTGTTGGCGGAGAACGGCTATACCTGCGCCCTGTCCGGAAAGTGGCATCTGGGGGACAGTGTCAGGATGCAGCATGGTTTTTCCAAATGGTATTCTCTGGGGCGCGGTGGATGCTGCTATTACCACGCCGATATAACGGAAAACGGCGATATCAAAGTGGAGCATGGTAAGTATGTGACGGAGCTGATCACCGACAGGGCGCTGCGCTGGATGGACGAACTGGCAAAGGAGGAGAATCCCTTCTATCTGTCCGTGCATTATACTGCGCCTCACTCGCCCTGGGCCGAGGATCAGCATCCGGCCAAATGGATCGACTATTACAGGGACTGTGCCTTTGAAAGCATCCCCGATATTCCTGATCACCCCAATATGACCACGGGGCCTGTTTACAATACCGGAAGGCGCAGGGAGAACCTGACAGGGTATTTCGCCGCGGTCAGCGCCATGGACGAGCAGATTGGGCGTATTCTGCAGAAGGTAGAAGAACTGGATTCCGGGCGGGAGACTCTTGTGATCTTTACCGCGGACAACGGCATGAACATGGGGCATCATGGCGTGTGGGGAAAAGGAAACGGTACCTTTCCCATGAACATGTATGACACGGCGGTGAAGGTGCCGTTTTTGGTCTGTTGGAAGGGACATATACCTGCGGGCAGAGTGAACAGGGAACTGGTCAGCGCTTATGATGTATTTCCTACTCTGTTGGAGCTTGCCGGGATATCCTGGCACGGGACGAAGATACTTCCGGGGAAGAGCTTTGCCGGACAGTTGTTATCCGGGGAAAAGGTTGATAAGTCGGGGGAAGGCGTCGGTAAAGCGGCTGGAGAGGAGCGCACAGTTGTTGTCTATGACGAATACGGGCCGGTGCGGATGATTCGGAGCAAGGACTGGAAGTATATCCACCGTTATCCTTATGGATATCACGAGCTATATGATCTGGAAAACGACCCGGGAGAGGAACGCAATCTTTATGGGGATCCCCGGTATGCGGGAAAAGTGGCAGAGATGCGCCGCCGGATGGAGGGATGGTTTGAGCAGTATGTACGGGGGGAACGGAACGGTATCATGCAGGCAGTAACCGGAGCCGGGCAGGACTGCCCTGTGGGAAAAAGCGGTGACCGAGTGAATATATATGGCAGGGTGGAAGAAATTTAAATAGTCAAAGACAAAACGGGGCTGCCGCGTGACAGCCCTGTTTTCAATCAATAAGACAAAAATTTTATTTCCGGTTTGTCCTGGCTGGGGAAAACGGCTTCCATTCCTACATCATCGTATCATCCCGCAGAACCTCCGCCAGGTTGATTTTCCGCATGTTCCGCCAGGCAAGGGAATAGCCCAGCGCTACACAGGCCAGGATAGCCAGCATGAACAGGGCAATGGGAACCAGAGGAGCTTCTGCCAGGAATTCCGCAGGGGCTACGTAGCTCATTTTCAGCATGAGGCCCACACCGATGGCCGACAGGGGGAGGGTGACCAGAATCGGGCGGCCGGCCAGAACTAACGCCTCGATGCAGAACATTTTTCGCAGGGACGCGGGCGTCAGGCCCACGGACATGTACCTGGCGAATTCCCGTTTCCGCTGCCGGACGAATCCCAGTGTGTTGGAGAACACATTGCCGATGCCGATTACGGCAAGCAGGACACAGAAACCGCCGAATCCCACTTTCATTCCCTGGATCTGGGTGTTGTTGGTTTCATATTCCTGGATGCGGTTTTCACTCTCCACGGTATAAGTGGGGCTTATGAGGGTGCCAATTCGGGACTGCAGGTCATTCAGCTCTTCCAGGGAGGCGTTTTCTGTTCCAAGGACGCAGATGTAGGCTTCATTTTCGGCGTTTCCGAGCTGTCCTTTGATTTCCTTCCACAGGGATGCGGGGAGGAAATGTACTAATTCATAGTAGTTGAGAGTGGCGTATTCTTCACGCAGGGCGGGGAGCTGCTCCGTATAGGCGAGAACCGGAACCTCTGCCGTCAGTTCCTCACTGCCGGACTGGCGCAGGATGCTTACAGGGGCTTCCCCGGTGTTGTCCTTTTTCAAGTAGGGCGAATAAACCGGGTGACGGAAATCGGGATTGGTCACATCCCGGATCTGATTTATGATCACCGCGCCGTCCAATCTGGGGACAATGCCCAGTTGCTCACAGTAGGCGGAAAAGCTGTTGTCGTCCAGTATCATAAGCGGAGCGTTTACAAGCCAGCAGCCGTCTGCCGGGGTGACATAGTGCCCGGGGGCCTGGGAAAAGCCGCCGAAGGATTTCATTTCTTCGCTGAGTTCCGCCTCCGTGATGAGTCTCTTTGCCGAGGCCTTTTGATACGCAATGGCGCTCCTCACTCCGGCAAGTGTTCGGACGTTTTCCGTCTCCGGAAAGTTTTCCACCTGAACGTCTTTTAGGGTGATATAAATATCCCAGGCATCTTGGTATTTTTCAAAATAGGTTTCTCTGGTGCTGATGCCCGAGAGGGAGAAGAAGCATTGCATGGCCGTGAACGCCATAAAGGAAAATACCAGGGACAGGGATGCCGTCCGCAGGGCTTTGCGCTGTGCCCTTAAGGCGTTGCCCGCTAGTTCTCCCTCCACGCCGAAGAGGAGGCTTAAGACGGGCGATTTTTTCCTGCGTTTCAGTTGTAGTTCCCCGGTGTTCCTGATGGCCTCCAGGGGAGTGAGCCGGCTCAGCTTTCTGGCGGGAAGCCAGGCGGAAATCCATATGGTTGCCAGGGTGAGAAGCAGCGTAACCAGGAAAACCAATGGATGGTAGCCGGGAGCCGCCTCATGCCGCCCCGGAATATCGCTCCCCAACAGCACATTGGTCAGGAGCATCAGCCCAACCGCGCCCGCGATGCCTAGGAGGTTTCCGGTCACCAGGGGCAGGGCGCACAGGGAGGCGGCTTCCTGCAGCAGGCAGGCGCGGATTTGTTTTGGCGTAGCCCCGATACTGGAAAAGATGCCGAACTGGTGAATCCTGGCGTTCATGGAAACCGCGAAGGAATTGTGTATGATGACAACCAGGGAGAAGGATGCCATCAACGTAATCAGGATGAACAGGGGAAACAGCAGCCTGGGCGCGGTATCCTGGGGATCCCGGATCAGGTACATCGCCAGAAGCTGATGGTGGTAGAGGGTTTTCTCCGCAGGAATCCCCGCCAGTTCGGCGATGCGGGGCGTGTCTTTCAGGACATCTCTGTAATCGTAAAAATAGAGGTCCGTAATCGTTTCTTCGTCCTGGCTTTTCTTTTCGTTTATTACCGCATCTTTTATAGTGGCGAAATTTCTGATGGACTCCAGAGCTTCGTTGTCGATTTCTCCCACCAGACGGCTCTGCCAGGCGCCGTCCTCCAGTGCTATCCGCTCCACCTCATATTTCCACATGTTGTAGAATAATCCGCACAGCAGGGACAAAAGAAGCGCTGAAATGAATGCCGAGATCCGGACGGAGAGACTGGAAGCCGGATTGTTTTTTCTGTAATCTGATGAATATTCTTTCCACATAGTTATAACGCTGTTGCATGATTTGGGAAATGCCGCAGATTTTTCTTAAGAACTGCCGCGAAGCCCTTTCTTTCAGAATTGCCGGTAACTTTCTCTGGGAAATGCCGTGCAGACTCCTTGCTAGGACAGCGTCTTCACCTCCCTTCTGTCGTCACTTATGATTCGTCCATCCTGGATGGTGATGATGCGTTCCGCTTCCAGGGCCACTTTCTCATCGTGGGTGATGAGCAGGATGGTTTGTTCCAGGCTGCGGTTGGAGAGCTTAAGCATGTCCATGATTTCCCTGGAATTTTTCTGGTCCAGGTTCCCGGTGGGCTCGTCCGCCAGCAGCAGCGCGGGGCGATAGATCAGGGAGCGGGCAATGGCGACTCTCTGCTGCTGGCCGCCGGACAATTGGTTGGGCAGCGCATCCAGACGGTCGGAGATGCCCAGGGTGTGAACGACTTTTTCGAAATATTCCTGATTGGGTTTCTTTTTGTCCAGGGCCAGGGGCATTAATATGTTTTTCCGCACGGTGAGGGTAGGGATCAGGTTATAGAACTGGTACACCAGTCCCACCTTTCTGCGCCGGAAGATTGCCGCCTGAGTCTGGTTCAGTCCGGACAGGTCTGTCCCGTCTATGATGGCTTTACCTGCCGTGGGCTTGTCCACGCTGCCCAGGATGTGCAGCAGGGTGGATTTGCCTGAGCCGGATGAGCCGACGATTGCTACAAATTCTCCTTTGGCCACGGACAGGTCTATTCCGTCCAATGCCGTTACCTGGTTTGTGCCGGTGCCGTATACCTTGCGTATGCCCTGGCATTTTAAAATTTCCATTTTGATCTGCTCCTTTCGTAGCTTTGGGATTTATTATTTCTCCCATATTTTCTTCTTACAGTATAGCAAATCAAAATGACAGTTCAGTGACTGTAGAAGCGGATTTCGAAAAGAGCGCCTCCGCCCGGCTTGTTTCTCGCCCGGAGGGTACCGTTTTGACGCTCGATAATCTCCCTGGACAGGGCCAATCCGATGCCGATACCGCCTTTGGCAGCGTTTTGCCCCCGGTAGAAGCGTTTGAAGAGATGGGGGATGTCTTCCCCGGCAAATCCCGCACCCTCGTCCCAGATCAGGATTTCCGTGTACAGGGGATTCTGCTCATAGGCACAGTGGATTGCGCCGCCGTTTGTCTGTTCTGCGCAGTTTTTCATCAGGTTCATGACTGCCTCCATGGTCCAGTCCAGGTCCGCCATGACCATCATGCCGCCCTGCTCCGGTATCTCCACAGAGACGTCGGATGCGGCAAATATTTCCTGCAGGTTGTCTGCGGCAAGGACAAGCAGGGTGTAGACATCCGTTTCTTCTTTTTTCAGGGACAGGGTTCCGGCATCAATGCGGGACAGGAGCAGCAGGGCCTCCTCCAGGCGGGTCAGGCGCAGGAGCTGTCTCTTTATCTGTGTCAGGTGGTTCCGGAATAAATCGGAGAAACGTAATTCTGCCGCCGTCTGTTCAGGTTTGCCAAATGTATCCGAAGTTTTTTGCGGAGCGGAAATATCAGATGCTTCTGAAGCGACGCAGGAACTTTTTTCCATAATGCAGGAATTTGTTCCGGCAGCGTCATGCTCCATCATCTGGACAGACAGGGAAATGGCGGTGATGGGCGTCTTAATCTGATGGGCGATGTTGGACAGGTTTTCCGCGAATCCGTTCTTCGTCTGGATAGCGGCCTCCTTCGCCTGATAGAGGCAGGTCACGGTCTTATATATTGCATCCTCCAGTTTCGAAAAGGCATCCTCACCTGAGGCGGCGAGAATGGGGGCACGGCCATTGTCCGCCAGTTCCAGATATTCTGCCAGAGACTGGATGCGGCGGTTCTCCGTTTGGCTACGGTATAGCCAGGTGCAGGCGAAAAGCAGGCCGCCTGCGAGAAAACCTGCTGCGATACACCAGAAGCCCTTCCTGTAAGGAGTGCCTGCAAAATCGGAAATCCGGTATCCCATGGATTTTAGAAGGTCTTTTGGTACTGTGCCGTGGGTATCCTCTTTCGTATATTCCTTCAGGGCTGCTGCAATGATTTTCGTTGTCCCCGGTTCCTGCTCCGCTATCTCTACGCAGACTGCGTTTATGATTTCAAATTGTATCCGGCTGTAATGGAAGGTAAAGAGCAGCACGGAGACAGCGGCGGCAAGCAGGCTTACGGACACAGTCAGTCCAAGTGTAATTCGGATATTCTTCCGTCCGTTCATAGGGTATCCTCCATCCTGTAGCCGACACTTCTCACGGTTTTCAGGCAGGCGGGATGACGGAGTTTTTCCCGCAGCCGCTTGACGGTGACCGTCAGCGTGTTGTCGTTCACATAGTTACCGTTTACATCCCATACCTGTGCCAGGATTTTCTCACGGGTCAGGGTTTTTCCCTTGTTCTGCAGCAGGTATAAAAGCAGTTCATATTCCGCGGCGCTTAAGAGGATTTCCTCCGAATGGCAGGTAACCGCACGGCGGTTTAAGTCCATTCGGATGCCGTCACAGGAAAGATACTGCTGCGCCACATTGCCGGTTCTGCGCAGGAGCGCAAGGATCCGGGAGTGCAGCACTTCCAGTTCAAAAGGTTTGACTACATAATCGTCCGCGCCATCCCGGAAGCCGGACACAATGTGGGCAGCGTCTCCCCGGACGGTGAGGAAAATGACGGGCAGCTCCTTCCAGTTCTCCCGGATCCACCGGCACAGCCTGTCCCCATGGCCGTCCGGCATGTTCCAGTCCAACAGCACAAGAGTGGGTACATGATGGCCCAGTGCCTGCCTGGCCTGGGCAAGGGTGGCGCAGACGGTTACCCGGAAGGATTTCTGCTCCAGGTATTCCTTTACGGCAGCCGCGATGTCAGGATCGTCTTCGATATAGTATAATTCAATCATGGTTGTTTTCCTTTTTCTTTATTCTGATAGAATCTAATATACAGTTTAATGTTGGAATTGAAAAGGGGAAAATAAAAAGTGGCTTTGGGCGGTATGATGTGCTGTTGGAACCGAGACGATGTGCCGGAGATACGATATTATATAATGGCGAAAGAATTGCAATTACTAATAAAGGTGAAAGGGCTGTAGTTACAAATAATCGGGTAGACGCGATTATTATAGAATTCAAAGTAAATAACCCGATAAAAGAGAAGACCTTGGAAGACACGGTGCAGGCGGCTCCGAGGCAGATTGAAGAGAAGGAGTATGCTGCAGTATTGTTGGAAAGAGGGTTTTCGGAAAACAAAATTCATAAATACGGTTTTACGTTTATCGGGAAACAGGTGCTGATAGGAGCTGCGGATTCGAGTCTTTGAAGCATGCCGTCTGTTATAGTTATGCTTCAAAGTCATGAAACAGAACCACATCGTCACGCTCTGCCGCAAGGGCCTGTAGTTCATCGGTGAAGCCTTCCGCACTGAACAGCACATACCATGTCCTGCGTCTTTTCTGTTCCCAGGGAACATGCTCCGCTTTTTCTTCCAGTTCCCGCAGGATATTACTGCCCATCAGTTCCCGCCAGTATTTGCACTCTCCCAGAATCAGATTTTTTCCTTCTGGATCCACTGCCGCAATATCGATTTCTGTTTTTGCGTCCCAATAGCGTCCCAGTTTTGAAAAATGGAACGGCCATGTATCCTCTGCGTTCAGCTGCCACATTCTTTCGCGGCATACATCCTCATAGACAAAGGAAATATGGCGGCTGACCAGGGTCTCGCGTATCTTTTTCGCAACTATCTGGCTATGGCCGCTTTCAATAAAGCTCTTGTTCGGGTATACAAAGGCAAACCAGAAACGCAGATAATTGTCTTTGATTTTATAAAGTCCTTTTTTGCTTTTTTCAGGAGTGTCCTCTGTAACAGGAACCTCCCGCTCCACAATATCCAGATCCATTAAGGTTTTCAGATACTTGGTGAGACTTGTGGATTTGATTTCCAGTACCGTGGATATGGCGGATAGCTTACTGTTGCCGGCGGCGATCGTCTTTATAATGGAAAAATAGCTTCCCACTTCACTGACTTCCTGCTGCAGCAGAAAATATGGTTCATCGTACAGATATCCCGAACGGTTTAACACGCATTCTTCAATGGCTTCATAGATGTCCCCGCTTCCGGAAAACAGCTCAATATATTTCGGGACTCCGCCTGTTACCGCATACCTTTCGATCAGTTCTCTCCAGGGCTTTTCCGGATAAAATTTGTGATAGTGTTCAAAGGGAATCTGTTTCAGGCGTATCTGTGCTGTCCGCCTGCCATACAGGGGACTGCCGTATGCAAGAGTCTGAGATTCCATCATAGATATGAGGGAGCCGCAAAGGATGACCATAACAGATCTGTCCTTCAATACCTCCTCCCAGATTCTCTGAAAAACAGACGGAAATGCAGGGTTCGCCTTGCCAAGATATTGAAATTCATCCAAGACAATACAGGGTTTTGTGCCAAAGCCTTTGTCCATTATGGCTTTAAAAAGAATGTCCCAATTGTTCACGGCTGCATTTCGCAGGAGATCGTTGTCAAGGAACTCCGCAGCCTTCTCCTGAAAGGCAGAACGGTTTTGGGATTCAGATTCCTCACTGGCAAGAAAATACAGGGCTTTTTTGTCCTTGATAAACTCGGAAATCAGGGTGGTCTTTCCAACCCTGCGCCTTCCGTAAAGAATGACAAGGGAGCTTCCGTTCCTGTCATATTCTGTTTGCAGGGTTTCCATTTCCTGTTCGCGGTCTATAAAGTGTTCCATAATACCTCCCTGTTTTCTTTTATTATACTTCAAATTATTATAATTTCAAGTATAAATATCACAGATTATCAAACACCACCGTCTCTTTCTCCAGTTCTGCCACAACCTCCTGATTGACGCCCATGCGCCGGGTGATGTCCTCCATGTCGGCGGCCAGGCTTCTGGTGCTGCCTGCCATGCCTGCAATGCCGGACGCGCTTTCATCGATGGCTTTGTTGATGGTGCCGATGGAATCCGCAATGCCGGATATGGAGTGGTTCAGGTTCTGGGTCTGCCCGTGGAACTCATCCATGGTACGGCGGATGTAGGCGGCATCTTCCTTATACTGGTGGCCGGATTCCACGAATGTCTGGAATTCCTTCAAAACAGATTGACTCATATAGTCAATCATCTGCCGCGCATGATCGGAGAGATTGTAGACGGAGGCGGTGACCACATCGTTGATTTCCTGGATGCGGGCCGCGGTTTCCTGGGTGGAATTGGATAGTTCCCGGATTTCCCGGGCCACCATGGCAAAGCCCTTTCCCGCGTCTCCCGCGTTGGCGGCTTCCACGGACGCGTTCAGGGAGATGAGCCTGGTCTGCTGGGCGATGGTGAGGATATCGCCGGTGAGGGATTTGATCTGGTTCACGCTTCTGCTTTTTTCGATGGCATCGTTGAGGGAATGTAGGATTTCCTCTGTCTTGGCCCCGGCGGCTTGTGCGCTGTTCTGGGCGGATTGCTGCATGTCGTCCGCCCGGGCGTTCATCTGGGCGGTGTAGGCGGTAATGTTGCTGCATTCCTCCGTGATGGAGCTGACCTCCTGGCGGACATTCCCTGCGCCCTCGTTGATGGCGGATACATTTCCGGCAACCTCCTGGAATGCGGTGGAAAGCTGTCCTGCCAGGGCGGAAAGGCCTGCGGCGCTTTTCCGGGAGGCATGGGTTTTCTTCAGCACTTCCCCCGTCATGCCGTTGATGCGTCCCGAGCTTTCCTGGATTGTCTTCAGTATATTTTTGATGGGGATCACGACGTAAACGGAAATCAGCCGGAAATCAGCCAGTACCAGAAGGATACAGGCAAGGGCGGCTGTGATGCCCACCGCCAGGGAGATCAGGTATACTGTGGAGAGATGGGATCTGGCCTCCCGGGTCTGGGCGTTGAAGGATGCGTTCAGGGCGTCGATATCCGCTCTCATGGCATCGGCGTACTCCGCCACATCGCCGTTGGCCAGGGCATAGGCGTCCTGGGTCTTGTGGCCTGCACTGGCGCATACCAGGTGGACGAGGGCATGTTTGAATTCGGCGTAATTGTCCAGAAGGGATTCGTACCGGGCCCTGTCCTTCTGTATGACAAAAGCCTCGTACTCCGAGAGCCTGTCGTCCAGAAGCGATTCCTCTTCCTTGATTTGTTGGACCAGGAGGATCATGGTATTATAATCTGTAGCTACAATGTGGCTTAAGGCCATCTTGTGAATTTCCATGGAGTCCTGGCAGATTTCGGCCAGCCGCTCCTTGCCTTCCATATAGTCGTCCGCGATGTTGGAGGCGCTTGCGTTTACGTTGCGGATATTGAGGACGGACAGGATGTTGGACAGCAGCGCCACGATGCCAAGCAGGGCGATGGGGAGGATCAGGCGGTGTTTTAAGCTGATATTTTTCATGTTGGGCAGCACTCCTTATTTAACTGTAAATTGATGTATCTATACCGTTCCAAGAGTTCACCGTTTTTGATGACAATAGTATGTAATACCGAATGTAATGACTGAAGCAGCAGAAACTGTATGCAGGCAGATCGGGCGTTGTGCAGGCTGTGAAGTCCGAAGCCGGTATTGGGGAAACCGTGTATGGACAGCATTAGATTCTACAGGCTGTGAAGCCTGAAGTCGATATTGCGTAAACTGCGCACAGACGGCATGGGAAGATGCGGTCATGGCGCAATAATGCCTGCAACCATAGTGTCCAGCAGCTCCTGAAGACTTTTTCCGGAAGGGTTTCCCGCCAGAATCTCCTCGGTAAAGTTGGTGACCGGCTCCCAAAAATTTCCGCCGATGCGTTGCAGGCAGGAGTACTCCGACTGCTCCAGAAGCGCGGCGATGGCAGGGGAAGCCTGAACCTCCCGGGAAGCGGCCGTCTTTTTATTGGAAGGCCCCTGCCCTCGCATTTCAAAGCGCAGCTCCTGATTTTCCTCACTGGTAATCCATTCCGCAAGCCTGGCCGCCCAGTCCCTGTGCGGGGAATACGCATTCACGCCGATGAGCTTGTAGCCGGAAAAGGATGCCATCTGAACCTGCTGTCCCGCGCAGGCATAGGAAGGCAGTTTTGCGGCCCCGAAGGCATCGCCCCAGGCCTCTTCCACGGTTACCGCGTTCCAGGCGCCGCTGATTCCGGCTACGATAGAGCCGTTTTTGACTCCTTCCACAAAACCGGCGTCGTCCGTGCTCAAAAATCCCGGGTGCCTGGCCATGGTCGTCATGGCTTTTGCCACATCGGTTCCCTTGATGTCGCCTTCCGTGTCGTTCCAGGTACAGTAATTCGTAATGCCGTCATCGTTGAGCCCCAGGGTGAGGCCGGTATTGCCGAACAGGGCGTATACATACCATCCGGAAGACCATTCCATGGAAACTTTCCTGCCCGAATCTCCGGCAATGTCCAGCATCCTGTCCCAGGAAAGGATGTCTTCCGGAGAGAAATATTCTTTATTATAATATAGAAAATAACCGTTGTCCGCAGTCAGGGGATAGGCGTACAGGGTGTCGTTGACACTGGCTGCTGAGACGGCTTCCGGCAGGTTCGCTGCCCGCAGAGCTTCCGCGTTTTCTACAGGATCCAGGGCCCCTGATGCCACCAGTGTGTTCAGCTGGTCATCCGCAAACGCAAAAACGTCAGCGCCGTTTTCCAGGTCAGCAATCAGCGCATCGGTACAGTGGCTTTCGCTCTGGGGCTCATATGTAATCCGGAAGTCGGCTTCGCCCCGGTATTTTTCCTGGAATTCGTCTAAGATCCGGTTTAGAAGTTCTTCATCCTCGGCCGCGCCCCAGACCGTCAGCTCCACCGGGCCGGAGGTGGGGGAAGAAAAATTTTCTCCATCGGAAAGAATTTCTCCGTTGGAAGGGGATGAATTTTCTTCGCCTCCGCATCCGCACAGAGAGGCGGTCAGCAGAAAGAGGGCGGGAAGGAATAAGTGGAATTTTCGTTTCATGGTATTCTCCGTGTATATAGCATATTTTATGTACTATTTTAACATTATTTCAGATTGTTTGCAATTATTTTTCCTTTTGCGGAGTTCTTTGTGGGCCTCTTTTGCGAGGCCCTTTTACGAGACCCTCTGGGACAGGCCGCTGTCAAGCCAGCCGCTTCGATTGCAAGGCCGCCTGATTGGCTGCCCGGGATTGTTCATGCAAAATGCGCACGGAAACGCCTTGCGGAGGCACCGGGTGCACAGTAACTTTGTCACTTTATGCAAAATCGGATAATGGAAATCACTGTACAAATCCTCCCAATTCAATACAGTCCGGATATCCATTGTAAAGAACCGGAAAAAGTTATATAATCAAAGATGTAAATCAAGATTTGGGGAAACGATTCGAAAAATTTCCGTATGGCGGAAAACGCTTTGTCACTGGATTGCAGCACAGGGCTTCGGTATTTTGAAAAACGATGACATATATTTTGCAGGAGGCAGTACATGAGATACGAGGCCACGGGATGCTTTGATTTGAAGGGCTGCACCGTGGATCTGCGCCATGTGAATGCAAAGTGCGCAATGCCCTTCGTGTATTCCTCCCTGGGGTACGGCTTCCTGTGGAATATGCCGTCCACGGGAACCTGCGAGCTGGCCTGTAACCGGACCCGGTGGAGCAGCGACTGCATGCGGCAGATGGATTATGTGGTGATGGGAGGAAGCCCGGCAGAGGTGGCGGAGACCCTGGCGGATCTGACCGGGCATGCCCCTATGATGCCGGATTGGTGCATGGGTTTCTGGCAGTCCAGGCTGCGGTATGAAACCCAGGAGGAAGTGCTGCGGGTGGCAAGGCGGTACCGGGAACTGGGAATTCCGCTTGACGTAATTGTGATAGATTATTTCCATTGGACAGAGCAGGGGGATTACAAGTTTGATCCCGCCTACTGGCCTGACCCAAAAGCAATGGCGGAGGAGCTCCATGCCATGGGGGTGAAGCTGATGGTGTCCATGTGGCCCACCGTCAACGAAAAGAGCGAAAATTATGGGGAAATGCTGGAGTGGAATCTCCTGATCCGGACGGCCAGCGGATCCAACCGAATCTATGAGTTCTACGGCCCCCAGGCGGAGATCGATCCTACCAATCCGGACACCAGGGAATTCGTCTGGGCGAAGCTGAAGGAAAATTACATAGACCAGGGCGTGGACTGTCTCTGGTTTGACGAGGCGGAGCCGGAGATTCATCCGGAGCATTTCGACAATCTGGTGCTTTCTTTGGGAAACGGGGATGAGGTGGGGCTTCTGTATCCCTATTATTATGCGAAACTGGTGTATGACGGCATGAGGGCGGAGCGGCGCAATGTAGTGTATGGGGGATTGTGAAAGCCCTGTGCAGATTTCAACTAATAGAAACCGCCGTGCGTGAGCGATTTGAACAGGACAGAATTAGAAATAATCATAGGAATGATAAGGGAATCTTTTATATCCATGGAAGACTATAAGACAGAATATTATGACAGGAGGAAAAAGAAATGTTTCTATGTCCCAAATGCAAAAGTACAATGACCTTGCCTGCCTGCGGCTGCGGGTACAGGGCTGTGCGCAGGGAAGGTGTGTGGCAGCTGTCAGATATGCCGGATATGGTCACAGACGGAGACGGGGATAAGTATATCGGCTATGAGCACATCGGAAAAGCTATTCCGGAGCCCGCCGGTATCTGATTGAGGAGAGGGATGCTCTGTTCGCAGGGGAAGTGGCAGGGATGACCGGGGAGGGCGTCCTGTTGGATCTCGCCTGCGGTGACGGCTGTCTCACAGTGCCCTGCGCTGCGGAAGGCGCCCATATCATCGCGGGGGATATTTCCAACAGTATGCTGTCCCTGTTGCAGGAGCGGGCGGCGCACCTGGGGATATCCCTGGAGAATGTGACGCTTTGCCGTATGAATGCTCTTGACATACCGCATGAATGCGAGAGTGTTGACACGGTTGTGGCGGACAGTGTGCCCCATCTGATTCCAATCCGGAAAAGGTACTCTCCGAAATCTGCCGCGTGCTGAAACGGGGAGGGCGCTTTATCTGCAGGGATGACCGTCCCGGGCAGAGCGGGGACAGCGGCTTTGACAACAGCCGATACAACCAGATTGTCAACATCCTATATTCCGGGTACTGGAGCAGGCTTATGAATCAGGGCATCTCCCCCACAAGGTATAGTTGGAAATTTGACCGGGAGAAGGCCTACGGCAGGTTGTTTGCGGGCAGGGAGGAGAGGGTTATCAGGAGGGGCGGCGTTTATGAGACAGCCCTGAAGGACGGGTTTCTGCCAAGGTTTGGCAGCCGGGGATTTTTGGATCAGACGAAGGTGCCCCAGGAGCTGCACCGGGAGGCGATGGAGGGCATGCGGGCAGAATTCCGGGAGCGGTTCGGGGAAGATTTTGCGGAGACCTGTTTCAGGGGTGTGGAGGATGACCTGGTGATTACCATTTATACGAAGGAGTGAACAGGGCTGTCGAAAGAAAGGAATTTGGACAAAAAGAAATGCGGTGGAGTCCGGGTGTAGGTAGGCATGGACGGATATCTTGAAGTCTGCTGCGGGAGTGCTTTATTATAGGGGAGCGGCAAGGATTACAGGGAGAAAAGGAGGAGGTTTGCGATGAATGCGATGAAAAAGAGGGTTTTAATTACAGGGTTTGAGCCTTTCGGCGAGGATACAGTGAATGCCTCCTGGGAAGCGGTGAGCCGGCTGGAGGGGCGTGTGGGGGACTGGGAGGTGGAAAAGCTCCTGGTGCCCACGGTATTTGGGGAGGCTGCAAAGAAGGTTCTGGAGGCGGCCCGGGAGCTGCAGCCGGATGTGATACTCTGCGTGGGGCAGGCAGGGGGCAGGGCCATGGTGACGCCGGAGATGGTGGCCATCAACCTGCGTGACGCTTCCATAGAGGACAATGCGGGGAAGAAGCCCCGGGACGAGCCGGTGGCGCCGGGGGGACCCGTGGCGTATTTTGCGTCCGTTCCGGTGCGTAAGATCGTGGAGTCCGTGAAGGGCGGCGGTATCTCCTGCGGGATTTCCTATTCCGCGGGGGCGTATGTGTGCAATGATTTGTTCTACAGTCTGCGGCATCATTTTGAGGGAAGCGGGTTGAGAGTGGGATTTATCCATGTGCCCTGCCTGCCGGAGCAGGGAGGCAGCAAGGTTCCTGTGCCGCTGGAGCAGGGTGCCAGTAAGGTTCCCGTGCTACCGGAACAGGGTGGTGACAAGCGTTCCGTGCCGCCGGAGCAGGGAGGTGGCAAACGTCCCGGCATGCCGTTGGAGGATATTGTGCAGGCACTCCGTCTTGCAGTCCGGGCACTGTGAAGATAGCGTTATCTGCAGCACCGCAGATATTTACCGGTCTTTCCTCCAGTAGGAATGCAGGCCATAGTTAAAGAACTTCGCATCCCGCGGTACCTGGGTAAGAGCATGGAAAATATTGGCGAAATCACCTGCGGACATAAAAGTCATTATCTAGGTTAAAGGAACTGAGGATGCTGAAGAGCCGGCTAACTGCCCCTGGGATGAAAACTCCCGCAGGAATCAAAGGCTTCCCGTTTTTATCGGGATCCCGTTTTCCTGCGGGAGTTTTTCTCTTTGCACAGTCCTGTAAGGGAGCCGTGTAAAACCTTTTTAAGTTTATTTCCCGGAAATCACAACCTTATCAAAGGCCATGTAGGGCAGCACGGTATTGCCGTCCGCAACGGTTTCTTTGGAGATCGCCACCAGATTATTCAGCAGATCTGCCAGATTGCCGTTGATCATGGTCTCACTGACAGCACCCTTGATCCGGCCGTCTTCTACCAGGAAGCTGTTTTTGGCTACGCCGGAGAAATCACCGTTAGTGCCGGGCTGGCCGCCGGAGAATCTGCCGATGATGAGACCTTTCTTAATATTTTTGATCATATCCTCATAGGGAGTGTCCCCGCCTTCTATCACAACGGAGAATGAGGAATTCTTTGCCGGGGCGAAACCGGATTTGTTGGCCACATACAGGGATAGAAGGAAGGACTTCAGTACGCCGTCTTTGATCAGATCGTAGTCCTCGGAACGGAAGCCGTCATGGGTATACCTTTCTCCGCATACGATACGGGAATCCTGGGGACATATAGAGATGGTGAGGCGGCTGTCCGCTACCTGCGTGTCCAGTTTGTCCAGCCAGATACTGGTTTTCTCCAGGATGACCCCGTCGGAGGCAAAATTGGAGATAGCGCTGCTTAGGAATTCTCCCAGGCTGCCGGGAGTGAGCACAATGACTCCCTCAAATTTCCCTTCTACCGGGATGGTGGTCAGCTGGGATTCGGTATCGCTTAAATCCTTTTCCAGGGAACCCAGTTCTATAAAAGGACGGTCCAGCGCAGCCGTGGATACGCCGCTGCCGAAGAAGGAGGTAGTCGTCTCCCCTTCATGAGCAGAGAACATCAAAGAGACGGAATAAGCTCCCTCGTAGGTCTCAAATTCTGTACCATTGGTGTTCCGGTAAACGGTATGAACTTTGTCATGGCGTACAATCATCTGTTCCATGAGAATTTTGGGATGTCTGTTCCGGATGTCCTCCATCAGTTCTCTGGTACGGCCGAAAAGGAGCTCAATATCCGGTTCATAAGCGCCCTGCCGAAAGATTTCGCTTTCCTGCACGGGGGCGATGTCAAAGGCTTCATCGGCGACGCCCGATTCCGCGGATTTGATACAATCCCGGACAGCGTTTTCCACCGCTGCGTCATCGAACTGATTGGTAAATGAAGAGCCTTTTTTCTGGTCTTTATAGGCAGTAATGGAAAGGCTGCGGTCAAACAGGGTGCGGAACAGAGAGAACTCTCCTCCATCTACATTAAACTCATGTGTCTCCTTCTCCGTCACGGTGTACTGGGCTTTCTGTGCACCGGCATTTATCAGCAATGCTTTTGTCTTTTCGGCGATATTATTCATGTCTGTCATGTTAACGACCTCCTATCATAACCTTGCAGCGAAGGGCAGGACCGCCCATTCCCACCGGCATAGGCTGCTTTTTGCCGCAATACCCGGCACTGGTCCATTCCACGGTATCCGATACCATATCCACGGTTTTCAGCATATTGAAGGCCACGCCGGAGATGGTAGTGTCTAAAAGCGCCCGGCCAAGTTTCCCGTTTTTGATCTCGTAGCCCATATTGACGCCGAACATAAATTCACCGGTAGTATCAGCCTGGCCGTTGGTACTGGTGATCAGATAGTAGCCGTCGTCCACGGAAGCAATGATGTCTTCCAGTTTATCTCTGCCCGGAAGAACGGCGGTATTTCTCATGCGGATCAGGGGTTCGTCGGAGAAGCTCCAGGCACGGGCGTTGCCCTGAGGCTTTGCGCCGAAATGCTGGGCGCTTTCCCGGTTGTGCATATAGCCTGTCAATATCCCATCTTTGATGAGGACGGCATCTTGAGCAGGCGTACCCTCGTCGTCCAGATAGACAGGAAGGGGCGTGGGTTTGTCAAAGGCAGTATGGGCAAAATCCACCAGGTTCACCAGTTCGGAGGCAACACATTTGTTCAATGCCGGGCCTGCAACGGAGCCTCCCAGAACGAGATCGGCCTCCACGGTATGGCCGACTGCTTCATGGGCCAGCATGCCGGACATGAAACCGCTCAAGACCACAGTCTTGTAGCCGGCCTCGGGATAGACGCCTTCGCGCTTGTGCATGATTCGTTCGTACAGGGCATCTACTTCAGGATAGAGCAGGGTCGGATCGGTAAAATTTTTGGTGAAAATACCGGAACCGCCGATGGCTTTGAAGAGCTCAATGGGGGTACCGGACGCGGTCTCTGTGTTCAGAAACACATAGATATAGCTTCTGGGTGCACAGATATGCCCGTCATAGCCATCTGAGGTACAGATGATTTTTTCCATGGAATCTTCCATGACAATCACGGAACGACTGGAAAGTTTCGGATATTTTTCGGTAATATATCCGTCCAGTGCTTTGGCAAATTCCACATAGCGTTTCTGGTCTGTGTCCTGAATGTCCTTGCAAAAGGGTATGCCTCCGCAGGGGATAACGGGCAGAGGGCCTTTTCCCCTGTCTACATGGCGATCCATGAACAGAGCGTTTTCCGATGCAGCCTTCAGAACGGTTCCGGCGGCATCATCGGAGCATTCCGCTATGGAAGAGAAACCATAGACTCCGTTTTGGTAGACTCTGGCACTGGTACCGGAGCTTTCCATTCTGGCATTGCCGGTGAGATTGCCCTGAATCATTGAAATCTGCCTGCTGCGGCTCTTCTGCTGTCTCAGTTCGGTGTGTACACCGTCAGAAAAGAGGGACTTTTTGCTTGAGATATGATCTTCTAACATTTGACTACCTCCTGTAAATAGTGACAAATAATCACCTATGCGCATATTATAACAGATATTTCTTTTTTGTACATCATTCCTGAGAGAATATGGATAATTATTATACTGTGGCAGCAATGAAAACAGGAAACGAGAATGTCGCAGAGGGTCATACTCTGCGACATTTTCGTTTCCGAAGTATTTTCTGTAATCTATTATACTCAAAAAACTTAGTTTTGCAGCCCTGGTCCGGAGGAAATTTCTCCGTAGATATCTTGTTGTTATTGTTTACGGCTTTGTCGTTCACAGCAACGTGTTGCACACACTCCGCTGAGACGGGGGCGCAGGGCTGTCTTTGTGTGGGTTTCATTATAAAAGCTTTTCGCATTGGGCATTTCCCGGTAAACTGTATGTGATTACAAAGGGGAGGGCATAAGGGATGAAAAAGAGAAATTCAGCGGCGCTGCTGTGCGCCGGGGCCCTGCTTCTGGGAAACGGCCTGGAAAGCAATTTTAAGACCTCGGATATCAACGATGCCATCTATAACCTGCAGCCCGGGGACAGCATTGCCATTACGGTGGCCCTGGAGAACGGGGGAGACAAATCCACGGACTGGTGGATGACTAACAGGGTGCTGCGGTCCCTGGAGGATATCCAGGAGGCAGCGTCCGGCGGCGGTGGATATGAGATGACATGCGACGGACAGCACATAGTCATCATGGGGCTGACGACGGAGAATTCGGTCCGTTTCCTGAACAGCGCTGTGACACTGGGGGAGGACAGCAAATATTATGTGAAGGGCGTCCGCATGGGCGGCCGTGATAACAGTACCGTGGACCTGGCGTATTTCCGGGTGGAACGGGACGAGGACTACGTAGTGGCATACGGAATCCGGGGAAACCTGGTACAGTATACCGTGGGACAGAAAACCGGGAGGCGGGACAGTGCAGGCACAAATGCACGGGCCTAAAATAACAGCAACTGCGCGAGCAATATGAATTGGAACTTGTAATGGATGGAAAATGTGGTAAAATATTGTCTCAGAAAGGCGCCCGGTCAACTTCTGATTGCAATTGCGCATGATATTATGTTACGATAAAAAGAGTGACCAGCCGTTTCTGTGAGGGGTGGATAAGATGGGATATATAATTCACAATGGAAGGTGGGATGGCTATGTATCAGGCGGGCCTGATTTTGGAAGGCGGTGGGATGAAGGGTGTTTACACTGCCGGTGTGATTGATTTTTTCCTGGATAAGGGGATAGAATTTTCTAGTGTATACGGAGTGAGCGCGGGAGCCTGTAGTATGTGCAGCTATTTGTCTAAACAGAGGAGACGCGCGCTGGATGTGTGTATCGATTATCTGGGCACCAGAGAGTATTGCAGTCTGACGAGTCTGCTGACGACAGGAGATCTGTTTAACGTGGAGATGAATTATCATCTGGTTCCGGAGTATCTCAATCCCTTCGATCATGATACTTTTCAGCAATATAAGGGCAAGGCATACAGCGTTGCGACGGATATTGTCACCGGAAGACCGGTTTATTTCCGGATACGGGATTTGCATAAAGATATGGATAAGATCCGTGCGTCGGCTTCGCTGCCCCTGGTATCCAGGAATGTGGCGATTGGCAAAGGGCGTTATTTGGACGGCGGTTTGAGTGATTCGCTTCCGATACAGAAGTCCGTGATGGATGGAAATGAGATCAATGTGGTAGTCATGACAAAGGAGACCGGTTATGTGAAAAGGCGTACGAAGCGTCTCATGCTCTGGCTGGCCAGTGTGCGTTACCGGCGATATCCCAAGGTCGTAGAATTGATGGCGCGGCGTTACCGGCATTACAACGAACAAGCGGCATATATTGAGAGGCTGCGTAAAGGTGGGAAAGTTTTTGTAATCCGTCCGAAGAAGTCGTACGGAGTAGGGCGGGTAGAAAAGGATGTTAAGAAGCTGCGGGCATTGTATCGTCAGGGGTATCGCGATGCGGCGGATTCCTATCGGCAGCTGACGGCGTTTCTTGAGAAGGCGGACACTCTGTAGCAGACTGCGGGGCCATGGCGGAGGGCTGCGGGTTTTCGCAGGCGCTGTAAAGTGTCAGGACTCTTGAAAGCTGTCACGGATATAGCATATGGGTTCCGCGGCGGTTAGGGGAAGGGAATTCTTGTGCCTGATGAACGGGAAGGCTTCGGCAGCAGTTCACAGAGGGAGGATATAAATTTATGAGATATCAGATCAGACATGCGCTGGTGCAATACGGCGCGGATACCATATTGGAGGATGTCAATTTTGAGATCCGGGACAATGAGAAGATTGCTGTGATCGGGCGGAACGGCTGCGGCAAGACCACATTGCTGAAGCTGATTAACGGCGACATCCGGATGAATAATCTGGACAGCGACGAGACTTGCGGCATTACCATGGCCGGGAAGCAGCGCATTGGATTTCTGCATCAGATCAGCTTTCCCGAAGGCGGTATCTCTGTGGAGGAGGAGATTCGGAAGACCTTCGCGCCTATTTTTTCCTGTGAAGCCAGGATGAAGGAGATTGAGGAAGCATTGCAGTCAGGCCAGGACAAGACTTTGCTGTATGAATATGACAATCTTCAGAAACAGATGGAAGCACTTCGGGGCTATACCTGGCGGCAGGATATGGAGATTATGTTTCAGCGCTTTGGATTTGCCCTGAAGGATCTGGAACGTCCTATCGGAAGCTTTTCCGGCGGGCAGCAGACCAAGGTGGCATTTATCAAGCTCCTGCTGAGCAGACCGGATATCATGCTGTTGGACGAGCCGACCAACCATCTGGATCTCCCCACGATTGAGTGGTTGGAGGGATATCTGAAAAATTACGACAAATCCGTAGTTATCGTGTCTCACGATCGGATGTTTCTTGACCGGATTATCGATGTGACTTACGAGATCGAGTATCATCGGATTAAGCGTTATCCGGGCAATTATACGGCTTTCCTGGAACAGAAGGAAGCGGCGCTTGCCAAGCAGGAGAAAGATTACGAGGCTCAGCAAAAGGAGATTCAGCGGCTCACGGAGTGGATTGAAAAGTGGAAGAATACGCCCAGCAAGGTGGCGGCAACCAGATCCAAGCGTATGGTGATCGAGCATATGGTGAAAATCGAGAAACCCAGGCGTTTTGACACAAGGGCGTTTCATGCGCTTTTTCAGCCCAGGATCGAGAGTTATACAGATGTACTGACGGCCAAAAAGCTAAGTATCGGCTATGACCGGGAACTTTCCAAAGTGTCCTTTACACTGCGCAGGGGAGAGCGGCTGGCGGTAATCGGGGAAAACGGCATTGGAAAATCTACATTGCTGAAGACCCTTACGGGGCTGACAGGGGCGCTGGGCGGAAGCTTTTCATTCGGACCGAATGTGGAATGGGGATATTTCGATCAGCAGGCCGCCCTGTCTGTGCAGTCAGATCCGGAGCAGACGGTTTTGGAGAATTTTTGGGAGGAGTATCCCCGCCTGGTCAGGGAAGAAGTCCGCAGTGCATTGGGAAGCTTTCTTTTCTCGCAGGAGGAGGTGGAGAAGAAGATGGGGCAGCTCTCCGGCGGCGAGCGGGTGCGCCTTGCCCTGTGCAAAATGTTTCAGACCAGACCGAATCTGCTGATCCTGGACGAGCCCACCAACCATATGGATATCGTAGGGAAGGAGACACTGGAGCAGATGCTGGCTGCGTTCTCCGGAACAGTGCTGTTCGTGTCTCATGACAGGTATTTTATTCGTCAGGTGGCCACGGGAATATTGGAGTTCGAAGGGCAGGAGGTAACGCAGTATCCGTATAACTATGAGGATTATCTGTATGAGAAGGAGAAGCGGATGATGTTTTCCTCCGGAAGCGGCGCTGCTGTAAAGGGAGCCGGAACTGCGGTCAGGAGCAGCGTGACATCCGGAGCGGCAGGAGAGCGCGGTGCTGCCGAGAATAAAGAAGGTATCAGTGACGGCAATGCGCCTACCTTAACGGATGTTTTTGACAGGAAATCCTATTATAGTCCCGGGAAAATAAAATCCCGTCTGACCAGACAGCTGGAGAAATACGAGCGGCTGCTTGCGGAGAGCGAGGCGCATACGGCGCAGCTGAAGCTGCAAATGATGGATCCGGCGCTGGCTTCGGATTACGAGAAGCTGATGGAATTGCAGGAGCAGCTGGATGCGGAGGAGCATAATCAGGAGTCGCTGCTGGAGCGGATGGTAGAGACAGAGACCGATCTTCAGGGATTGGAGGGATAGGCGCATTTATTTGTATCAAATCCGCGGCGGTACTGGGAGGGCGTCATTCCGCACCATTTCTTGAAAAAAGTCGTAAAGTGATGATAGTCTGGAAAGTCTAGGTGGTTGGAGATTTCCTGGACGGTCATGGGGGACTGCCGCAGCAGGTCCATGGAAATCTCCAGGCGCAGGGACAGGTAATAATGGTACGGGGTGGTCTGGTACGCCCTTTTGAACACATCATTGGCCCAGGAGCGGGAGAGATGGGCGTGGGCGGCGATCTCGTCTATGTGCAGGGAACGGTGAATATTCTGCTCGATGAAGCATTTCATGGCGAAGGCAGGAGAGGTCTTCTCCTGATGGCTGATCAGGGCCTCCGAAAATAACTGAATATAGCGATGAAGAAAGAGGGCCAGTTCGCTTCTACAGTGAACAGGGTCTTTTTTCATGATGGTGAAAGCTTCGGTCAGGTAATCTTTTTCCTTGAAATTTTCCACAAAACAATTGGCGTCCAGATGATGGTCCGACAGCAGGTGCTGCACCAGTATGCCCCGGACATTGAGCCATACCTTGGTCCAGGGGTCATGGGGATCGGAATAGTAGTGGTGGTAGGTGCAGGGGTGAAGGATGTAGGCCGCCCCTGCGCCCAGAGCCGCTTTCCGGTCATTAAAATACACATAGCCCCGCCCGCTGATAATATATTCAAAGACATAGAGGTCTCCATTGGGGCGGAGGATATGGGAATTGGGGTCTGCAAAGGTGATGCCCGATGAAAGGGGCGAAAACTCCGCAGACTTAAAATGTGGCATCTGGCGGGGCTGTAGTATTGAGGATTTCGGAGACAGGATATGGCATTTCCATGGAATTATTTTTCGATATCCAGTGCTCAGGTTTCTTGATACTGCAGCTTATTTATTGTATACTGGACAGAACGGCGGACTTCGGGAGATTGCCACTGACTGGATACGAGTGATGGAGTCTGCCAGCATTAGGGACGGACGGATGGATGAGGGATGGCTTTAGGTTTTGCAATCGGGATTTATACCGGAAGAAACCTGAAATTGTGGTTGAGTTACGTAGGTTTTCCGGCTATAATAGGTAGAAAAAGAGAAATACAGATACAACTGTCAACGATAAGAGTACATCCGTTTTGAAAGGGAAAGGGTAGCAGAGATGGCAAAAACATTTAATGTCAACGGCGCCTGCATACCCGGCAGGCATTATATGGTCAATCTGAAGCCCAGGTTGGAGGAAATCAAAGCCATGGTGGATGCCGGGGCTTACTTTACGATAAACAAAGCAAGACAGTACGGCAAGACAACTACTCTGCGGGCTTTGGCGGATTTCCTGGAAAAGGATTACGAGATTGCATGTCTGGATTTTCAGAGAATCAGTTCGCTGTCTTTTGAGAAGGAACAGCACTTTGTAGAGGCTTTTGCAGAAGAGCTCCTGGACTGCGTAAAAGGATTTCCGGAAGGCGTTGAACAAAGGC
Organism: uncultured Acetatifactor sp.; assembly: GCA_910584865.1. GTDB lineage: Bacteria > Bacillota > Clostridia > Lachnospirales > Lachnospiraceae > Acetatifactor. Next base: position 43,959 of record CAJUCE010000026.1, read on the forward strand.
TTTCCGCATTTGCAGACGGCACAGCCAGAATCAATTCTCTCCAGGCACTGTTTAAAGCCATCAGGCTGTGGTGCGGACAGTCCACAAAGCCCATTGTCCTGATGATAGACGAGGTGGATACCGCGGCGGACAACCAGGTGTTTTTAGATTTTCTTGCGCAGCTGCGGGCGGCTTATCTGGACAAGTATACGGTTCCGGCCTTTCAGTCGGTGATTCTCTCCGGGGTTTATGACGTCCGCAATATCCGTGAGAAGCTTCGGCCTGAGGAAGAGCATAAAACAAACAGTCCATGGAACATTGCGGCGGACTTTTTGGTGGAGATGAGTTTTTCTCCTGAGGATATCGCCGGGATGCTTGCGGAATATGAAGAGGATTATCACACGGGGATGGATATTCCGCAGATGGCTCAGTTTCTTTACGCCAGTACATCCGGTTATCCCTATCTGGTTTCCAGGTTATGCCTGTTTATGGACGAGCGCCTTCCCGGCAGCGGGGAGTTTCCTGTTGTATCATCCAGGGAAGCTGGCAGGATACAGCATCTTTCCGGCAGTGTAGAGTTTTCCGCTGCATCAACTAGGGGAGCAGATGGGGGGCAGCGGCTTTCTGACAGTGTCAAGTTTCCCGACAGAGCTGCTGCGTGGACGAAAGAGGGGTTCATGGAAGCGGAAAGGATGCTTGTGAAAGAGAACAATCCCCTCTACCAGTCGCTGATCGGAAAGCTGGTTTTATATCCGGAACTGAAGGCTGTATTGTACGAATTGCTTTTTAACGGGAAACCGATTCCGTATGTGGCGACAAACCGTTCCATTGAAATCGCTGCCATGTTTGGTTTTGTGAAAAACATGGGGGATACGGCGGTGATTTCCAACCGAATTTTTGAGACCGTTTTGTATAACTATTTCCTTTCGGAGGAGTTCAATGGGAGCAAAATATACGATGCAGGAGTTCGGGAGCGGAACCAGTTTATCGTTGGAGGGCATCTGGATGTAAGGAGAGTATTGGAAAAATTCGTGGAGGCCTTTGACTATCTGTACGGCGATCGGGAGGAAACTTTTCTGGAGGATGCGGGAAGACGCTATTTTATGCTGTTTCTGAAACCAATTATAAACGGCGCGGGAAATTGCAGCGTCGAACCGGAGACCCGGAACCGCGAACGTATGGATCTGGTTATCTATTACCATGGGGAGCGGAGCATTATAGAAATGAAAGTGTGGCGCGGCAATGCCTATAACGAGCGGGGTGAGCGGCAGTTAATGGATTATCTGGAGTATTTTCACTTAAAAAAAGGCTATATGCTGAGTTTCAATTTCAATAAAAAGAAAGTAATCGGTGTGAAGGATGTAATTCTGGGAGACAAGGTTTTGGTAGAGGCTGTTGTCTGACGGATTCGGACGAAAGCGCAGAGAAGCCGGGCGAAGGATGCGGACGGCTGAGGAAGCGGTGCGGCTGGGAATTCAAATCCCCGCCCGCAGCTTTTTTTCATATTCCTCCCAGGAGATGTACCGGCCGCCCATGCTTTCCAGGTGTTCGGTATGAAATTGACAATCGATAAACAAAAAACGGTTTGCCGATAAAGCTTGAGCCAAAGCAATCAGTGCTGCTTTAGAGCCGTTTTCGCGCTCCGAGAACATACTTTCCCCGAAAAAGCACTTTCCGATGGAGACGCCGTAGAGACCGCCCGCCAGGGCATCGTCTTCAAATACTTCCAGGCTGACGGCATATCCGGCTTCATGGAGACGGTGATATGCGGCCTCCATTTCGTCGGAAATCCAGGTTCCTTCGTTAAATTCCCGCTTCACGCGGCAGCGGTGCATGGTGTCGGCAAAGTCCCGGTTCAGAAGCATTTTCAATTCATGTTTTTTGATGTACTTTTTCATAGACCGGGAGATGTGGATTTCTTCAGGAAAGATGACAAAGCGTTCCCGGGGACACCACCACAGGATTTCTTCCCCCGGCTCATACCAGGGGAAGATTCCGTGGGTGTATGCCAGAAGAAGACGTTCTACGCTCAGATCTCCGCCCACTGCAAGCAGCCCGTCACGGCGGGCATAAGTGGGATGGGGAAATGAAATTTCGCTATCATTCAGTCGATATACTGGCATAATGCGGCCTCCTTTATGGCAGAGCAATTTATTTTGGAACACTTCCTTAGCGGCTGGGAATTGCGGAATCTGACAAGAGCTGCAGCCGGAAAGCCTTATCCTGTACAGTCAGCCGGCACTGACCTCCGCCTTTCAATGCACCGAAGAGAATTTCGTCTACCAGGAGGGGCTTGATTTCTCCCTGAATTACCCGTTCGATTTCCCTTGCGCCGAATTCCACGCTGATTCCCTTCTCCCGAACCAGCTTTTTTGCGGAGCCGTCGGCACGAAATTCGATATTCTTCTGCGAAAGCATCTTTTGCAGTTCTCCTAATTTTTTCTCCACGATTTTCTCGGCCATGGCTTCGTCCATGCCGTGGAAGACTACGATGCGGTTCAGGCGATTGCGGAATTCCGGCTGGAAGATACGCTTTACTTCCTCCATGATTACGTTCGGACTCACATCCTGGCCCTGAAAGCCGATACCGTGCTTTCCGATCCGGCTTGCTCCGGCGTTTGATGTCATAATGAGAATAATATTCCGGAAATCCGCTTTTCGGCCCTGATTGTCTGTCAGGGTGGCGTAATCCATGACTTGAAGCAGGATATTATAGATATCCGGGTGGGCTTTTTCTATTTCATCCAGCAGAAGGACCGCGTGGGGATGTTTGCGCACTTCTTCCGTCAGCAGGCCGCCTTCCTCGTAGCCCACATAGCCGGCGGGCGCGCCGATTAGTTTGGCTACGGCGTGTTTTTCCTCATATTCGCTCATGTCGAAACGGATCAGGCGGATACCCAGTTCCTCGGCCAGACTTCTGGCGATCTCCGTTTTACCCACGCCGGTGGGGCCCGCAAATAGCAGGCTGGCCAGAGGCTTGCCTTCTTCCAGCAGGCCTGCCCTGGAGAATTTCACGGCATTGACCACCTGGGACAGGGCCTCGTCCTGTCCGAAAATGCGGCTCAACAGACGGCTTTCCAGGGTGGCCAGGGCCTCTGTCTCGTCTTTCTCCACCATCTGTTTGGGAATATGGCATGCCTTGGACAGAATCTCGTCAATCAATTCCCGGTCTACAGTCTGGGGATCCTGTGCCAGCGGATGCATACGGCGATAGGCGCCGGCTTCGTCGATCAAATCGATGGCCTTGTCGGGCAGGAAGCGTTCATTGATATATTTGGAACTCATTTCCACCGCGTATTCCAGCACGCCTTTCTCATAGGTGATGCCATGGAAATTCTCATAATTTTCTTTCAGCCCTTCCAGGATCTTGACGGCATCTTCAGGATCCGGCTCCGTGATTTCAATATTCTGGAATCTGCGCACCAGGCTTTTGCTTTTCTCAAAATGTTTCTTATATTCCTCGTTGGTGGTGGCTCCGATGAAACGCATATGCCCCGCAGCCAGGTAGGGTTTCAGCATGTTGGAGATATCGAAGCTTCCGCCGTTCACTGCGCCTGCGCCCACGATATTGTGGATCTCGTCAATATAAATGATGGGCTTTTCCTCCCGGGAGAGACTGTCCATCACTTTTTTGAAGCGCTTTTCAAAATCGCCGCGGTACTGGGTGCCGGCAAGGAGGCTGCCCAGATCCAGAGAATAGATTCTGGCCCCGGACAATGGCGCAGGAACCCGATCTTCTTCCAGAAGCCTGGCCAGACCATAGGTGACGGCGGTTTTGCCCACGCCGGGTTCGCCCAGATGGAGCGGATTGTTTTTCTCCCTGCGGCAGAGAATCTGCATGGTGCGTTCCAGTTCCTCCTTCCGTCCGATCAGGGGATTCACCCCTTCCAGTGTATCGTTCAGGCAGACGGCATATTGCTGCCAGAAGGCTCCCTGTGTGTCCTGATTATCTTCTTCTTCGGGCAATTCCCCAAAGGACAGGGGATCCCGGTGGGTATCCTCTTCGCCGGCTTCCCGCGAAGACGAAGCATCGCCGGAAGCGTTAAAGCCGGACCGCCCGGGGATTTTGCCGGTTGCAGAGCGGCTATCAGAGGTGTCGGTACCGGCGATTTCTTCATAGAGAATGGTCAGTTCCCGCAGAAGCGCAGACTGCTCCACCCCCTGCAGCTGCAGATAGTACGCGGCATAACTTTCCGGCAACGCGTATATGGCATGGATGATATGGGGCAGATCCACTGCGGATTTCTCGCTGTTGAATGTGGATTCACAGGCATAGGATAAGAGGAGTTCCATGCCATGGGAAAATGCAGGGCCGTTCTTTTCGTCAGAAGTTTCATCGAACTGCTCCATATTTTCTTCCAACCAGGTTTTTAACTGATAATCCAGTTGCCTGACACTTCCGTCACAATTCCGAAAAGCCCGGGCAAAAACAGGATTACGGCAAATGACATACAGTAACAGCTCAGGGGTAACGTATTCAAAGCGTGCATTTTGAGCCAATGAGGATGCCTCCTGAATCAGTTCTGTTACTTCTGATGAAATGTACATATTATGCCTCCTCTACTGTCATGCGAAAGGGAAATCCCTCTTGTTTCGCTCTTTTCGAAGCCGTCTGAATTTTTGTGACAGCAATGTCATAAGTGTAAGCCCCAACGGCTGCACGGCCGCTCTCATGCACCATGAGCATCAGGCGTTCTGCCTCCGGAAGGCTTTTGCGGAAAATGTCTATGAGGATTTCCACCACAAATTCCATGGGAGTGAAATCATCATTGTGCATGATCACACGATAATGTTTTGGTTCGCGGATATCGATTCTTATCTTTTCTTTTGTTTCACCTTGTACGGACATATAATATCACCCTCTGTAAATTATTAATATTAAGATAATCCATATTCTGGTTGGGATTGTTGTAAGTTTTGCCCAAATTTCTGAGAGGTAATTATAATATTTTATATGAATTTTGTCAAGACAGATGAATTTCGTCTATTGTAATACAAAGTCTTCTGAACTATAATGCCGGTAAACAACCGTTTTGGAATTCCTGTCTGTTGCAGGACAGTTGCCGACGGCGACAGAAGGGAGAGTATTATGAGGTCTGTGGAGCTTTTGAAACAGGAAATCAGCAACAGTCCGGACGGTTCCGGCTATGTAAAGAGGCGATGGCTGCAGATTTTAAAGGGTATGAAGAGCTGAGAAAATACCGGGCACTTGGGTTATCTTATGGATTTTCCGGAACCGAGCCGCTGTCCGGGGAGCGTATCCTGGAAATCAAAACCGTTTTTGAGAGAGATTTTTCTGTAACTGTTGAAAACGTGTAAACAAAACCGCAATCTCATCAATGTGTATTGAACCTCGAGAATATCTGTGATAGAATCAAGTACAACAGTTCAGACAGAGTACTGAACTGTTGTACTTGTTTTAACAAGGAATGCGAGGGCGGATTGGCACATATGCTTTGTAGCAGAGGAGTAACAAAGTGAACCTTCTGCAATATTGCGGGGAGCCATTGGCCGAAAGAAGCGATTTCGAGTACAGAAAAGAGGAGAACTGACAATGATGGAAATTATCAAGGCGATTATCTACGGAATAGTGGAAGGAATTACGGAATGGCTTCCGATCAGCAGTACAGGACATCTGATTCTGCTGGAAAGCATTATGCCGTTTCAGACGGCTGCGGAAGGCGGAGCCGTCAGCGAGGAATTTTTCGGTATGTTTGATGTGGTGATCCAGCTGGGTGCCATTCTGGCTGTGGTGGTGCTGTTCTGGAACCGGATATGGCCTTTTGCGCTGACGAAAAAGGAGCGGGAAAAAGAGGGAGGAACCGGAATAGCGTCCTGGTTTAAGAAGGATATCTGGGTGCTGTGGTTCAAAATCCTGGTATCCTGCGTGCCGGCAGCCGTCATCGGGATCCTGTTTGACGATGTGTTTGACAAATTATTTTATAATCCCACCTGTGTGGCCATTGCGCTGATCGTATTCGGTGTGGCGTTTATCGTGGTCGAGAATTGGAACAAGGGGCGGCACCCGAAAGTGCGGAAGCTGTCGCAGATCACGTATCAGACGGCATTCCTGATCGGTGCGTTTCAGCTGATTGCAGCGGTTTTTCCGGGAACTTCACGTTCCGGCGCCACCATTGTGGGAGCATTGCTGATCGGCGTATCCAGGACTGTGGCAGCAGAATATACTTTCTTCCTGGCGATTCCGGTGATGTTCGGCGCCAGCCTTTTGAAGGTGGTAAAGTTTGGATTTGAATTTACATCTCTGGAACTGGCGGTATTGGGGACAGGTACCCTGGTGTCCTTTATCGTATCTTTGTTTGTGCTTCGCTTTCTGATGGGATATATCAAAAAGCATGACTTTAAGGTGTTTGGTTGGTACCGTATTGTTCTGGGGGCTGTGGTGCTTCTGTATTTTGGTTTGCTGGTATAAATAACATTGGCTTGAAAAAAGCATTGGACCAATTTCCGATACTATATGCACCGGGCGCATAAAATGAAAGCACAATATTTTCCAACGTCTTTCAAGGCTGGCCGTTTTTTTCCTTAAGGTGCCGTATAATGGTATTGCGGCTGGAAGAGCGCAATCCTTCCGCGGTGCGGATCAGCTGCTCAATCCGAAAACGCTCTCCCCGGGAAGCCCAATAATCCGCCAGCTGGTAATAGGTGCTGCTCACATCGGTATTGGTACTGACTGCGAATTCCATGATGACTGCGGCCTCTTTGCGGAATCCAGCGGCGATGAGTTCGTCAGCCCATTTTTGCAGGGTGCGTACCAGGAGCGTGTAATTTTGATCATATTCGGACAGCGCCGTGATATTGGCCGTGCCGTATTCCAGCTTCAGGTCCGTGTTGGTCCAGCCGGTGAAGTTTACGATCTTTTGGGAAGTGAGCGTCTCCAGAGTCTCGATACATTCCAGAACCGTCGCATTATCGTTCAATACATGGGTGGGCAGCTGTTCCAAGGGGATGATGATGTAATGCAGCTTGTCTATTGGTTTGCGACGGACGGAGTTGGCCCGGGTTTCTCTCGCCCAGAAATCTTTTTCATCCCGGCGGCCGTTTCTGTTATTTTTTTTTATATTATAGGAAATGAGAATTGCAAAGGTGATAAACGCGCCTAAAAAACCGATATTCATATGTCATCCTTTCCCGGTACCGTAAGGAAAACGCCGGCCCGATGATGTTAAGTATAGCAAAGGATACGGAATAAGGGAAGAGGAAAAAGGAATAAAGCTTGCCAAAAGTGTCAGTTTCATATATAATTTCTTCGTAAAGCAAATGGAGTTGGCTCAAAGAGCGAGGAGGCGTCTGCTATGTTTCATATGAATAATAAAAAGAGAAATCAACGTATTTCTGCCGTCATTGTCATTTTGCTGATATTAGCCATGGTAGTTCCCATGGTAGCATCTATTGTACCTTAATTGAACGGCAGGCGACAAGGAGAGTGATGAGTATGAAGAAGGGAATAAGACACGGTTGTCTTGCAGCGTTGCTGCTTGCATGCATATTCGCTTTCGGAACCAGAGCGGAGGCGGAGAGTGCGGAGGGGATTAAAAACGGTATTTTTGCAGAGGATATCGATCTGTCCGGCATGAGCGCCCAGGAAGCATCGGCGGCAGTGGAAGCCTATGTGGAAGGATTGAGAGAGACTCAGATTACCCTTCTGGCTGCGGACGACACGGAAGTGGCGGTAACGGCAGGGGATCTTGGGATATTCTGGGCAAATCCGGATTTGGTGACGGATGCTCTGGAAGTAGGAATTCACGGCAATGTAATTGAGCGTTACAAGCTGTTAAAAGATCTGGAGCAGGAGAATCTGATTCTGCCCATAGAGATTTCCTTTGATTTACAGGCTATCAGCGATATTTTGCTGGAGCGTTGTGTGCAGTATGATGTAAAGGCTGAGGATGCCACACTGGTTCGGGAGAACGGTGAATTTCGGGTGGTGGGAGGACAGGTCGGCTATGCGCTGGATGTGGAGACTTCCGTGGACAGGGTTAGCGAGCAGCTGATGAAGGACTGGGACAGACAGCCATGTACCATAGCGCTGGACGTGGAAGTGGAGCAGCCCAGGGGAACGGCGGAGGATCTGGCCCAGGTTAAGGATGTATTGGGGACTTTCACCACTTCATACAGTTCCTCGGGACCCAACAGAAGCGCCAATGTGTCCAATGGCTGCGAGTTGATCAACGGCACATTGCTGTATCCGGGAGAGGAATTCTCTACTTATGAGAGCGTAGCCCCCTTTTCTCAGGCGAACGGTTACTATATGGCCGGCTCTTATTTGAACGGTAAGGTGGTTGACAGTCTGGGAGGCGGTATCTGTCAGGTATCTACCACGCTGTATAATGCGGTACTGCAGGCGGAGCTGGATGTGACGGAGAGACATAACCATTCCATGATTGTGACATATGTGGATCCTTCCGCAGATGCTGCCATAGCGGAGAGTTCAGGCAAGGATTTCAAGTTTGTGAATAACCTGGAATATCCTATATACATTGAAGGTTATACCCAGAATAAGCGTATCACTTTTACAATTTACGGGAAAGAAAGCAGAAGCGCTGACCGGGAGGTACGGTATGAAAGCAAGGTGCTGGAGGTAATCAATCCGCCTGCGGATGTGATTTATGCGGACGGCTCCCAGCCTATCGGCTATGTGGTATCTGACAGCGCCCATGTGGGTTATAAGGCGCAGCTGTGGAAGGTGGTGCTGGAGGGCGGCCAGGAAGTGAGCCGTACCCAGGTCAACAGCAGCAGCTACAAGATGGTTCCCAGAAGCGGTACGGTGGGGACGGCTACGGAGGATCCGGTGGCATACGAAGAGATTATGGCAGCCATCGGTACGGGGAATCTGGACCATGTGCGGAATGTGATCGGCATGCTGACGGCGCCTCCGGAAGAGAATTATGATGATAGTTATGAGGAATAAGGCTGAGAATGCTTCGGCATGGAGGAATGAAATGGAAACGGGAAAGGTGCCGGAGAATGTTTTGAAGCGTTCGGTATTAGGCCGGATGAAAGTGAAAAGCGGGGAAAGGCAGAGTGGCGCAGGGATAGGGAACGATTGCGCCATTTTCCCGTTTTCGGGAGAGGGGGCTGTAGCGTGCTGTGTGCAGGAGGCTGTGCTGAGCCGGCGGAAGGGAGAACGGGGGGACGCCGGGGCTTTTATGACGATGGCGGATCTGATCCAGAAATGTGCCAATAATCTTGCAGCCGGAGGCGCCCGGCCTGAGAGTGCCATGATTGCATTGCTTCTGCCGGAGGATACACAGGAGAAGGAAATCCGGGAGCTGATGGAGGAGGGCGCAGAAAAATGCGGGGAGCTGTCCATCGAGATAGCCGGCGGACAAACGAGAATAACGGCATCGGTGAAGAGGCCTGTGGCGGTGGTGACGGGAATCGGAAAGACAGGCAGATGCAGTCATAAGGAGATTGTACCGGGGCAGGATGTGATTTTAACTAAATGGATCGGGCTTCAGGGAACGGCCGTGCTTGCCAGGCGCTATGAGGATGAGCTGCTGCAAAGGTATCCTGCCTATCTTGTGAAGGAGGCACAGCGGTTTGACGTTTTTTTGTCTGTTTTGCCGGAGGCGGAAGCGGCTGTGAGAGTCGGCGCCGGCGCCATGCACGATGCCTCGGAGGGCGGTATTTTCGGGGCACTGTGGGAGATGGCAGAGGGCGCCGGCGTGGGGCTTCAGATCGATATGAGAAAGATTCCGCTGCGTCAGGAGACGGTGGAGATCTGTGAGTACTGTAATGTGAATCCTTATGAACTGATGTCCGGAGGATGTCTGGTGATAGCCACAGAGGACGGTTCCCGGTTGGTGCAGGCGTTGGAGGCGGAGGGAATTCCTGCCGCGGCAGTGGGAAAGATCACTGCCGGGAAGGCGAGAGTATTGCACAACGGGGAGGAGATTCGGTATATGAACAGGCCGGAGCGAGACGGGATTTATCTGCGGCGGTAATATATTTCCGATAATGTAGCAGGTGCAAAATCATGGAAATTCTGCAAGATTTCCGATATTTCTTGTGCCGGTATATCGGGTGTGGTACAATAGCCGTATGTTTTGCAGGAGGAAAAAGAGGTGGAAAAGAAGCTAACAGCAGCTATCAATAATAAAGGGAGGTTGATAAAATGAGAGAAGAATTATTGGCTATAATCGAAAGGAACAGTCGGATCGACTTAAAGGAACTGGCGGTGCTCCTGGGAACGGAAGAGGCGCTGATCGCCAATGAACTGGCAGCCATGGAGCAGGAGGGCGTTATCTGCGGCTACCATACGATGGTTGATTGGGAGAAGACTTCCAAGGAAAAGGTATCTGCATTGATCGAGGTGCGGGTGACGCCTCAGAGAGGACAGGGATTTGACAGCATCGCGGAGAGGATCTATAAATATCCGGAAGTGCAGAGCGTGTATTTGATCTCCGGCAGCTATGATCTGATGGTGATTCTGGAGGGGAAGACTCTGCGGGAGGTATCCTCTTTTGTGTCGGATAAACTGTCCACCCTGGAATCGGTACTCAGCGTTGCCACCCATTTTATTCTGAGAAAATATAAGGATCATGGCACGGTTCTTGACAAGAAAAAAGAAGATGAAAGAGAGATGATTACTCCATGAGAAATCCTTTAGCAGAAAAGGTTGTAAATATTAAGCCGTCGGGGATCCGGAAATTTTTTGACATTGCCAGTGAGATGAAGGATGCTATTTCCCTGGGGGTGGGGGAACCGGATTTCGATACGCCGTGGCATATCCGGGATGAGGGTATATACTCTCTGGAGAAGGGAAGGACATTCTATACTTCCAACGCGGGCCTGAAGGAGCTGCGGGAGGAGATTGCCAATTATATCTACAGAAAACAGGGGATCCGCTATGAGCACCCCATGAAGGAGATTCTGGTTACGGTAGGAGGTTCCGAGGCCATCGATATCGGTTTCAGAGCAATGATTAATCCCGGGGATGAGGTGCTGATTCCGCAGCCCAGCTTTGTATCCTACGAGCCCTGTGCAGTGATGGCGGGAGCGACTCCTGTGATCATCAATCTGAAGGCAGAGAATGAATTCCGGCTTACGGCACAGGAGTTGGAGGAGGCTGTCACGGAGAGGACCAAGCTGCTGGTGCTTCCTTTTCCCAATAATCCCACCGGCGCCATTATGGAGCAGAAGGATCTGGAGGCCATTGCGGAAGTGATTATAAAACATGACATCTATGTCATGTCAGATGAGATTTATTCCGAATTGTCTTATAAAGAAAAACATGTGTCTATCGCTCAGATTCCGGGGATGAAAGAACGTACCATTCTGATCAATGGCTTCTCCAAGGCCTTTGCAATGACGGGATGGAGACTGGGGTATGCCTGCGGGCCGGAGCCCATCATCGAACAGATGATCAAGATTCATCAGTTTGCCATTATGTGCGCCCCTACCACCAGCCAGTATGCGGCTATTGAGGCTCTGAAAAACGGGGATGAGGATGTGGCGGAGATGTGTACTGCCTACAACCAGAGACGCAGATACCTGGTGCATTGTTTCAAGGAGATGGGGCTTGAATGTTTTGAACCTTACGGCGCTTTTTATATTTTCCCCTGTATCAAGGAGTTCGGCATGTCCAGCGATGACTTTGCCATGAAATTCCTGGAGGAGGAGCGGGTGGCTGTGGTACCCGGGAACGCTTTCGGGGACTGCGGAGAGGGGTACCTGAGGATATCCTATGCTTCTTCTCTGGAAAATCTGCGGATCGCAATGACAAAGCTGGCCCGGTTTGTGGAGAAGCTGCGCAGGGAGAGATAAGTAATTACGTCCCGGCAGGGAAGGTTTCAGGAACCTTATGCAGCGGAGGAAGAGCATGCACATTATATTACATCAACCGGAAATCCCCGGAAATACGGGAAATATCGGGCGTACCTGCGTAGCTACAGGTACGCCCCTGCATTTGATAGAGCCGCTGGGCTTTCATCTGGACGAAAAATCCATCCGCCGGGCCGGAATGGATTATTGGTTTGCGTTAGATGTACAGCGGTATATGAATTTTGAGGAATTTCAGGAACGGCATCCGGGAGCGAAGATCTGGATGGCTACCACCAAGGCGAAGCATGTCTATACGGAGGTGGCTTACGGACCGGACGACTATATTATGTTCGGCAAGGAGAGCGCCGGAATTCCGGAGGAAATCCTGGTAGAGCATGAGGAAACCTGTATCCGCATTCCCATGCTGCCGTCTATCCGTTCTCTGAACCTGGCCAATGCCGTATCTATCGTGCTCTATGAGGCTCTGCGGCAGAGTGAGTTTGCCGGGATGCAGCAGGAAGGGGAGCTGCATCGGCTGAAGTGGAAGAGGGATGGAAGTTTGTCAAAATAACTGAGCCGGAAAAAGCCCTCGTTTTATACTATGGAACGAGGGCTTTAAAAGCGGTACTTCCGGCGCCGTATAAGCCTTACTCTTATTGGTTTTTTTGTAAGACAGAAGCCATGGTTTTGCAAGGTGTAATTTTCGGGTTTTCCTAACCTGCAAACGTCAACAGCACTGGTATGGTAAACACGCATAATATGGTAGTCAAAATAATGGCGGCGCTGCAGGTGCTTGGGTCAATTCCCTTCTGGGTGCCCAGAATCAGGGGCATATTCCCGATAGGCATGCCGAACATCACGATACAGACGGAGATCAGCGCCTGGTCTCCTGTAATCAGCTTCAGCAGCGGCAGCATGGCAAGGGGGAGAAGCAGAAGCTTGATTGCTGAAAAAACGTACAGCCTTGGCTGACAGAATATTTTTTTCAGATCCGAATGGGCCAGAGTGAATCCCACTGCAACCAATGCCATAGGGGAGGTCACATTGCCAAGGTAGGTAACGGCGGTTTTGATGAATCCAGGAAGCTGTATGCCGCAGGCGATGATCAGCAGTGCCAGCAGCCCGGATATAGTACCGGGATTGAACATGGATTTCAGAGAGGACGGGGAGAATTTTCCGTCCATCAGCGCTACGCCGTAGGTATAGAATACGATTGTGTAAATCAGCAGAAATTCGGTTACATAGACCACATATTCCTCCCCCAGGATACTGGAGACCACCGGAATGCCGATGAATCCCAGATTGGAGAAGACGAACATCTCCTGAAAAATTTTTCTCTGCTCAGGTATTTTGTCGAAAAGGGGCGACAGCACCATGCCTGTCACAACGAAGACGGCGAACATCCCCAGAGCGATGATTCCCACCAGCCCTATGGTGCCAAGGGGAACCAGTCCTGCGGAATTGGCTGCGCTGGACAGGATCAGCATAGGGTTGAACACATTGACGATCATTTTGGACATCTGGGTGTTGGTATGTGCGTCCATCATTTCTTTTTTTGCCATAAAATACCCTGCGCCGATCATGATCAACAGAGCCAGCATCTGAAAAAATACGGTAATAATAGTCATATTCTGTCCTCCTTCCGCCCGGAGAAAGCCTTTGCCGGACGGATGTGATTCTTCCTTTTTGGTTTCATTCAGTTTAGCACAAAATTCCTAATCAGACAATCCCGGAAAAAGATATCGAACATTTTGCATATTTTTCTTTTGAGGTGAAATGCTAGAACAAGAGACTGATCAGGGGAGGTTATTATGTCTGAAAAAATCGATGACAAAGGAAACAGAAAAGAGGAAATTACGGAAGATGTGCGCCCTTTCGGTATTCGGGACAAAATCGGATACATGTTCGGGGACTTCGGAAATGATTTCAGCTTTATTTTTGCCAGCAACTATCTGATGGTTTTTTATACCAAAGTATTGGGGCTGAGCGGTTATGTAGTGGGACTGCTTTTCCTGGGAGCCAGATTTGTGGACGCTTTTACGGATGTAACCATGGGACGTATCGTAGATAATTTGCAGCCTGCAAAAGACGGCAGATTCAGGGCGTGGATCCGGCGTATGAGCATTCCCGTGGCGGTGGCCAGTTCAATAATGTACCTGTATTTTGTCCGGGATTGGGCTTACTCGGCGAAGCTTGCCTATGTGATTATTACCTATCTGTTCTGGGGGAGCTTTTGCTATACCGCAATCAACATTCCATACGGTTCCATGGCATCGGTCATCAGCCCTGATGTAAAAGAACGGGCCTCCCTGTCCACATTCCGCAGCATCGGCGCCAGTCTGGCCGGATTTGTCATCGGCGTGCTGGTGCCTCTGATCGTCTATGAGACGGATACGGAAGGGAATCAGATCGTGAAGCCGGTAAGCTTTACCCTGACGGCAATTGTCTTCGGTATCCTTGCAGTGCTTTGCTATATTCTGTGTTATACGCTGTGCCGGGAGCGGGTGGTATTTGAAAAAAAGAAAGAAAAGCGGCGAGGCGCCGGGGAACTGCTCAAAGGCCTGGCGGGGAACCGGCCTCTGCTGGCCCTGGTATGTGCGGCGCTGATATTGCTTCTGGCGACGATGTTGGCGCAGGCGATGAATAATTACCTGTTTCTGGATTATTTTAAAAATGCCAGGGTACTGTCTGTCGTTAATGTAGTGGGTATCGGAGGGACGCTGCTCCTGGCGCCTTTTATCGCCCGGATTGTGGCGAATTTCGGAAAAAAAGAAGCGGGGGCAGCGGGAATGCTGGTGGCAGGGGCAGTGTATCTGCTGCTGTTCGTACTGCGGGTGAAGAGCATTCCCCTGTATATGGTGCTTTTGTTTCTGGGAAACCTGGGAACCGGACTGTTTAATATGATCATATGGGCCTTTATTACGGATATTATTGACTACCAAGAGATAGTCACCGGAAGGCGGGAGGACGGTACGGTTTATGCGGTTTATTCCTTTGCCAGGAAGGTGGGACAGGCTCTGGCAGGCGGACTGGGAGGCTTTGTACTCACTGCCATCGGCTATATTTCCGAGGCGGCTTCCCAGACGGAGGCAGTGGCGGAGCGGATTTATACGGTGGCCACCCTGATACCGGGCTTGTGCTATCTGGCGGTATTTCTGATACTGCAGTTTGCCTATCCGCTGACCAGAAGGGCAGTGGAAAAAAATACTGCCATTTTGAAGGAAAAGAGAGAACAGGAAAGGGACGGATAAGTGTAGAAGCAAATAACAGGCCTTTCACAGTAGATCAAAGGCGGCAGCGATTAGAAGAGAGCGAGAAAGTGATATCGGGAGAATGCAGGCGGGGAAGAAAGCGGAGCCGAAAGAAAGGGGAAGTCATGGAATTCGAAAAAGGAATGCCGAATGAAGAGATCGCAATAGCGGTCCGGTTTGACCGGACGGCACCCGGAAGCGGAATAGAAGCTGTGTGCAGAGTGGAAAGCGGCAGAGCTTTTTTGCAGTGGGAATTTCATCTGGTCTTGTACTGGAAAAATCAGATAAAAAAAGTCAAGATTCCGGGCGATGCACAGGGAACAAGCTTGGGTAAGTACTGGGAAATGGAGGAAACAGATGGATTTCCCGACAATACGCCGCTCTGCAGGTGTCCGGAATCTGTCAGGCTCCGTCTCATGGATATGCAGGAACGTCCGGTTCTGGAATGTATCGGGCTTTTGCGGGAGGAAGAGATACTGCAGTCTATTCTGCCGCAGCCCGTACTCTGGAAGGGAGTAGGGAACCCGTATTTGTATAAGGCTGAAGCCATTCTGGAAGATGAGGCGGGATTTTGCCTGGACCGGGTCTCCGCGCGGCTGGCTCTGCGTCGTGTGGAGCTCAGAATAATAGACGGAGAGAAACAACTGTTGTTAAACGGAAATATGTTGGAGCCAAGGATGGTACAATATACCCTGCCCCAGACCGGCAGTGCGGTAGAGAGACAGCGGCTGTGGACAGACGATTTGGGACAATTGCGGCAGCTGGGGGCCAATTGTATTTTGTGGGACAGTACAGTGGGGATGCCAGAGGATGCCAATCCTTTTCTGCAAATGTGTGACAGGCTTGGCTTTTTGGTTTTTACCACGCAAGAAGGGGGAGGGATTGCAGAATGTTGGGAGATACAGGGCGGAGAATTCCTTCGGGGAATGGAAGAGAACCAGCCGATTCCGGCTTTCCGCGGTTCAGGGGACAGTTTCTTTGTGCCGGGACGGACCGCACCTACTCCCCTTTTTTACCGGTACCGTGCAAAGTGGAGCAGAGAGCCGTTTGTGTACCTGGCGCCGGAAAGTGTAAAACAGATGGACAGCGGAAATTACAGGGTCTGGTGTTATAGTAACTGCGGTAAAGTGGCGCTTTATTCGGACGGCAGACTGTTTGAATTCAAAGCGGGGGAGCTCGTTTTTTCTTTTCAGGAAATTCCCTGCACTAAGCCTACCATCCTGCTGACGGCGGAGGCGGATGGATGCAGCCATTCTCTGGCGATTCACAAATCTTTCACAAAACAATCACCAAATGATGACATTTACCCATCTTTCCAAAGGCTATAGACAGAGAGTGGGGCTGTCCCAGGCCATATTGGGTGACCCGGAGGTAATTATTCTGGATGAACCCTCTGTGGGGCTGGATCCCAAACAGATTATCGAGACCCGGGATCTGATCCGCAGTCTGGGGGAGTCGCACACGATTATCCTGAGTTCCCATATCCTTTCCGAAGTCAGCGCGCTCTGTGATCACATCATGATCATATCCCGAGGGCGGCTGGCAGCCAGCGATTCGCCAGCCGGGCTGCAAAGGTTGATGAGCGGCTCCATGGAACTGCAGTTGACAGTGAAGGGTGCAAAAGAACAGCTGCAAACCGTGTTGGAAACGGTTCCGGGTGTGGCTTCCATGGAAATGCTGACAGAGGTAAGGGAGGATTTTTCCCGGATTAAAGTGGTTTCCATGGAAAATACGGATATCAGAGAGGAGCTTTTCTATGCGCTTTCCGAAGCCAGGATGCCCATTATGGAGATGGAGGTTTCCGAGAAATCTCTGGAAGACATTTTCCTGGAACTGACACAGGATGGGGAATGCAGCGAACCCAGGCAGCGAAGAGGAAGGCTGTCAGGTGGCAGACGGCGGAAGAAGGATGCCCCGGAAGATGCCGCAGAAGCCATGGCAGAAGCGGAAATGGCTGGAAAGGAGGATAACTAAATGTCGGCGATTTATAAAAGAGAACTGAAGTCGTACTTTCGTTCTTTCATCGGGCTGCTTTTTATTGCGGTTACTTTATTTTTTGTCAGTCTATATTATACCGCCGTGAATTTGTTTCAGGGCTATCCTTATTTTTCTTACGCCCTTTCCAGCGTGGTCATTTTGTTCCTGATCAGCGTGCCTGTGCTGACCATGCGGAGTCTGGCTGAGGAAAAACGCAATAGGACAGATCAGATGATCCTGACGGCTCCCGTGTCCATAGGCGGGATCGTCATGGGAAAATACCTGGCACTGCTTACCGTATTCGCCATTCCCACTGGTTTTGTCGCCATTTACCCGCTGATCATGGGAAGTTTCGGCGATATTCCCACGTCGGAGGCATATCTGTCACTATTTGCCTTTTTCTTATACGGAATGATGGCAATTGCCATAGGCTTATTGGTCTCTTCCCTAACGGAGAGCCAGGTAATCGCGTCGGTACTGACTTTCATTATCCTGTTTCTGGCTTATATGATGGATTCCATCTGTGGGCTGATTTCTTCTACAGGGAACTGGCTTACGGCAATATTGCGGTGTCTGGATATGTATACGCCCTTTTCCAATCTATTGAACGGGACACTGGATGTAAAATCGGTATTTTATTTTATCTCCATGACGGCTCTGGCATTATTTCTCACAGTGCAGTCCATTCAGAAGCGACGTTACAGTATTTCCGTGAAAAGTTTCGCGATGGGCGCCTACAGTACCGGGATGATTGCCGTGGCAACGGGGATCGTTGTCATTGCAAATGTGGTGCTGGGAGAGCTGCCGGCCTCCTGGATTTCCGTGGATGTCACCGGCGAAAAGCTGTATTCTCTCACGGAGCAGACCAGGGAATATGTGAAAAATATGAATGAGGATGTGACCATTTATGTGATCGTGTCCGATGCAAATAAAGATATGGTGCTGGCTCAGACTCTGCAGCGGTATGATGATCTGTCGGAGCATATTACGGTGGAATATGTGGATCCCAATGTAAATCCCAGATTCCATACCCAGTACACCAGTGAAAACATCAGTTTGAACTCCCTGATCGTAGTCAGCGCAAAACGGAATGCAGTGGTAGATTACAATGATATCTACGAAACCAGTTATGATTACGATTCCTATACAGGAGGGTATTCTGCCAACACCACCGGGTACGACGGAGAGGGGCAGATTACCAGCGCCCTGGACAGGGTACTGACAGATGATGTACCGAAGTTGTACCTGACCCAGGGACATGGGGAAGCTGCTCTTGGTACTACTTTTACCAATGCCCTGAAAAAGGAGAATACGGAATATGAGCGTATCAATCTGATGGACTATGATGGGGTTCCGGAGGATGCGGCCTGCCTGTTGATTCATGGCGCTACAGGGGATTTTTCCGCGGATGATATCCAGAAGGTAGTTCAATATCTGGAACGGGGAGGAAATGTGATTCTGGTGACGGGAATTTCCGAGACGCAGACGCCTAATCTGGACAGTCTGTATGATTACATGGGATTACAGGTGGCTGACGGGCTTGTAGTAGAGAAGAATGAGGCAAACTATTACAGAAATCCCTATTACCTGCTGCCAACCCTGGGATACAGCAGTTATACAACAGGGCTTTCCGGACAATATTATGTGTTCGTTCCCTTTGCCCAGGGAATATTGATTGAAAATGAGGAGAGAGAAGACATTGCCTATACGAAATTCCTGACCACTTCCGATGATGCATTTGCAAAGGCGGATATCTCCAATCTGGAGAATTATGACAAGAGTGAAGGAGATATTGACGGTCCTTTTGCCGTGGGTGTATCGGCGGTAAAGACATTGGAGGATGGAACGGAGGCCACCATGGTAATGTACGGCTGCGAGCAGATTTTCTCAGATGAAGCGAATGTTATGGTCAGCGGCGCCAATCGGATTATGTTCACAAATACGGTGGGCACTTTTGCCAGACATGAGGTCAGTGTGTCTGTTCCGGCCAAGAGCTATGAGGTGTCCTACCTGATGATTCCCCAGTCCCGTGTCATATTGCTTGGGGTGCTTTTGACAGTCGTTATACCGTTAGGATGCCTGGCGGCGGGATTTGTGATCTGGTTTAGAAGGAGGAAGCTGTGATGAAGAAGCAGAAGAGGCAATTGGTGATTCTGCTGGCGGTGCTGGTGATATTGGCCGGCGCCGTTCCGGGCGTGAGATATTTTATGGAGAAAAGAGAGGCGAAGGAAGCGCAGGAGGCAGCAGAGCAGAAAGGCGACGTGATTATAGATGCAGCCTATGAGGATGTGGTAAAATTTTCCTACGATTATGAGGGGGTAAATTATACTTTTGAAAAAGAAGAGGAGTCCTGGCGTATAGCGGAGGATCATACCCTCAATCTCAAGGAATATTCGATAAAAAATATACTGTCCGGTGTAACGCCGCTCACTGCCCGGCAGAACATTGAAGATGTGACGGATCTGGGTCAGTATGGGCTGGACCAGCCGGAGCGGACCATAACTTTAGACACGGGCTCGGCCAGCTACATTCTGTATGTGGGGGATCACAATACCTTGACGGGGACCTATTATGTGAGCATGCCGTCAGAGGCGAGAGTGTATGTGGTAGAGCAGACTGTGATCACCCGGTTTAATCAGACCTATGAGGATGTGACCGAGGAAGCGGAGGAGGAGTCAGGCGAAGATACGGGAGAGGAGAGTGATGGCTCTTCCGCTGAGCCGGAAGCATCAGGTTAAAGAAATACATTGACAATGCTTCCGCTATCGGTTACCATTTGATTAGTGGCAATGCAGACCGAAGCGAGAGCTGAATTCCGGTGACCGGATTCGGCGCAAGGAGGCATATGAAGCTCAATACATCAAAGATAACTGTCCCTGGCCTGTGGGATGTGATACGGGCATATGAGGGAAAACAATTTCTGACCAAAAAAGGACTTCCGTTTACGTATACCATTAAAGGCGGGGAGTTATTTACGGACAGAAGAGAACGATCCATCACCAGAAGCACCTTTGAAAAGGCATACGAAAAGCTGATTCAGGATCAGACAGGGAACAATGCGCCGAAAAAAATCGTAGGGCCCAAGACACTGAATGTATACGGCGCTCCTTATGTATGGGCGGTATTTATGGGAATCGGATTAATCGAGGAAGCGCTTTATATTCAGGAAAAAATAGACATTTCTGTCCCGGAACCGGAAGACGGAAACAGCATATAAGCGTTTTTTCGCTGATCATAGGGTTCATGGTCTGGAGCCGGCAGAGGCCTGCACAAAGGTGCAGGTCTTAGCATAGTGCAGATACGGAATAGGAGACAAGGAGGGAAGCATTATGTTGAAAGTAGGAATGGTAGGAATCGGCGGAATCAGCGGGGCGCATATTCCTGCATGGGAAGCCATGGAGGAGACGACTCTGGAAGCGCTTTGCGATATTCGTCCCGAACGTTTGGAGCCATATCCGGACAAACGCCTGTATACGGATTTTGAGGAAATGTTGGACGCGGAACAGTTGGATATACTTGATATCTGTCTGCCTACATATCTCCATGCGGATTATGCCATCCGTGCTATGGAGCGGGGAATACATGTGATCTGCGAAAAGCCCGTTTCCCTGAAGGAAGAGGATGTGGAACGGGTGTATGAGGCTGCCGGCAGAAATCATGTGAGCTTCATGGTGGCACATGTGCTGCGCTTCTGGCCGGAATATGAGTTGCTGAAGGAAATTTATGACACAGGAAAGTATGGAAAGCTGCTTTCCGGTTCCATGAGCCGTCTGGGCGGAATTCCCAAGTGGAGCTGGGATAACTGGATGGCAGATGAGAAACGCAGCGGCCTGGTGCCGTTTGATCTCCATATTCACGATCTGGACTTTTTGGTGTATGCTTTCGGGGCTCCGAAGAATACACAGATTCACCGTTCAAAGCGGCCGGATCAAGACTATTTGAGCGTAGTATATGAATTCTCGGATTTTTTTGTTACCACGGAGGCTTCCTGGTATGCGGCGCCCTATCCTTTTACGGCTTCCTTCCGTTTCCAGTTCGAGAAGGCCATTCTCGCCTATGAAAAGGGACAGTGCATACTGTATGAGAAGGACGGAAACGTAACGGATCTCACAGCGGCGGCAGAAGGGGACACAGGTGGGATCAATCTGCCGAAGAGCGACGCATATGCCAATGAGATTCGTTATTTTACGGATTGCGTTCTGGAGCATCGTTTTCCGGAGCGGATAAAGGCACAGGAGCTGAGTCAGGTTATTCGGATTTTGAATAATCTGCATCCGGCATATAAGTGATTTATATCCTTTTCGTAGTCGTCATACTTCCGGAATACCTGACGGACCAGGGAATCTACCCAGACGGAATCATGCTTCTGCAGTTTTCAGCAGGACCAGATCTTCGAAACCAATTTGGTAAGCTTCAAGACGGGTGCTGGAATGCGCCTCATGGAAGCCGGGATACATGGTGGGGGCATCTCCTGCGGGGAGTATATAACATGCTGCCAGGCAAGTGTCAAGGATAGTTTTTGCCGCATTTGGACGAGTGCTGTGTCCTTCGAGGCCGGAAAACAGCCTGGAAAGCCGAGGATGAAAAGGTGCCGGAAAAATTTAGAAAAATTACAATAAACTATTGACAGCGAGGTCATTTCGGTGTAAAATATTCTATGTTGTGACAGAGCAGTGTGCAGGTGTGGTTCAATGGTAGAACACCAGCCTTCCAAGCTGGATACGTGGGTTCGATTCCCATCACCTGCTTTTGCAAAAAGAAATTTGTATTATGCGATAGTGGCTCAGTTGGTAGAGCGCCACCTTGCCAAGGTGGAAACCGCGGGTTCGAGTCCCGTCTATCGCTCGTGTTAAAGCATGGCGGAAGCCCATAAAATGTGGGTTTCCGCTGTTTTTTGTGTACATGTGTTCTGATTACATTTGATTACACTTTATCCCGTGAAAGCGCACGCTCGATATTCTCATGTGTCCGGGCATCCGTTTCCCGGTTGTAGCAATAATTATGGAAAGTCGTGCGCTCGTCTTCATGCCCCACCAGCTCGCGGATTTTGTCGATGTTGATTTCACCGGAGTCTATCAGTGCGCTGATGTAGGTCTTGCGGATTTTGTGCATGGTCTTCACCGTGGCCATGGTATGGCTGCAATATTTCCTTATCCGGCAGTTGAGCGCTCCGGCATGGATGCGCTTTCCGTCCTTTCCCAGGAAGATGTATTCCGAATCCTGGAAGCCGTGTCCGGCGTTCCATTCCCGTATCATCTCCAGAATCTTCCTTGCATCCTGTACAAGGTCAACATTCCGGTTTCCGGCCTCGGACTTCGTATGCTCCACAACACGGTATCCGGCGCTTTTCCATGTCCCGTCAGGGAGCTGCCGGTGCATCTTCTGCTCCATGCGCTGGATGTGGATGCAGCCGATTCTCTCTTCATCGATGTCAGACCATTTCAGGGCGACCATCTCCCCCAGCCGGGCCCCCAGCTGGAAACAGAGCGCAATCCCCAGGCAGGCGGAATAATCGTTTTCGTAGAAGTCGTTCCATGCCTCTTTTTCAACTAGGGGCTGCTCGTCCGTCATGAACACCTGGCTTTCGTTGGGCTTCTTCCTGACGGTGCGGAACATTTTTGTCTGGACTTTTACAGCCGAAAACGGGTTCGCCGCAAGCATACCTTTGTCCACGGCCAACGCCAGGGCCTGGCGAATGATGACGGTAGCGTTATAATACTGCGTCTTCGTCAGGGAGTTGTCCCTGATAAGGGAGTGGGCCCATTCGTCCAGCGTCACCCTGTCCAGCTCCACAAGGGGTATCTTCGTGATTTCCGTCCCCTGGTAGAAGCGTTTCCAGTCATCGTCTATCCGCCGTATATAGGATGTGGCATCCGTATGGAGCGACTTGTAGCGCAGCCATTCCGGATAGAAGCTGGCAAGGGTTTCTTTCCGCCGCCCATGGGCCTCTTCCTGTTCCTTATAGTAGCCGATGATTTCATGATGGATTTTCTCTTCCGAGCTTTTGGCGATTAGCCGCCTCCCTTTCTTCTTCGCTGCATCCGGCAGATAGGTGTACCAGCGTCCGTTGCTTTCACCTTGCCATATAGTACTGAATTCCTTGATGTGCTTCTGGATAATCTCTTTCCTGTCCATATCTTCCTTTACCTTATCCAGCACATTCCCTACATCATTAAGATTATACCCCTCTTGCAGTAATTGCAAGAGGAAGTTTTCGATTGTCGTCTTTTCCATTGCCCTTTGTCATGCAATGGGACTGTATCTAAGTTTTAGGATTTAGGTTTCTAGGGTTTAGGTTTTTAGGTTTTAAGTATTTGCGTCCCGTAATGCGCATCTCCTTTCTTAAGAGTTCGTAGAGGCAGAAGCGTCATTTTCCGCCATTTCATGCAGCAAATCGTCTATTTCCTTATGGTCTGCCTCCGAATAGATGCCGTATCCGTCCAGCGGGCAGGGAGGCAGTGGTTTGTCGTTCCGCCAGTTCCACCTGTCAACTACCAGCCTTTCGGGGAGGACGACAGTCCCGGCTCCCGCATCGAAATATTCCCCCGTCCTCTCATAGAGGCAGTCGTACCGGCACCGGCAACGGGGAAACATGCCGCATTCTTTCCGGGCATCCGCACCGCATTGCAGCCCTGGGACATCCGGCTTCCATGGCATGTACACAAGGTTCCAGCAGCGCGCCAGGCTATCCCACCAGTACAGCCTGGCCTGGGCTTTCATTGCGGTGGCGAGAGCGGCAACAGCGTCACGCTCCCGGAACACCACCGACACATAGTCTTCACTTTCCGCCAGGTGGTACATGTCCCCCTGCATGGGGTCTGTCAGTCGTCTTTCATCTTCTTTCATGATTTTTTCTCCTTTTTGGTCATTTTTTATCGTCATCCGGCTGGACAGCGCCTTGCAGGAGCGCACTGAAATCCAGTTCCGGGAACGTCTGCTCTTCCGGCTCCATCTGCTTTTCCGGTTCCGGCTTTTTCAGTCCCTTTTCCGCATGGGGCGATTCCTCTGGAATGCCCATGGACTCTAAATCCGGTACCAGAAAAGACATCTTCTCTGATACATGCTTCCATACGTCTTCCGGGTCAACTTTCCTCTTCGGGACATATTCTTCCAGGACAGTGTTACGGAACGTCACCGGGGAGGAATAGCGCATATATTTCTTATCCCACAGTGAAATGTTAATCTCATGCTGGTTCATCCGTATGTAAGTGCTGCACCGCCGTTTTAGCTGGGTAACAGGCTCTTTCTGCTCAGAGAACACATTCTCGTAAAACTTATCTATGTCCAGAACCGTGGTAAGAATTACAAGTTCGCAGTTAAGGTATTTATTTTTGTAGCGGCTCTTCACGGAACAGGCCAAATGTGGGTCTAGCATTTTCAGGAGGTCTGAAAGCCCTAACACACTGGGGCGGATATCGTCCACGATGATGCATGGCTCCTGGCCGTATCCGTCCATGATGTCGTTGGAGCCGGAGCTGACGAAGTAGGCAAGCCCCCGGGAGTCCGCCATCTTCCTGGCGAGCGTCGTCTTGCCGCAGCCGGAGGGGCCGGTTATGTAGACGCATTCCATGTGCCTGTCCTTTTGGATGGCGTGGAGGTAGTCGGAGCGCACCTTGAATGCCTGGTCAATCTGCCGGGAGCAATAGACCAGGAGTTTCTGGTCTATTTCCAGTGTCTTGTTATACTCCCGGACTTCTCCTTTGAGTATCCGCTCCACCGCTTTCTCTATTGGAGATTTCTTTTTCTTCTTCCTTTTGGACGTGCCGTCTTCATCGTCTTCCTCTTCATCCTCGTCCTCCTGTTCAGCCAGGTATTCTTCAATGAATTCGTTGTAGTTAAAGCTTGCGGAAACATCCGCTATGGCATACTGGAACTTGTCAGGGGCATTGATGTGGGCCAGGTACAGACAGGCGGATTCCCAGCTTTTGCCCTTGCAGTTGATGAAATTCTCAGGAATTCCGAACCACTGGGCAATGTAGCCCAGCTTTTGGGGCTGGTTCTTTTTGAACTTCAGGAGCAGGTGGACATGGGGAGGCTTCAAGCCCCCTTTTTTATGTGTGTCCGTGTCCTCTTCATAGACATCCCGGTCATGGATAATGTAGCAGAATTCAGCTATTGCGTTCTCTTTCTGCTGGATGACTTCTATGGCATTGTCCATGTCAAAAAGCGTGGTTCCGTCATCGGAGGCCAGGCGGGAGACGATTTCCACCCAGCGGACGGTCTTCATATTGATTTTCGGTTTATCTTCTTTATTCATGGAATTCTACTCCTTGATAAATTTTTCTACATTTACTACATTTTCTACCGGGTTCTGACAAGCCCGGAACCCGGTAGGGCTGCCGGAAAGCCAGGCTTTCCGGCGGTTTACTACAGTTCTACACTGAATCGGATTCCCTGCCCCCCGCACGCTTTGGAGCGTGCTGGGGGCAGGCTGACGAATCATCCTCCGCCCTGTCTGCGGCTCCCTTTTGCCGCCAATAAATCTTTCAGCCGTTGGGGCTCTGCAATGTACGGCATCTGGATGATGTCCAGCTCCTTTTCGGGGAGGGATATGTAACCGCAATGCGCTGGAAGATGGCTGGCCTTGTCAATCTGACAATTGGGGAACAGCATGGCGGCGGACTCCGTGGAGATGGTGGAGCCCATGTATATTTTTACGCCGAACTGTTCACGTATTGCCGTATCTATCACTTTGGCGTTGAACTGTTGGCTTATCAGTATCAGATGATAGCCGAAGCTTCTACCCATAAAGGCTATATGGCTTACCATCCCCATCAGCTCCTTGAAGCCCTTTGCGTCCTTTGACAGGGCATAGGAACTGAACTCGTCAAATAGCAGATACTTTTCGTGGCGCATTTTCCCCTTGACGGCGGCAAGGAAAGCATCATAGAAAGCTTTCAGTACCTTGTCACATTCCAGATATTCCCCATAGTCCGGGACAACCCCATCCCAGTCTCCCCCGGCCTTGAAGTCCGCAATGGAGAGTTTCGCGTCCGTGTCTAAAAGCTGGTTTACGATATATTGGGCGCAGACCGACTTCCCGCCGCCTGTTATGCCGGATATCAGCAAATGTGGCACGGAATCCGGGTGCCAGAGGAACGGCACTTTGGCACCCATCATCCAATACCCATGCGAGAACCCCAGCTTAAGGCTTTGGCCTGGCATAATTTATCTCCCTGTCTAATTCTTCATCATGGAGGACTCCCTGATTGTCAGTGGAGGCGTGTTTCACGGCAATCCGATACCGCTTAAAGAACGGCTGCAAATCTTCTTTTTGTTCGGAATAATAGATACTAATTGTTATTGAACCGTCCAATACATGATACTCCGAAAACATCCGCCAAGATAAACCGTACAGCTGTAGGTACTGCCGGGACTTTAGGCAGAGGAGCTTGCAAAGCTGGTTCAGTTCCTCCGCAGAAAGCTTGCGGTTCGGGACGAAGCTAAAGCGGATTCTGGGGGTGCCATCATAATAGTCGGCCAGACATTCGGGTGGAAAAGCGTCGTGGCAGTATTCTGCCAGAATCTTCAGGCAATTTTCCCAGAATGACATGTCAAAAATGTGTCGGGCATTGTCGCCGCTGAAAAGGACGCTTAAGACCCTGCCCAAATCCGCTTTGAATTTCCGGGTACACTCCGCCAGGTCATAGTTCGGGTGGGTCATCTTCACCCCTCCGACACAGAACGCCAATGCAAGCGCCATTAAAAATATCACCGTAAAAATCTCAATAATCATAAATCCAATCCTCCTTGTTTGTTATTTAGTTTTCCCAGGGGCATAAGCCCCCGGGTGCTACGGTCTCCTATTCGGATAAAACCCGAATCAGGGCGACAGGCTGGAAAGTGCCTTTGGCCGTAGTGATGGCCTTGCCATAATAAATCTCGATTTCCTGGCCTACTTCCAGGCCAGAGCAGTCGTGGCCGCCGACATAAACGGACTCTGCTTTCTGCCCCTGGCAGATATAGCCAGAGTCAGGGTTGAGCTGGTAAGCGTCAAAGTCGCCCACCACATGGAGCGTAGTTGAGTTCTTGCCGCCCCTTTCGCTTGTTACAATTCCCACTATGGTCATCTTATCTTCCTCCTCCATAGTAGCAAAAGCATGGTATAATAAACCTGCTACAGTATTATGTAACCGTGCTTCATTAAAGGGTTACACGGATAAGGTCTCTCCTGGTGGGGGAGGCCTTATTTTTTGCCTCATTTGCATCACCTCCTAAAAATCTCATGGCTGGATTTCCCGTTTGCCATAAAGCACAAGGACGAACTACTGGCTAATAGCTCTCTACAAGAGATAGCTATAGTGTAGCAGCTACCGTGCGGATTTTTAGCAACATCAGGAAAAAATATGTAGCAGTTTTTCCACAATGCTAAGGGATAGGTGTAGTCAGGCTTTCCAAAAACGCCATCAGCAGTTTTTGCGAATCCTTGCTCAGCCTGGATACATAGTGGTTGAGCCGGAAGTTATCAGGCGCTTTCTCTCCAAATACCAGGTACTCCAAACTTTCGGATGCAATGGTACAGTACCTAACCAGGATATCAAGGGGAGGCAGAGAAGTCCCCTTTTCATAATGTAGGATAGATTCCCTTGATACATTAAGCAATTGTGCCATGCGTTCCTGGGTATACGCTTTTTCTTTCCGAATTGATTTTAAATGACTGGAAAATCTTTCATTATCAAGTTGCATATGCTACCTCCTTTTCTGCAACCATTATGCCAGACAAGGAAAAATTAAAAAATGTACCCCGAGAAAAAATTTAAGCCAGGGAATCGCATATGCTGTAAAAAAATCAAGCCGGGGACGGGCTAAATTTGTGTAAACTGTAAAATAAGAATAGGTTCTAAATGACGATTGTGCAAATCATAAAAAAAAGAATGTCTTCTAAAAATATTTTTGTGCAAGGGGGAGATTGAGCTTGATTTCATCTTATAGAGATTAGTTTTGAGAAAATATACTGCATGAAAAACAGGATTGGAATTTTATATATAACTAAGGAAATAAAAGTAAATATGGAAATAATTAAGGGGAAATAATGCAAGCTAGAAGAACGTGCAGCCGTTCTATTGGCGCACGATAATAAAACTACAGCTAACTCAATATAGAAATGGCTTATATGCTCCGCGACAAGCCATGGAATAGAGCTTATGCGACAGCCTGTTAGCTAACTGAAATCAAGTTCATAGGTAAGGGGAATTGATAAAAGTGCATTTATCAATTCCCCCATCCCCATGGTCTGCCACCAGTTTCCGCTGTATCAAGGGGCTTTCGCGGCATAAAAAGGACGGCGCTATAGAGAAGCGCCAATTTATTCCACGTTCCCCTTGACACGCTGATTTTCCGTCTGTACCCCAGGATTTTCTGCAGGCTCATATATAAGCAAATCGGCCACATTGCATTTCAGGATATGGCATAGCCTGGCTATCGTATTCAAATCTATCCGGGCCACATCGTTCTTGCAGAAGCGGTTAATCTGGGTATGGCTTATCTCTGCCTTATATGATAATTGCGTCTTGCTTATTCCTTTTTCCTGAATCAGCTTTTCCAGGTTCAAAGTTACTTTTCCGAATTCGTCCATTGTCTTGCCAACTCCTTTTGGCATCATTATATAGAAGTTTTTAGGGATATGTCAGATTGATGATAATTGATGCAATATATATCCTGAAAGATATTTCATAAAAGATTGAACTATCCTGTTGATGGTGGTATAATGGGACTGAAACTAAGAATCTGGAACCGGTTTTGGCAATATGAAGAGCCTTTCAGTATTTCAGAGGTTCCTATTGACAAAAAATCCGGGGGGGTACTCTATAGGTGGATAAATCCCTGAACGGATTTCCAGAGAAAGAATCTCAACGAGGAGGAGACGGACATGAAGAAGAAAATCGTGACGGCA
>CAJUCE010000027.1 GCA_910584865.1 uncultured Acetatifactor sp.
TGAAAGATTATGCAAAGCGCAACGGTTTTCTGAACTGCCAGTTCTATGTTGATGATGCAGATATAATAGGACTTAATCAGAAAACCTTGATTTAAGGGGTTTTACCGATTAAGTCCTATTTTTATACCCTGTTTACCCAAACTACCCAAACCCATCTTACCACAAACTACCGTTCTGGTATACCGTTACATCTGGAAAACGGACAGGAAAACGAAAGGAGAACACAAATGGCAAAAATTATAGCCGTAATGAACGAGAAAGGCGGTGTGGGAAAATCAGCCACAGCCACCACGCTGGCCTACCTGCTGGCAAAGAGAGGAAAGCAGACAGCCCTGATTGACTTTGACGGACAGGGACATTCCAGTATCATCTATGGAGTAAAGAACATCAACAAGCTGGAAATAACGATCAATACGTTATTGCGGAAGATTATGGAGGACGAGCCTTTGCCGGAGCCGGACAGCTATGTGATAAAGCATGAGAGCGGCGTGGAGGTCATTCCGTCCAACTCCCAGCTTTTCACGCTGGAGAGGAATCTGTGCAACGTGGATTTCCGGGAGCGGATACTGACCCAGTATGTAAATACCATCCGGGACAGATACCAGTACATAATCCTGGATTGTATGCCCCAGATGGGAACTCCCATGATTAACGTGATGATGTGTGCGGACAGCATCATCGTCCCCACACAGGCAGAACTATTGTCCACGCAAGGGCTGGCGGAACTGCTCCGGCACTATCAGATTATCCGGAAGAACAGCAACCACAGGCTGCGGATTGAGGGCATCCTTATTACCATGGATTCTCCCAATACCATCGTGTCGGTTCAGGTCAGGCAGCTGATTGAACAGGGCTTTGCAGGAGCGGTGCCGATCTTCAAGACCCATATCCCCCGCTCCATCAAGGTGGCGGAGGCGGTGCTTTACCACAAGACCATCTGTGAGTTCATGCCGAACAATCCGGCGGCGCTGGCCTATGAGAGATTTGCGGACGAGCTTCTGGAAAATGAGCAGAGGGAGGTGCAGGCAGTTGGGTAAGCCAAGAGTCAACCTGGAAGATTTCAGCGATATGCTGCATTTTGACGCAGAGCAGGAAAAAGCGGTTATAGACACTTCGGCTGTGGCATCTGTACAGGGGGAGGTTCAGGAACCGGCAGGAATCCTGGAAATGGATTTTGCCCGGATGGAGCCGTTCCCCAACCATAAATTCAAGCTGTACGAGGGACAGCAGCTTGCCGACATGGTGGAGAGCATCCGGCAGTTCGGCGTCCTGCTCCCCATCATCCTCTGGCATGACGGGGATGGGAAATATATCATTTTGAGCGGCCACAACCGCCATAATGCCGCCATGCTTGCAGGATTGTCCAAAGGCCCGGTCATCATAAAGGAAAACCTGACTTATGACGAAGCCGTGCTGATCGTGACGGAGACCAATCTCCGGCAGCGTTCTTTCGGGGATATGAGCCATTCCGAGAGGGCATACTGCCTTGCCCAGCACTACGAGGCATTGAAGTCACAGGGCAGGAGAAATGACCTTTTAGATGAGATAGAAATGCTCTTAAACCCGCATGAATCCAGGGGAAACCCAACTTCTGTTCAAGTTGAACAGAAGTTGGAAAGCCGGGAGAAAGTTGGGCAGGAATATGGCCTGTCGGCATCAAAAGTTGGACGTTACATAAAGATTGCGACATTGATTGAGCCGCTGCTTATGCGTGTGGATACTGGTGAAATCCCATTCCTTGCCGCATATGACCTGTCCTTTATCGGGGATGGGGACCGGCAGCGTCAGATAGCGGAACTGATGGAGAGCGACAACTACAAGGTGGATATGAAAAAGGCAGAGCTTCTCCGCAGCTATTATGAAACTGGAAAACTGAATGACACAACCGCCGTGCAGATACTTTCCGGCGAGAAAACACGAAAACCAAAAACCAGTAAGCCGCAGCCCTTTAAGGTGAAACCGGCAGTGATCACCAAATACTTCACAGCAGGCCAGAGCGCCAAAGAAATCGAGGACACCATAGACCGGGCGTTGGCACTGTACTTTGAAAACCTGCATATCCCTGGAGAACAGGGGGAGCGATATCCAGATGAATAAACAGCCGGATATTGCCACAGGGCTTATGTGCCGGAGGGATATGTGTAACATGAATGAAAGAAGGAGGGGAACAGCTTGAGCAGAGCGACCAGTTTAGCAGACCTTTACAGAGCGTCCGTACAGGAGTACACAAAAACACCGGCAGAGTGGAAAGGCCTGCTGTCCTGTGCCGCACGGTTCTACAAGCGTTCCTTTGACAATGCGGTGCTGATCTACGCGCAGAAGCCGGACGCCACCCAGCTGGGAACCTTTGACGAGTGGCATGACAAACGGGTGGGGCGCAGCATCAACCGGGGCGCCAGGAGCATTGCGGTCATCGACATGGTAAACCCCAATGCCAGCATCAAATACCTCTTTGATTTCATGGATACCAACGGCAGCGTCCAGTCCTACCGGAACCTGCAGAAGTACCTGTGGGAACTGGAGGAACAGTATCGCCCCAGTATTATCATGCGGTTCCATGAAAAATATAACACTCCCACACGGAGCATGGACGCCTGCCTGTACCATCTGGTGGGCAGACGGGTGAGGGACTGGCTTTCACCCTACATGGAAAGTTTCAGGGTAAGGGACGAGGAAAGCCCTCTCCATGGGATGCCGGAGGATGCGGTGAAGGCGGAGTTCACGGGGCTGGTAATGGAGAGCGTGGCCTACACCGTATTTTCCAAGTGCGGAATCTCCACAGAGATGTTTGGGGACGACAGCTTTGAGAATATCAGTAACTATAACACGCTCCAGCTTTTCATGGCGCTGGGGAGCTGCACGGTCTCCATCGCAAGGCCCATTCTGAATGAGATTTACAGGGAAATCCAGAACATCAAAATCGAAAGGAGCAAAATCTATGAGAACAGAGCCATTGATGAACTTTACATACAGACAGGGAGAGGACGGGATGCTGTATCCCGAGATCAGAGTGTCGGAGAACCCGCAGACCGACCGGACGCCGGTGGGACGGTTCGGGAGCCGGTGGAAATCGTACATGATGGAGAAGCATCCCCACAGGCTGTCGAAGCTGGTGGCACAGGGCAGGATCAACGAGGTGATCCTGCAGGTAGACCAGGAGGCAGAGCAGAGGAAAGAGGCGCTGATACAGGAACTGCTGGCCGCCCGCCCCATGCCGGAGACGGAGGACACCATGGAGAGAGCCGGACACATGAACATGATAACGAAAGAGGCGGAAGAGACCGTGATGGACGAGGTGGTGCTGAAAGCCAGGTAACACCCGCATCCCCATCTTCCCCTCAAACTATAAAACCGCCTGCAGATGGTTCCAAGCCGTCTGTGGGCGGTTTTTTCGTTGTGCCGCCAAGGTCACAGGAAACCCTACAGGTATCCCGCACAGATACGGGGGAGATTCCGGAAGAAAGACCGGAAACTGTCAGGCAGCCGGGGCAGGGAACAGGTTCCATACAGCCGCAGGGTGAAAAAGCAGCGCCGGAAACAGCACCCGAAAAGGAATCAGAAGAGGCACCGGTTCCGGAAAATAAAATCCTTCCGGAGCAGAAACTGGGAGAGGCATCACAGCCAGAAACAGGTACGGCAGAGAGAGCAGCAGAAATGCCGGAAAAAGCAAATCCTGCGGAGAACGGAAATCCTGAAAGATCCGGGGAAACAAAGGCGGAAACACCGTCCTATTCCTCCGGCCTGCTGGAAGAGGAGGAAGTCTCTGAACTTCTGGATATGGTTTTATGTGCGGACGACCTGGTTCCGGACGCAAGGGTATGGCATTCTGAAATCTGCGGTTTTTTCCAGAGGGGCAACAGCCAGGAGAAAAAGGCAGATGCCCTGAAACTGATCTACGGGGAAATGGACGAGGATTACACCATCCAGGACGGCGGTTATCAGGTGCATATTTTAGGGCAGAGCGAGGGGATTGTGTTTCAGGCGGATGGAGGCGATTATTTTTATCCGTATCTGGAACTGTCAAAGCGGATCGATGCCCTTATCCTGGAGGGCACTTATCCGTTCAGCATAGAGGAAGAAGAACTGGATGATTTTGCAATCCCGGACGAAAAAGAGGAGCTGGAGGAAAGCCGCAGGGACAGTGAAGCCGTCCCTTATGCGGATGATGCAGTGGAGGAACAGGAGAGAAACCTCCAGGGGCAGGAACAGCCGGAAATGGAGCAGGGAATAGCCGATGGGAACAAACCGGCGGAGGCAGAGGATCATGAACCGACCGAGACAGAGCTGCGCTATATCCATGCAGTCCTGCGTGACCAGTCCTGCTCCCTGTACCTGCAGAAGTCCATCCAGGAATATTTCGCCGGCCATCCGGATAAAGGGCAGAGGGAAGCATTTGTAAAGGAGGCCTATTTTACCGGCAGCATGGAACTGGAAGCGGACGGGATACAGATCAGGGCGAAGACCTTGTGGGACGGGATGCATATCCGGGCATATGAGCCGACGGGAACCATAGAGATTAACCTGTCCTGGGAGCATGTAGCGGTCCATATCGCCCCCCTGATTGCCAGCGGCACCTATGTAAATCCCAATACGCCAAAACCGCCGGACAGGCAGGAGGTCATAGACTATTTCTTGGCGAAAGGCGGCATAGGCTACTATAACGATAAACTGCAGATTTACCGGGTAATGACCTCTTACCTTTCCGCCAGGGAGCGCATTGCGGCACTGAAAAGGGTGTATGGGATGGGAGGCCGTGGGTCAAAGCTGGCGAACGGCGGCCATTACAGCGTGGATTATAACAGCACAGGATATAAGATTGAATACTCCCATGACGGCGTGGAAATCAGGGAGAAGATGACCTGGGAGAAAGTGGAGAGGCGCATCATGGAGCTGATCCGCCAGGATGCCTATCTGAGTGAAGAAGAGGAAGCGGAACTGGAACATGAGGAAGAGATGCATTATGCCCCGGAGGAGACGGGGATGCCGGAAGAAGCGCCGGACAGACAGCTTTCCCTCTTTGACATGGGGATGGAATCCGGTTATGAGGACAATACCGGTTCCGGCCAGGATGCCCTGCTGGATACAGATAAAGTGCCGGAGCAGCTCCGCCCCTTCCAGGAGGGTGAGAGGATTTCCTACAATGGCAGGGTTTATGAGATCCTGCAGTATCTCTATGATAACAGGACGGTGGAGATTGGGGATATCAGCCAGTTAGAGAACCTGAATGGGTTTAAGATCCGGGAACGGGTTCCGGCCACAGAGATTGAGGGCTGCCAGACAGTGGAGGATGGCCGTTCTGACGGAGAGGCAGCATCCCAGACAACAGGGACAGCCCAAAATACCATACCTGCGGTGGGTGAACCGGAGATTTTGCATGTGCAGACACCTGCAGAGGCCGTGCAGGAAGAGGGAACGGATAACCGCATCATCCAGAAGGATTCCGGCCAGCAGGGGTTCCACAGTCTTAACTACCGCTACTTAGAAGAGCATCACCTGTATGACGGCGGCCCCAAAACGAAGTTCCAGAACAACGTGGCGGCCATCCGGCTTTTAAAGGAACTGGAAGAGCAGGGACGGAAGGCAACCGCAGAGGAACAGGTCATCCTTGCGAAATATGTAGGCTGGGGCGGCCTGGCAAATGCCCTGACGCCGGGAAAGAGCGGATGGGAGTCACAGTATGAGGAAATTCGGCAGCTTCTCACGGAAGAGGAATTTCAGGCCGCGCAGGAAAGCACCCTTACCGCATACTACACGGAGCAGGGAGTGATCCGGCATATCTATGACGCGCTGGAGAAGTTCGGCTTCCACGGAGGAAATATCTTAGACCCTGCCATGGCGACCGGGAACTTTTTTTCCGTCCTGCCGGAAAGCATGGCGGACTCCCGGCTGTACGGCGTGGAGATTGAACCCATTTCCGGGCATATCGCAAAGCACCTTTATCCCGGCGCGGATATCCAGGTCACAGGCTTCGAGCATACCAGCCACCCGGACCAGTTCTTTGATGTGGTCATCGGCAACATCCCCTTCAATTCCATCAAGGTGGACGACCCCAGATACAACCGCTATAACTTCCGCATCCATGATTATTTCCTGGCAAAATCCCTGGACAAGACACGTCCAGGTGGAATTGTGGCGGTTATCACGTCCAAATATACCCTGGACAAGGCAAATTCCGGCAGCCGGAGATACCTGGCACAGCGGGCGGAGCTTCTGGGAGCCATCCGCCTGCCGGGCAATGCGTTCAGACAGGTGGCGGGGACGAAGGCCACCACGGACATCCTGTTCCTAAAAAAGCGGGAACGGGAGATCGTGCCGGATGAAACCAACAGCCCGTGGCTGTCGGTGGAGCAGAATGCAGAGGGCATCCCCATGAATACCTGGTTTATCGACCACCCGGAGATGGTGCTGGGGAAGATGGTGTTTGATGAGAGTGTGTATGGCAATGAGAAAAGCACGGCCTGCCATCCCATGCCGGGAGACGACCTGGACGAGCGGCTGGAACGTGCCGTCAGTTATCTGGAAGGAACCTACGAGGAGCCGGAACAGCAGGGAGATATACCGCAGGCGGAGGGCGCTCCCGAAATAAAATCCATCCCCTCAGACCCGGCAGTACGCAACTTTTCCTATGCTCTGGCGGATGGGAAACTGTATTACCGGGAGCATTCCCGGATGTATGAGCAGGATATTACAGGAAGGAAGGCGGAGCGCATCAAAGGGCTTGTGGAGATCACACAGGCGGTACGCAGGCTCATAGATTTCCAGAACCAGGAACAGGAAAGCCGGCCTGCAGTGGAATATGAAGCAGCCCTGCAGGAGCATATCGGAGGGCTGAACCGGATTTATGACCGCTTTGTGAAGGAGTACGGCTATATCAATGCCTATGCCAATGTGACGGCATTCTCCAGGGATGCCAACGCGCCGCTCCTGCGCTCCATCGAGAGGAAGAAGAAAGACGGGACAAGGGAAAACGGACAAAAAGATGTCCGTTATGAAAAGACCGCCATATTTTACAAGGCCACCATCCGGCCAAAGGCCATGCCCGCCGTGGTGGAATCCGCAGAAGAGGCATTGAAGGTCTCCCTGAACGTAAAGGGCAGGCTTGACCTGGACTATATGGCGCAGCTGTACCGGAAGCCGGACGGCGGCAGGGCAACAAAGGATGAAATCATAGAAGAACTGGGGGAACAGATCTACCAGGACCCGGTACTGTATGCGGGGAACCCTTATGCCGGATGGCAGACTGCCGGGGAATACTTAAGCGGCTATGTAAAGGACAAGCTGGCGGAGGCGGTCATCAAAGCGGAAGAAGAGCCGGAGAGGTTCTCCCGGAACGTGGAGGCCCTGCGGACGGTACAGCCTGTGCCGCTGACAGCCCAGGAGATCAGTTTCTCTCTGGGGGCACCCTGGATACCGTTGGAGACTTACCAGGAGTTTATGTATGAAGTGTTCAAAACCCAGGAGGGGAGCAGATACGGGAGGTATGCCACGGAACTGGAATTTTCCCGATACAGCGGCGTTTACTTCATTGCAAACAAAGGGAACGAAAGAGGCTCCGTCACCGCCTGCCAGGTCTATGGCACAGAACGGATGAATGCTTATGAGATCCTGGAGGCATCCCTGAACCTGCGGTTCGTGGAGGTAAAAGACCGGGTGGAATATACAGACCCGGATACCGGCGAGGATAAGGTGAAATATGTGCTGAACAGAAAGGAGACCATCCTTGCCAGGGAGAAGCAGGCGCAGATCAAGGCGGAGTTCGAGCGGTGGCTCTTTGCGGAGCCGGAGCGGGCGGCAAGGCTGACAAAGCTGTACAACGACCGGTTCAATAACATCCGCCCCCGCACCTATGACGGCTCTGACCTGGTTCTGCCGGACTTATCGGAGGATATCCGGCTGCGGCCCCACCAGCTGGATGTGATAGCCCACGGACTGTACGGGGACGGGAATCTTCTGATGGCCCACGAGGTAGGGGCGGGAAAGACCTATGCCGCCATTGTGCTGGCCCATGAATTAAAGCGGCTGGGGAAGGTGGCAAAGCCTCTGATCGCCGTGCCGAACCATCTGGTAGGCCAGTGGTCCGATGCCTATATGGAGCTGTACCCAAACGCCAACATTTTAGTGGCGGAAAAGAAGGATTTCCAGAAACAGAACCGCCGCCGTTTTGTGAGCCGGATCGCCACCGGGGAGTATGACTGCATCATCATGGCCCATTCCAGCTTTGAACTGATCGGGCTGTCCAGGGAGAGACAGCTGGCGGCCATGGAGACTGAACTGAACGAGGTGACAAGGGCCATTGACGAGCAGAAGGCCAGGGACGGAAAGAACTGGTCCTTAAAGCAGATGCAGATCTTCCGGAAGAACCTGCAGTTTAGGTACGACCAGCTGTTCAAGGCGGAGAAGAAGGATGATGTGATCAATTTTGAGGAACTGGGTGTGGATGCCCTGATTGTGGACGAGGCCCATGCCTACAAGAATAATTTTTCCTATACCAAGATGCGCAACGTGGCGGGCATCAGCGGCCAGAGCAGCCAGCGGGCCATGGACATGCACCAGAAATGCCAGTATATCAATGAGATCAGCGGGGGAAAGGGTGTCATCTATCTGACCGGGACTCCCGTGAGCAACTCCATGTCGGAATTATATGTGATGCAGAAAACCCTGCAGCCGAAGGAGCTGGAGAGGCGGGGGCTTCTGATGTTTGACGCCTGGGCAGGGACTTTCGGGCGGGTTACATCTTCTTTGGAGATCCGGCCGGAGGGCAACGGCTACCAGATGAAGAACCGGTTCTCCCAGTTCCACAACCTGCCGGAACTGATGGGCATGTTTTCCATGATTGCGGATATCCGGACGGCGGACATGCTGGAACTGCCCACACCGGAGCTGAAAACCGGCAGCCCACAGGTCATCAAATCGGTCTGCACTCCCGACCAGAAACGGATCGTCATGGAGCTGGCAGAGCGGGCGGAGGCCATCCGGAACGGCGTGGTGGACAGCAGCCAGGACAATTTCCTGAAGCTGACCCATGAGGCCAGACTGCTCTCCATAGACCCCAGGGCCATCGACCCGGAGATACCGGACGACCCCGGCACCAAGCTGAACCTGTGCGCCGGAAAGGTGGCGAAAATTTATCAGGAGACAGCAGCGGACAGGCTGACACAGCTAATCTTCTGTGACCAGGGGACACCGAAATATGACGGCAGTTTCAACTTTTATGAGGCAGCAAAGACAGCACTGATTGCACAGGGAGTTAGAGCGGAGGAAATCACCTTTATTCATGACGCAAAGACGGACGTACAGCGGGAACAGCTTTTTGAAAAGGTGAGGAAAGGGGAAATCCGCATTTTGATGGGCAGTACGGAGAAGATGGGAACCGGCATGAACGTGCAGGAGAAACTCATTGCGTTGCACCACCTGGATGTGCCGTGGCGCCCGGCCGATCTGACCCAAAGGAACGGGCGGATTTTAAGGCAGGGCAACGAAAACAGGGAGGTCTCCATCTTCAATTACATCACGGAGAATACCTTTGACAGCTACCTCTGGCAGATTTTGGAGCAGAAACAGCGGTACATCAGCCAGATCATGACCGGCCGCTCCCCGCTTAGAACCTGCGAGGATTTAGACGAGACTGTGCTGCAGTATGCAGAGTTCAAGGCGCTGGCGACCTCTGACCCAAGGGTGAAGGAGAAGATGGAGACGGACAACGAGATCAACCGGCTGACGGTGCTGAAATCTTCCTGGCAGAGCCAGCAGGCCCAGCTGCAGGAGCAGGCCAGCCGCCACTATCCGGTCCGGATTGCCCGGAAGGAGAACGAGATAGCGGTCAGGGACGAGGATATCCGGACGTATCAGGCCAATAAGACGGAAGACTTTCGCATGGTGATTGACGGGCGTATCCATGACGAGCGCACAAAGGCGGCGGAACACCTGATGGTGTGTGGCCGCAGGGTTATGAAGATGGAGGCGGGTTCCTTCCTTGATGTTGGCAGCTATGCAGGGCTTACCATCCGGCTGACAAAGCCAGACATGGGCGGGATGAAGATCCGGCTGTGTGGGAAGGGGAGCTACAGCACCGATTACGGTGATTCCGAACTGGGGAACATCACCCGCATTGAGCATCTTGCAGACCGCATCGTGTCGGATGACAAATATGACAGGGAGGAGCTTGCCAGCCTGAAACAGCAGCTTGCGGCGGCAAAGGAACAGTGCGGGAAACCCTTCCCGGATGAGGAAAGGCTGCTGGAACTGCAGAAGAAAAAGGTGCAGCTTGATCTTGCACTGGAATTTAAGGAGGACGGGGAGGACGTGATGGCCGCAGAGGAAAACGGGGAGGGGAGCGGGCAGGGAGACAGAAAGGAACCGCCCACACTGGAGCAGAGGATTTACCGGAAGCTCCGCCTGTTTGCGGCTCCAATCCTGGATGGAGAAGCCTATTATATGAAGCTGCAGGCAAAGGGGTATGAGGATCTGGTGGTGGAGGCCATTGGAGGGGAGGAATACAGCATTGCCCATTATTATGACCAGAACGGGGATTCCATGCGTGACCCGGAGATCACCTTTACCATCGACCGGGAAAACAAATCCATCCACCCCGTCTCTTTTCTTCAGGACGGCATCGGAGTGTATTATGAGACGGCGGATGCATCCCCCGCAATGGTAAGGGATTTGAAAGGGTTTATGGTGCAGTGGTTTACCAACATTAAAAGCCAGAAATTTGAGCAGGTAAAAATCAAAAGATACGAACAGGAAGAAGAAAACAGCATGGAACGATAGAAAGGAGATTCAGGAGAGCGAAAACAGGCCAAACACTGCAGGAGCCAAAAAGGTAAGCAGGATTTCACAGGAAGCGAAAGCAGGTGTAGACAACGGTTTCTTGTGAAAGGCAGGTATTTGGCGGTTGAGACATACCAGAGAGGACTTGAAAGCCATGCAGGGATGGAGCCTGGAACGGAAGATACAGGTGACGCAGACCCGGATTCTGGAATGGTACTTACGGTTTGGAGGACAGGTTTTCGTCAGTTTTTCTGGCGGAAAGGATTCGACTGTGCTCCTTGACATTGCCCGCAGGGTATACTCCGATATCCCGGCGGTGTTCGTGGATACGGGGCTGGAATACCCGGAGCTTCGGGAGTTTGTAAAGACGAAAGAGAACGTGAACTGGCTGCGGCCCAGATACCCGTTCCCGCAGATTATAGAGAAATATGGGTATCCGGTCATCTCCAAGGAGATAGCGGACTGCGTGGATGGTGCGCGGAAGGGGCAGGCCACAAGGATTGAGAGGCTGAACGGGACGCTGCTGGCGCCGGACGGCAGCAAGTCCGTATATAATTGTGAGAATTACCGGTATTTACTGGAGGCGCCATTCAAGATATCAGCCAGATGCTGTTATCATATGAAGAAAGCGCCTATTTACCGGTTTGAGCATCAGACCGGCAGGCATGGGATTGTGGGGCTGATGGCCCAGGAGAGCCGCTTGCGGACACAGAAGTGGCTCCAGTACGGATGCAACGGGTTTGAACGGAAGCGTCCTTTAAGCCAGCCCATGGCGTTCTGGTTGGAACAGGATATTTTGGAATACCTGAAAAGAACCGGGATTCCCTACAGCCCTGTTTACGGGGAAATCGAGGAGGCGGAAAAGAAGGACGGAAGCCGGATATTAAAGACCAGCGGGGTATCCAGATCGGGGTGCATGTACTGTATGTTCGGGGTCCATCTGGAAGAGGAACCCAACCGGTTCCAGCGGATGCAGCAGACCCACCCGAAGCAGTATGACTACTGCATCAACCGTCTGGGCTGCGGCAGGGTGCTGGATTTTATCGGGGTTCCCTACTGTCTGGAGGACACTAAAAAAACGAAACAAGGAGAGGGGGATGAAGATGGAGCGCAGTGAGATTTATGCCCTTGCAAAACTGGAAACGAATAAGTATCATCTGCGGAAGCTGTACCTGCCCCGTGAGGAGATCCAGGAGATCCGGCAGCTGGAGGGGACAGGGTACAATGATCTGCGGAGCGTGTTTGAGGGAATTCCGTTTAGGGAAGGTATGGAAAACGGACGGATGAATTTTATCCTGCCGGACAGCCGTGGCGGGCTGTGTGTCCGGACAAAAGACATGGGTTCAGATTTTCCAAAAAGGAACCAGTATAACGGGGCATCCATGGAGGGGACAAGGGAAGAGATGCTGGCGGAATTTCGGGAAAGCCTGCAGAGACAGGGATACCACTTCCGGCCCAATGCCTGTTTCCAGAACGTGGACGTGCTGGAAACCCTGCAGAAGATCATGGAACACAATACCAGCTTTTTCCAGACGGATTTCAAGTATGACCGGGAGATGCTTTTGGAGGCTGCGGGCGACAGGAACGCATCCCGGCATTTTCTCTGGATGAGCAGGAAGGGCGGCACCTGGTGCTTTCCGGAGCGGAGCGTGCATATCCGGCAGACCAGCCCGCACAATACCTGGTTCTTTTACGGAGGATGCCGGGACGAGCAGGTGAAGGCATTCTGGGTGGAGGTGCAGGGCATGAAGGACGACCGGGTGATGGGGGACATACTGGAGATCGATTATCAGAAGCATCTGGACTATCTCTGTACCCATTCCCACGACCCTGCAGAGGTGGAGGTGGTGTTTAAGAACCCCAACAGCTGCCGCACATTCGGATGGCAGGAGTATGAGCAGAACTGGCAGGCCATCACAGACCGGTACGGGACGATGGAACGGAGGCGGTATCTGGTGGAAGATGAATACCAGCTGTTCCAGGATATAGCAGGTACTTATAAGATGTTCTGGGACGCGGTGGATGTGACGGAGGTGGACGATTATGTGAAGCGTCTGGAGCATGACAGGCTCCATGACTACGGCTATACTGCAGGGGATATGTCGTTGACCGGCCCCATGGATGCGGAGCGGGCGGTCATGCAGGGGCTGGAGTGCTATATCCTGAATCCGGACGGTTCCAGGGAGCTGGTCCATGACAGGGAGGCTTACCAGCAGGCGCTTTCCCATGGGAAGCTGTTTGGCATGGAGGCAGGGGAGAAGGATCTCCTGCGGTACTTCAAACAGGATGCAATCCCGCTTTTTAATGAAGAGGAAATGAGGAAGATTTATTCCCTTGCACTGCAGGCCGGCATGGAGAACGAGCCGGAGGGGAGCAGGCTGCTGGACGGTATTATCCATAAGGCGGAGTGTTTCCTTCCGGGGGAAGGGCAGAGGGAGGCACCGGCCAAAGAGCAGGAAGCACTGCCGGGAGATGTTATCCGGTAGAACAGCGGCAGGGAGGTTTCGGAATATCCTGACGGTTATCAATGAAATCCGGTGCAGGAGGAAAAACAGTTTTGGACTGCAGGGACAGAAAAGGGGGAACGATGAACGATTATAAAATGAATTTCTATGTGGATTATATCAACCGGAATGTGCTGAACCGGATCAATTACGCACGTCTCCAGGAAGATTACCAGACAGAGGAAAAGGCATATGCCAAAAGTGTTCTGAACGCTCTCCACCAGGGTGTGATGGAAGTGTACGGCACGGAAACTTTTGACTATGACACGCTGGAAGAGGACTTTGTCCTTCTGCCGGGAGTGCTGCAGTCCAGGAAGAGCGGCAATATCTGTGTTGCCCTTCTGGAACTGGATTTATCTTCATCCAGGGAACACTGGGGGACGGATTATCTGACAAAGTACGGCTGTATCAATCCCCGTGAAGAGGAAATGCCGGATGCAGTGCGCCGGTTCTTGAAAGAGACCTACGGAACCTATGATTATGGTTACACGGCAACCCTCACGGATGATATCCATGTGGATAAGGAGCGCCTGCCGGATGCGCTGAAGGAGATTCTGGCGGATTTTCGGAACCATGTATTTGTGCCGTGCAGCCGGGAGGAAGTGTCAGAAAATCTCCTGGATTATACGGAGGACGGGGATATGGAAAGGTAGGCAGTTATGGCAGGATGGAAAACGCAGGCGGAGGTTGCAGCGATACGGAAGCGGTATCCCGCAGGTTCTCGGATAGAATTGGATTACATGAACGAGCAGGGTATGCCGCCCGGACTGAAAGGGATTGTGAAGTCTGTGGACGATGCGGGACAGCTGCATATGATCTGGGAGAACGGCAGGTCCCTGGCTCTTGTGCCGGGCGAGGACCGGTTCCACCGGCTGCCGGAGCCGCAGGCGGAGAAAGAGGCAGGAAAGGAAGTGCTGTCAGGGGAAACAGAAGAAATGGAGCGGTGAAAAAGGCGGAGGCATTGAAGAAAGGCAGCCGGTCTGTTATACTGGAATTATCCGACAGGTGTTTTGGTGCAGGTAAGGCTTTCAATATGGCCTGTTGCATAACCGGAACAGGAAAGCCTGCCGGAAATAAGAGCCGGGAGGTAAATGCAGGATGGCAGAGGAAAAGCGGAAAGAGACAGATGAAGAATTGATGGAGCGTTTTGACAGCTTTGTCAAGGCGGCTATCTTGGAAGAAGGGAATAAACTGCGGGCAGAGAAGGGGTATCCGCTTTTGACGGAAGAGGATATGGCGGATGTGGATACGCTTTCTGGCCTGAAAGAACGCTTTGGAGCAAAGGAGGATAACCGATGAGGAAGAATTTTGGAGCGAAGCCGTGGACGTATCCGCAGCCGGTATTTATCATTGCAACCTATGGGGAGGACGGGACGCCGGACGCCATGAACGCCGCATGGGGAGGCATCAGTGATGACACCCAGATTTCCATGTGTCTTTCCGCAGAGCATAAGACAGTGGCAAATATCCTGGCTCGTGGCGCTTTTACGGTGAGCATGGCGGATGCGGCCCATGTGGCAGAGTGCGATTATGTTGGGATTGAGTCCGCAAACAAGGTGCCAAACAAGCTGGCAAAGGCAGGGTTCCATACGGAAAAGGCGGAACATGTGGACGCTCCCATTATTGTGGAACTTCCCATGTCAGTGGAGTGCAGGCTGATAAGCTACGATGAGGAGACCTGCAGGCTGGTGGG
This sequence comes from uncultured Acetatifactor sp., assembly GCA_910584865.1. Taxonomy (GTDB): domain Bacteria; phylum Bacillota; class Clostridia; order Lachnospirales; family Lachnospiraceae; genus Acetatifactor. The sequence continues at coordinate 14,968 of CAJUCE010000027.1, forward strand.
CGAGATTGTCAATGTTTCGGCGGATGAAAAGATCCTGGACGAAAACGGGAAGATTGATCCGGCAAAGCTGGAACCCATTGTGTTTGACCCGGTGAACAACGCATACCTGAAATTGGGCGAAAAGGTGGGGAACGCTTTCAAAGATGGAATGAAGCTGAAATAACGGCAGATGTAACAGAAAAATAAAACAGAATAACAACTCAGTGCAGGGCGCTGGCGAGATGGATGAGAAACCATTTTGCCGGCGCTTTTTCTGGTTACAGGGAGGTGACGGTTATGGACAGACAAACAGCCATGAGGCGGCGTCCCATGCCTTTTACGGAAGAGCAGATGAAGCAGGTCTTTGACACCAATATCATAGATTTCGCTGTCAGCCACGGCTTTGAGGTGGAGAAAGGCGACCGGAATACGGTCCATGTGAAGCACAGCGGTGGTCTCTACCTGTTCCGGCACGGGCGGGGGTATTACCAGTTTGCCGGGGAGAAGAGCGGGAACATTATCCAGTTTGCCCAGGAATACCTGGGGGCTGCAGACTTCAAAAGTGCGGTGGAGATGATCCTGGGCTGCCGCGCCTACGAGCAGACAGAACATTATGTGACACCGGTGGAGAAGAAGCCCAGAGGGGAACTGGTGCTGCCGCCGAAAGATAAGGATTTTAACCGAACCATCGCTTATCTGACCCGCACCCGTGGCATTGACAGTGAGATCGTGTATGCCATGATCAACCAGAACAAAATCTATCAGGCAGTCACACAGAAAAATGGGTATACCTTCCGGAACTGTGCTTTTGTAGGCTATGACGGGGAAGGAAAGCCCCGGTATTGTGCGCTCCGTTCTCCCAGCAGTGACAGGAAGTTCCGGCAGGATATGGAGAACTCCGACAAGACTTACGGCTTCTGCATGGAGGGGCGCTCTGACCGGGTGTATGAGTTTGAGGCACCCATTGACGCCATGAGCCATGCGACCCTGTGCAAGCTGTACGGCATCGACTGGCGGGAGGATCACCGGGTGGCGGAGGGATGCCTGTCGGATAAGGCCCTTTCCCGCTATTTGAAGAGCCACCCGGAGATCCGGGAGATTGTATTCTGCTATGACAATGACGTGGACGGGAAGGATGCAAACGGGCAGCCCCGCAACCATGGGCAGATACAGGCGAACCAGTCAGCGGAGGCTTTTGCAAAGGCGGGATATAAAGTGTTTATCCAGACCCCGCAGACAAAGGACTTTAATGAAGATTTACTCACATTCCGGGAAATGTCAGCCAGGAGCAGGGACGGCCCTGAGAGAGCTGAAGCGGAGGAGTTGGAAGCGGCATATCCCTGATGTCGGAAAGGAGGCATATGAGGCCGGTTTATGTGTGCCAGCTGGAAGAGCGGAAACAGATGGAGATCCGGAAACTGCTGGAGGGGTTGATCCTCCATGGCTGCGGCGGCGATAAGTCCGAAGTGGAGCGGTATTACGGCATGAGTTTTGAGGAGGCCGTACAGAACGGCATGGATTCTAAGATTGTAGATCTGGACTACCTCATGGTGTTCTATGCCGAGGAATATAACTCTGGAAAAGCGGATGAAGAGTTCCGTCTGACGGATGCCGCCGTGATCTCCAGTATTTTAAAGGAGGCGAGAAAAGTTGATGATGTACCGCCGTTTGTCTATCCCTGCGGTCGTCCGGAGGACAGGATGGAACTGCAGGAAGATGAGTGGGAGCGGTAGAACGGAGATGTGTATGAAAGTGGTTTTGATTGGAGTTCTGGCAGTTGTGGGGATTTCTGTGTTTGTGGTACTTGCCCTTGCCCACGGGGAGAGGGTGTGCAGGGAGATCAGCGACCTTTTGGAACGGTATTGAGGGATATTTGAAGAAATATTTCCAAAGCATACTTTGTGCAGGTCCGGATCTGTGCTATACTTAAGGGCAGATAATCAGAAACCGGAGGAAATGCGGATGAAGAAGATACTTGTGATACAGGGCGGCGGCAGGGCAAAGGGAAACACTGCTCAGCTTGTCAACAGCTTTGTGGCCGGGGCAGAAGAAAGCGGACATTCCGTAGAAGTGCTCTCGCTTTTAAAGAATGAGGTCAAGGGCTGCCTGGGTTGTAATGCCTGCCGGTATGGGAAACCCTGCATCCAGAAAGACGCTTTTAATGACCTTGTGCCGAAGATCAAGGATGCAGACTGTATTGTGTTTGCTTCCCCTCTGTACTTCTGGACGGTATCTGCCAGAATAAAGGCATTTATCGAACGGTTTTACTGTATTGCAGAGGAAGATCCCAACCCGCCGCTTGGCAGGTATGAGAAGTACCCCATAAAGGACTGCGCCCTGCTGATGACATCAGCGGATGATTTTTTCTGGACGTTTGAGCAGGCGGTATCGTATTATCAGTTTGCACTTGTCAATTACATCGGCTTTCATGACAGGGGCATGGTGCTTGCCGGTGGATGCGGGGATACCAATGGCAGGCCGCAGATTGACAAGACAGCACATTTGCAGGAAGCGTATGAATTTGGCAGAAATATCTACCCCAGATAAGAGGTATTTCTGAATATCAAAATTTATGGAGAAAGTCAGATTTGGAAGCAAGATATCATATGACAAGGGAAGAGACGCTCTTTGTTGTCAGACGGAATATCGTGGACTATATCTGGAAGAGCGCAAGGCTGGAGGGGCTGCCTGTGACCTACCCGGACACAGAGGCCATCTATAATGGTATGGGCGTCCATGGGGTGAAGGTATCCGATATTGTGGCGGTGAATAATCTGAAACACGCATGGCAGTTTGTGCTGGATAAGTTGGACGAGCCTGCTGATTATCCCTTTGTCTGTAAGGTGAACCAGTGCGTGGGCGGAAACAGCCTGATTAACCGGGCGGGGTATCTGCGGAACGTGGCAGTGAGCATGGTTGGTACAACGTGGAAGCCGGATATGCCCATAGAATCCCAGATCAAAGAGGAAATGGCGGAAATAGGACAGATAGAGAACCCGACAGACCGGGCGCTGACCATGATGCTCTACCTTGTGCGGAAGCAGATGTTTCTGGATGGCAGCAAAAGGACATCCATGCTGGCAGGCAACCATGTGATGATTTCAAACGGGTGCGGCATCATATCCGTCCCCATTGAACTGCAGCCAGCTTTTACGGGGCTGTTGATACGGTTTTATGAATCCAATGACATGACAGAGATCAAACAGTTTCTGTATGAGAACTGTATTGATGGTATTGAATTTACCCCTTTGCCGGAGCAGGAAGCAGAGCATGGGCGGGAGAACCTGCAGGGATGGGAGCGGTAAAACAAAACAGCGAAAAGATTTCAGTGGAAGTATCGTGGGGAGACCATGGTACTTCCTTTTTTCGCTTTTCGGGAGCGGAGCGACCTCTGCCCCGCCGCCAGCGGTGGGGACATACGCTCAAAATCGGAGATTTTGGAGTTAAGGCAGGAATAGGTTTGTGAAACAAACCGGGGAAACACCGTACAGGCAAAGCCTGTACCCTTGTTAAACATCAAACGGTGCTGTTAAAAATTGATTAAAGAGAAGATAGAAGGCAGGGGGCAGGCGGCAGTGGATATCTGCCGCCCGCTACAGGTTCAGGTATTGTTTTTGGAGGACATTAGCTGTTCGGCCAGAGGCCGGTACTCCGGCAGCTTTAAAAGGAATGGTTCCAGGCGCCGTTTAAGTTCGGCAATCTCCAGAGGATTGGCGTTTGGCAGGCCGTCCTCATTTCCGGTCAGTTCAAAAACATCCAGGGAGATTTCAGAGAACAGCTTTTCAAACAGTTCCTCACCGGTCTCTATGAGATAGGCATCCGGGTCAAGGCCTGTTTCAGAAGGAGTGAGGTCAAGATAGAGATATCCGGCTTTCTCTGACCATACGATATCCAGATGTGTACTGGCATGGATGTAATCTTTGAATACGGCTATGATACGTTCCAGTTCTTCTTTTGCTTCTTTTTTCCGCATAGTTTTTTCCTTTCTGTGTCCCGGCAGTATCTGGTTCCGGGATACAGGGATATGATACCGCAGGACTGGAAAAAAGGGAATGTACTGGGAAGTGCGGGCAGGACACAAAATAATTCACATACGAGGAGGGAAGCTATGGCAAAGCGGGACGACCGCATCATCACTTCGGTCTATCTGACAAAAGAGATGTGCAGCCAGATTGACAGGATGGCGGACAGGGAGCATATCTCCCGGAATGAACAGATCCGGCGCTATATTGAGAAAGGGCTGGCCGTGGAGGGGTATAGTCAGGATATCGACCTGATCGCAGGCATCATCAGGCAGGAGGTGCAGGCGGTCTATCACATTGAGGACATTAAGGCGGTGGTGGAACAGCAGGCCAACCGTATTGCAAAGATGCACATGAAATCCGGCAAGGTGGATGCGGCGGCCTTTTTCCTGCTGGTCAAGGTGCTGATGAACGTGGCCCATGAGGGGACGGAGGAACAGTTCGATCAGATGCTGTCGGAGGCGGTGGCTCTGGGGGTGGACTATATGCAAAAGAAGGACTTCCAGATTAACAGCTTTCTGTCGGACAGCGGCAACCTGCGCCGGATTGCGGATAAATTATGACCGGGGCAGGTAGAAAGATGGGGCTGTACCAGGGCCGCATCTTCTGGAGCGGCAGCGTCAGCCTGGTGGATGGAAGGATTGAAGAGCCCCATACCCTGCAGGAGGCACAGGCGGCAGATTTCCACCACACGTTTTACTTCTCACCGGAGCAGGCATTAAAGATAGACGATGGAGAGTGCGGGTTTTTCTGGATTTCGGAAGATGGGGAGGTGGAGGCGGAATGGAGGGAATCCCTGGGCAGGGACATTATTGGCAGTATTAAGGAACAGATTACAGTCATTGAGTGGATGGAATCCATGGGAAATAAGGCTGATGAAAATGAACAGGAAAGGGAAAGAGAAGATATGACAGGTTTTGAAAAATTTCAGCAGAAAATAAAGGACGGGATTCTTGACTATCTGCCAGAGGAATACCAGGGCGCAATGGTGGATATCGTCCATGTACAGAAAAATAATGATCAGGACAAAGTGGGAATGGCCATAAGAAAGGATGGCCAGACGGTGGCCGCCACGGTGTATCTGGAACGATATTACGCAGAATTTCCGGAATGGGTTTCAGAACAGACCATATTTAAAACACTTGCGGAGGAGTATCTGGAGGCACAGGCGGAACTGTCACAGATAGAAGCCATGGCAGACGCTGTAAAAGATTATGATTCTGTCAGGAGCAACATCCGGATCCAGGTGGTGAACAGAGAAACAAACCAGGAGAGCCTGCGGCACTGCCCCAAAAAAGAAATTGAAGGCACGGATCTTCTGGCAGTGTTCCGTGTCATGTTTTATAACCAGGGGAGAGAGTGTGCCAGTGCGCTGATAACAGACGCAGTTATGGAAAAATGGGATACAGATCTGGATTCCCTGTATGAGACTGCTTTGAAAAACACGGTAGATCAGGCTCCTGCACAGATCAACAGCATGATGTCTATGCTTTTTGAAGGTGAGGAACCTCTGGAACCGGGAGAGGTATTCCGTGAGGAAGGACTGTATATCCTGTCAAATCCGCAAAAAAACAATGGAGCGGCCGTCATATTGTATCCGGGGCTTCTGCAGTCCATCGCAGAGGCTGCTCAGTCCAGCTTTTATATCCTGCCCAGCAGTATCCATGAAGTGTTGCTTATGAAAGAAGGGAACGGTATGGATGCAAAGGAACTGCAGAGCATGGTGATGGAGATTAACCAGAATGAAGTAGCGCCCCAGGAAGTTCTGTCAAATCAGGTGTATTTTTATGACGGAAAAGAGCAGAAGATTTCTCTGGCTTTGTCCCCGGAGGAAACCAGGGAGCTGGCCGGTAACATGGAAATGGCTTCTGCCGGACATGGGAAAATGACAGAAAGCATGGAAGAGGAAATGGAGAGATAGGAGGGAGCCATGGATCAGGCACAACGTTATAAGGAGCTGGCCGCACGGACGGAGGGAAAGACGCTGGATTCCTCTTACCATGCGGCCTTTTATCTGCTCTCCTGCGAGCATGGGATATTTGATGTGGCAAAGAAGCATGTAAACGCTATGGGTATCGGGTTTGACGGCCTGAAACGCGCTATGCGGGGTTTTGACGAGACCAGCCTGCAGGTGGTGGAGATCGCTCATAACCTGTTTAAGTGGACGGGGAAGTGTAAGGTGACGCCTTTTGATATTTCCCGCATGGGATATCCTTATATGGAACAGGTCTGTAATGCCATCTGGATTGCGTCCGGTGAGGTGAAAGTGCAGATACGGGACGCAGAGAACGGGGAGCCGAAACTGCTTCTGGACAGCAGGCCGTATCAACGGACACAGCGGCTGCACAGCAGGATGGAACAGATGTACACGGAGATGCTGGAGGGATCGTCCGATGATATGGGAATGGGGCTGGGGGAGCAGAATGGAGAGACAGGTTTTGAAATGTTTGGGGAGCCGGACGAGGACATGGAAATGGAACGGTAAAGGGGGCACAGATGATAACAGCAGTATTGGAGCATCGGGGGAATATCCTGGTGGTGGAGCTGCCCTGCAGGCTGTATGAACTGCAGGAAGATTTATCCAGTATCGGCATTACATGGCAGGCTTCGTCTCTGCCGGTTTTCGGCACAGGAAATATCCATGTAAAGCTGGAGGCGCAGGAATCTGTTGGGGAGATGGTGCTGTCACAAATGGAATGTACGGATCTGTTCCTGGACTTAAACAGGGTATGCCAGGAGATTAACAGGGCATGTCCGTTTGGCTATGATGAATTTCTGGATATGCTGTCCCCAAAAGATGACCCGGATTGTGACCATTACCTTTTTTACAGAACATATGAATCGACAGCACCCAGTACAGCTACGGGGCTTAGGTATCTGGAGGAAGAAACGGAGCGCTACCGCACCACCATGGAGAATTATAAACACGTCTGCCGGATGGAGGAAGAGGAAGAATCCGAAGGGACGGATGACAGTTGGCAATACGAAGAGGAATGGGAGAGGTAGAGGAGGTGAGGGTATATTTCCCTGTTGGTATATAAGCAGAGGTTCCAGAACCCCAACTACAAAAACACAGCCAGTAAGAATTATGCCCATGTGCGCTATATTGCCACCCGGCCCAGGGTAGCAAAGAATGAGGGTATGAACCATGGTCTGTTCGGCTGCCTGAAGCCGGGGACATCCATGACGGAGTTTCAGGACTGGAAGGACGTGGCACGGCTGGTCTATCAGAACTCCCGGCGGCATGTCACCATGTACCGCAGCGTGGTTTCCTTTGGGGAGGACACGGCAAAGGAACTGTTACTGACGGACAAAAAAGCGTGGGAGAGGTATATTGAGAACCATATCCGCACCATTGCGGAGAAGAACGGCATCCGGCGGGAACATTTCCAGTGGGCGGCAGCCCTGCACCGGGAGAAAAGCCATCCCCATCTCCATGTGGTATTCTGGGATGATTCCGATGAAAAGGCTAAGATTAAAAACCCATTTACTCATCCATCTGTCCCGAACAACATCCGCCGGCAGATGATAAAGGACACCTTTGCGGACCGGATAAGGGCTTATGGGGAGGAAAAGACCAGGGCGGCGGCTGACCTGCGGAAGATCAGCAACAGCCTGGTGGATGACTTCGAGCGCCATATCCGCCTGTTGGGAAATAAGAGATACCGGAAGCTCCGGGAGGAATACGATCTGGATGCAGAGCTGGCGGAAGATTTTGATTTTTCCGATAGTACATTGAACGAGACCGCTGACAAAGTGTTCCGCCTGAAATCCGCACTTCCCCCAAAGGGCAGGATTGCCTACCAGCTGTTGCCGGAAGAGCTGAAAAAACAGGTGGATGCGCTTACGGCATATCTGCTTGCCCAGGTACCGGAGCTGAAAAAGCTGCGGGAGGATTATGTGGAGAGTAAGATGAAGATGGTGCATCTGTACGGGGGCAGTGAGGAATACCTGTCATCTCAGAGGAAGAAGTTTGAGGCCGAGGCGGACAAGATCATTGCCAATCGGATTCTGGGGATGGTAAAAACTTTAAACCGCCTGGATGACGAGGGCAGGGCGGCAGAGTATCGGGAGGGACGGAAGAAATATTATGTGGAGCAGATGGTATTGGAGATGCTTGACATGCTCTCTTCCCTGGTGGATACCAACTGCCGTCAATATGATGATTTTGAAAAAGCATGGCAGGGGGAACTGTCTAAGGAAGCCAGAAAAGAATTGTATCTGAAATATCAGGATAAGGGGTATGAGCATTAGGCTGGAGTATGAACGGATGCCGGATAACATGCTGTAGTAAATGCCGTAAATATTCTGGCTTTTCCAGGTGACACTCTAAATATAATCAGCAGAGAGGAGATGTAAATGAAAAGCAAGACGGAATTTTACCAGGCATTTTTTGAAATACTGGAGAAAAAGGGTTTTTCCATCCGACCGCCGTCCTCACCGGATTATGTGGCGGACATTTACCACAAGAACCGGCAGATCGCCTTTTACGGAAGGCAGGATGCCATTATCAAAAATCCTTTTACAGACGTGGAGGAAAAGCTGATGGAACGGCTGCAGGCACTGGCAAAGTCTGCGGCCATCGGCTGCGGCATCTGCTCAGACCGGCCATATGATGAAGCGGCAGCCACCCAGGATAAAAGTGGTTTGGTGAAGATCAACGAGCATAATGGCGTGGTTCTGGTTTGCAAGCAGCACCCCATCTTTGATTATGTATTGTCTACTTATCGGAAGGATATGGAGCATGGAGGCGCTCCTATCCAGAGACAGTATTTTTATAACAAGGAGGCGGCATTCGAGGACTTTGCCCTGCGGAGCGGGCTGGTGGACGAGAAAAAGCTGTTCACGGAAACAGAGCTTAAAATCCTCCATGCAGGGCTTGTGAAGTTACGGACGGAAGATCAGGAACTGGATCAAAATGGAATGGAATCCGTGGCGGCGCTGGTGGAACGGATTGAAGATATTGTGCCGGAGCTGGGGAAAAAGGACAGGACATTTGATTTCATGAAGTTGTTTTCGCCACTTGAAAATGTGAGGGAACGGTAGGAAAGTGCCGTGGAGCGGTACTTTGGGTACTGGATATGTATAGCGCCGCCCTGCCAGGCCAGAAAAAGCCTGTTATGGCAGAACGGTCAGTTTTTCAGGAGTTTTGCCATCTGGAGCAGTGCCTGAGCTTTTTCTTCCGGCAGGACACGGACGTTTTCCAGAAGTTCCCGCTCAAAATCGGATGGGTACATCACTTCGGCATCCCCATTCAGAAATTCGGGGAGTGTGGCGCCGAGGCAGGAGAGGAGCTTCTCCAGTATGTAGACGGAAGGCTGGTTTTCGCCTCGTTCAATCTTGTGGATATAATTTTCGGACACATCGGATTCTTTGGAAAGACGGTATACGCTGAACCCTTTGTCGGTCCGCAGCTTTCGGAACCGGTTTGGAATATCGATCATGGCTGTCACCCTTTCTTGTCTGTCAGAATCAGACTTCAGACCTGTTGGCCTGCCTACTGATTCATATTATGGGTGATAGCCAAACAAAAGATAATACAAACAAAATGGTTGAAAATACAGATATATTATTGTATCATGGAAGAACGGGACGAGAAAACAGCCCCGCCGCCGGAGCGGAAGGGCTGTCAGTCATGGTCTTTGGGGACAGGCGGCCGGATCTCGCCTTCTGCCTGCTCCACTTCTCTGATATGTTTCAACAGGACATATTCGATATAGTTCGTCATGGAGCGGTGCTGTGCGGTGGAAAGCGCCCCGATCTTGTCAAAAACCTCATCTTCCAGTCTGAGGGTAAATACCCGTTTGTTTGTAGCCATAAGATATATCCTCCACTTACTTGTCATCAGATATATTTTATGGTATTCTTTGTAACTATTATACAGTCAGTTGACAGCTAAGTGACAGCAGATTAAGCGAAAAAGAGAGGAGAGTGATGTTATGCACCAGCCGCCACAGGGGGAATCCATCTGGGGAACCATCAATACCTGCGTGGAGATCGCGCTGAACGTCTACATGATCGTGGCCGTGGACGGGCAGGGCATTGAGAGGGAGGGTGTCATGGTACGGAAAAACGCCGTGAAGGACATCCTTTCAGAGAAGGCAGCCGCAATGGGGCGGGAGGACGGGGACTGGCTCTGTTTTGACGAGGGCAAAAAAGACATTCCCGTGTATGAGGTGCTGCAGCGGCGCATGGCGCTGTGCAGGCGGATGGAGGCTGTCGTGATGAAGCAGATGGAGGAGATCCGGAGGGACGGAAAGCTGTCCCTGACAGATTACTTCGGGGAATGTGCGCCGCCGGTGGAAACACCTGCCGGACAGGTGGATGACATGCTCCATGTTCGGAACGGCATTTACATGACCCAGGATAGGGAGAGCCTGAAATTTGCCGTCCATGAGGCAGTGGCGGACAACTTTATGTCGCCCATGGCGGCGGAATGCGGGTGCAGGCATGGAGATTACCTGTTTTACGACACCGCATCCAGTGCCGTCATGCTGAATGAACTGAAAAGTGTATTTGACGAAGTATCGGCGCTGGTTATTTCCGAGGACAGCCTGTATGCCACCCTGAACCAGAATTTCCCTGCCTACAGACAGCTGTACAATGCCTGTGTGCCGAAGGAGGAACAGATACCGGAGGCGGACGCTCCTGCGGAGCTTTTCCTTGCGGTGCAGCTGGAGGCGGCAAGGGACAGGGAGGAACCGGAGAGCCGGTCCGTGGAAGAGGAAAGGCCAGAGGAAATGGAGGAAGAATTTGGCGAACAGATCGACTATGATATCCGGTAGCGATCCCATGAAAAAAGACAATTCCATGGAGAAAGACAACTCCATAAAAGGGGGATATTCCAAAGAGAGAGGAAAATCCATCGAAAAAGAATTTTCCACGAAAAAGAAACAGCCCGAAGAAGTAACCCGTCATAAGGAAGAAACAGAACGTGAAAAAGGCAGACAGGATGAGGAAGATGGGCAGAAACACCGGTCAGCGGAGCGGGGCGGAAAACGGCGGCTGCGTGTCTACCGGAGCGGGAGCTGGGAAAAATACCCGGTTCCCCAGCTGCGTCTTGAGGGGAAATGGCTGGAGGACTATGGCTTTCTGCCGGGAACCCCATAGAGGTGTCCTGTGCGAAAGACCAGCTGATCATCTGTAAAGTACCCACGATCAGTGTGCTGGTGATTGGCTCCCGTTCCATCTCTGCGTTTGACCTCTCCCCTTATATCCCCAAAGACTGCGGGAGGATTCTCTGTTATCGGGAAAAGGGGATCGGCTCTGTGGCAGAGCAGTATGCCCGGTATCATAAAATCCATGTGGAGACTGCGGAACCGGACGGTAAACAAAGCGGTGAACAGAACGGACAAGGAGAGATTTCGGAGCAGGATATACAGATGGTTGCCATGGCCGATCTGGTGGTTGCCGTATGGGACGGAAAGGGCAGGGGTACAAAGGAGATAGCCGATTATGCGAGAACGATTGGGAAACCGGTGAAGGTCATTACGGTGAGAATGGAATAAAAAAGAATATAGGAAAATAAGGCAGGCCGTATATCTGGATCATCAGGTATGCGGCCTGCCTTTTTTCATGGGAGGTGAGATTTATTTGAAAATGGTATACCTTGCATCTCCCCTAAGAGGGGATTATGACAGGAATATCAAAAATGCTGTGGAATACAGCAGACTTGTCAGTGAGTGCGGATTGCTTCCGCTGGCGCCCCACATTATTTTCAGTCAGTGGTGTAACGACACCATTCCGGAGCAGAGGGAACAGGGGCTGAAACTGGGGCTTTCTCTGCTGGAAAAATGTGATGAGATGTGGGTGATGGGCAGGAAGATCAGCCAGGGGATGCAGGGAGAGGTGGATTTTGCAGGAGAACATGGCATCAGGACTTATTTTGTCTCCTATCCCACACTGAAAGAGTATTATCCTGTCAGCACCGATGAAGTCCCGCTTTTAAACGGACAGGACTGCAGGGAGGGAAGCAGGGAAGAGAACTATATGGACAGGTTGGTGGTGCTTAGGCTTGAAAGTTTGAAACCGGAATACCGCAATGCCCGTAACCAGCTGTGGATTGTCACCCATGGCCCCGGCTGTGAGGGAAAAGGGGGAAGTTTCAGCGATACCGTCCATCTGTACCATCCCATTGACAAAGACCATATGGCAGTGTCGAGAACGGAATTGCTGGGCATCCCCAGGGAGGAAACCGTGGAGATGCTGAAAAACGCCTACCCGGAGTTTGTAAACGGGATTGCCGAATACAGGCAGGAGGAAGAAGAGGAACTGTGCCGATGAAGAAAAAAGAAAAGCTGATCTTAAGCGTTATCCTGCTGGCAGTGGGAACCATTCTGAACCTGTTCTTTACGGCGGCCCTGCACGGGCTGATGTCCAGGCGGTACGATACGCTGACGCTGGTTCCGTTCTTTCAGTGTCTGTCGGGACTGTTTACCGAGCGTCGGCAGTTACTTTTGTTCCTGTCTTTTGAGGGCTTTCTGGTACTGTGCTGTATCCTCTTCTGGGTGCAGAACAGCCGCACCTATCAGAGCGAGCTTGTGAAGGTTGCCGGGGATATCTACACCCCGGCTCCGTCAGGGCAGTACCAGCACGGTTCGTCACGGTGGCTGAAAAAGGAAGAGAGGGACGGGGTATTTGAGACCCAGATCATTGACCCGCATAACGAAGTGATTCGGATGCTTCTGGATACAGGGTATGATAACCTGCCGTTTCTGGAAAAGGGAAATGGCACAAAAAATAAGGAAGAGGATACCGGACAGGAGAAAGCAGGGAATATGCCGGAGGACACAACAGCAGGCTCCGCCATCTCCCTGTCCGTTCCTATAAATCCATTAAGGGCAAAGGAGGATGAAGATTTTGAAACGGTAGAGTATGTGGTCTCTCATGCCGGTACAGTCAGACAGGAGGCCGGAAAGGAGGCAGAAAAATCACCATCAGGAGGGGAGACCATGGAAAAGGCAGCAGGAACAGAGGATGGAAACAAAGGAACCGATTCATATAAACTCTTCTCTAAAGGCGGCATTGTGGTGGGAATGGAGAAGATGGGAAATCGGGAGAAGCTGTACCTGATCGGGGACGATACCCACACCCTGACCATCGGCGCCACCCGCTCCGGCAAGACCCGGTGCCTGGTCATCCAGTCCATCTGCTCCATAGCACTGTCCGGGGAGAGCCTGGTTATCAGCGACCCCAAGGCCGAGTTGTACCATTATACAGCAGATTATCTGAAAAAGCTGGGCTACGAGGTGATCTGTCTGGACTTTAAGAATCCGGAAAAAAGCACCCGTTACAACCTGCTCCAGCCGGTGACAGACGCTATTAACGAGGATGATGTGGAGCGGGCGGAGATGTATGCCTGGGATATCACCAACATCCTGGTGGGGGATAACACGTCCAACGAGAAGATCTGGGAGAACGGGGAAAAGTCCACCATAGCGGCGGCCATCCTCTGTGTGGTGGCGGACAACCGGAAACGGCCGGAGTACCAGAACCTGACCAACGTGTACTGGTTCATCGCAGAGATGAGCAAGTCTGTGGGAGGGAAAACGCCCATGAGCGAGTACATGAAGAAACTTCCGGCAAAGCACCCGGCGCGGGCATTGATGTCCATTGCGGAGGTGGCTCCCAGCCGCACCAAGGGCAGCTTCGACACGTCCGCCCTGACCACTCTGCGTCTGTTCACCAGCCGCTCTGTCTATGCCATCACCCACAAGAGTGATTACAACATAGCGGATATCGGCAGGAAGAAGCAGGCACTGTTCCTGATCCTGCCGGATGAAAAGACCACATATTACCCTATCGCCAGCCTGATGGTGTCCCAGCTGTATGAACTGCTGGTGCGCCAGTCTGACCTGCGGGGAGGCAGGCTGGAAAACAGGGTGAACTTTGTTTTAGATGAGTTTGGAAATTTTACGAAACTGAACGATTTCACCAACAAGCTGACCGTGGCCGGAGGCAGGGGCGTGCGGTTCAACCTGTTTTTACAGAGTTTTGAGCAGCTGACACAGAAATACGATAAGGAGACGGCGGCCATCGTCAAGTCCAATTGCCAGACCTGGATCTATCTGCAGGCGGACGATAAGGAGACCCTGCAGGATGTGTGCGACAAGCTGGGGAAATACACTACTTCGGCTTATCAGTTATCCAGCCAGCACGGGCGGTATGTCAATCCCAGCAGCTCCCACAGCATCAGCCTTGTGGCAAGGGAACTTCTGACCACAGACGAGATACGGCGGATCTCCCGCCCGAATCAGATCGTCATCAGCAGGGCGCACCCGGCCATGATGAACGCGCCCGACCTCTCCCAGTGGTATTTTAACCGGATGTGCGGTCTGGGAGATCCGGAACACAACCGAAAGGTGCGGGAGGCCAGGGAAAAGGCCCGCCCGGTGCTTTCGGCCAGGACAGAGGAGATCCCTCTGTGGAATATCTGGGTGTATTACACCAAAGACCTGCAGCTGAAAGAGGCTCAGCAGAAATCACAGACATTCGGGGCGCAGGCCGGCTCCATGTTTTCGTCTGTGAAAGGTTATAGAAGAACAGTAGGAGGTTCAGACAAGAATGAAGAGGAAGATTAAAAACGCAGCGGTAAGGCTTCGGGCGGCGGGTGCCATGGGCATGGCCGCTTTTCTTATGCTGGCAAACAGTACCACGGCATATGCGTCCGGCATCAGCCAGAGCAAGCTCGCCACGGGAACAGAAAAACTGATTGCCGATGCCACCACCTGGCTGATGGTGCTGGCTCCTGTGGTGGCGGGGCTTCTGATCATCTATTTCTGCATCCGGCGCTCGGCGGCGGACGAGATGGATCAGAAGAAGTGGAACAACCGCATTGTGGTTGCCATTGTTTCCTGTATCGGTGCGGTGCTGGGGAGTGCTACGCTGAACATCATCATCGGTTACTATCAGTAAGCCGTACCAAGACGGGTAAAACCGCAGGGATTCCCTGCGGATCTGCCATATAACCATCAATTTCAATTAAGAAAAGGAGAATGAATCTATGAAGAGACTGACTGACAAAATGAACGATCTGGCGGTAAAGAGTTATGTGAAGGGGATGCAGGCCAAGGCGAAGCTGGTGGAGGTGTTCGCCCAGAAGTCCGGTGAGGGCTTTGTGGATACGGCGCTGAAGATTTTGATTTCCGTGGTGGTGGGCGCGCTGTTGCTGGCGGGGCTGTACACACTGTTCAAGGACACCATCCTGCCTACCCTGACCCAGAAGATCACCAGCCTGTTCAACTATCAGGGATAAGGCTGACAATGGCTGCCGTTCCTGCTCTTAAGGGTGGGAACGGCATATTTTCAACAAAAAGGAGGCTTTGATGAAAGTTAAGAGCAAGATTGTTGCCCGCTACGAGGACAAGGGTAGGCTGAAAGCCGTTGCCACCGTCTGTCTGGATGGAAAATTCCTGGTGACGGGGGTGCGCGTGGCAGACTGCCAGAAGGGGCTGACTGTGTTCATGCCCAGCCGGGAGATCCATGACGGGGAGTACCGGGATATCTGTTTTCCCATCACTTCGGAGTTGTACAAGCAGATCAAGGACAGTGTGCTGGAGGCATATGCGAGGCCGGAGGATGACGACCCGGCTTATGGGGACAGCCCTGAAGCAGAAGAGAAAACGGCACAGACAGGAGAAACGGTGCAGGCGGATGCTGCGGTGGCAGCGGAAACGGGGATTCTGCCGGAGGATGGCAGGCTGGCAGGGAATCCGGGGAGCGGTGGGCAGCCGGAGGACACAGCACAGTCTGAACGGCAGAGCCAGTGAGCAGGCACAAAAAGATACCCGGCAGGAACCATTCTGCCGGGGGCGGGAGGTGATGGATTGGAAGTAATCCTTGTGCTGCTGATCGTGGCAGTCTTAAACGGAGCGGTTGCATTTATTGACGAGATGCTCTCTGCGCTTGTTCCCATGACCCTTCATGCAGACCAGTACATGACCGGGGCATATGGGGGCAGCATGGTGGATGTCCTGTTTGAGATCCTGCTGGGCTTCGGGGTGTCGCTGATCATCCTGAAATTCCTGAAAAAAGGATTTGAGTGCTATGTGATGTGGACGGACGGGGACCCGGACAGCGAGCCGGTGTACCTTGTGACCCGGTTTATCCAGGCGGTTGCCGTGGCGGTGTCTTTTCCGGTGCTGTACGGGTGGATGGCTAACATTACAACAGATCTGACTGACAAACTGCTGGCGGCCATTGGGGCATCCACAGATTATGACTGGACAGCATGGGTTGACGCCGTATCTTCCGGGGGTATTGTAACTGCCATCTTCGGGCTTGTGTTTGTCATCAGCTATTTTCTGCTGTATTTCCAGTTCCTGATGCGTGGGCTGGAGATCATGATCCTGCGGATCGGCGTGCCGGTGGCCTGTGTGGGGCTTCTGGATAATGACAAGGGAGTGTTTAAAAGCTACATGATGAAGTTTTTCCAGTCCGCTTTTTCCGTAGTGGTGCAGATCGCCCTCTGCAAGCTGGGGGTGGGCATGATGATGAACATGAGCGTATTCTGGGGGATTGCCTGTATCGTGCTTGCCATTAAGACTCCCCGGTTCTTAAGCGAGTTCATGGTGCCGGCCGGCGGAGGCAGCGGCGTGGTGAACAATGTCTACCATTCCGTGCGTCTGGTGGGCATGGCAAAAAATCTCATAAAGTAAGGTGGTGGCGGTATGGTGACGATAGATGATATTTCCATGGCTGCCATCTCCCTTATCCGGCTGGGTGCGGTATTCCGGTTCATCTACTGCATGGTACGGCTGGAGGGTGCGGAGGAAGAGCAGATGCAGTACCGGAAGCGGGCAAAGAATACGGTGCTGTTCTATGTGTTTGCGGAATCCGTCTGGCAGATCAGGGAGATTGTATTTTTCTACTACGGAGCATAGGAGGAAAGCGGAAGATGGAGCATGAGATCAGCCTGTATATCCCCACGGGGGTAAAGGCGCAGAATGAACTTTTTAACGGCTTTGGGAGGCGGGAGCTTCTGCAGAGCGCCGTGGGTTCCCTGCTGGGAGGGGCGGTGGCAGCCCTTTTGTGGCTGGTGTCCGGAAATGTGGCATTGACCGTTGTGGCGGCACTGACCGGGATCTTCGGCAGCGTGATGATGTGTACCAAAGACCAGAACAACCAGAGCGTGGTTGACCAGATCGGGAACATGGTGCGGTTTGGCCGGAGCCAGCAGATCTATCCCTACCGGATGCTGGACGAATGGGGAGAATGAAGCTGTGGTAAGGCAGTAAAGTATACCGTCCAGGTACAACGGGATTTTTCTCGGAAGAATTATCTGGGCAATTAAAAACAGAGAACAGGAGGGCATATCTTTGACGTTTCTTGACCTTTTCGCCGGGATCGGAGGATTCCGCAGAGGTCTCGAAAGAAGCGGGCATGCCTGTGTGGGGCATGTCGAAATCGATAAATACGCAAATAAAAGCTACATGGCAATGTACGGGCTGGAAACCTGTCCTTATGGGACAGGCGGCCCGGACGCGAACAGCTGCAGGATGTGCAGGCAGGAGGTGAGGGAGGACTGTGATGGGACAGGATGCGGAGAGAAATGTAAAGGCGAATGGTACGCAAAGGACATTAAGCAGCTCACAGCAGGAGAGGTTCCAAAAGCTGAGATCTGGACTTTCGGATTTCCTTGTACCGACATTAGTATCAGCGGCCGAATGGCTGGGCTCCATGGGGAGAGAAGCGGACTCTTTTTTGCGGTCACTGGTCTGCTCAAAAGCACGGCTCCCGAAGATAAGCCCCGATACCTTATCATTGAGAATGTTAAACATCTTGTGTCTAACGAGGGAGGCGGGGATTTTACCACCGTTCTCTTTGAGTTATGGGAGGCAGGGTATGACTGTGAATGGTGCGTTGTCAATTCCAAAGACCACGGCGTCCCCCAGCACAGGGAAAGAGTGTACCTTGTTGGATATCCTGGAGGAAGAGGTGGACGAAAAATATTTCCTCTCGGCGGAGCAAACCCTGCGCCTGTTAAAAGACTCCTGGACGGGAAACAGGGAAAGCGGGTCTACGACACCACAGGAACATCCATTACCCTGACGGCAAACGGCGGGGGATTTGCCGGGAGGACGGGATTGTATGCCGTGCCGGTAGACGGCGGAGAGGGCATCGCCGGGGAACAGGGGCGGAAAAGGACATTTATAGCCAGCGATACCGGGGCAAAAGACGGGACATTTTCGGCCGGTGATGTCAGGGAGCAGGCTGGCGCATTTACGGACAGTGATGCCAGTGGACAGAGTGAGATGTTTACGGCCAGAGAGGTCAAAGCGCAAAATCTTAATCCGGAGCAGATGGCTGACCATGCGAAGATGCCGCCCTGCACATCTTTCATTGACCTGAGCCGGGAGCCGAAGTTTACGGAACTTTCCCGCAGCGTCATGGCAAAACAGTATGCCGGGATCACCAACCACAAGGGGGAGACTTCCGGCATTTTTATCTGTAAGGGACACCCGGAATGTGTGCGGGCGGTGATCACTCCCGACCGCATGGAGAAGCGGCAGAACGGGCGGCGGTTCAAGGAGCCGGGGGAACCCGGCTTTACTCTGACCTGCCAGGACCGGCATGGCATCCTTTTATGCTGTATGGAAGAGGGGCTTGCCATCCGGGAGGCGAAAAAGGACGGGTATACCAAAGCGGTGCATGGGGACGGAATCAACCTCTCCTATCCCAACAGCACCGTCAGCCGGGGACGGGTGGGGAAACAGTGCGCCCAGACACTGCTGACCGGCGGGAGCATGGGAGTCCTGCTGTGCTGCCGCATCCGCAGGCTGACCCCAAGGGAGTGCTGGCGGCTGCAGGCATTTGAGGACTTCCTGTTTGACCGGGCGGAGGCGGCGGGGATCAGCGATGCCCAGCTTTACAAACAGGCCGGGAATGCCGTCACGGTCAACGTGGTATATGAGATTGGCCTTAAACTGGCGGAAAGCGGGGTGGCGGATGAAGTTTAACGTGCTGTATATCGACCCGCCGTGGGCTTACCAGGTTTATTCCAAAAAAGGGCGGGGGCGGAGTGCCGAGAACCATTACCGGACCATGCAGACAGAAGATATCTATGCACTGGATATCGGCGGGATTGCGGCCAGGGACTGTGCCTTGTTTTTATGGGTGACATTTCCCTGTCTGCTGCAGGGGCTGGAGGCTCTCCGGCGCTGGGGATTTACTTATAAGACACTGGGGTTCTGCTGGGTGAAGCGGTGCCGGAAGCAGACAGATAAATGGTTCTGGGGGCTGGGGTTCTGGACGAGGGCGAACCCGGAGCTGTGCCTGATCGCCGCCAGGGGGAACCCAAAACGGATGTCAAAGGCGGTACACTGCATCGTGGATACGCCGGTGGAGCGGCACAGCAAAAAGCCGGACGAGGTGCGCAGGCGGATTGAACTGCTGATGGGGGATGTCCCCCGTGCGGAACTGTTTGCCAGGGAGGCGCATCCCGGCTGGGTCTGTGTGGGGAATGAGATTGACGGCATGGATATCAGGGACGCCATCGAACAGCTGAAGGAGGTGCAGGATGGATTTTCAAAAACGGATGGATCTGCTGATGGAGCGGGCGGAGGAGGAATACGAAGAGCTGTTAAAGAACGCTGATTTTTCTGATAAAAACCTGCTGAAAGAAGCAAGGCGGATTGCGGCTATGGACATGATATACCGGAACCTGGAAGGATTCCTGGCTGGAAGCCCTACAGATGTGGAGGCCATGCTGTTTTATGACCGGCCGCTGGAGGCATTCTATGACAGCCTGCAGGAGCAGGACTTGCTGCTGCTAAACGGAGTGGTAGAGGCGCTGAACGGATTCCTGACGGATACCAGAAGGCATATTTATGAAGTCTGGATACAGGGGGAGCCTGCATCGGTGGAAGAGATACAGAAGGCGCGGGAGTTTTTTGACATGGAGCAGGAGATTGGGAAAGAGGCAGAGAAGGAAGAGTGGGAGATCGTAGACGGAGGACGGGAGAATCTGGCAGGGTATGGGGGCGGAAGGGAGGAAGATGGACTGGAACGCTGATACATGGAACCTGTTTCTTACCTGGACGATGTTTTCCCTGTTTGCCGGACTGCTGTGTGATATGGCAATGCGCTGGTATCTGAAAGAAACGGAAGAACTGCATATGACGGCGGGTATCAGTATGGCGGTGACAGCTGTAATGACAGGTATCCACGGATTTACTCCGGCTGCGCTGCGCTGTGTCCTGCTGTGCTATGTTCTGGTACTGGCGGGGGCGGCGGATATTGCCACCCATGAGATACCGGATGCCTTCCATCTGCTGATTGCCATGGCGGGACTGATTGGATTTCAGCCGGTTCCTGCGCTGTTGGGATTTTTGGTGGTTCCGCTGCCGTTTTTGATTGCGGCGCTGAAAACCGGGAAGATCGGAGGCGGGGATGTGAAGCTGATGGCGGCCAGCGGCTTTGCCCTGGGGGTGTCCGGCGGCTTCTGGATGATGTTCTGGGGGCTTTTGATGGCTCTTTTGTGGAACGCATCCATGTGCAAAGGAAGAGAGGACACTTCCCTGGGAAAGGGCAGCCTTCCGCTGGCCCCCTTTCTGGCGTTTGGCTGTTTTGTGGTATTGCTGCCTGTTTCATAGAAAAACTCCGAATGGAATTTCTGGTGTAAGAAGCGAAAACTGGAACAGAAAAGAGAACCAATAACGCTCCTGATCCTGTCAATATAAGCTGGCAGTTTCAGGAGCGTATCAAAGTTGATTGGAGGATAAAAACGAAATGAAAAATCTATTAAAAAACAGGATTGTGGTGGGACTGGTCTGTATTATTGTGGCCCTTGCCATCTGCTTTGGGCTGACGCCCATGTTCAATGATGCCCTGACTTCCACGGTGGAGATTGTCCGGGTGAACGCAGAGATTAAGGAAGGAGACCAGATCACGGCAAAGATGGTGACGAGCGTGGAGGTGGGCGGCTATAACCTGCCCTCTAACGTAGTGTACCGGATGGAGGATGTTGTGGGCAGGTATGCCAACACTGACCTTTACAAAGGGGACTATATCCTTGCCGGTAAGCTGTCAGACACACCGCAGCTGAAAAATGAGTATCTTACCGGTTTGGACGGAACGAACCGCGCCATGTCCATCACCATCAAGAGCTTTGCGGCGGGGCTGTCCGGCAAGCTGGAACGGGGGGATATTGTTTCTCTGATCGCCAGTGACGTGGGGGATCTGCGGGAAACACTTATCCCAGCGGAACTGCAGTATGTGGAGATTATCGCCACAACCCTGAGTGATGGAACGGACAGTGACATGCAGGAAGAAGAGGACGATGCAGGACTGGCATCTACCATTACTGTTCTTGTGACTCCAGAGCAGGCAAGGCTCCTTGCGGAACTGGAACAGGAGGGGAGTATCCATGCGGCTCTGGTGTATCGTGGAAACCGTGAGAACGCAGGGAAGTTCCTGGAAGAACAGGCCAGAGTGCTGGAGGAACTGTATACGGAAGAGGCGGAGGAAACAGAGGGAGAGGAAGGCGCAGAAGGAGAAAATCCTGCGGATAATGAAAACAGCGGGGAAGAAGATGGCGGGGAAAGCGGTTCCGGAAATGGGGAAGAGAAACCGGCCGGGGCAGAGACGGAGAAAACAGGACAGTCAGAAGCAGCCGGAAGTGACAGGGCTGATGATGCGGGAAGTCAGGAATAAGGAGGCAGGAAAGATTGAAGATATTGACTGATATGCGTACTGAAACGGATAAGGGGGTATCCATATGGAACGGGATAAAATGCTGACCATCATGGGGAGCCCGGGGAGCGGAAAGACCACTACCGCCGTGAAGCTGGCCCGCACCCTTGCTGCCAGGAGAAAGAACGTGATCCTGGTTTTGTGCGACCCGTTCACGCCTGTGATCCCTGCGCTGCTCCCGGCGGGGACGGAGCATGACACTTCCCTTGGATTCCTTCTGACAGCGCCGGGGCTGACACAGGGCAGCATCCTGAATGCCTGCATTCCGGCACCGGGAAGCGAATACATCAGCCTGCTGGGGTATA
Organism: uncultured Acetatifactor sp.; assembly: GCA_910584865.1. Classification (GTDB taxonomy): domain Bacteria; phylum Bacillota; class Clostridia; order Lachnospirales; family Lachnospiraceae; genus Acetatifactor. Next base: position 36,965 of record CAJUCE010000027.1, read on the forward strand.
AGACAGGGGAAAGCCTGATGAACTATCCCAAGGTGACACGGGACAGGGCGCTGGAACTGTTTGTGTCCCTGCGGTATCTGGCGGATTATGTCATTATAGACAGCACCACTATCTTTGAAGCAGATCCGGCATCCTTTGTGGCCATTGAGACGGCGGACAGGGTGCTGAAGATGGGAACGGCTAACTTAAAAGGCATCTCCTGGTTCCAGACCCATTCCCCCATGCTGGCAGACAGCCGCTACCGGAAAGACAGGCAGGTAACAGCAATGGGGAACCTGAAAGTGGGGCAGGACTGGGAATCCGTCTCCGGACAGTACGGGGGAGTGGACTACATGCTGCCATACATAGCGGAACTGGAACAGCAGGACAATGAGATGGCGCTGTTTGAGCCAATGTTTTCCCAGGAAAGCACCGTATATCAGGCGGAAATTAACCGGATTCTGCTGGATGTGTTTGACTTCCAGGTGGCGCCGGCCCGCCAGACGGGAAAGAGGATGGCGGATGTGAAGAGAGCCGTACCGGACAGGACGGAGGCGGCATCCATGGCGGGAAAAGAAAGGCACAGGGAGAAGAGCGGAAAAGGAGGTTTTAAAGTGCCGTTTGCAAAGAACCGGGGTGAGTTTTGATGCAGGAGATGCAAAGGGATCATTGTCTGATGGAGAAAAGGAATGGAGATAAAAAGAAATCAGGTTTACGAAGCGGACTGTATGGAAGTTTTGAGAAGCCTTCCGGATGCAGGTATAGATTTGGTCATTGCAGATCCGCCGTATTTCCGCATGAAGGGCGGGTTTGACTTTGTGTTCCGGACAGAATCGGAATACCTGGGATGGTGCATGGAGTGGGTATCGGAGTGTTACAGGGTGCTGAAACCCACCGGTGCCTTTTACTGCTGGGGGAGCTGTCAGCTGCTTGATAAACTTTCCGTATTTATCTTAGGACAGTTTGGCTGGATTAAGAGGAACCTGATCGTCTGGAATTATGCCACGGGACGGCCGGGAAAGTCCGCTTACCGGCATGAGAGTGAATTCCTCTGGTTTTACAGCAATCCCTTACATGAAATCAGGCATGACAGCATCCGTATCCCTTATCATGCCGGGGGAGAAAAAGACAAGCGGAAAAATCCGAAAGGGAAAACCTGCGGGGATGTCTGGGAATGCTCAAGGGTGAAGCCGAATTACCGGGAAGCCACCGGGCATCCGACACAAAAACCGGAAAAGCTGTCGGAGAGGATCGTGCTGGCCAGCAGTTCCCCCGGGGATCTGGTACTGATACCCTTTGCCGGTTCAGGCACGGAAATCATTTCCTGCATGAAGAACCGGAGGGATTTTATTGCGGCAGAGACCAACCCTGTTTATATCAGGGAGATGATTCTGCCACGGATGGAGAAAGTAAAAAATGAAAGGGGGAACCTGATTGCAGGAAACATTTGACATTCACGGCTATGCGGGGATGCTGGGCGGAGAGATCCGCCTGCGCCCGTTTCCGGAAGTCTTAAAGGAAGTACAGGAGCATATCACAAGAAATTATGCTTCTACCCTGAAAGACGACCCGGACGAGAGCCGGGAACTTGTAAAGTCGTATATCCAGAAATATCTGGAAAATAACCGTCTGGGAGTGGAGGATACGGAGCAGGAGGAATTGTGCGATCTGATCTACGGGGAGATGACCGGATTTTCTTTCCTGACAAAATACCTCTACCGGGACGATGTGGAGGAGATCAACATCAACCAGTGGAAGGATGTAAAAGTCACCTATTCCAACGGGGAGATCCTGCCCTGCAAGGAGCATTTCAATTCTCCCCAGCACGCCGTTGATGTAATAAGGCGGATGCTCCATAAGTCCGGCATGATTTTTGACAGCGCCCAGACCATCGTGGTGGGGCATCTTTCCAATAAGATCCGTATCACCGTCATGGGGGACGGGGTGATCGACCGGGACAAGGGACTGTCCGCATCCATCCGTATCGTCAATCCCCGGAAGCTGACGAAACAGCAGTTTGTGGACTATGGGACGGCAACGGCGGAGATGCTGGACCTGCTGGCTGCCTGCTACTGCCACGGGGTATCCATGTGCATCACCGGCGCCACTTCCAGCGGAAAGACCACCCTCATGAGCTGGATTCTGGGGCAGGTCCCCTACAATAAACGCATCGTCACGTTGGAGCAGGGCTGCCGGGAGTTCGATCTGACGGCAGAGGATGGAGAGGGGAACGTGCTGAACAACGTGGTCCATCTTGTGACCCGGTTCTCCGATGATCCCAAGCAGAACATCACCCTTGTGAAGCTGCTGGAGACTACCCTGACCATCAACCCGGACTGTGTGGCAGTGGCGGAGATGAAGGGCGCCGAGAGCATGCAGGCCATCAATGCGGCCAACACCGGCCATTCCGTCATCACCACCATCCATGCCAATTCCTGCGCGGATACCTATTACCGGATGGTGACGCTGTGCAAGCAGTCCTATGACATGGACGATTCCACCCTGATGGGGCTTGCCACCAAAGCCTTCCCCATTGTGGCCTTTGCGAAGAAGCTGGAGGACAACAGCCGCAGGCTCATGGAGATCTCCGAGTGCGAGTACCTGCCGGACAGCACCCGCCCTGGAGAGAGCAGGCAGCGGATGCGCACCCTGTACCGGTTCAATATCACAGATAACCGGATTGTGGATGGAAAAGCGAAGATTATCGGCCACTACGAAAAGGTGGAACCGCCGTCAGAGGGGCTTCTGAAACGGCTGCGGGAAAATGGCATGTCCTTTAAGACACAGCAGCAGCTTTTCGGCATTTAGGCAGGAGGTGACGGGATTGAGCCTTGTTGCACTGAAACAGCCCTATTTACTGCAGGTCATGTATGATACGGAGCCATTGAACCCCCGTGAGGACTATGATAATTTCGGCCATATGATGTGCTGGCACAGGCGGTATAACCTGGGGGATGAGAACCGTTTTGAAGATCCAAATGATTTCCTGAAAAACCTGGTAAAGAGGACGGCATCGGAGTATGCCATTATCCGGCACGCCCGTTTCGGGAAATCGGATACCATCCGTCTTTCCTATGATAAGTCAGCCCATGGCTGGTCCATAGAAAGCTATGACAGCTATTTTAAGAAATGGTATCGGGAGGATTTTGTGGAAGGCCGTCTGGAGGACAATACCAGGGATGTGGCGGACTGTCTGATCGAAGCCATGTCAGACAGCGATTTACTGAAGATTGCCAGCGTGGAAAATGTGATACTGCCCCTGAACCTGTATGACCACTCCGGCCTGCAGATGTCAGCGGATTCCCTCATAGGGAAGGCACAGCACGCAGAATGGGATTCCAGGCAGGTGGGATGGATTTACGCCACAGCCCCGGAGATCCGGGCAGAGTACGGCAATGTGTCGGCAGGGAATGTGGAAAAAGCCAGACAGAGGCTGTTATCGGAAGTGCAGGATTATGATTATTACCTGTCCGGCCAGTGCTTTGGATACCGCCTGTATGAGAATGGCGAAGAAACGGACAGCTGCTGGGGGTTCCTGGGGCATCTGGAGGATGTGCTGGAAGAGATCGCCGGGGAGGTCCTGCCTGAGAGCCACCGGGACATGGTGGGGGAGCTGCAGGAGATGTCTGACACAAAAACCATTTATAAGGGATATGAGGATTTTGTGGAGGAACTGGAGGCGCTGGCAAGATAGGCGGAAGAATTCGGGATGTGCCATTACTGTTTAGATAGTTCTTATGTTTTGACGGGATTGATGTCAGAAACAAGGGCGCGGCTGGCATGAAACGATGTTTGAAAACATAACCGGAGAGCTTCTGACAGAATGCTAAAATGGAAGAAAAAATGATACAAAGATTATGAAAGCGAAAAGGAGGGAACCAACGATTGACGACACTGGTAACGATAGCGTTTTTACTGGCGGTGACGGGGTGCTTTCTTATACTCCGGTTATCGCCCTTTTCTTTTCTGGAGGGGCTGGCGGCATTTATAAAGCCGGAAAAACAGACCCTGAAAAGCCGGATTGAACAGAGCCGGAAGAGCAGGCAGCCCAGGGGACTGAAACTTTTATTCCTGGAAACAAAGGAAGTCCTGCGGGTGACAGGAAAAAGCGGCATGTTCTCCATGCTCTGCGTCCTGTCCATGCTCCTGTTTGTGGTGGGTGTCCTCATGGCGCTCACCATGAAGAATACCTACATGGTGCCGGTGCTGGCGGCCGGCTTTGCCCTGCTCCCCTTTTACTATGTGAAGTTTACGGCGGGGCGGCATAAAAAACAGATCAACACGGAACTGGAAACGGCCCTTTCCATTATCACCACCAGCTACCTGCGGGGAAAGAATACCATTATCCGCGCCATAGAGGAAAACCAGCCTTACTTAAACCCGCCGGTGGCAGAGGTGTTCCGGAGCTTTCTCCTGCAGGCCAAGCTTATCAATTCCAACTTGAAGGAGGCGCTGGAACAGATGAAGCCGGGGATTGACAACGGGGTGTTCCATGAATGGGTGGATGCCGTGATCGCCTGCCAGGACGATTACAATTTAAAATCCACCCTGCCGCCCATCGTGGCAAAGCTGTCCGACATGCGGGTGGTGTCTGCGGAATTGGATCTCCTGCTGATGGAGCCGGTAAAGGAGTACATCACCATGGTGGTGCTGCTTCTGGGCAGCATCCCACTGATGTATTTTCTCAACCAGGAATGGTATCACACACTGATGTTTACGGAGTTTGGGAAGATCCTGCTGGCAGTCTGCGGCGGGGTGATCTTTGTTTCTGTTGCGGCGGTGGCAAGGCATACACGGCCCATTGAGTACAAACGGTAGGGGGTGAAGGGATGCACAATCTGATCTTACTTTTCTTTGCCCTGTTTTTCGCCATGGGGCTGTACCTGGTTCTGGCGGCGGTATTCCATGTACCCACCTACCGGGCGACAAAGGCGGTCTTAAATACCGTGAAAAAGAATAAAAAGCAGGCGAAAAATTCCGATGCCGTGTTGATGGAACTGGCCTCCAAGCTGGCAAAGGTGCTGCCCATGGATGATTATAAACGGAGGAAGCTGACTGCCACCCTGAAATCGGCAGAGATTCCTTTGACAGCGGAGCAGTATGTTTCCCTTGCCATAGTAAAGGCCGGGCTGGTGCTTCTGGGTGTCATCCCCTGCCTGTTTATTGTCCCCATCATCTCCCCTGCCTTTGTGATCGCCGGTATCGGGATCTACTTTTCCGAGAGCGGCAAGGCGGAAAAGAAGATCACGGCCAGGAGGGAGGAGATTGAGTACGAGCTGCCCCGGTTCGTGGCAACGCTGACCCAGGAACTGCAGGCCAGCCGGGATGTGCTTTCCATGCTGGAGACTTATCAGAAGAACGCAAGGGCGGCTTTGAAAAATGAGCTTGCCATCACGGTAGCGGATATGCGTACCGGGAACTTTGAGGGGGCATTGACCCGGTTTGAGGCCAGAGTATCCAGCGCCATGCTTTCTGATGTAGTCCGGGGATTGATAGGTGTCCTGCGCGGCGATGACGGTGTGGCGTTTTTCCGGATGCTCAGCCATGACATGAAGCAGCTGGAACTGCAGCGGCTGAAAAAGCTGGCAATGGAGCGGCCGCCGAAGATACGGCGGTATTCTTTCCTGCTGTTGGGCTGTATGCTCCTGCTGTACATGGGGGTGATGGGATATCAGATCCTTGGCACCATGTCGGGTATTTTTTAAAGGAGTGGAAGATGTCAAAAATAATTTTAAAGCAGAATCCCCTTTTCTGGCCGGCAGAACGGCCGGGAAGGGCAGACAGAGGACAGGAGGTGGGAACGTGTTCAGGCGGATTTTGAAATCAAAACGGGGAGAGGGTTACATAGATGTCGCCATCGGCATCCTGTGCCTGATGCTGGTGGTGGCGCTGGCTGTCAGCTTTTTCCCTGTCTTTACCACCAAACAGCAGCTTGACCTCTTTGCGGCGGAGATTGTCCGGGAGGCGGAGATTGCAGGGGGAACCAATGTGTCATCCCGCATCAGTACCATGCGCCAGCAGACCGGCCTGAACCCGCAGATTGAATGGGACTGCGATTATTTCAGCGGGAGCCGGGTGCAGCTGAACGGCGATATTTCCGTGACCTTGACAGATACCGTGGATATCGGATTCTTTTTCTTCGGTTCCTTTCCTGTTCAGATATGGGCGAAAGCATCCGGCAAATCGGAAGTCTATTACAAGTGACGGGGGTGATGGAACTTGAAGAAACATCAAACAGGGAATATTTTGCATGAGAGGAAGGAGGGGGATGGCGGGAGAAAGGGGTTCAGGAGTAAAACCATGTTTTCCCGTGGAAAAGCGCTTGTGGGAGATAAAAGTGGAAATTCCACCCCGACCATTATCGCCCTTATCCTGGGGCTTCTGTTCCTGGTCTGTGCCATGTCGGAGTTTTTCCGTCTGATGATCATTGCCCAGGGAGTGCGGGACGGACTCCAGCAGGCGGTCATCAGTGTGGCGACCACCAACTATGACGAGACCTACCGGGGGCTGCGGGAGGGATATTCCGGCGGCTACCGGCTGTCCGGGGAGCAGTGGGTAGAGGATCTGGACTATGACGATGTGTATTACCGTCTGGACAGCCTGCTGGGGACAGAGAGGGACGGCAGCTACCATGTAAAGGAACAGGAGGACGGTTATGAATACCGGCTCTCCGGCCTGCGGGTGGAGATTGCCAATACAGGGCTGGCGCCGGGGAGTGCATCCAGAAATTTTGAGGCGGACGCACGGATCACCATTGAAATCCCCATGTCCTTCGGCTGGGGAGCGGTTCCGCCCCTGACCATGGAACTGCGGACAAAGGCGGCCTATATGCCCAAATTCTAAGGAAATGGAAGTGTTCAGCCCGCACCCATTCGCAAAACGCCCTTTTAGGGCTTTCCGCTGCTACGCAGCTCTTTTTGCTCATTTACGGGCGCTCCCTCAGACCGTCAGAGAGCCGTCAAATTCGTGCAAGCACGATTTGCCGGTTCTCTGCGGTCTGGCTGAACTTTTGCAAAAAAGCCTGGACGCGCAGAGAGAGTCCGCTTATAATGGAATCGGGTAGAAGATTTGGGTAAATAGGGCCGAACCATTCATTCTAAAACAGAAAATGAAAGTGAGGTCCATTTATGAACAAAAATTATAAGAATAAGAAGCGCGTTACCATCATCATCCTGTCAATTCTGGCCGTGTGCCTGGCTGTCGGCCTTATCTGGTATGTGGGGACACTGGGAAAGGCGGAACTGCCTTTGGTGGAGCCGGAAGTGCCGGAAACGGAAACAACGGTGACAGTCCCGGAGATTGACACTGTCGGAACTGTGGAGACGGAGAAAGAAACGGAACCGGAGTCAGGGCAGGGAAGGGAGCCGGGAGCAGAAACGGGGCAGACTGAAACACAGCCGGAAACAGAGGAACCATCCACAGAGGAAACCAGCAGGGAAGAAATTATTACGGTTCCGGCAGAAACTCAGCCGGTCCGTACAGACGGAAAGCTCCAGTCTCCGAAAGATGCCGTACCGCCTACAGCACCGCCTGAAGAAACAGAAAGCACCGCAGCGGTGGAGAACCCGGACGGGGACGGCAGCTGCCAGCCGGAGCATACACAGCCCCAGGAGAACCAGCCGCAGGGCGGGGACACCAATCCGGCGGGGGCGGTCTATGTGCCGGGGTTTGGCTACATAGAAAGTTCCGGCTCCAATGAGCAGGGGGCTTCCCACACGGACGGGGACTGGAACAAGCAGATCGGAACGATGCAGTAGAAAAATCGGTAACGCTTCAGATGGATTGTTAAAATACATAAAGGATACAGAAAGGCATGGATCTTAAAAGGGTCCATGCCCTTTTTGTATGTGCAGGAAGAGATCCTATGCAGACGGAAACGCCGCTTACAGCGGCAGAATGAGAGGATGGATGAAACAGATAAAAAGAATGGCAGCGCTAATGCTGCTTTTTATGATGTGCCTGGCCTCTGCGGTCCCGGCCTATGCCGCAGGCAGCGGCAACGTGAACGGCGGAGGCGGCAGCCTGAACCATGGCAAGGACGGCTATTACTGGCCGGATATCGGCTATGACGGGGTGCGGATTACGGTGGTGGATGCCCAGAGCGGGCAGAGGGCAAGCGTTCCGGTGGATTATACCAACGTGGACGTGGGCGCCCTGTCCCCCACCATCTGCCATTTTGGGAAAGTGAGCAAAGCGGATTATAAGAACGGGGCAGGGCTGTCCCCGCAGGTGGGCGGTTATGTGTGCCGGAAACCAGCGGCTCCCATTCCCCAGATTATCTCCGGCAACAGCAGGAAAGCCAGCATCCCGGCTATCCGGCAGTATTTCTGTTCTGAGGCGGCAGCGGTGATGGTGGCGAATGACACAGGCATTCCTTTTGAGGATATCGAGCAGGGGAAGTACAAGCTGGTTATTGAACCCATTATTTATCTGGTGTACCAGCATTTATACTTTGCCATGACCACCACGGAGGCAGGGCTTTACAACCAGATGACAGGCGGAGACCTGGGCTCCCATTTTCCCACCGTGGTGATGAAGAACCATGCCCTTGCCCTGTTTTTGGAACGGAGTGATTTGGGATTTGCCGCCTGGACTGGCCCCACAGGAAGCGCACGGACTACGCAGGAGATGATCTCCATTCTGGGGATCGGTATCATCAGCTATCAGAAGGCGCCGGAGACCGTGATTGATTACGATAAAGAATACCGGGTAGATACGGACGTGATCCTGGCGGTCCAGCTGACCACGGGAGGAAAGAAAACCCCGGACAACCCTGCCTGGGCCAGATTTACGGTGGGCGGAAGGACGTATTCCCACAACAACATTTATATCCCGGAGAACGGTTCCCAGCTTGCCTGGGTGAAATGGCACACGCCGTCCGAGCCGGGGGAAGTGACGATCACCATTTCCAGCAACTGCAGTACCAGCACCGGGCAGATCCGGGCGAAGATCGTGGATATGGATGACAACCCGCCTCCGGACCCGCAGGCAGATGACCGGAATGACAGGTTTTCCATTCCGGCAGCACCAAATAAGCAGAATGTGACTTATCTCACCTGGGGCGAGTGGGACTGCTGGTGGCACGCACACTGGGTGTGGCACAGCAGGGGCGAGGATGACGGATACTGGTGCGACCATGGGTGGTGGGAATATGAGTGGGAACCCTATTCCGCATCTTTAAGCGCCGCCTTTTCCACAAAGCCGGATGCCAAAAACCCCACCGCATCGGGAAAGGCCATGAAGAGCGGGTACGGGCTGAACGCTGATGTTTCCGCCCGTGTCAGTTCCTCAGCCCCCAGCGGGCATATCACCGGGGCGCAGAATGCAGTGGCCTACTTCCCGGAGTTTGGTTACGGGGAATACTGGCGGCTCCTGAAAAGAAAGAATACCGGCTATTCCAGCACCTTTGAATTTCAGGTGAACCCCTACAGCACCTACGGACGTCCGGTGCATTTTTCGCCGGTCTGGTATCCCAACGGGCGGTATGACACCTATGTGGAGGTACTGGATGCCTGGACCCCGGCGGGGATGCTGCAGATAAACCTGACGGATACACTGACGGTCAGAGGTTCCTTATATGATGACTGGCATATCCGGCCGGTGAAATAGTAGAGGTGGTGTGTTATGGGAAACCGGGCGGTTTACTGTCTGAAAGAAGAAGGGAAGGAAACCCACTTTTATGCCCATTACGGGGCAAACTCCCTGTCTCCCCTTCTGCGGCTGTGGCAGGCCATGGAGATCCAAAAACAGCTGCAGGAAAAACAGAGCCTTGCACATATCTTTGAGCATCTGGACTATGATGGAGGTTATCAGGAGGAACGCCTGCCGGACGGGGATATGTTTTTTGCAGGGATTGAGACGGGAGAGGTGGGTGCCTATGAAAATGCCTATGCCAAAGGAAGCCAGCTGGAAATGTGGATCACCCTTGATGTGGAGGAGAACCAATGCATTTTGGAGTACAATCCCAACTGCCCCTGGTATCACACTATGGGCAGTTATTCCATAGACATTGATAAAGGGTTGGAGAATGTCAGACAGCTGTTTAAATATGGGGAAAAGCATGGCATCACAGATTTTAATGAGCTTCTGGCTGTCTACCAGAACAGTACCGGCCTTGCGGAGAAGCTGGAGGATGCCCGTGCCAGTATGCGGCTTTCCGAATATCTGGATTCCCCGCAGGCGGAGGAACAGCGCCGCAGATACTGGGAGATGTTGGAACAGGAAGAAGCGGAGAGCAGGCAGGAGGAGGTGGAACAATAATAGTGTGCAAAGATCTTCTAAGCGGTTAAGAGGGGGGCATAGCCCACCTCTTTGGGACGCCCGCTAAGAAAATCTAAATTGTACACAGAAGAATGCCCAAAGTGCGGGCATTCTTCCAGGATACTATAAACGTTTGAAAAAACAGACAGGAGCAGATACGAATATGGAAGGACTTATTTTTCCAATCATTATGCTGGCCGTCACTCTTTTGGGAGGCGGCCTTTTGCTGATTGTACTGAAACACAGCAAACCGAAATACAAAGGCGGCGGGGAGAGCCTTGCCATACAGACGGCCCAGGAGTTTATCAATGTCAGGGATATTCGGGACAAATACCTTTACACCACGGACGGGCTGATCCTTACTTTTGTGCGAATCCACTCCATCAGCATTGACCTGTACAGCAGGGCGGAGAAGAACAGCCTGATCCGCCAGCTGACGGCAGAACTGTCGGATATCCAGTATCCCTTCAAGTTTCTGGCAGTGAGCCGGCCAGTGGATATCTCTCCGGTCATCACGGATATGCAGTCCATGCTGAAGGAAGCGGATGACAGGAGGAAGGAGCTGCTGCGGCAGGAGATTTTACAGATGTCCGGCTTTGCTCTGTCCGGGGAGATTGTGGAACGGCAGTTTTATGTTTCTCTCTGGGAGCGGGCGGAGGAAGGAGCAGAGAAAGAACTGTTAAAGCGGGCGGCGTTGTTTTCGGAGAAGTTTTCCGGGTGCGGCATTCCCTGCGATGTATTGGGTGAGAAAGAGATTGTGCGGCTTTTAAACCTGGTCCACAACCCGTCCTATACCCATCTGGAAGATACGGAGTTTTCCGCAGCCATCCCAACTTTAGAGTATTAAAGGCAGGAGAGAAAACGTCAAAGGAGTGTATTTACGAATATAGAGCAGGAGGAACTTTATGCTGAAACGAGAAAATGCGCAGGAGCAGGAAATCAGGAACAATGCCCTGCTGAACGTTATCACCCCGGTAGGGCTGGGATTTTCCAAGAACAGCCTTGACCTGGGAGAAAATATGGGAAAGGTGTACGGGCTTATCCGCTATCCCCAGAAGGTGGAGGTGGAGTGGCTGTCCCGTATCACCAATATTCCGTCTACCATCGTATCCATTGGATGGAGGCCGGTGGATAATGCCACTTTGATCAATGCCATTTCCCGGAGCGTGGTGCAGCAGAGAGGGATGGCGGAGGGAGCCAAAGATCCCTTATCCAGACAGCGGGCGGAAAAGGCTGCCGATGATGGGGAAAAGATTATTATGCAGATTGACCGGGAAGGAGAGACGGTGGGGCTGATGAGCGTGTCGGTCATGCCCATAGCCAAGGACGAAAAAACTTTCAAAAAAGTGTGCCGCCGTGCGGAGAGCATGGTGAGCGTCATGAAGTGCAAAATGCGGGTGATCCCCAACCTGCAGAAAGAGAGCTTCCGTCACATTTCCCCGTCCTTCCCCACCAATGCCAAGATTGAGAGCATCCTGCAAAAGATTGTACCGATCTCCACTTTTGTAGGCGGCTTTCCTTTTGCCAGCAGCGGGTTCAATGACGGGGAGGGGTACTACTTTGCCCAGGATACCAGTGGCGGCCTGGTGATCGTGGATACCTGGCGTCGGGGCGGAGACCGCACCAACAGCAACTTTGTCATTATGGGAAATTCCGGTGTGGGGAAATCCACAGCCATCAAACATATCATTCTGTCCGAGTTTATGAAGGGTACAAAAATCCTTGTAGTAGATCCGGAATCCGAATATAAGGACTTATGCTTCAACCTTAACGGGGACTGGATTAACGCCGTGGGCGGTTCCGCAGGGGTGATAAATCCCCTGCAGGTACGTCCTTCGCCCCGTGATGACGAGCAGGAGAAGGAGGCAGACCGCCTGTACCGGGATGAGGGGTATGGGATGAATGACCTGGCTTTGCATATGAAGAACCTGGAAATTTTTTTTAACCTCTATATCCCGTCCATCACGGATATGCAGCGGGCGGTGCTGAAAAAATGTCTGATTGAACTGTACCGGAATTTTGGCATTGTCTGGGAAACGGACATTACCCTTTTGGGAGCAGAGGACTTCCCTGTGTTCTCTGACCTTTATCAGCTGGTACAGAAAAAGGCGGAAGAAGAGACCGACCGCCAGGTGTATGCGGATCTGGCATTACTTCTGTATGATATAGCAGAGGGTTCGGACAGCTTTATCTGGAATGGGAAGAGCAGCATCAAAGATGGCACAGGCACAGATAACGGCAGCGGTTCCATCATTGTGCTGGACACCAATGCCCTGCAGGAGACCAGCGACCATATCAAACGGACGCAGTATTTCAATATCCTCACCTGGTGCTGGGAACAGATGAGCCGGAACCGGGAGGAGAGGGTGCTCTTAATCTGTGATGAGGCGTATCTGATGATTGACCAGAAAGTCCCCCAGTCCCTTGTGTATCTCAGGAATGTGATGAAGCGGGCCAGGAAGTATGAGGGCGCATTGGCTATCATTTCCCACAGCATTGTGGACTTCTTAAGCGAGAGCATCAAGCAGTACGGGCAGGCGCTCCTTGATATCCCCTGCTATAAAGTGCTGATGGGGACGGATGGCAAGAATCTGAAAGAGACGGCAGACCTTTACGATCTGACAGAAGCGGAGCAGGAACTGTTGCTGGCCAGGAAACGGGGACATGCTCTGTTTATGGTGGGTGCCAAGAGGCTGCATATCAGCTTCGAGATCCCGGAATACAAGATGCTCTATATGGGCAGGGCAGGAGGGCGGTAAAATGGCAGTTGACCCGGTAACGGCAAAGATACTGGCCCAGCTGGCAGTTCAGGCAGCGGCGGATAAGCAGGCGCGGAAGCGTCTGCTTATCGCCATATTGTCGCCTGTGCTGTTTCTGCTGCTTTTGATAGCTTTTATCGTCCATCTGCTGACAAGTCCCATTTCCATGTTTGTGGAGTGGGCGCTGGGGGACAGTGAGGTTGCGGCTATCGAATCCTTCCAGCAGGAATACGGATATAACCAGAACATAGGAATCTATGATGCGGATTATGTCAGCGGCAGCGGCCAGTCCTATGAGGGCGTGGTGTTTACGGATGTCGGCATGGAGGTGATGTATTACAACCAGATGGACGAACGGTGGGCGGATGTGATGTACGGCACGTCCAGCACCATCGGCCAGGGAGGGTGCGGCCCCACATCCATGGCGATTGTGACATCCACCCTGACCGGGGAGGCTCATGACCCGGTGGAGTTGGCCCAGTGGTCTGTGGCAAACGGACATCGCTGTGAGGGCAACGGTTCCTATCACAGCCTGATTCCGGCAGCGGCAACGGCCTACGGTTTGTCCTGTGAGAAGAACTTGGATGCCCAGGGGATCGTGGACGCACTCTCTTCCGGAAAGCTGGTGGTAGTGATCATGAGCAAAGGCCACTTCACAAGAGGCGGACATTTCATTGTCCTGCGGGGTGTGACCAGTGAGGGGAAGATTCTGGTGGCAGACCCGGCAAGCTATGGCAGGAGCGAACAGGAATGGGACTTATCTATCATTATGGACGAATCTAACAAGGCGGCAGGTTCCGGCGGCCCTTACTGGGCAATCGGTAGATAACAGGAGGCAGAAGGATATGATTTTATATTTATCATCCACCCAGCATACCAATCTGCTGGATTTTACCGGCTTTTATGAGCCGGATAGCGAGATGCCCGTTAAGAAGATGGTGGGGAATTTTGTACTGAAACAGTTCGTGGTCTATGATATGCGGAGTTTCGCTCACTTTACGGATGTGGTGCTTGACCGCCCCGCTTTTGGGGACACGGACGAGGAATTTGCACAGGCTATTGAGGAATTTCTCACCATGTATTCCGCAAGGGTGACGGTAATCTGCGAGGGGCTTACACAGGCTGACCCGCTGTTCCGGGCGTTGCTTGACAGCGGTGTGGGGAATATCGTGTGTGATACGGAGATTGGGGAGATCCAGCAGGAGATCAGGGAGTGCCTGTGCGACCAGGGCATGACAAGGTATGCGGCAAAGGAAAGGCCGGCCAGAGCGGGAGGACAGGAGCATTACCGGTTTGACTGTAGGAATGTGGTGGTGGCCGTGATTGGTTCCCAGTCCAGGATTGGAACTACCACCGTAGCCATGGGACTAAGTGCATGGCTGGCCCGTGTGGGTGCGTCCGTGTGCTATGTGGAGGCCCATGCGGGCGGACATCTGGCGGCTCTGGCCCGTGGGTATGAGATGGAGGCAGAAGAGGGCGGCTGGCAGTTTGAAGGGGTACATTACCGGAGTACAGAGCCACAGGAGGACGTGAATTTTGTGGTGTACGACCTGGGGAGCAACCTTGCAGAGAAACGGGAATTGCTGGAAAGGGCAGATATTAAATTGCTGGTATGTGGCACGAAGCCTTATGAGTTAGGTTTCACCGTCCGCCTGCAGGCATCCCTTGCGGGCATCCATGCGTACCTGCTCTGTCCCTTTGTGGCAGAGGGAATGAAGGACGATCTGGCCGAGGCTTTGCAGAACGATTACCACGGAGTGATGTTTTCGGAGTACCAGCCGGAACTGACGGACAGTGACTGTAATGGGAAACAGTATAGGAATTTGATTGCAAGATATATCGCGGGTTGAAAAAATGTCAGCGCGTGGTTTTGAGAGGAACGGGGAATCGAAACCAACTGATTTTACTGTAACAGAAAGCAAAAGGGGAGCCATGCAGGGGAAGGAAGATACCGGCATGGCTCTTTCATATTGATAGAAGAGATTTCGGGCAGGAGGAATTTGGAATGATGACAAAACAGGCGGAACTGAAAAAACAGGCATATGCAAGCACGCTGAAAAGCCGTGCATTATCGGTGTTGATCTATCTGATTGACCGCTCCAATAAGGAGCTGACCTGCTTTCCGGCCATTCCTACTATGGCGGAGCAGCTGCATATTTCGGTCTCTACCGTGAAGCGTGCCCTGCATGAACTGCTGGATGCCGGATATATCAAAAAGGATGCCCGTTTCAGGGAGAAGAATAAAGGGCAGACCAGCAACCTGTATACGCTTGTTTTGTTGGAAAGAAAGCCGACACCGGATGGCGGACAGGATTTTGATTGTGATAAACATGCAGGAATGGAACCGTCTGGAGAGATTGCAAAAACGAAAGAGGATGGAGAAGAACAGGAGATGTGCCAGGTGGAGCATATCAGCTTTGATACTATAAAAGAGCAAAACAGAGAAGCTGAAAAACAGCAGGAGAGAAAACAGGATCAGGAGAATAGAGAGTATTGTATAACAATTCCGGAAAGTCAGGGTAAGGAAGTAAAGAACGCACCTAGCCATAGAGAAGCCCCAGTTTCGTGGCTGGAGAGTAGTTTATATCATTTTGTCAGGGGATTAAAGAATAAAAGAAATACTGGTTGTTCTGTATATGAAGAGATATTGTATATGTTTGCTTTCTTTTTATGGACGGGGGAGGGGGCCAGTTTGGTGCCCCCTTAAACTATTCATTTTAACAGATCTGAAACAGCGAAAAAAAGGTAGTATATTTAGAAACCTATATTCTGTGAGAGATAATCAATTATATGTACGGGCATCTTCAAAGGCGGCAGGTATAAGGAGTTACAGCAGGAGATAGACAGCCTTGGCATTCAGATTTCCAAGGCGAGGCAGCAAAGGATGGGAAGATGGCATCTGGCATCTGCCCGGTAACTTCCATAGTGGAGCGAACAGGAGTGGGGGCATAGAGGATATAGAGAACCTTGCCGTATCTCAATGACCCGTATTTGGAGGCATTAGCCCATAGGATAATCAGAAAGTTACAGAACATGACCGATAAAGAATTTGAGCGGCTTGCTTTCACCTTTTTTGATGGATTATTGAGGGATGGAAAAAGAGATTTTTGCAAAACTGTTCCTTCAGCAGTTGAAATGTTGGACAGTATGTTAGAAAATAAGATAATATGTCAAAAGTTTTCTGCGCAGGAAAGGACTTATTATGGAAGATAAAACATTATATTTTATGCGTAAACTAATTGATGAAGATATCAATGGCTTTGATGATAAGAAATTTGAATCAGAACAAAAATATGCTGCGATGTTTGGCCACAGAGTGCCAAGAGAGATGTTCCCGCCGGGCATATCCGAGGATGAAATCATGAAAGCTGTAGAAAGCTGTGTTCAAAATCAAAAAGACGAATTGATGAAAATATTGGGTGTAAAGGAATAGGAGGGTAAAACTCCATTTGCGAAACGAACAGAGTCCGTATTACGGTTATTGCATGGATGTTTACCTGTTACCGGAACGGAGCGAACAGCAAGCGGCAGTTTATTGAACGCTGGCTGGCTTTGTGCTATACTTTAGCAGGAACAATTCAGCCGATCAGATACACAGGTATGCTTTGGCCAGCTGTTCATGAGGAGGCAACCCCAAAATGATAAACATAGCGATCGTGGACGATAATACAGCATTTTTGCAGGAGATGAAGCAGGATATAGAAGCCTGCAAAGAATTTACAGCAGATATGGTCTGTGACACTTATTGCAGCGGCGCCGATTTCCTGCAGGCAGACTGTGGGGCATACCAGCTGGCCATCCTGGACATGCAGATGGCGGGAATGGGCGGATATGAGACGGCGCGGAAGCTGAGGGAAAAGAATGAGAATGCCGTGATTGCCTTTGTATCCGGGGTGGTTCTGCCGGAGCCGGAGCATTTCCGGGTACAGCCCTACCGCTACCTGTTAAAAAGCGCGGACATAGACGAGAGAATGCGGGATATCGGGGAACTTCTGCTGGAAACGAAACGGCGCAGCCGCAGGGAGATGGCGGAAGTGGCCAGCGACGGGGAGGCACGGCGTGTCCCTGTGGGAAGTATTCTTTACATTGAAAAGACAAAGAGGGGAAGCCGGCTCACTGTAGAAGCCGGCACTGCGGGGGGCAGGAAGACGCTGCAGAGCAACGAGCGGCTGGAGGATTGGTACGCGCAGCTTTGCACACAGGGCTTTGAGTACGCCCACACCAGCTATATCGTGAATCTGAGAGCCGTCACAAAAATCATGCAGAACGAGCTGACCATGAGCAATGGGGACAGGCTGGGGATCAGCAGGACCTGCAGCAAAAAATTCCACCAGAGCTTTTCCATGTATTTCCATAAAAAGTATAAGAGAGGGGCGGAGGAATGATGGAGGCTGTCATGAGCGTTATATTGAAATTCGGCGGCACTCTGTTTGTGCATCTGGTTTTTTATGATTTTTTCAGGGATCAGCTAAAATTCAGGGTGCGGGACCGGAAGCTGCGTTTTTTGATCCTGCTGTTATGTGCGGTAGCCCTCAGGCTGGTCAATTCCTTTGACAGCAGGCTGATAAACCTGCTCTTTGGATTGCCGGTTCTGTTGATGCCGGTTCTGCTGATTTTTAAGGACGACCATAGGAAAGAGGCATTTCTGCTCCTGATCGGCGGGGCGGTAGCGTTGTTCTCAGAGCTTGTAATTGAGCTTTTCTTTGCCCAAATCCCATTCTGGCAGCTGATCAGGGAAGATCTTCATTATACCTGGGAAGCGGAAAAATATATGATGGGAACCCTTTCTTACATACCGTGTTGGTTTGTGCTGCATGGACTGAAAATCTGTTTCCTCGGCACACAGTATAAGATGCGGGAGCATTTTCCGCTGTCTTTTGTGATTCTGCCGCTTTCCACGGCGCTGATCTATCTTGGGATTTCCTTTGGAAATGATGGCGCCGTATGGGCGCAGTACAGTCTGAAATTCGGGCTTTTCATTCTGCCGCTGGCAAACGTGCTGCTTTTTTACACAATCAACAAACTGTTTTTTGTCAGCGAGAAAAGCAGGGAGCAGCAGCTTGCCAGGCAGCAGGATGCGCTGCAGCAAAGGTACTATAAGCATCTGGAAGAAATCGACCTGGGGCACAGGCGGTATGCCCACGACCTGAAAAACTGTATGGTTTCCATAGCCGCGCTGGCAGCAGACGGAGGAAACGAGGAGATTTTAAGCCTGCTGGGGGATATGGAAGTGGAGCTGGACACCCTGACCGGAAAGCGCTATACATCCAGTCCTGTCCTGAATGCCATTCTCTGGGAAAAGTCCGCTCTGGCTGACAGACAGGGCGTCCGGATGGATATTACGGCGGAGGAAAATCCCGGATGGGCATGTATCCCGGGGAAGGATCTGATCGTCATGGCAGGCAATCTTCTGGACAATGCCATTGAGGCGGCAAGGCAGTGCGCCCATGGCAGCGTCCATGCGGCGATGCATGCGCAGGAGCATTTTCTGGTGATGGAGGTGGAAAATACATGTATCAACACACCGGCTGCCAATGGAAAAGTAAAACATATCCTGCCTGCTTCCACGAAGCCGGACGCTGAAAATCATGGTTTTGGAATTGCAAACGTGCGGGATACCGCGCAAAAATATGGAGGGCTGCTTTATATAGAACAGAACGGGAACCATTTTACCGCGATACTTACCATCGCAAAATCCTGTCTTGCCAGATACAACGGAACTGTAGAAAAATAACGAAAACAGTTCCGTGGACAGGATGCACAGATATACAGCGGTACGAAATGACACGTGAGATGACAATGATCGCCCCCGAAATGCCGATTTTGCCGATTTATGTGCCGATTTGGACGGGGCGCTTTTGCGTGGCAGTCTGGCAGTGCTATAATCAGACATATAGATGCCCGGAGTCTCAAGGGAGATTCCGGGCGATTATGATTATGCAGATATGGAGGATTCAGGAAATGAATGAACAAAAGTTGGAAAAGCAGAGGCGGAATCTTGTGGACAGGGGCATATTATCGCCGGATGAAAAACTATATGGCAGCAGCACGATCAATTATACGGAGAAGCTGGTCGGAAGAATCGAAACATGGAAGCGGGGCGGCGTGGCAATCTTTACGGACCGGCAGATCATTCTCACCAAGGGATTTTCATGCGAATACATCCATATTCCTTACAGCTGTATTAAGGAACTGGGAAAATGCAATCAGGGATTTTTTCCGATAGGGATGGTGATTACCTATGAAAACAGGGAAAGCGGGGAAATCGTGACAGAAAAGATCTCGCTGGGGAAAAGAAAGAAATGGCTGCAGATCATATCGGAAAAAACAGGATTATAGCTTTCCAGTGGTAAGGATTCTAAGGATCTGCAGACAGACGATTGGTCATGCACAACTGTTTTGCATGACCGGAAAACAGAAATGGAGGTTTATATATGATTTCTTTAGATTCCCCAATTTGGAAAGAACTTGGATCTGCCGGAAGCGATACGGATGAAATACTTCGTGATTTAATGGAAGGAAAAGGAGATTTCCGTGAAAACATGGAAGAACTGAGCTGGGATTTGAGCCATCAGGCCAGTTATTATGATATGACAGCCTATGCCCTTCCCCATCTGGCGGTTCTGTGTGCAAGACTCTCTTCGGAAGATAAGGCATTTCTGATTAAGGACATTGGCCTTGCCATCGCCGCTGAAGGTGCGTGGCCTCTCGAACCTGATACGGAAGACTTCCGCGAATTTCAGGAAGGGCTGAGGGGGCTGCGCCGTGAAACAGAAAAATTGGTCACAAATCCAGATATCGCGGCAATCTTGGGAAACGCTCCAACGGGGGAGAGGAGGGAGGTGTTTGCCCTTTCTGCGCTTGCAGTCCTTGGAAACCGGATGCATGCATATGGGATGTGGAATGTGTTTAGCAGGGATTGGGATGAATGTATCGGTGCCTGCCTGTGCGGCTGGGAAGAGGAAGTTATCTCTTTTCGCACAGACAAGGATTATTTCAGCATGGAACCAGTTTCGATTGCTCCATGGGACGGCAAGTCCATAGAGGACGAACCTGTGTGGTTTCAGGGCCTGCTTCACCGGATGGGAAATGAAGAAGCGATTCAGTTTCTGCCTTTTGTATATGGAACGTGCGTCTGCCCTGAATGCGGAAAAAGAACGCCTTACTGGGATTGGCTGGCGAAGTTCATCGGATATGGATGGTGCGGCGGATGACGTTATTCCAGTATATCAATTAGAATATGGAGGACAGATATCATGATTAGTTTGGATGATGTCAAACAGATAAGCCAAAAATTATCTTTGGAAAACGGCATATCGGAGGATGATTTAAGCGAGGATGTATCTGAAATTGTTTACCGTATAGATGTGTTTGAATGCGATGATGCTCCTATAATTGACCGACATATAGACATCGAATATTCTTTCGGCGACTATTACGAAGTGCATGAAGACAGCCCTTTATTTCAATTTATTTGTGCATTGTGCAACCTGTCATTAGCACAAGAGGAGGAAGAAGGGGAAAAGGTTTTATGGAAGAGTACACGTTAAAAACGAATTTTGCGGCATTGGAGGACGCGCAGGCAAAGGAATATCTTATAGAATTTAAAAAGATTATTGAAAAGGCGTTTGAACACAGTGACAGCCGAGTGCGCCTGCTGGGGAATCTGCTGGTTCTGGAACGCTATTGCAATACGGTGCGGCAGGGGCATGAAGCACAGCTTTCGGTGTGTCTGCGGTATGCGCAGGGGCTTCTCTGGGACTACCTGGGCGGATGCGTCACGGCGGCGGATTTTCAGGACTTTGCAAACGACTATTTTGCGTGGCTGTTAGAACACTGTGTCGGACCGTCAATGGATTTATACGAAAGCTTATATGCAGAATATTTTGCGGATTCGTGTCCGGAGTCTTATGAATGGTTTGCGGTGGAATGGAGTTCCGGGCTGTTGATGCAGTTGGTTTCCATAGAGGGCGGGCGTGTGGAACACGAAGATTTTGAGGAGTGCGCGAATCTTGATTTTTACGGGCCGCTGAGTATGCTGGATATGCTGGAGGACGTCTGTATATACCTTACCGATACGCCCGTCGCGTCAAACAGGGGCGCTGACTTGGAAGAAGCGATGGCGCAGGTGCGCAAAACTTCATTATTTCAGGAAATTGTCATGCATGTCCAGAACGATCTGCAGACGGCGCTTTTGGCCGCGCCTGCGGAATGGGAAGCGCTGCGGAAAGAATACGGACAACATACGATCCTTCCAGAACGGTATGCCGCGCGGATGCTGGAGTATTAAAAAATGACCGGAGGAAACAGAGGAAAATTTTTTATGGATGCGGAAGGAGGTTTTTGAATGATGAACAAACCCGCAGAAAAACCCGACTGGACGGAATATCCCTCTATGGTCCGCTTTTACGAACAGGCTCAGGCGGCGGAGGGCAGCCTGGAACTGGACGAGGCGTTTCTCCAACCCCCGTCCCTGGGCCTATACTATCCTTATCAGCTTCAGAGTTTGGAACTGCCGGAGGAAATCCGGAATTTTCTCACCCAGGTAGGGCTTCCGGACAAATTTGAGACCTGGCGTTCTCCTGATGAGGAAGCGGAGGACCGGCGCAGTGCTGCCAGCGGCATTTTCTTTTGGGTGAGCTGCCTCCGCATTTCGGAAATTCGGCGAAAGCCGTACATGGTCTTTGGAGAGGCAAGAAGCCTGGATCGGAGCAGCGAGGTCCAGAATTTCGGAAAGCCGGACGAGACTTGGATTTGGAACAAGACGGAATCCTGCGCCTGGCTGGCTGTGGAACTGAAAACGGGAAGCGTCTGGAATGTTGTCCGGGAGCTTCAGGACGATACATGCACCTTTGTGAACGGGAGCCTGGAGCAGTTTCTGCTGTCTATGGCCTATTGGCGGTCCTTCTATGCCGGCTTTTCGGAAAAGGTTCGCGCCTTCCAAAAAGGGCATTCGGACCGCAGTGAACTGGACTATATCTTCAAGTCCCGCCGTTCCCTGTACGCCCCTTTCCTGGAACGGCTGAAGGCGCTGGATCCGGAGGCCGCCAAAAAACGGACGGGCTTCTGGCGCTTTATGTGCGACCTGTCGCTGCATTAAGAAACACGCCGCAGAGCCTAAGAGCCTGTACGACGTAACGGATATTACGCGGGAATTTATTGTAATGACGATAAATTGCTGAAACAGATAGAGTATCCATTTTTTTGATACAATAAGTAAGTTTTGAGATATGCTCAGAATAATTGGTGTTATCATGGAAGAATTATTGGTTTATGCAATTTTGCTTTATGAGGGATTCGTAACAGAAATCGAGTACAATAAACGGCTTGACGAATTATTTCTCGCTACCCCTGAAAATGATGATTTGCTCTATTTGGAATGGGAAACAGACATCAGTAAAGCAATTATTTATGTAAGGACACATATTGACTACAAAAATCTTAACCTTGAACAGTTTGGAAAGATTTTGATGAGTAAATTAAAAGTGGTTTATAAAAATTGCCCGGATATAAAATATTTTGCAAGTCAAATGTATCGCTTATGGGAAAGCCTTCCTGGAAATATTCAGAATATAGAACCGTTTTGGACTCTATGTTATGCCGATGACCCTTTAGCATGGGGAGATGAAAAACAGACCAGAGACATATACGAGCATATGCTGCGTTACTATGAAGGTTCAAGCTGAGAATCCGGCAGCGGAAGAAAGGGAAATGGTTTCGTTTTATGCAAGAGTACACGTTAAAAACGAATTTTGCGGCATTGGAGGTACCACAGGCAATTGAATACCTGGAGGATTTTGGAAAGATTATTGAGAAGGCGTTTGAATACCGTGACATCCGAGCGCGCCTGCTGGGGAATCTGCTGGTTCTGGAGCGCTATTGCAATACGGTGCAGCAGGGACTGGAAGGGCATGAAATACAGCTTTCTGTATGCCTGCGATATGCGCAGGGACTTCTCTGGGATTATCTGGGCGGACGTGTCACAGCGGCGGATTTCCAGGACTTTGCAAATGATTATTATGCATGGTTTTCCGAAGAGGGAGTAGACCATTTTGAACACAATGATGCCCCCAAAGGCTTTTGTTCAGAGCATTTTGCAGAATACTTTGCGGATTCGTGCCCGGATCCTTATGAATGGGTTGCGGTTGAGTGGAGCTCTGAGCTGTTGATGCAATTGGTTTCCATAGAGGGCGGACGTGTGGATCACGAAGATTTTGAGGAGTGCTGGAATCTTGATGTAGATTGGGTGCCGTATGTGCTTGAGATAATACAGGTGGGTGTCTGTGAATGGCTTGCCAGTGCAATTGCTGCATCAAACATGGAAGTTGATTCGGTATACAATTCATTATCTCGGGAAATTGTCATGTATCTTCAGAAGGATCTGCGGACGGCTCTTTGGGCCGCGCCAATGGAGTATGAAGCGCTGCGGAAGGAATACGGACAATATACGATCATTCCGGAGCAGTATGCGGGAGTATTAAAAAATGACCGGAGGAAAAAGAAACGGTGGAGGAAAAAATAGCGGTTTTTTTAGAGGAGGCAAAGGCGTTTCCCTGGTTTGAAAACAGCGGCATCCCCAACGAAAAGTACCATATGGTTTTTTCCCTTTATGATGCGTGTGACGGATTATGGGGAATGCAATATTTTGAAGTTTGGGAATCTCAAATTTATCCGTTGGAGGATACTGCCGAAGAAAAAATCGGCGATGATGCGATAGATGAAATTTTTGAAGTCGTTTCGGATGCAATCGGCGATACCGTTTGGAAAAAATTCGAGGAATATATTGTCAGACAGCATGTGCGCGACGACTTGGAGGTCCGCTATGAGCTGTTTGACAAAATGAGACGGGATATGGCGTGGGCATGTGTGGAAAAGGTATTGGACATGCCTGGATTCTTTACGATGCTGGCAGAAATTTATAAAGAGGGATATTTCCCATGTTCCTGGAAGGGGAAATATCCATCCGGCCAGGCAGTGGTATTATAGGGATTGCGCAGACTTTTTCCCGCTGGAACCTGCTGGCTGGAAGCTTATCTGTGTTTCACTGGAAGAGGAAACAGAGGAAAATTTTTTATGGATGCGGAGGACATTGAAATGGCAGAATTTCAGGAAGGAACGCTCGATACTTTGATGGAGCGTTTATGCAACAGTATATCCGGCTTTGACCCGGAATGGGTAAAGCGCTGCGTGCCTGCAGCAGAAGAACAGATTCAGCAGTTACAGGATATTCTGGCGGAATACCACTATACGATACCGGCTGCCTATCTCTATTATTTAAGAAAAATGGGGAAGGATGACGGCGGCTTGCTGGAAAGGGAGCTGGACTTTTGTGAGGCGGATATTGATACTGTTTTGGATTTGCAGAATGAAGAGGATTTAGAAAAAGGCATTTTCTGTTTTGCCTACTGCGATCCATTCACGATTGGGTTTTATATGAAGCTGTCCTCTATGGACGATAATCCTTCGGTGGTCACAGATTGGGAAGAAAAAAATGCAGAAAGCTTTGAAAAGTATCTGTTCCAGAGGGCGTTTCATATGTATCAGGATAGCTTTGCACATGGAGATGTAGATAGCGATTTTGTATGCCATGGGGAGAAAAACAAGGATGACTGCAGGACATGTCCATATCAGTACCGTACAGAAAAAGAACGTATGGATTGGATTGTTCAGACTGCAAAATCTTATAACCTTGAGAAAGCATGGTTTAGTGATCAGACGCATTTCATCTGTTATACTTTAAACTATGCTTTGGAAATAAAGGTGTGCGATGGATATTCCATGAGATTTAATTGTAATGACGAAAAATTGGTGAGACGGGTAATGCATTCACTTTTGGCAAAGGCTTTTGATACAATAAGTAAGCTTTGGGGCTGCATAGATAGAAAAGATGGATCATAAACAAAGTAAAATTGTAAAATCAGCAGCTGAACTCTTAATGGTATATTCTGCCCAATGCAGATGTTGTAATAACGCATTTGACTATACGGCGGAAAGCGCGGATACAGATATGGTAAGCTGTTTTTGCAGCAGCGTCTATTCATCAAAGAAGAAACAATTAGTAATTGCCCCATTGACAGCAGAAGAATTTTATAATGGACAGGCAGGATATTTTGATAAAAGAATAAATGCAATATGCCAGGGGCATGATTACAGGCTTTTCTGTGCTGGAATTTGCCCTTACTGCGGTAAATCCAGTATACGGAGTTCAAAAAAAGATTTTACCATTAAAGAGTATTGCACACACCATCCTAATACACTCATGATATACCATGATGGGACAGTCCGGATTTTAAAAGACGAATTAGAAGCAGCATATATGTAACGAAGCAATCAGTTTCCGGAGGGAATGAATTTTTAAGAAAAGAGGAGTGGCAATATGCTTATCAACAGAGAGAAAGAAACGAATGGAAAGGCGGTTACATATTTAGACAGACTTCAGGAAAACTATCACGATTTATTTTCTAAGCCGTTACAAAAATCTGAGTTTACAGAAACAGATATTAAGTTGATAGAAACAGAATGGGGCTATGCGCTTCCGAAACCTTATATTGATTTCCTGCAGAGTTATCAATTGCCAAAATGCTGCATGGTATCGGCATCTTTTTGCGGCGACTATGCCTGCTGTTATGAAACTGAACAGGAAGACGACCTGTTTGTGACACTGGAAATTTGATATTGGTACATTTTATCAGAGGGCAGTCTGGACAGCTGACCAGGCGCCATTTTCGGCGGAGCGCGTAGTGGATGTGGAACTGGTTGAAGCCGGATATCATGAAAAGAATGTATTGTATGAAGATATTGAGACACTTTTATTGACAGTTGTAAATGGAGAGGAAGAATGCATGATTCTTCGCTCCGAGGATGGATTTCTGCAGTTTTTTGGCATGAATGATAAGTTTGTTGCGGAGATGCAAGTCGATTTGCCGGATGGAGACTTTCGCACGTATTCTATTATCAATAAGGAAAGAAAACAAGCGATGGATAAGATTACAGTCCACACAATGCTTGACAAGTCCGAAGTTCCGGCACGCGAAGTGATTTCGCTGGAGATGCTCAGAGCGGCAGTGAGGGCGTATTACAGCAATGTACACTATGAGTCTTTTCTGAAACAGATACCGTATATGGATACGACAGAGCAGACAAAAAGGTATATGGGACTGATAAAATGAGAGCGTTTGCGATCCGTATTATGTTTGTGCATTGCCAAAGATAGAAGCTCTCCCAAAGAAGTGGTATGAAATAAAACGGATTACGTTGTAAAGGAACTGTTGGTAGATGATGAGAGAATTGAGGTCAACATATACTGGTTGGAAAAATCACCAAATAAATGATGACGGAATATGGCATTGATTCAGAAAGGATGGAATGGGAGAGATGAATGATGGAAACGTAAGCGAAATGGGCCTGCTCGAATTTCAAGAGTATTGTGAAAGTGTAGACGTAAGCGAAATGGATATGCACGAGTTTGCCATGTTCTGCAAAAAATGTACTGAAAGATGGAACAATCCGCAGACAGAAGCAGAAAGGCTGGTATATGAAATGATGGGCAATAAAAAAAGGAAAACGAATCAGGAATGGCTGGATCTGCAAAAAGAGGTACGGGAATTTTTGAAGACTGCAACAGAGGAGGACAGGAAGCTGATAGGAGGCTATACAGAATCGCTATGTATGATCTGCAGCGCCATAAAGGAAGGCCTGCTTTGAGGGATGAGATGCCGTGAAAAACAAATTGGTTTGGGAACAGTTCCTTAGATTTCAGTCAGGCAGATTAGAAGAATATAAAGATGTGGAAAGAATGTTTAGAGGAAATCAGACAAGAAGAAAAAAGATATGGCAAGGACATCAATTGCGGCATTTCAGAGGAGGAAGCGGGAACCTTTATAAAAGCCGTAAAGGATGAATTGGGTATCGCCTTGCCGGAGGAATATCTCAAAATTTTGAGAACCATAAATGGCATCGAATATAACGGTTTCATTCTTTATGGGGTTGATGAACCGCTGCTGAATGAGGCACCCAATCAGCATATAAACGGACTGATTGACTGCAACAAAGTCTGGTATGAAAATGAATGGCAAAAACAATATCTTTTTTTAGGCGAAGGCAGTATAAGCTGGTATGTTTATGATTTAAAGACAAAGATGTATTATGAGTTGGATAATCCGTCAGGAGAAATCAGTGAAGAATTTCATGATTTTGAGAGGATGCTTGATAAAATGTTGGAAGATGCCCTGCAGTAAGGCACTGTAAGTAATTTGCGGCTTGTCTGCACAGAGGACATTTATAATGAAGATTGTCTGGAATTTATGAACAAGAATTTGTGTTATTAAGCTGCCGGCAGTTATTTCCCGGCAAGTCCTCGATGTATGTTCGGGTCACATAAAAGCAGACGGGGAGATATTTTACTGAGAGGAGCAAAAGATTTGGGACATGATCTGTATATTCAGGCGAGAATCAGGGAAAAGAGAACAGAACGGGTTATCTCCTGCGGCGACAGTGATGATTACGCCGCGCAGGAGGATATCGGTTTCTTTGACATATGCTGGTGGTGCGGAAGTCCGGAATGTGATGTGAGAATCAAGATGATTGAAATATGCGGCAGCCATGGAGGGACAGGCTGTACAGATTCCGATCTGTTTATCCTCATTCCGCCATCAGCGCTGCGTGCCGTTTATGCGCATGTGGTAAATTGCTGCTGTTTTCCGGAGGACAAATCCTTTCGGAATCTGACGTTTGAGACGGGATGGATGACCCTGCATGATAGAAATGCATATGAAAAAGCGAATCTGCTGAATGCGGATAAGCTGCATGACCTGATTGCAGCGCTTGATGAAATCAACGAAGAAAATAAAGTTTTGGATGCTTGTTTTTTGTATCAGGAATATATTCCTGATGAAAAAGATTTAAAGCTTTTTTATGAGAATCCGTTGGCATATGAGTGGGAATTCAGGATATGGAACTCTTATTAAAACAGTTTAAGAACGGAACAGATCCTTATTTTGGAGTGGAAATTTGCGGAAAAAATTGATGTGAAAAAGGCGGAATGGGAGGAAACGATGAATGGATATCAGAGAATTATATAGCGGCTTAAGGCAGATACAGAATCGGGGAGAAACAGGAAACGCCTATGGCGGGTGTGGAACGGTGGATGAGGACCGCGATGTTCTGGGCGACTTTTTTGACTATGTGGTGGAAAAATATGAGGATTCCATGCCGCCTTGGGCGGAGGCATTTATGCAGGTTTTCAGCTGGCAGTTTCAGACCCTGCACGAGGGGGGCAGAGACTTATTACAGCAATGAGTATGGAGATTCCGACTACGTAACAATTACCAGAGTGACAGCATTTTTGCGGGAAAACGGATATGACGAAATTGCAGAGCCCTATGGTTTGGCGGCGGCAGATTGTGAGCAGTATCAATATCCGGAGGATAAAATTGACCTTTTGCCGGATGACTGGATTGAAACTCATGAGCAGGTGATTTGGGATTTTTATGTGGACATATTGGAGAAGCATAAAGAGGATCTCGCTTGAAGAACTTTGCCGGGCAGGCGCATGGACTTCCATATATCAAGACGGGGACATGACATCTATAGAAATTTTGGACAACCAGCTGAAAATTGGAACTGTTTTTCGATAATTGGATCTGATAAAAGCAATAGGAGGATTTGATATGGCAGAATTTCAGGAAGGAACGCTGGATACCCTGATGGAGAGGTTATGCAGCAGCATATCCGGTTTTGACCCGGAATGGGTAAAACGCTGCGTACCCGCAACAGAAGAACAGATTCAGCAGTTACAGGATATTCTGGCGGAATATCACTATACGATACCGGCTGCCTATCTCTGTTATTTAAGAAGAATGGGGCAGGATGACGGCGGTTTGCTGGAGGATGAATGGGTTGGCTATGAGGTGGATATTGGTACGGTTTTAGAGTTGCTGCCTGGCAAATGCGAAGATTTAGAAAAAGGTCTTTTTCAGTTTTCTGATTATTGGGCGGATGCCTGCTTTTATATGAAATTATCCAATACAGAGGATAATCCAATGGTCACAGACTGGGAAGGCGTCTATGTTACAGAAAGCTTTGAAAAATATCTGTTCCGA
The DNA here is from genome assembly GCA_910584865.1 of uncultured Acetatifactor sp. GTDB lineage: Bacteria > Bacillota > Clostridia > Lachnospirales > Lachnospiraceae > Acetatifactor. The sequence goes on from CAJUCE010000027.1 coordinate 66,063, forward strand.
AAGGCGTTTCATATGTACCAGAGAGGATTTACATATACAGATTTTAGAAGTGAGTCTGTCTGCGATCACCATGAGAGAAAAAAGAAAGAAAACTGCAGGACATGTCCGTATTGCGGGGAGACAGTAGAAGAACGTATGGATTTTATCAATCAGATGGCGGAAGCTTATGGCATAAAAAAAGCATGGTTCAGCGACCAGGCACATTTCATCTGTTATAGTGCAGGCTATGCTTTTGAAATAAGAGTATGTACTGGATATTCTATTGAGTTTTGTTGTAATGACGATAAATTGTGGAAACAGGTAAAGTATTCCCTTAGTTCATTCCCTGAGTTTTTTATGTATTTAAGTGAACTTTGAGGCTGTAGCTCTGAATTTTTACGGAAAGAGGTATGTTAATTATGCTTATTTTTCCGGAATTGAAAACAATAGCCGGGATAAGGGCATAAGAGGAGGTGCTGATGAAGAAGTATGCTGCATTAATTGTCATAGGGGTATGTTTAACAGGAACTGTTTTTTTCATTGTTGGTGCAGAGAAAAGTAGTGGGAATGCAGTGTTTCAGGACAGTTACAATGGATTGGAAGAGGGGGTTTCTGCTTCTCCTCAAATCATGAAGAATAAGAGTATTGGAAAAGCAGAAAGTGACAGTGTGGAAGAAACAGACACATATGTAAGAATTTGGACGTCTGAGCAACTGATTGATATGGAGAGAAGCAATATCCAGTCTCGGTTAGCACGGCAATATGAAATACAGCAATATAAATACGAAGGAGAAATACCGCAGGATATCAAGGAACTGTCTGACGAAGAGGGTCCAATGGACAGGCCAGATGCATATGCCTGTCTGTGCGCAATGGAAGAATTCTGCGGCGGGACGGATTATACAGTTCTGGAGATAAAATATACAAGTATTTTCGGAGACTGGATGGTGCTGTTCGAGAAAGATGGTGAGCAGTATGTGTGCGCGGACAATAGCATGGAAATCCGCATCTGTGATGCGGCAGTGTGGGAGGAGGTAGTCGGGAATATAGAAAAAAGCGACGCCCTGAGCCGGCTGGCGGAGCAGTACGCGATATTACATTATGTATCTGGAGAGGAAGTTGAGACACCGCAGGATGTGAAAGCAATGCCTGGGTTGGAAGAATGGAAGGTACAAGCAAATGGCAGCCTGTGCGCAATGGAAGAATTCTGCGGCGGAACGGATTATACCGTTTTGGCAGTAA
>CAJUCE010000028.1 GCA_910584865.1 uncultured Acetatifactor sp.
GTTCAGGTCCGTGTGGTAGCAATACCATGAGAGTTCAAGTCTCTTTTCCTGCACGGCGAAAGGTGCTTGATTTGGTTCAAGTGCCTTTTTTGTTTTTCAAATACAGCATCCGCAGCAGGGGATGCTTTGGTGCAGCCGTGAAAAACGTCGGAGATATTTTCAATATGGAGAATGCGGAAAAAAAGAAGAATATGGAAGAAGGGCCTTCAATAGAAAAAGGGCCTTCCATGGAAAAGGGCTCCTCCATGGAAAAAGGGCCTTTCAGGGAAAGAAAAGGAAAAGCGCAGCGCAGGGACTGGTATCAGCTGGATTTGTCCGCGATCGTGTACCCCACGCTGCAGAGGAGAGATTTTTCTTCTGTGTACAGGCTTTCGGTGCTGCTGAAGGAGGAGATCAGACCGGATGTGCTGCAGGATGCTCTGGACAGGACGTTGCCCCGGTTTCCCACCTACAAGGCGGCGATCCGAAAGGGATTGTTCTGGCGCTATCTGGAGCCCAATGACCGCCCGGGACCTTTTGTGCAGGAGGACGTGAAGAACCCCTGCCAGCCCATGTATTTTAAGGCAAATAACCGTTATCTGGTGCGGGTCTATTATTTCCGGAACCGGATAGCTCTGGAGGCTCATCACAGTCTGGGAGACGGCACAGGCGGAATGTGCGTGCTGATGACCCTGACAGCGACTTATTTGAGGCTGCTGGGGCATAGAGAGATCCAAAACGGCGGATTTGTGCTTGACATCGGGGAGGCGCCCAACGAGGGAGAGTTAGAGGACGCTTATATGCGCTATGCCAATGCGAAAGTATGCCCGCCCAGGGCGGAAGGGAAGGCTTACTGCGTCCGCGGGACAGCAGAGCCGTTTTACACCTTGAATATTATAGACGGAATCATGTCTGTATCGGAGGTAATGGCGGCGGCAAAGCGGTACGGGGCCACCATCACGGAGTATCTGAATGCCGTGCTGCTATATGCCCTGCTGACCAAACAGGAAGAGGAGCATCGCGGCCGTCAGCGGCCGGTGAAAATTGCAATGCCAGTTAATTTGAGACGGTTTTTCCCTTCCATTACGCTTCGGAATTTTATCACCATGATTTTTCCGGGTATTGATCCCAGGCTGGGGGACTATACTTTTGAGGAGATCGTGGAGCAGGTACACAATTATATGCGGTATCGCATCAGTGAGAAGCTGCTGCGGGGCGATATTACCACCAATGCGGCCACCCAGCGCAATCCTCTGATACGAGTGGTACCGCTGTTTATCAAGGATTTTGTGGTGCGTCTGTTCTATACGAAGGTGCAGGACAAAAATTCTTCGGCAGGGCTGACGAATATGGGTGCACTGAAGGTACCGGAGGGGATGGCTCCCTATATTGAGCGTTTTGATATTTATATGGGACAGCCTTATTCCCGGAGGACAAATTGCGCTATCATCAGCTTTGAGGATGTGTTGACGGTGAATTTTGCCAGCAGTATCATAGAGGCGGATGTGGAACGCTATTTTTTCCGTAAACTGGTAAAAGACGGCATTCACGTCAAAATCGAAAGCAACCGGGAACCCTCCGGAAACGCGGTTATGGTGTAAGAGGATGGGGGCGGAACTGGAAAACAGCAACAAGGCGTTCCAGTGCCCGGAAGAATTGCTGGCCCTGCCCTTGGGACAGCAATTCTTCCGCCATTATTGGTACTGGGACGCATTGTTGCGGTACTGGAATAGGAGAGATTATGTCATATTGCGTAAATTGCGGCGTGGAACTGGACGCTTCCGCGCAGGAATGCCCGTTATGCAACACACCGGTGTGGAACCCCAGAGAGCTGGAGAAATACGCCGGTCAGGGAAGGCAGGGTAAAGAAATACCTTCCCCTTTTCCCAGAGAAAAGAGCGAGGTGGAAAAGGCGAATAAAAAAGACTTCGGACTTTTGATGTCCATGGTGGTGCTGGCTTCTGCCGTCACCTGCGGCATCCTGAATGCACTGGTTTTCCGGGGAAGCCTGTGGTCGCTGGCGGTAATCGGGGCTTGCGGAGTATTGTGGGTGATTTTGATCCCGGTGATGATCTATACAAAGCAGCCCATCTATGTGTCATTGCTGTATGACGGTGCGGTTGTAGCACTTTATCTTTATATGCTGACGTTTCAGGTGGGAAGCAGGGAATGGTTTCTGGGACTCGGATTGCCGATTACGGTGCTGGTAACTGCTGTCGTGGAGCTGGTGACTTTGTGTATTGATAAATTACCCCGGTCTTTTCTGACAGTATCGCTGTATTTATTTACCGGAACAGGGCTGCTGTGCCTGGGGCTGGAGCTCCTCATCGACTGGTATCTGGACGGAGCGATTTCCCTGAGATGGTCGGCCGTGGTTCTGACAGTCTGCGCGATATTGGATATTGCGGTGATTACCATGCTCTCCCGGAGGAGGCTGCGCAATGAGGTGCGCAGACGTCTGCATTTTTAAAGAAAACAGCGGTCGGGTCCGCCTGTGGAGAACAGGAGGCCGTGGACGGCGGGATTGGGAATCGGCAGAGGAGAGGGACGAAAACCGGACATCGGAGGGAACGAAGTTATGGATACAGAGAAAGCAGCATTAAAGAAAGCAGAATCCGAAGCAGCAGGAGGCGGACGCACAGGAATCAGGAAAGCGGCCAATGTTCCGGCGGAGAAGATCGGATTGAAGAAGCTGATTGGGGGAAACGCAGACAGGGAGCTGACAGAGCCCATCACTCCCAAAAAGGAGGAAATCGAAAAGATAGAAACCCAGGTGGCAGATAAAAGGAGCCAGAACCTGATGAATCTGATTCGGCGTGTTCACGGTATGGTGGAGAATCCTGATATCGAGAAACATCGCCAGTCTCAGGATCATATCGGTTCTATTTTGAGCAATACAAAGTCTATTAATTATCGGGAAGCCGATGTGGACGGTATGTACGGAGAATGGGTCAGCGTCAATCGGGCCCATATGAAGAAATATGTGATCATGCATTGCCATGGAGGCGGGTATTCCACAGGGAGCAGTCTCTATGCCAGGACGCTGACTTCCAAGCTGGCAGAGTCTACTTCCATGGATGTATTTTGCTTCGATTACCGTCTGGCTCCGGAGCAGCCCTATCCGGCAGCGGTGGAGGATGCCATGAAGGCGTGGAATTATCTGATGCTGCTGGGGTACGGCGCCAGGGATGTGGTTTTGACGGGGGATTCCGCAGGGGGGAATCTGGCTCTTTCTCTGACGCTGAAGTTGAAGGAGGAGGGACGGCTGCTGCCCAGAGGGATTGTGCTGATGTCGCCGTGGACGGATCTGACATCTTCCGGCAAATCTTTTCAGACCAAGGCAGAGCTGGATCCGGTGCTGAACCGTGCCTATATCGACAGGATGGTGGAGGCCTATGCAGGGGAGCAGGATTTGAAGGATGCGTTGATTTCTCCCTTGTTCGGCAATTTTGAAGGATTTCCGCCCACCTATATCCAGGTGGGGGAAAATGAGATCCTGCTCAGTGATTCCCTGCGGCTTCACCAGGCTTTTATTGATGCGAATGTGTCCGTAAAGCTGGATGTCTGGCCGGGGATGTGGCATGTGTTTCAAATGTCGCCCATGAAGACTGCATGGAATGCAATGGATAAGAATGCGGAATTTATTTATGATATCTGCAGGTGATGTCAGGCCGCGGACCGTATACTGGCAGGAAACTTTTGGGCAGCGGCGAATCTAAAACAGGCAGACATGGCCTTGGCCTTTTCGCAGATCTGTGTATCAGGTTCCGTAATCTTTAAGACCGCAGCCATATATACTTGCCTTGGATAGAGTTGTAAATTCCGGCGGTCTTGCGTTTTAAGCTGCGGTTGCCGCAGTCAGAAGTGCTGCAGAACATTGTAGCACCTGGGACGTCCGGCGGGAGGAGGGGCCTGCCGCTGTCCGCTCCGGTACTGCGTTGGTCTACGCTCCGCTTCGGTCCATGCCGGACGTGTGCCACCGGCACACAGCACCGTCGGAAGTCGTGTCCACCGCACAGCCTCCCTCCTCCGCCTCAGGTATGCATTATGCGGGAATGAATGCAACAGTATACTTGTGATTTCTTCGAAAATATTCTGGATGATTCCTGTTTTCCACCAATAAAATTTGACCAAAATGGAATAAAGTAAGGAAGTAAAAAAGGATTTTGCCTGTTGATGCAGAATAATAGAAATAGGAGAAAGGGGTTTTCATGCGCGCGGAAGCGCAGACGGGAGCAAAAATGACGATCAGAGAAAATTTAGAAGAATGGGAAAGGCAGTATTTGAGTCCTTACGCATCTCACAGTGCGGATTCCAGGGGGAGGAAGAGGCCGGAGAAGCAATGCGACATCCGCCCTGTGTTTCAGCGGGATCGGGACAGGATCATTCACTGCAAGGCGTTCCGGCGGCTGAAGGATAAGACCCAGGTATTCCTGACACCGGAAAAGGATCATTACCGTACCAGACTGACGCATACACTGGAGGTTTCGCAAAATGCCCGCACCATCGCAAAGGCACTGAGGCTCAATGAGGAGTTGGTGGAGGCTATTGCACTGGGACATGATCTGGGACATACCGCATTCGGCCATGCGGGGGAGCGGGCGCTGAACCGGATCTGCCCGCTGGGCTTCGAGCATAGCCTGCAAAGTGTCCGTACGGTGGATCGGCTGGAAAAAAACGGTCAGGGGCTCAACCTGACGTTCGAAGTCAGAGATGGTATCCTGAATCATCAGACCATCGGAAAGCCGCATACCCTGGAGGGCAAGATCGTGCGGCTGTCCGATAAGATTGCTTATATTCATCATGATATGGATGACGCGGTCCGCGCGGGTATTTTGAAAGAGAGCGATGTTCCCAGGGAGATTCGGGAGGTCATCGGGAGTACGCCCGGCGAGAGGCTGGATCATTTTATACATGATATCGTGACGGCCAGCATGGGGAAGAACGATGTATTGATGTCCGAGCCGGTAGCCGCCGCCATGGGACAGATGCGCAGATTTATGTCCGAGAATGTCTACTATAATCCGCTTGCGAAGAGTGAGGAGGGCAAGGCGGAACGGCTGATGGAGACTCTTTATCTGCATTTTATGAAGCATATAGACGATCTGCCGGGAGAATTTTTGAATCTGTTGTCCGAGGGCGAGGCGAAAGAGCAGGTGGTCTGCGATTATGTAGGGGCTATGACGGACCGCTTTGCCATCGCTACATATGACGACATCTATATACCCAAGTCCTGGTCCGTGTAATATTCTGGAGGCGTAAATGCACTATTCCGATGAATTAATCGAAGAAATCAGAGAGAAAAATGATATCGTGGAAGTGGTGTCCGGCTATGTGAAGCTGCAGAAAAAGGGGAGCCGGTACTGGGGCCTGTGTCCTTTTCACAACGAGAAATCTCCGTCCTTTTCCGTCAATGGGGATCTGCAAGTGTATCATTGCTTCGGATGCGGAGCCGGGGGGAATCTCTATACTTTCGTGATGAATTATGAGAATTATTCCTTTCCGGAGGCGGTGAAAATGTTGGCGGACCGTGCGGGCGTGCAGCTGCCAGAGCAGGAGGACTCCCGGGAACAGCGCATGCAGGAGAATAAGCGGAGCAGGCTGCTGGCAGTGAATAAGGAAGCCGCGAAATTTTTTTATTACCAGCTGCGCACCCCCCACGGGGAGACCGGATATCAGTATTTGAAAAAGAGAGAATTGACGGATGAGACCATGCAGCGGTTCGGGCTGGGATATGCGGGGAAAAACGGTGCCGTGCTGGTAAATTATCTGCGCAGTAAGGGCTTCGCGGACGAGGAGATACAGGAGGCGGGACTGGCGAATCATTCCGAGAAGTACGGCATGGTCAGCCAGTTTTGGAACCGGGTCATGTATCCCATTCAGGATATCAACAATCGGGTGATCGGTTTCGGAGGCAGGGTGATGGGAGACGGGGAGCCGAAGTATCTGAATTCCCCGGAGACTCCTATATTCGATAAGAGACGGAATCTCTACGGCCTGAACTATGCCAGGAGAGCCAGAAGCTCCAATATCATTCTCTGCGAGGGCTATATGGACGTGATCGCCATGCATCAGGCGGGCTTTACCCAGGCGGTAGCTTCGCTGGGAACGGCGTTTACGTCGGAGCAGGCTTTATTGCTCAAGCGCTATACGGACAATGTATTGCTGGCGTATGACAGCGACGGGGCAGGCGTTAAGGCGGCGCTGAGAGGGATCGGCATTCTGCGGGAAGCGGGACTTGCGGGAAAAGTGATCAACATGCAGCCCTACAAGGATCCGGATGAATTTATGAAGGCTCTGGGCAGGGAAGCTTTCGAGGAGCGGATTCGGCAGGCGGAGAACAGCTTTTTCTTCGAGATCAGGATATTGGAGGGGCAGTTCAATATGGCGGATCCGGAGGAGAAGACCAAGTTCCATAGAGAGATTGCGAAGAAGCTTTGTGCATTTTCGGAGGAGGTGGAACGGGATAATTACCTCACGGCGGTGGCGGAAAAGTACTTTATCGGCGCGGAAAATCTGCGGAAGCTGGTCATCGGATATGCGGCCGGCACGGGGCTGGCCAGGCCGGCGGAGCGTCCCAAATCAGGGGTGCGGCCCAAAAACAACCCGGAGGAAAATGCGAAACAGGCTCAGAGAATGTTGGTCACCTGGATTGTGAACGAACCTGCGGTCTACGGCAAAATCCGAAGATATATTTCCGCCCGGGATTTTACGGAAGAGCTCTACCGGAAGGTGGCAGAGAGACTGTTTCAGGAATTGGAGCAGGGGTCTCTGCGGCCGGCGGGCATTATCAGCATGTTTGAGAATGAGGAGGAACAGCGGGAGGCGGCGGCGCTTTTTTCGGCCCGTCTGCCGGGGGTGGAGAACGGACCGGAGCGGGATAAGGCGTTCCGCGATATTCTGCTGGCCGTGAAGAAGAATAGTTATGAATATCATGTGAGCCGTATGGGAACGGACGTGGATGCGCTCAGCCGTGCGATAGAAGGCAAGAAAGCGTTGGAAGAGCTGGCAAAAGCGCATATTTCCCTGGATTAAGGTAAAGATATTGATAACCTGGAACTACAGTCATATAAATAGAAAGGGGAAATCGCTTCCCAAGGAAGGATGGAATCAATACAATGGATGAAAACGTACGGGCAAAGTTTGAAGAGAAGATAAAAGAGCTCCTTAATATGGCCAAAAAGAAGAAAAATGTGCTGGAGTATCAGGAAATCAGCGACTTTTTTTCGGACATGCCTTTGGAGGAGGAACAGTTCGAGAAGATACTGGACATGCTGGAACAGAACAATGTGGACGTATTGCGGATTACGGACGACGAGGTGGGAGACGACATCATTCTCACGGATGAGGACGAGGTGGATGTGGAGAATCTTGACCTCACAATTCCGGACGGCATCAGCCTGGAGGACCCGGTGCGCATGTATCTGAAGGAAATCGGCAAGGTGCCCCTGCTGTCCGCAGAGGAGGAGATCGAGCTGGCACAGCGGATGGAACTGGGGGACCAGGATGCGAAGAAACGTCTGGCCGAGGCCAATTTACGTCTGGTGGTCAGCATTGCCAAGCGCTATGTGGGACGCGGGATGCTCTTCCTTGATCTGATTCAGGAGGGGAATCTGGGGTTGATTAAGGCTGTGGAGAAATTTGACTACAGGAAGGGATACAAGTTTTCCACATATGCCACCTGGTGGATCCGGCAGGCGATTACCAGGGCAATCGCAGATCAGGCCAGAACAATACGAATTCCCGTTCATATGGTAGAGACCATCAACAAGCTGATCCGCGTCAGCAGGCAGCTGCTCCAGGAGCTGGGACGTGAACCTACCCCGGAAGAGATCGCCGAGGAGATGAGTATGCCGGTGGAGCGTGTACGGGAGATTCTGAAGATCAGCCAGGAGCCGGTGTCCATGGAGACCCCCATCGGCGAGGAGGAAGACAGTCATCTGGGAGATTTCATAGAGGATGACAAGGTGCCTGTGCCGGCGGACGCGGCGGCGTTTACTTTGCTGAAGGAGCAGCTGGTGGAAGTGCTGGGCACGCTGACAGAGCGGGAGCAGAAGGTGCTGCGGCTGCGCTTCGGGCTGGATGACGGCCGGGCCCGGACCCTGGAGGAGGTGGGGAAGGAGTTTAATGTGACCCGCGAGCGTATCCGCCAGATCGAGGCGAAGGCGCTGCGGAAACTGCGTCACCCCAGCCGCAGCAGGAAGCTGAAGGATTATCTGGACTGATGGCGGGGGAGAAGGAGCCGGGGAGGTGCTGCATAGTTTCAAAAGAGCCTCCTGCGGGCAGACTGTCGAAGAGACTGCAGATGCTTGCTGATATGGTGACACCGGGAAGTCGTCTGGCGGATGTAGGCTGCGATCACGGATATTTATCCATAGAACTGGTAAGAAAGGGAATCTGTCCCAAAGCGATTGCAATGGATGTGCGGGAAGGCCCGCTGGCGGCGGCGAGAGCGCATATCAGGGAAAACGGGCTGGATGACTACATAAGTGTGAGACTGTCGGATGGGCTTGCGGAATGCGCAATTGGGGAAGCAGATACCTGTGTCTGTGCGGGGATGGGAGGCAGGCTGATGGAACAGATTCTCAGACAGGGGATGGAGAAGGCGTGCGGGATGAAAGAACTGATTCTCCAGCCCCAGTCGGAACTGCAGCAGTTTCGTGCATTTCTCAGGGAAGCGGGTTTTGCGGTCATAGAGGAAGACGCGGTTTTGGAGGAAGGCAAGTACTATTTTGCCATGAAGGCCGTGTATAAAGGCGGCGGATTCGGTTCATGGGGCGGAGAGCGCAGGGAGGGCCGCGGGGGAGAAAAGGAACTGTCCATGCAGAGGCTGTATGATCGCTATGGCCGGCGGCTGCTTCAGGACAGACATCCGGTGCTTGAGCAGTATCTGGTTCAGAGGCGGGCTTACATAAATAGGTTGAGGGAATCGCTGGAGGCGGCTGATTCCCGGAAGGCACAGAGGCGGCTAGAGGAGATTCTAGGTGAATTGGACGCTGTCGAGGAGGCCCTGTCCTTTTACGAGGAACCGGACGGATGTTGAGGGATATTTCCCGGGCAGGAGGAGATTGGCGCGCCGATAGAGAGTCCGCAGTGTTTTTTAGCAAGTAATATATTTGCAGGTAATATATATGGAAGAATATCCCAATATAAAGAACATTTATGGAAGAAAGGAAGGTCAGATTATGGTTACGATTACAATTCACGGAGAACAGAAACAGGTACAGAAGGGAACAACATATGAGACCATCGTTTCGGAATATCAGAAGGAATATGAGGACACCATTGCGGTGGTAGCAGTAAACGGCAAGATTCGGGAACTTTTTAAGAAGGTTACCAAGGACTGTACGGTAGAGTTTTTTACCCTCAGAGATGATGTGGGGCATAAGACCTATGTACGTACGGCCACCATGCTGTTCCTGAAGGGGATGCATGATGTATTTGGGGCGGAAGCGGCCAGGGAGAGCCGTGTGGAGTTCACAATAGGCAGGGGAACTTATGTGAATACCTTTGGGAAGGTGCCAGTCAGTGATATCAGCGCGGAGAAGATCAAGGACAGGATGAGACAGCTGTCGGATGCGAAGGCGCCTTTTATGAAACATTCCTATCCGAAGGATGACGCTGTGGCGCTTTTCAGGGAAAAGGGCATGGAGGATAAGGTTAAATTATTCCATTACCGGATGAGCTCCAGCGTCAATATATACCAGATAGAGGATTATTATGATTACTATTACGGATACATGCTCCCCAATGCCGGATATGTGAAATGGTATGATGTGGTTCCGTACAAGGGCGGATTTATGCTGGTGCTGCCAAACAGAGCCCATCCTACGGTGGTAGAGCCTTTTGCGGAGAGCAGGAAGCTGTTCGAAACCATGGAGAATGCGGCGGAGTGGGGCAGAACGGCCGGCATTGAGACTGTAGGGGATCTGAACGATCAGATCTGCAACGGCTCCATGCGTGATCTGATTCTGGTGCAGGAGGCGGAACAGGAGCGCAAAATCGGGGAAATTGCCAAAGATATTGCCAGCCGGGAGGGCGTGAAATTCGTCATGATAGCAGGGCCTTCTTCTTCCGGCAAGACCAGCTTTTCTCACAGACTGTCCATCCAGCTGCGGACATTGGGCAAGATTCCCAGAACCATTGCTCTGGACAATTATTTCGTGAACAGAGAATTGACTCCCAGGGACGAGAAGGGGGATTACAATTTCGAATGTCTGGAAGCAATCGATGTGAAGCTGTTTAATGAGGATATGAAAAAACTGCTGGCAGGAGAGCGGGTGGAAATGCCGGTCTTTAATTTTAAAATCGGACAGCGGGAGTACAAGGGAGACTTCATGCAGCTGGGAGAAAATGATATTCTGGTGCTGGAAGGCATCCATGGTCTCAATGAGAAGATGTCCTATGCGCTGCCGGAGGAGAGCAAGTACAAGATCTATATCAGCGCTTTGACCACGCTGAATGTGGATGCCCATAACCGGATTCCCACCACGGACGGACGTCTGCTGCGGAGAATCGTCAGAGATGCCCGCACCAGAGGCGCCAGCGCACAGCGGACGATTCAGATGTGGAATTCTGTGAGAAGAGGCGAGGAAGAGAATATTTTCCCCTTTCAGGAAGGCGCGGACGCCATGTTCAATTCGGCGCTGATCTATGAACTGGCCATGCTGAAGACTTTTGCGGAACCGCTGCTGTTCCAGATTCCCAAGGAAGTGCCAGAGTATTATGAGGCCATGCGTCTGCTGAAGTTCCTGGATTATTTCTTGGGCGTGCCCAGCGAGAGCCTGCCCAATAATTCAATCTGCAGGGAATTTGTAGGCGGCAGTTGCTTTAACGTGTAAAAGGCTTTACGAACGGATGCTGAACTGGAAAACAGCAGCTGAAAAAGGGCAGGGGATGGACAGCTGCGGAACTGAAATAGGAGAAAAGAGTATGAAAGTAGGATTTATCGGCAGCGGAAATATGGGAAGCGCCATGATGCGGGGGATTCTCGCCGGCGGGAAATGCGGGGAAAACGAGATCATGGCTTCGGATACATTGGCGGAGAAACTGACAGCCATAGAGAAAGATCTTGGTATTTTGACTACTATGGACAATAAAATCGTTGCCAGTTTTGCAGATGTACTGTTTCTGGCAGTAAAACCACAATACTACAAAAACATAATAGATGAGATACAGGAAGTGATCACCTGGGACAAGGTGGTGGTGACCATTGCACCCGGCAAGACATTGGAGTGGTTGGAGAGCGCTTTTGTAAAACCCGTTAAAATCATACGGGCGATGCCGAATACGCCTGCCATGGTAGGAGAGGGGATGCTGGGAATGTGCCCCAATGAGAATATGTCAAAAGAAGACATTGCTCTAGTAAGGGATATCTGCAGCAGTTTTGCCAAAACGGAGATTGTGGGGGAGAATCTGATGGATGTGGTGACGGCGGTCAGCGGCAGTTCTCCGGCCTATGTATTTCTGTTTATCGAAGCCATGGCGGACGCGGCGGTGGCAGACGGCATGCCCCGGGCTCAGGCGTATAAATTTGCGGCTCAGGCTGTTCTGGGAAGCGCGAAGATGGTGCTGGAGACAGGAAAACATCCGGGAGAACTGAAGGACATGGTATGCTCCCCCGGAGGAACCACCATTGAAGCCGTGCGGGTGCTGGAGAAAGAGGGGCTGCGCAGTGCAGTATTCGAAGCCGTGAAGGCCTGTGTGAGCAAGGCCCGTGAAATGTAAGCGGGGAGGGACAGCTGCGGTACTGGGAAAAACAGGAGAAGTTCGATCCAGTGCCCATAGGAGTTAGGGACGCATGGGCTTAGCGAGCGGAAGTCCTATGCAGTTGGATGGTACTGGAGAGGACATCTGCGGTACTGGAATAGTTCGGAGAGTCGCTTCTACCGGCGTGGACGTGGTGGTGCTTCTGACCAATTCCCTGGCGGGCAGAGGCGGGAGTGAGGAACAGGTCAAGGCGGCAATCGGGAGGATTCTGGAAGCAGCGCCGGAAGTCCGATTTGGGTTGTACGAATGTCAGAAACCGTACAAGAGACTGTTTTCACCGGCACTGGTGAAATGGTGTGCTGGGACGGGACGGTTTGTCTTTTATAAAGAGACATCCCTGGATCCGGATATCCTTCGAGGTAAGCTGGAGGCAGTGAAGGGAACGCCGCTGAAAATATATAATGCGGATTCTTCCCTGATGCTCGATTTCCTGAAGATGGGCGGATACGGACACTGCGGCGTCATGCTGAGTTTCCATCCCGAAATATACGGCTGGATGATGAAAAACTGGCGGGAGGACGGACAGACGGCGGAGCATGTGAAACAGCTGATGACCATAACAGCCCAGATTGAGAGACAATGCTATCCCAGAAGCGCAAAATATGCTCTGGGCCGAAGAGGTGTGCCCATCGGAGATGCCTGCAGGAGGGAAAATGCCGCCGGGTGGGATGCTTCCTGTGTGAGAGCCGTGGAGGATATGGAGAAATTTACGGAAGCCTGGTTTGCGGAATTGCAGAGAAAACGGGATTGCGGGCGCGGGTAGGGTGTACAATGACGATAAAAAGGGGAATTTTCTATGAAAGGGACATATTTGATATTCAATATCAATAATTGTGCCAGGGATTATGCCAGTGTATCTGAATTTTGCGAAAGTCTGAAAACTGAATCCGGAAAGGCATTGTTGCCGGCAGACTTAAAGGGGAGAGTATTTATATTCCGGGAAGGAGACGGCTATACTGCAGAGAGATTGCTTGCAGAATCGGCACAAATGTTGAGTAGGGGATTGCTGGATGCATATGAGGAAGAGACGGTGTTTCCTTATGAGGAAGCAGGGATTTGTCTTCGTATTGCCCATGAAACGGGAGATGCAACAATAGAATATATCTATCTGGATGCATTGTTGCATAAGTTTCGGAACCTTATTTGCTTTCTATACACAGATGGGGAGACAGATGAAAAATATGCGATTGTGAGAAAGGCAGCAGAGTTTTTCTATGGTTTTTCGGTAAAAAACAAGCCATATAGAAACAATATATATGGAGAATATTGTGATAATCAGGATCATATTTGGTACATAACAAGGCTGGAATCAATAAAAATAATTGCGGAACATTTTAAGGTTAATCCTGTTATTGAACTTGCAGTTGAAGAGAATGACATACTATTTTGGAGAAACAGTATCAGGCAGCACAGGGAAAATCAGCAGCAGGAAGATAGTAGAATAAAACAGGTTTTAAAGCGATGCAAGTTTAATTTTATTGAAGAGCTGGGTAAAAATTCCAAGAAGAGGAATTCTTATTATCAAGAAATGTACGATAATGAAGAGTTTCAGAAGGCGACGCAAGAAATGCCGCTGCTTGCATTCTATTTATTCTGTATGCAGATGTATTATCTGAAAGATGGAAAGCTGATTGAGAAAGATGAGATAAAATGGATTCGCTTAAATGCGTGGGATATTGCGGATGGTATTTTGCAGTTAATAGAAAATATTCATCACACAACAGAAAGGATCGGTTTTCTTCATATTCGTGTTCACGAAAATTCTTCTAGGAAAAGATACCTGCGTGAACATTATGGGATAAGCAATGAAAAATATCGATTCTATTATGAAATCAGACTTCTTGATATATCAAAGGAAAATATTGTAGAAAGTTTTCAAAGGAATGTTGGAAATATTATAGATGTCAGTAAAATGAAGGTGGCACATTTTTTTGAAAGAAACCATAAAGATGTAGTTGAGAGGTTTTGGAGTGACTATAATCAAAAGGAAGAGAATCTTGTTCATCATTATGGACTGCAGGTATTTTCAGCTATCATTTCTGTGAACGACGGAATGTTTAAGGTGGTTAGTTCTTCCGGTTACCAATATAACAAGGAGAATGAGACATACATAAATCGAGATGATTGGGGCGGTGGCGGTGCTGCATCAGCACATATGCCGGGAACGGAATACATTATGCTGATTCCATTACGGAAATGGGAACAGCAAATTATGACAGCTGTAGAAACTGATATGAAATATCAATATGATATGGAAGCACAGAATTATGAAGTTTTCGAATATGAGATGAAGACAGTGCCGCAATTATTTGGCTTGGGATATCATAATCAGGATCAGAAAGAAAAGCTGATCAATATACTTGCTGAAGAAATGCTGAACTGGATGAGTGAAAAGGCCTATATCGTGGAAGAAAGGGCCTTTGTGACAACGATTTCTATAGATAAATGCAGACAGTTTCCTTTGGAGGTTTATTGCAAGGCATTTATATTATGCGGAATATGGTGGAAAACAAAATGTGATGGCAGGTTTTATTGTATTTTGGATCATTGTGCACAAAATCAATTTTTAGAAATAGCGCGATTGTTTGCTATTTTTTATAGTAAAGTATATCTTCCCCGCTACTTATCAGATATGCAGGTTTACCTGGTTGGAGAAAATGAGGAACTCCTGATTACCGGAAGTGATCTTAATAATTTGTATACCATTACCAGTAAGATCATGCTGGTAAAAGGGATTAACAAAGAAACAACAGGTATTATGAAGTATCTGATAGGTCAGTATAGCGTTGATAGACCGCAGGAGGACTATACCGAAAAGGCAAAACTGGTTCCGTTTGATATGTTTATGCTGCCAGGCATGGAGATGACATTGTTTGAAAAAAATGTAATGAAGACATTGGAAGCAGATATTCAAAAGCATAGTCTGGGCTGCAGGATTAATCACACACATATGAGGATTGGCTCTAAATTGCATATAGATACTTTTTATGAGGCTGAGCTTTTATTTCATAATGATTATTATGTGAGTCGCTTTGCATATTTGATATTAAGGAAATTGCCGGTTATTGAGGATAGGAAATTAATCCTTGTAGGATATGAGACATATTCTGAGTTATTACTGTATAAGATGGTGATGGCGATCCTTGATAAGGGGCAGAGTGAAAATCTATCCCATGAAGCAAGCTATATGATATATGAACAACGTCTGGGGGGCAGATTCAGGTATATGGATGATGAATGTTTGCAGAGTGACCTCCAGCTGCAGTTTGCAATTATCATTCCGATTAATTCAACGCTTACGACGCATAATAAGGTACGGAATTCTCTGGAAGAAGAATTAACGGAAAAAGGGTTATTGGGGGAAGGAAGCTTTCAGGTAATCGCCAATTATGCATTGATTCTTATTCGGTCGTCGGAAGGGGCGGCATGTGATAATCTGGAACAAAAATTCTGGCAGAATATAAGTGAGCGAAGAATACAGACTAAATTGATTCCTGAGGGGGAACCGGATGTAGAATATTTTGTCTGTGTACATACAAAATGGTATTCTCCGTTGGCCTGTCCAATCTGTTTTCCACAAGACTATACCCAAGAAAAACCTTTGGTCGAGACAGACCGGGCATCAATTGTTCCGGTTCAGATGTTGGGGATGTCGGAACCGGACTTGATGCCCCGCATCATAAGAGAAAAAAGCGAAGATAATTTGGAGCGGATAAAAGCTTTAAAAAGTTGTTTGATATACCGGCATGTTGTTCATAACGGGAAGCATTTTTTATACTATTTTTGTCTGGAACGATATTTTATCCAGGAGCGCAGCAAGGTAATAGAATGGCTGAAAGAAGAGCATAAAAAGATAAATGTGGTAACAGACAGGCTTGTTTATGATATTATTGTTTCACCGCTTCGTGATGGGAATGCGGGATTCCTTGCAGAGGTGAATCATTATCTGTTTGATAATGCTGCTTTGGTATTGAACTTTGAAGTGGAGAAAGAGTTTCGCGAGAATGTAAGGACAAAATACAGCAATATTATCGGATTGTATTATAACCTTATCCAAATGGGAAAGAAAGCGGTTATACGTTTCCATTTTGTCGATGACACGATTACTACTGCAAATACACTGGCCAGAGCAAAAACAATATTCAGGTCATTAATCTATCCTTCAAACGAAAATGTGAGGGTTGAGGTATTTTCGGATATTGTGGTTTTGTTGAATAGAATGTCAGGAGACAGCATATTAAATTTAGTCTGGGATGAGTCCGGGCACAGCGGATGGGATGAGAGGATGGCGCATTTTCATTCTTATGCGAATCTGAATATCTCATCTATGCGTAATCATGAAGATGCATGCACTGAATGCAAACTTGTTCAGAATTTTGTGAATTTACGAATGCAATCTTCCACGAACCAGCAGTATAATTTTTGGAATGATAAAATAGAGTGTCATTCTCCAATTGAAGTTCAAAACAGAATACAGGAAGAACTGCTCATAGTAGAGGAAGAACGGAAGGAACGTGCATATCGTAGAATGATTTGTACTCATTTGGCCAATGAGCGACTGGGAGAGCTCGGCTACGAAAAAAATGATTCCGAAAAGGTTCGCAGTGTTATGATTGAACTGATGACAGATCATGAGGAGAACCAAATTGAATGGATTATTTCTTATGTCAAGGTTTTTTCACGCCCGTTCTTATGTTTCATGAAAAGCAACAGGGAAGCTATTTTCGAGGTAATGCTTTTGATGATTGAATATATAACAGGCGAACTGACGGTGAAAAGAGGAATCAGCAGCCGATACAGAGATATCAAAAAAGTGTGCAGCTGTATTCGGGATTTAAAGGGCAGGTCAGAGGACATAATATGTAATCTATTGCTGATCCTGATGAAAAGATTGTCGGATTTAGGTTCCAATTATATTATTCGGAAAGAGAATATTATCAATATTTTGAGGGTAGTTGACAAGCTGCAGATTTCAAAAAAGGACAAAGGGGATTTCAGGGAGCGCTACATTGGAATCATCAAAAGGGTATGCTGTCAGAGCAGTGACGAAAGTAAAAGCATTTTTCTGGAGTATTTGCTTTTTTGTGGGGAAGAATATGGAATATTGGACGAGAATAGCGAAACGATAAAACTCAGAGAGGGAAAGCTGGCCTTTTGTGAGTTTGTCGAGGAAGAGTTTGTCTGGAGGGCTTTTGTAGAAAATACACGGGTACTGACTGACGGAATCCGTGATTTGGCAAGAGATGTCAGAAAGGAACAGAAGAAAAAAGGAGGCAGAAAAAAGAAAAATGAAGTGATATTACAGGAATATTATTATGAAAATTTCAAAATCCTGTTATATCTCTATGGCTATTGGAATCGGCAGGAGGACAAGCCTGCAGAGGATGGGAAGGAATTACTGAAGTCTGTTGTCAGGCTTAGCCAGTATCTGGAAGAAGGAACGGGAGATGGCAGGGAACAGGATGCCGAGGTTTTCTATGAGCATTTACTGGAAATAATAGAGCAGCTTACAGGAGCATATAAATGCTATCTTTTATACGGTACGGATGTGGACACAACGGGTATGGGACAATACTATCGTATACAGGTAAACGGGAATATGGAAAATCTGAAAATAGCAGATACCAGCCTTAAAATGGAAAATATGGTGGCAGATACCTATGTTCCGGCATTTTCTGTTGAAGAAAATGAAATGAAATTAAAGAGAACCATTATAAAGTATGATCTTTTCAAAGAACAGGAGGCTGTTTCTATCAATAGAATATATCTTCAGATGGATTATCCGGAACATTTTTCGGAACGGAGAATACTAATAGCATTAAAGTTGGTTATGGTTTTCCATGAAAGGATTTTACGGCAGTTACGTCGCGATTTTTCCAACAATATGATTCAAAAGTGGAGTTCAAGGGAATACTTTAACAAGCAGGTATTGCTACAGCGTGCTACAGATCATACGGATCGCGATAATCTGCTGAAGTACTATAATGAGATATCCCATCTATGCCAGCGAGACAGAGATCAGGATGAGAGGCAGAGAGAAAGAGACAGGGCGTTGTTTCATATGGTGATCAATTCCTATATAGCCAGAATGAATGTTCAGATTCTGGCAGAGGCGAATCCGGAAAGAGAGCCATCCAAAGCCTCATTTTTAAGCGTTTACCGTAAACAGTTGAGCCCTTTGATTGAAAGTATGCACCTAATAGAAAAATTTCGGATTTTAGATGAAAACGGGGTACCGAATTTTTCAAATTCTTTGCTGGATCGGAATGTGCGCCTGCGTCAGACACAGGAGGGAGAAAGTCTGTCGTATCGCAGAATCAGTGTGATTATAGCGGAATTGATTTTGAGCGCTATCAACCATTCGGGAGGGAGAACCCTGGCGGAGGTATATATATACAGGGAAGGCGAATATCTTGTAGTAAAAAATCATTTTCCCAGCAAGAAGGGATTAAATCGCATACGTCAGGATATAACGGATTCGGTGGAGCGGAAAAAAGACGGCATATCTCTGGCAACCATAAGGGGGACAGTAAATGCATGTTATGGACTGACTGAAGGTGAGGGTGTGGTAATCAAAGCGGAACTTGAAGACAGGAAGAAATATTTTTATGTAAAGCTTCCGATTCTGCAGATAAGGAGAGATTGAGGATGGCAATGGAAGAAATGCAAAAAGGGGTAAAAATGGAGATTATGGTGGTAGAGGATTCAGTGCGGCATGCAGAGGCGATTGTAGAATCTTATAAGGAAGCGATTGATAAGATTAAGCAAAAAGGGCTGTTGGAGAAGCTGGGACCGCTTGATGTGGAGATTACATGGCTTCAGGGAAAAAAAGCGGATTCAATGAGAAATAATGAGAAATACCTATTTTACGACGAGAATATCTGTGTTGAAATAGCGAAGAACATTGATCAAAATACAAAAAAAGGGATTCGTACGGGAATACTGCTGGATGTGGCATTAAGCAGAGAAGAATATGACAAAGCCAGTGTAAATGATTACTCAGGATTTAAAATTGCCCGGGAGATATATGAGAAATTTCATGACAATGCGGGTATATATATCGTTACATCTATCAGAGAATTCAGCTCTCAAATATTAAGCTTGATGGGGACCAGGGACCTGGTACAGCGTTATATCTCAAAGGCTTTGGTGACGGAATACCCCTCCTGCGGAGCTATTGGCAGGACGATCGGGTTTATGTATGACGAGAGGATTTTAGAGGAAGAAGTAGAGGACGAACTGGATGAATTGATGTAAAATATAGAAAAAGGGGAAAAGTATGTTTTATAAAGGAAAAGATACACTGAGAGAAAAAATCGCAATACAGACAAAATACCATAAGGCATTCAGGGTTCCTGATAAGCAAACGAAGCTGCTCTATCATTATGCCGGAATAGAAACCATATGGAAAATTTTGGAGAGCGATACCTTTTTGGCCCGCAATATCCGGTTCTCCAATGATTCGGAGGAGTATAAGCTGGGAGAGAGAATGATCAGGCAATATGCGGAGCAGATTTTTCCGCAGATTCAGCAGGAGAAATTCTATGCAAGAATTCAGCAGGGAATAGAAATGTTTTATATGATCTGTTTTTGCAGGGAAGGGGATTTGCTCAGCCAATGGCGCGGCTATGCCAGGGACGGGGTATGCCTTGGAATGGACTTTTTGGAGGAAGCCGGGGATATCCAGAGCCATACAGAGATGTTTACGATTCTGAATAATCACGATCATCGGGAGAGTGGTGAAGAACTTGTCTGGCTGCCTAATAAGAAGGAAGGTTCTGAGGTCTCTACATAAGAAAAAAAGTACAGAACATGGGAGCCTCGCACATTCTGTACTTTTTTTCCTGCGGCAGTCCCGGAACTCGTCCCCTATTCCGGACTGTAAAGCATTTCCAGTTTTTTCAGATACCCATATCGCTCCTTTGCCTGTGCGGCGGCTTTCCGGAACAGAGCCTGTGCCTGCTGGGGATGATAGCGTTTCAGAGCGTCATAGCGGATTTCCCCGTCTAAAAATGTTTCATAATCAAGCTGGGGTTCCCTGCTGTCCAGGCGGAAGGGATTTTTGCCCAGATCCTTCAGGGAAGGGTTAAAGCGGAAGAGATGGTAATAACCGGCGTCCACCGCTTTTTTCGCCTCGTGGGGCGTGCTGCCCATGCCGGCCCGGAGACCGTGGGCGATACAGGTGGCATAGGCGATGAGCAAAGAGGGGCCCGGGTAGGCTGCAGCCTCGGTGATTGCCTGGATGGTTTGATTGAAGTCAGCCCCCATGGCAATCTGGGCCACATACACGGTTCCGTAGGTCATGGCCATGGCCGCCAGGTCCTTTTTAGGCGTTTTCTTGCCGCCGGAGACAAATTTGGCGGTAGAGCCCAGAGGGGTTGCCTTGGAAGCCTGACCGCCGGTGTTGGAGTAAACTTCCGTGTTCAGTACCAGAATATTGATATTTTTCCCGCTGGCCAATATGTGGTCCAGACCGCTGAAACCGATATCATAGGCCCATCCGTCTCCGCCGATGACCCATTGGATGGTGTCTCCGTCCTCCTTTGGCTCTCCAGAAGAGATGCGGCGCCGGGCGGCGGCTTCCTGCGCCATCAGCATGCCGTAGCCGAATTCCGCGGCGTCCTCGAAGAGGGAGTTTGACCAGGCCGGGCCGTGTCCGTCCTCATCCAGCGTGTAGGCGCAGGAGGGAGAGGAATTGGCCCAGATGGAACTGCAGCCCGTGGCGTTGGCGATATACATCCGTCTGCCGAAGAGCTGGGTCAGCAGCTTGACATAGGGGGTCTCCCCGCAGCCTGCGCAGGCTCCGGAGAATTCCATCAGAGGACGCAGGAACTGACTCCCCTTCAGTGTGTTGGGACGGAATTTTTCGGCGGCCTCCCGGCAGGGCAGCAGGGGCTTGCAATAGTCGAAGTTTTGCTGGTTCGTCAGGAATGTTCCGTCGGATAAAAGTTTGTTCACCGGAACCATTTCCAGAGCCTTTGACGGTTTATCGGCGCCCGGGTGCTGTTTTCCGGGACAGACGGCAGCGCACGTACCGCAGCCGGTGCAGTCACAGGAGGAAATTGTGATGGCGAATTGACGGCCGTCCATGGCCATCATGGGAATGCTCTGCAGCGAGGCGGGGGCTTCCGCGAGGGCCTGTTCGTCCAAAGCAGCAGGACGTATGACGGCATGGGGACAGACGAAGGAGCAGCGGGTGCACTGGATACAGTTCTCCGGTTTCCAGACGGGAATCTCCGTGGCCACGGCTCTTCGTTCATGGGCAGTGCTTCCCGGGGGCGTATAGCCGTCCGCATAGGGCAGAAAGGCGGATACGGGCAGGGAGTCTCCTCGCTGGTCTGTTACAGGCTGCTGGATCTTTTCTACGAAATCTGTCATTTCCGGACGGTCAGGCAGGACGGCGTTGTCCAGTGCGGAGACGGATTGTTGAACAGATCCGGAGTTGGCTGCCAGAGAAACAGCGTCTGAGACGTGCGCGGTGCCTGCCCGAGCAGCATTACCGAAAGCGGACTCCATATTCGCCCAAGCAGCATCTCCGGAACCCGATCTATTGTCCGTCGGGCGGAATGCATCGCAGGACGGACTCGGCCAGTCTGCACCGCAGCCCGTATCCTGTGCCGTCTCCGGCAATATGATCTCCTTCACCTCCTCAAACCCTCTCTCGATGGCGCTCCGGTTCATTTCCAGTATTTTCCCGCCGCTTTTCCCGTAACTTTTCTCCGCTGCTTCGTTCATCAGCCGTTTCGCTTCCTCCGGTTCCAGAAGATTCGACACGGCGAAAAAGGCGGCCTGCAGGATGGTGCTGATCTTGTTATTCAGTCCGATTTCCTTGCCAATGCCCAGGGCATCTATGACGAAGAGGCGGATTCCATGTCCCTTCAGATACTGCTTTACGGACAGGGGCAGATAGCGGTTCAGCGCCTCCTTTGACGCTTCCTCTTCCGGATGGAAGTTCAGCAGGAAGATACCGCCGTCTTTGATCTCCTGTACCATGTCGTATTTATGGAGGTAGACCGGGTTATGGCAGGCTACCAGGTCCGCCTTGCGGATGAGGTAGGCGCTGCGGATGGGACTTTTCCCGAAACGCAGGTGGGAGATGGTCAGGCCCCGGGATTTTTTGGAATCATATTCAAAATATCCCTGGGCCGTCATGTCCGTATGATCTCCGATGATCTTGACGGCATTTTTCGTGGCGCTGACAGTGCCGTCTCCTCCCAGTCCCCAGAATTTACAGGATATAATGTCCCTGGCGGCAGTCTCCCCAACGGCGGGAATTTCCAGGGACAGATGGGTCACATCATCTGTGATGCCCACTGTGAACACGGGTTGGCTGTGATTGGCATAGACTGCCGCGATCTGGGCCGGCGTGGTGTCCTTGGAGCTTAGGCCGTACCGCCCGGAGCAGATGAAAATCGTTTCCCGTGTTCCCAAAGAGCGGCAGACAGAAGGCTCCCTGCTCTCCGTGCATACTCCGGATAAAGGAATGCCGCAGCCCGTTAAGGCAGCTGCCACATCCAGATACAGAGGCTCGCCCACGCTTCCCGGTTCTCTGGTTCTGTCCAGGACGGAGATCTGACAGACACTTTTCGGCAGCTTCTCCGCCAGGTGAGTACTGCTGAAGGGGCGGTACAGATGCACATTGATCAATCCGATCTTTTCGCCGGGAACGCTGTCGATATATTCCTTTACGGTCTCGCAGATACTGCCCATGGCGATGATGACATGTTCCGCGTCGGCTGCGCCGTAATAGTCGAACAGCCCGTAGGAGGTACCCAGCCTTCGGTTAATTTCCGCCAACTGCTCCTCCACGATTTGGGGCAGCGCCAGATAGAAAGGATTGGAAGCCTCTCTCGCCTGGAAAAAGATATCGGGATTCTGCGCGGAACCATACACTTTACCGTGTGACGGGTGGAGACAGCGGCCTCGGAAGCGGTCAACAGCATCCATGTCCAGCATTTCCCGCAGCTCCTCATAGGACCATACCTGGATTTTATGAAGCTCGTGAGAGGTACGGAAACCGTCGAAAAAGTTCAGGAAGGGGATCCTTCCTTTGACAGCAGCCAGATGGGGCACCGGAGACAAATCCATGACCTCCTGTACGCTGCTTTCCGCAAAAATAGCCACACCCGTCTGGCGGCAGGCATAGATATCGGAATGATCTCCGAAGATGGACAGTGCATGGGTGGCAATGGTTCTGGCGGCAACATGAATCACGCCGGGGAGCAGTTCTCCCGCCATGCGGTAGAGATTGGGGAGCATCAGCAATAAACCCTGAGAAGCAGTGAAGGTGACAGCCAGGGAGCCTGCCAGCAGCGCGCCGTGTACGGCGGCGGCAGCCCCTGCTTCCGATTGCATCTGAGAGATGATCATGGGATGGCCGTATACATTTTCCCGGCCGTTTCCCGCCCATTCGTCGCACAGTTCCGCCATGGGGGAAGAGGGTGTGATGGGAAAAATGGCAGCGGATTCGCTGTAGGCATAGGCTACATGAGCAGCGGCATGACAGCCGTCGATTGTCCGGGTACTCCGGGATGTATGGTTGGTATTGTGCAGCATAAAATGACCTCCGAAAAAAGATTAAGTTCGTTTTTCTTATCTTTTCCCGGAAGTCATGAATTTATGTCTTTATTTTAAAAACCCGTTGACGATCTGAGCCTCCGCCTCGGCTTCGGTCAGTCCCAGCGTCATCAGTTTAGTGATCTGATCGCCGGCGATTTTCCCGATGGCGGCTTCGTGGATCAGCTCTGCATCCAGATGGTTGGCGGTAATCTCCGGAACAGCGCCGATTTTAGCACGGTCCATGATGATGCCGTCGCATTCGGAATGGCCCTTGCAGCGGTTGTTGCCGTTGATTTTGGAGTAAAATACCTGGCGGGAGTCGTCTCTGGCGACGGAGCGGGAGATGATATTGGCAGAGGAGTCCACGCCGTCCAATTCCACCTGGAAGGAAGTCTCTGCCGTCTGATGCCCGTGGGTCATCAGTTTCTCCGTGACCACGATTCTGGCGCCGTCGGCAAGCTTTGCACTGGTGAGGCGCCTGGTGGAGTCCACGCCCTTGATCTGAACGGTCTCCATCTCCATAAAGCTGTTTTCGCCTACTTCAACCACCGTCTCCGGATTCATGATACGCTCTCCGCTGCCGTTCCCGCTGCCGTAGTGCTTTTCCACGTATTTTACATGTGAATTTTTTCCTATATAAAAGGAATGTATGCCGTCGTGGCGGCTGTCGCTGTCTCCGCTGTTATGAATGCCGCAGCCGGCTACTATGGTTACATCGCAGTCGTCACCTACATAGAAATCATTGTAGACCATCTCGGTCAATCCGCTCTGGCTTAGGACCACAGGGATATGCACGCTTTCTTTTTTGGTGCCCGATTTGATGACGATGTCAATGCCCTGTTTATCGGTCTTGGTTACGATGTCGATATGCGCGGTGGTGGAACGGTCCACACTCTGCCCGTTTGCACGGATATTGTAGGCCCCTGCAGGCATCTCATGAAGTCCTGCCACCTGCTCCAGTAAATTTTTCTGTATTGCGTCCATATAAATAACCTCATTTTCTATTAATCTTTTTTCATGACAGGAAAAGTCCGTCGTCGGACGGACATGAAATCGGTTAGGCGGTGAAGGTACTTTTCTCTGTCTGACGGGAGGCCGGCGGAGTATTTCCATTACGGCCAAGCATCCGGTATAGCCGTTACCTACCTGCGGTCTGCTGATAAAATCTACAACCCTCTGTACCCTTCAACAGTTCAGGCAGAATATCTCCCCTCTGTCCTCTGTCCTGAACGGAGCCCTCTGCCAGGACCACGATTTCATCCGCAATATTCAGAATGCGCTCCTGATGGGAGATGATGATCAGGGAATTGCCGCTTTCCCGATGCATTTCCTCAAAGACCTGGATCAGGTTATTGAAGCTCCACAGATCGATTCCCGCTTCTGGCTCGTCGAAGACGGACAGGGGTGTATTGCGGGCGATGATGGTGGCGATTTCGATTCGTTTCAGTTCGCCGCCGGACAGACTGGAGTCCACATCCCGATTCACATAATCTCTGGCGCAGAGCCCTACCTTTGACAGATAGTCGCAGATAGAGGGGAAGGAGATAGGCTTGCCGCCCTTTTTCGGTTTCCCCGCCGCCAGCTGAATCAGATCTTTTACTTTGATTCCCTTGAAACGGACGGGCTGCTGAAAGGCGAAGCTGATTCCCAGCCTGGCTCTCTGAGTGATATCCATCCGTGTGATATCCGTTCCGTTATAGAGTATCCTACCCGAGGTGGGCTGCTCTATTCCCATGATCAGCTTTGCCAGTGTGGATTTCCCGCCGCCGTTGGGGCCGGTGATGGCAATAAAGGCATGGTCCTCAAATGTCAGATTGACATCTCTGATAATTTCTTTCTGCTGTGCATCGTCATCGGACACTTGAAAGCAGAGATCTTGTAATTCCAGCATAAATATCCTCCCCGGACTGCCTGGGCAGTCTCTGTATGACTAAAGTATGAGTGTTTAAAGGTATCGTTTTTTCAGGGCTGTTCCCGGCCGGTAAAGACAGCAACGGAACGGGGATGCATGATAAATTCGGAATCGATGCGGACTTCTTCCCCTTCCCGGTAAACAAAGCGTCCGTTTTCATCGCCCCAGGTATTGACGCTTAAGTACCATGCATAAGGGCATTCCAGCACGGGAACGGTGATCCGGACATCTTCCCAATGAGCGTTCACGGCGATATAGACCAGATCGTCCGAACCGATTTCGGAATTGTAGCCGGCAAAGCTGACGCCCAGCATCTTGGCGTCTTCGGGAATATAATGCTCCTCCGCATTGATTCCGTGGGTGAGCAGCGGGTCCATACCGCACACCGCGTCCGGGAGCATCTTGCGGATGACAGGGTGCTTGAAACGGTAATCAATCATGAATTTGAAAAATTCAAAAAGCTCCCTGTTTTTCGAAAGCAGGCGCCAGTCCAGCCAGGAGGTTTCGTTGTCCTGGCAGTAGGCATTGTTATTGCCGTACTGAGAATTGCCAAACTCATCCCCGGCCAGGAACATGGGAGTCCCGCGGCTGCACATCAGGACGGCACAGGCATTGCGGATCATACGGAAACGCAGATCCAGTACCTCAGGGTCATCGGTATCTCCTTCCACACCGCAGTTCCAGCTTCGGTTGTCATCGGAGCCGTCCGTATTGTTCCAGCCGTTTTTCTCATTGTGTTTTTCATTGTAAGAATAAAGATCGTAAAGCGTAAAACCGTCATGGCAGGTGAGAAAATTCACACAGGAGTTATAGCCGGCATAATTATTGTTATTATTGGAATAAAAGCCGCCGTAGAGATCGCCGGAGCCGGAAATGCTCCAGGCCGCTTCCCAGGAGTGCCAGTAATCCCCCTTCAGAAAAGCCCGCAGGGAATCCCTGTAGCGTCCGTTCCACTCTGCCCAGCGTTTGCTCGCCGGAAATTTGCCCACCTGGTAGAGACCGCCGGCGTCCCAGGCTTCCGCAATCAGCTTGATATTGCGCAGGATGGGATCGGTGGCCAGAAGCTCCAGCAGGGGCGGATTGTTCATGGGTGAACCGTCCTCATGCCGTCCCAGGATGCTGGCGAGATCAAAACGGAAGCCGTCGATACGGTAGTTCACGGTCCAGTAACGGAGGCATTCCAGTATCAACTGGCGCACAATGGGATTATTGCAGTTCAGAGTGTTGCCGCAGCCGCTGAAATTATAGTAATTTCCGTTGGGTGTGAGCATATAATAGACTTTATTGTCAAAACCCTTGAAACAGAAGGTAGGGCCCTTTTCGTTTCCTTCCGCGGTATGATTGAACACTACGTCCAGTATCACTTCGATGCCGTTGTCATGCAGCGTCTTAATCAATACCTTCAGCTCGGTTCCCTCCTGATGGGTGTCCGTTCCCGACAGATAGCTGGTATTTGGGGCGAAAAATCCCACCGTATTGTACCCCCAGTAATCCAGAAGCTGTTCCCCGTCTACGGATCTGGCATTCATGGTCTCGTCAAATTCAAAGATGGGCATCAACTCTACGGCATTGATTCCCAGTTCTTTTAAATAAGGAATTTTTTCCATCAGCCCGGCAAAGGTTCCCCGATGGGTTACACCTGAGGAGGGGTGGTAGGTAAAGCCCCTTACATGAAGTTCATAGATGATCAGATCACTCATGGTACGGGTGGATTGGGGCATATCTCCCCAGTCGAAAGTGTCTTTGATGACACGGGCGTGGTAGGAACCGGATTTTTTACTGCCCCATACTCGCTGACCGGCCACTGAGCGGGCATAAGGATCCAACAGGACGGCGTCTGAGTCAAAGGTGAGCCCATTTTTCGGTTCATAGGGACCGTCCACCTGATAGGCATATTCGAATTCTTCGATGTTCAGCCCGAAGACGATCATGGAGTAGACATCGCCGATCTTATAGGCTTCGGGAAAAGGCAGCCTGGCGTAAGGTTCGGAACAACCCTTGTGGAAGAGCAGGAGGGTGCAGGCAGTTCCGTAGTGGGTATGGACAGTGAAATTCACACCGCCGGGAAGTTCCATGGCGCCGTGGACATCGAACAGGCCCGGGCGGACAGGGAAGCCCTCTATTTCCGCCATAGGATCTAAGGATGTATAGAATTCGGGGATATATTTCTGTGTGTATAGTTTCAAAATCTGTCTCCTTTAAGGAATAGTAGTGAACAACATGCAATTAGTATAATGGAAGATGAGCAAAAATGCAAATGGAAGATTGCTGTTTTCCAGGTAAAGTTTTCCATGAATATGCCGAAATAATAGATGATAGGCCAAAGTGTGCGTGAACGTTAGGGAAGAGGCCGGTAAAGCTACGGAGGGCAGATAATGGAAAAAATCGGAAGTTATTATCAGAGCGGAATTTATGAGCGGACGGCGCAGGCCGCAAAAGAGGCAGAAGCGGCAAAGGCAGACAGGGCGAAGAATACAAATGCTGCAAAGGCGGAGAAGAAGACGCCGGAGCTGAGCAGGGCGGCGCAGAAGCTGCTGAAGGAACTGCAGAAGAAGTATAAAAATATGGACTTTATGGTTGCGGATTATGAGTCGGACGAGGAAGCGGCTTCTCTGCTGTCGAGAGGGACGGGGGAATACAGTGCGCTGATTTCTTCTGATGAGCTGGAGAAAATGGCGGCGGATGAGGGCGTCAAGGAGAAGAATTTGAAGATTCTTGACAATGCAGTGTCCCAATTGGATGAGATGAAGACGAAGTTAGGGGACAAGGCCGACGATGTGACGCGTATCGGTATCGCATTCGGCGACGACGGGGAGGTTTCCTTCTTTGCAGAGCTGGAGAAAAACAGCGAGAAGCAACGCGAGAGAATCGACAGGCAGCGGGAGGAGAACCGCGAAGAGAAGAGGGCCGGGGCGAAGGAAGCGAGGAGCGCGGAGACAGCCCAGTATCGTTCTCTCAGTAGGAACGGAGAAAAGCATACCACGGTATTTGCTCCTACAGTAGAGGAGCTGGCTGAGAAGATTTCTCAGGTGGACTGGAGCAAGGTCAAAGAGGAACAGGCAAATCCCACGGGACAACGGTTTGATTTCGTGGTATAAAAAAGAAACAGGGAGAGCAATTATGAAAAAGAGATTGACGGTTTTACTTCTGCTGACGGCATTGCTTGTGCTGGCGGCAGGCTGCGGGAAAAAGGACGATTCCTCCGGCAAGCATCATGTGGAGATCACGGTGAAGGATTATGGCAAGATTACCGTGGAGCTGGACGGGGACGCGGCGCCTATTACCGTAGAGAACTTTCTGAAGCTGGCGGGAGACGGCTTTTACGACGGACTCACCTTTCATCGTATCGACGAAGGATTTGTGATGCAGGGCGGTGATCCCAACGGAGACGGTACCGGCGGCTCCGGTGAGAATATCAAGGGAGAATTCGCACTGAACGGTGTGGACAATCCGCTGTCTCATACCCGCGGGGCGATTTCCATGGCACGTTCCCAGATGAATGACAGCGCCAGTTCCCAGTTTTTCATTGTACATCAGGACGCTACCATTCTGGACGGGCAGTATGCGTGCTTCGGCTATGTGACAGAGGGGATGGATGTGGTGGATGCCATCTGTACGGCGGAGTATACCTTCGTGAACGAGATGAAGACCATCGAGAAGGAAGGTCAGCCTGTTATCGAGAGTATCCGGGTGATCGACTGAGTTCTGAGAGCATAAAGCAGTAAATATTATACAAGGTACGGAGGCTTTGCTATAGGCATATTTCACAAACTTTATCCAAACTTCGCATTTTTGCTGACAATTTCGGGTTAAATCTGTTAAAATATGGTTATAACATATAGTGGAGGTGTTTTGTAGTCGGCAAGCATGCGGAAAGTGAGGTTCTAGTGTTTGGAATTGGAGAGTATGTGATTTGTGGCAACAAGGGTGTCTGCGTGGTGGAGAATATCACTACCCTGAATATCTCAGGGGTGGACAAAGAGAGAGAGTACTATATCCTGAAGCCCCTGTATATGACGGGAAGTACCGTTTATGTACCGGTGGATTCTCCCAAAGAATCCATGCGTAAGGCGTTAGTGAGAGAAGAAGCAGAGAAGTTGATAGAATCGATTCCGGAGATTCCGCTGCTGGTTATTACGAATGATAAGCTTTCAGCGCAGACCTATAAGGATTGCATCAAAACCAATGATTGTGAGGATTTGGTCAGAATTATCAAGACAATCTATACAAGAAAGCAGAAAAGGCTTAAGGCCGGCAGGAAAGTGACTGCAGTCGATGCGAAATATTTCCATTTGGCTGAGGAAAATCTCTACGGAGAATTGGCCGTAGCGCTGAATATCAGCCGTAAGGAAGTGGAAGGCTATATCGCGGAGGCCATCGACGGCAAATAAAAAAGGCTTTACAAAAACAGAAAAAAGTATTATGATGTAGAAAACGTTGAAGAGAAGAGTAGAAAGAGGAACGCCTCAGAGAGAACTGCCCGGGGAGCCGGTGCTGGAAGCAGTTTGGCGGGAATCTTATCGAAGACCGTCTCGGAGTGGCTTTAATACAGCTCGGAAGCTTCCGTTATCAGCGAATGAAGGCGGCAGTTATGCATGAGAAGGCAGGACTGCAACAAGGGTGGAACCGCGTTTCGGAAAGTTGATGCGTCCCTTGCAATAGAGATATTGCAGGGGATTTTTTTGTGCGCAGGCCTGCATTTCATGGAAGTTTTCCGGTGACACATTGGATCCTGCGGCGGGCTGCCGTTGTCCGTTTTGTGTGCATCATGTTGCTGTGAACAGCGAAGCCATGAACAGTAGCGAACCTTCCCCTGCTCTGTTTTGAGAAAAAGAAAGGAGAATCGGAGAATGGAAGATTTTAAAGAGAATTGCAGGCAACTGGGAGAGAAATGTTTTGAGGGGGGTGACCCTGCCAAAGACAGAGCTGTGGCTGGTACTGACAGCATGCTTTTTGGCAGGAATCCTGTACGGATTGCGTAAGGCACCCCTGACCCACGGCGTGGGCGTGGTGATCGGGAGTGGCAACGGGAATTCTTTCCACTGCGGTATAGGCGGCAGGAGGAAGGCTTCTGACGGAAAAGCAGGGCAGGAAGAGGATGAGGCTCCGAAGGAGCAGGAGTGTGTAAAAGGCAGAAAGAAGTGCCGCAGAAAATAAATTCATGATGGAAGAGAAAAGGAGACAGGAGCAATGAAAATTACATTAAAAGACGGTTCCGTAAAGGAATATGATAATGCGTTAAGCGCCTATGATGTAGCGCATGATATCAGCGAGGGCCTGGCAAGAGCGGCCTGCTGTGCAAAAATAGACGGGAAAACGGAGGACTTACGTACCGTTATCGATCATGACTGTGAGCTGGCAATCTGTACGGCCAATGACGAGGAAGGATTGGCGGCGATCCGCCATACGGCTTCCCATGTATTGGCGGAGGCGGTGAAGAATCTGTTTCCGAATGCGAAACTGGCCATCGGGCCCAGTATTGACACGGGATTTTATTATGATTTTGACCATGAGGCTTTTTCCAGGGAGGATTTGGATGCGCTGGAAGCAGAGATGAAGAAAATCGTCAAGAAGGGGGAGAAGCTGGAGCGGTTTACCCTGCCCAGAGCCGAGGCCATTGCTTTTATGGAGGAGCGCCGGGAGCCTTATAAAGTAGAACTGATTCAGGATCTGCCGGAGGATGCAGAGATTTCCTTCTACAGGCAGGGCGAGTTTGTGGATCTGTGCGCAGGGCCTCATCTGATGAGCACCAAGGGAGTAAAAGCTTTTAAGCTGACATCTTCCTCCATGGCTTATTGGAGAGGGGACTCCGACAAAGCCAGACTCCAGCGTATCTACGGAACTGCCTATAATAAGAAGGAAGATCTGGAAGCCCATCTGGAGCGTATGGAGGATGCAAAGCGCCGCGATCATAACAGGCTTGGGCGGGAAATGGAGCTGTTTACCACAGTGGATGTAATCGGGC
Source organism: uncultured Acetatifactor sp. (assembly GCA_910584865.1). Taxonomy (GTDB): domain Bacteria; phylum Bacillota; class Clostridia; order Lachnospirales; family Lachnospiraceae; genus Acetatifactor. Next base: position 31,185 of record CAJUCE010000028.1, read on the forward strand.
AGGGGTTGCCGCTCTTTACACCTAAGGGAACGAAGATGCTGATGAAACTCCAGCGCTGGATCGAGGATCTGGAGGATAAGGAGTGGGGCTATGTCCGCACCAGGACACCTTTGATGGCGAAGTCCGATTTGTATAAAATGTCCGGACATTGGGATCATTATAAGGAAGGCATGTTCGTGCTGGGGGATGAGGAGAAGGACAAGGAAGTATATGCACTTCGTCCCATGACCTGCCCGTTCCAGTATTATGTTTATAAAAATACGCAGAAATCCTATCGTGACCTGCCCTACAGGATGAGCGAGACTTCCACTCTGTTCCGCAACGAGGATTCCGGCGAGATGCACGGATTGACCCGTGTGCGCCAGTTTACCATCACAGAGGGACATCTGGTGGTCCGTCCGGATCAGATGGTGGAGGAATTCAAGGGCTGTATCGCTCTGGCGAAACACTGTCTGACCACTTTGGGCGTGGAGGAGGATGTGACATATCATCTCTCCAAATGGGATCCGGAAAACCGGGAAAAGTATATCGGAGAACCGGAAGTCTGGAATGAGACCGAGCAGCATATCCGGGATATTCTTACCGAGCTTGAGATTCCCTTCGTGGAGGATGTGGGCGAAGCGGCCTTCTACGGACCCAAGGTGGATATCAATGCGAAGAATGTGTACGGCAAGGAAGATACCATGATTACCATCCAGTGGGATGCGCTGTTGGCCGAGCAGTTCGATATGTACTATGTAGATCAGAACGGTGACAAGATCCGTCCCTATATCATCCATAGAACGTCCATGGGCTGCTATGAGAGGACTCTGGCATGGCTGATCGAGAAATACGCAGGGAAATTCCCTACCTGGCTGTGTCCGGAGCAGGTGCGGGTGCTGCCCATCTCCGAAAAATATGAGGCTTACGCGGCAAAGGTACTGGGGGAGCTGCGCGCCAGGGATATCGATGCAGAGACGGATAATCGTTCTGAAAAGATCGGATTTAAGATTAGAGAGGCCAGACTGGCCCGTGTGCCCTATATGCTGGTTGTGGGACAGCAGGAGGAAGAGGAGGGACTGGTGTCCGTCAGAAGCCGGTTCGTCGGGGACGAGGGGCAGAAACCGCTGGCGGAGTTCCTGGATCAGATCTGTGAGGAAATCCGTATCAAAGAGATTCGGAAGGAAGAGCCACAGGAAGGGGCAAAATGACCTCCGGCTTATGTTTCAAAGAGTGGTATAGAATTGCCGGAAGGAGGCATACTAATCCTGACAGGCATGCACTGTGCCGCGGGGCGTCCGCGGAAAAGTGCCGGCCTGATCCGGATTTGACCTCTTTCCGCGCCGTTTGGAGGCAGATCTGTCAGGAAGACGGCGCAGAAGGAGGCCAGTATGGCAGATTTAAAATGTGCGGTGGAAAATTGTACCTACAATGACCAGCATCTTTGCTGCAAGGGAGACATCATGGTGGGCGGAAAGCATGCCTGCAGCTGTGACGGGACCTGCTGCGAGAGCTTTATCCAGCAGCGGGAGGGAATGGATTCCTTCAAAAGTTCTGTCATCCATCCCAGCAAGACCATCAGTATCGACTGCGAAGCGGTAAAATGTGTATACAATTCCAATTACAAATGTCATGCCGATCATGTGGATATCAAGGGCTGTGGGGCCTGTGACTGTCAGGGAACGGTCTGTTCTACTTTTAAGGAGAAATAAGATATTCTTTTTCGTGGAAACAGGAAATGCCTTTCAAATGAAGGATCATTTGGAGGGCATTTCTTGATATAAGAGACTCTTATGCGGAATATAAAATTTATTGATTTTACTTATGGAAAATAATGTGGTATAATGTTGACTCAGAAGGACATTGAGTCAACTTTTGATTCCATATGCGCTGGGGCGCATGAAATTATGGTATAATGAGTCTGTAAATGAAAAATGAATGTCCTGCCGTCATTTGGCAGGGAATGGAGGAGAAATGGTAAAGGCAATCGTAGGAGCGAACTGGGGTGATGAGGGGAAAGGAAAAATCACCGATATGATGGCACAGGAAGCGGATATTGTGGTGCGCTTTCAGGGAGGTGCGAACGCGGGGCATACGATCGTGAATGAATATGGAAAATTTGCGCTGCATGCACTTCCGTCAGGTGTGTTCAGCTCCCATATTACCAACATTATCGGAAACGGTGTGGCATTGAATATCCCGCTGCTGTTTGGAGAGGTACAGTCCATCGTGGACAGAAAGGTGCCCAAGCCTAAGCTGCTGGTGTCCGACCGGGCCCAGATCGTTATGCCCTACCATATTTTGTTCGATCAGTATGAGGAAGAGCGGCTGGGAGGTAAGTCCTTCGGTTCTACAAAGTCCGGAATCGCGCCTTTTTATTCCGATAAATATGCCAAAATCGGTTTTCAGGTCAGCGAACTGTTTGATGACGGACTGCTGGAAGAGAAGGTGGAGCGGGTTTGCGGGATGAAAAATGTTTTGCTGGAACATTTGTATCACAAACCGCTGATTGATGCGAAAGAATTGCTGGCCACTCTGCATGAATACAGGGCTATGGTGGAGCCTTATGTCTGCGATGTGTCCGTATTTCTGGACCGGGCGCTGAAAGAAGGCAAGACCGTGTTGCTGGAGGGACAGCTGGGGACGCTGAAGGATCCGGATCACGGGATTTATCCCATGGTTACGTCCTCCTCTACGCTGGCTGCTTTCGGTGCGATTGGAGCGGGGCTGCCGCCCTATGAAATTAAACAGATCGTCACGGTCTGCAAGGCATATTCCTCCGCGGTGGGAGCCGGTGCCTTTGTGTCGGAGCTCTTCGGAGAGGAAGCGGAAGAATTGCGCCGCCGGGGCGGAGACGGCGGAGAATACGGCGCTACCACCGGACGTCCCAGGCGCGTGGGCTGGTTTGACTGTGTTGCGTCTCATTACGGCTGCCGGATGCAGGGAGCTACGGATGTGGCGTTTACCGTGCTGGATGTGCTGGGGTATCTGGACGAGATCCCGGTATGCACGGCTTATGAGATCGACGGGCAGGTGACAACCGATTTCCCTGTCACCAGCAGACTGGAAAGGGCCAAACCGGTTTTGGAGAAGCTTCCCGGGTGGAAATGTGAGATCCGCGGGATCCGGAAGTATGAGGAGCTGCCGGAGAACTGCCGGAAGTATATAGAATTTGTAGAGAGCAGGATCGGATATCCTATCACCATGGTCAGCAACGGACCCGGCCGGGAGGATATCATCTACAGGAAATCTCCACTGGCAAAATAGCGCAAGTCTCGGAAGGGTACAATGATCGGAAATCTGGAATATTATAAGGTATTTTACTATACGGCAAAAACAGGCAGCGTCACAGGTGCGGCAAACGAGCTCTCCATCTCCCAGCCGGCGGTGAGCCAGTCCCTGAAGGCGCTGGAGCACAGTGTGGGGGCTTCTCTGTTTCAGAGAGCTTCCAAAGGCGTCAGGCTGACCAGAGAGGGACAGCTTCTCTATTCTTATGTGGAAAAGGGATATGAGGAGATCGAGCAGGGTGTGGAGAAGGTGAGGCAGATGCTGAATCTGGAGCTTGGCGAGGTACACATCGGCGCCAGCGATATGACGCTGCGATTCTATCTGCTTCCTTTTCTGGAGCGGTTCCATGAGCAGTATCCGGGGATTAAGGTCAGCGTGGCAAACGCGCCTACGCCGGAGACTCTGCGGCTGCTGCGCACGGGAAAGATTGATTTCGGCGTGGTCAGTACTCCTTTCGAACAGGGGAAAGATATTCGGGTGGAACAGGTGCGGGAGATTGAGGATGTCTTTGTGGCGGGCAGACGGTTTATTTCCTATAAAAACAGGATGATGGATCTGCAGGAGCTGGAAGGGCTGCCGATGATTTTCCTGGAAGGGAATACCAGCACCAGGCGCTATATGGACGCTTATCTGGCAGGAAACGGAGTAGAGCTCCAGCCGGAATTTGAACTCTCTACCAGCGACATGATCGTGCAGTTCGCATTGCGCAATCTGGGAATCGGCTGTGTGGTGCGGGATTTTGCGGCGGAAGCTCTGGAATCAGGGCTGCTGTTCGAATTTCGCTTTAATAAGATGATACCGAAGCGGCAGATCTGCGTGGCCACCGGCAAGACGCTCCCTTTTTCCGCAGCGGCCGGAAAGCTGCTAGATATCATGGGAGTGGGTTAGAACCTGGGCCTGTCCGGCTCAGGACTTTTTTTACAGGAGGCTTCCTGCTGCAGGACAGCATCGTCGGCCCCGGCGACAGGAATATCCGGATCGCCGATGGTATGCTTCTCGGTGAGTCTGCCATACATCCAGACATAGAACCAGATGATCAGCGGGATGACAAATGTGCCGGTCAGGCTGATACGAAACCATATGGCGGATTCGGAATTGTCGGCGATGGCTGTAATCAGGGTAATGACATACATTAGAACCAGGAGGATTACGCCTGCCAGGGCAACTGCCTGCTTGGACATTATTTTTCTTTTGCTCGTACTGTTTTCTTTTCTTTTCATAAACGATTCCTTTTGACTAAAATAAATTTCATCGCTGAGGACAATATAGGAGCATAACTCCGAATTCTTGACTTATTCTAGCATATTTCCTGATACTTTACAATGAAAATATTTGGGCGGTGCGCTGAAAAGTGTCGCAAAAGATGATACTTTGCGACACTTCGTTTTCCTAACTCATTGTTTTCTTTATTATACTTGATTTTGGCATGTTTTGCAATATTGATATTGGCAAACGGCAAAGACATTGCGCATTTAAAGCGACAGTCAAAGCAGTCATGACACAAAAAGAATGTCGTAGACAGTATTCTCTGAGGAAGTGTCGCAAAGTATCATCCTTTGCGTCAAAAAGGGGGGATATGCTGTGTATACTGTCATACAGGAGATGAGAGGAGCGAGCGGAGAAAGGCTGATTCTACACGGCCCCAATATCATAAACCTGTGTATCGACGACTATGGCCGGGAGAAACAGTGCGGAAGACTGTATCATCAATATACGGATCAGAAAATGTCCTTTTCCACCCTGTTCGAAGCGTTGGAGAAGATGGAACAGCTCTACGATGAACTGCAGTTTCCACAGGCGACGACCAGGATCCGAAGATTTATTCCGGAGCAAAATGCGGGAGGGGGAAAGCGTAGGACGGCTGCAGAACCGGGGAGAGCCTGCGGAGCGGAGGAAGCGGAAGCGGCAGGGAGAGAGCGCGGAGCGGAGGAAGCGGAAGCGGCAGGGAAAGAGTGCGAAGCGGAGGAAGTGGCAGGGCGAGAGAGCGCGCGCGGAGCCGTCGGGTCGGACCGAAAGTGTGTACAGAACTTCGACAGCGTAATCAGCCGCAGAGGCGGAATAGCCACTTTCCTTATTTATGTACAATTCAGACAATTCTCCAGCTGGCAGGGACAGCTGACCTGGATGGAGGGAAGGAAGCGCCGGACTTTCCTCAGCGTGGTGGAATTGCTCCGGCTCATGGATGACGCAATCGCTGCCTCAGGGGAGGAGACCGGATCAGAAAAGCGATTCCATGCCGGTAGAGCGGGGAATCAGGAGGGAAAAGGAGCCAGAGCTGAAAGCGGTTTCCATGGTAAATGAGGATGGAAGAGAGAAAAGTTATTTATTTTGGGCTGCTGGGAGCATTTACCTACGGGAAATCGGAAGGGGAAAATCAAAACGGAGCTATGCTTGGCAGAGTAGGACGCAAGGCGCTTTCTTTCCTTCAGTATCTGGTGGTGAATCATGGCCGTACTGTCTCTGCGGAGGAATTGATCGAACAGTTTTGGACGGAAAATAACAGTGCAGATCCGGCCAATGCGTTGCGGAATATGCTGTATAAGATCAGAAATCTGTTAAAAAGCATGTTTCCGGAACAGGACAATCTGCTGCTGACATGTCCGGAGGGATATGTGTGGAACAAAGATGTGAGTCTGGAGCTGGATACGGAACGCTATGAGACATTGTGCGTGGATGCGGGAGATAAGTCGGGGGAGGAATACTGCGGAATTCTCAGGCAGGCCATTTCCCTTTACAAGGGAGAATTCCTTCCGGGAAATGGCAGCGAATGGGTCAAGGCGCCCAGACAATACTACAGGACGCTCTATCTGGATGCCTGCAAGGCGCTGCTGCCGCTTCTGTATCAGAGAGAACAGTGGCTGGAAATCGTTGCCATCTGTAACCAGGCGTACGGAGCGGACTTTGGGATCGAGGATTTTACGGCCTATCAGATGCAGGCGCTGATTGCGTTAGGGCAGCCGGAACAAGCCATGGAAAAATACGAGATTTTTCGGGAACGTTTGCTGCAGGAATTCGAGATGCCTCCTACGGAGCGGATCGAGCAGATCTATGCGCTGGCGGCCGGACTGCGGAAAAACGGTCTGGGGGAACAGGATATATTCCGGATGGTATGCGAAGGAGATTCGAATCCCCAGGCTTTTTTCTGTACATTTTCGGTGTTTCAGAGCATTGTGGCGTTGGAGAAAAGACATCTGGAACGGACCGGGGCGAACAGCACTCTGGTCATTGTCAGTCTGGGCAAGGAAGCGGTCCCTACGACGGATGCCAGAAGGCTGGAACGGATTCTGCTGGAAAAGCTGCGGACAGGCGATCCGGTGGCCCGTTTGGAAGCCAGATCCTACATCCTGATGCTGACGGGAGCAGATTTGGAAAAAGCGCAGTTGGTCACAGGGCGTATTGACTGCGCTTTCCATAAAACTTACCGGCATTCCCGGGCGAGCCTTACTTTTCGGATGGCAGCGCTGAGACCGGGTTCGGGGGGGGTAATTCCGGGTATATATAATCTGTATTGTTCAGAGCATTCCAGGGCTGCAGGAAGATTTTTCTGCTGTGCCTCATGGGGCTGGCATATCGGTAATTGGCGGGTTATCGATGCGTCAGCCTTTTTTCTTTACTTTTAGGAAGGTCCCTTCATAGGAAAGTACGTTTTAACCCTTAAAAAGCAGCTAATGCAAAAGTACTGTTCCTTCCCCTGACTAAGTCATTGTAAAAAGGCTGAACGGGTCATAGCATGAAAACTTGGCATCGTCTGACCGGAAACAAGCCGGTTTAAATAAGCAAGATATATTTTTTAGACTTGTAATTTCCAAGATTCTATGATACTCTGAATACAGGCAAAGAATTCAAATTCTACGATCATCCAAAAGCCTCACAGGGCTTTCTGTAATGTATACGAACTTCTTGCTGGGCGGGAGCCTGTATCCCAAGTAACAATACCCCATAATAAAAAGCAGGAAGGGAGAATGTTTCACCTTTCCTGCAGATTTTCGTTCAGAAAGGAAAGGGAAAGGAATGGACAACGCAAATAAAGCACGGAAAACTGACAGGACAGATGGACTCAATAAGAGAAAGAATATTGAAAATACAGAAGATATCAGAAAGATAGAAAATGTCCAAAAACCAGGAGAAATCAAAAAGATAGAAAACATTCCAAAACCAGAAGACCCCGGGAAGTCAGAAGAATTGAAAGGAACAATATCCCGGGAAGGGAATGCCGAAACCACGTTAAAGAGGGAACAATCCGAACATGGCATAAGCACGCCTCATGACAGGGGCTATAAAAAGAGTCTGTCGAGGCCCTCGGAATTCCTGCATTTCCTGAAAAAATATGTAAAGGCGGACTGGATGATGGAGCTGAAGGAGTCCGATATAAGCCTTTGCGATAAGGAAATGCTGGAGAGGGACTATGAAGGCAAGGAGGCAGATTTGCTTTACAGGGTAAATATGTCCGGCGGCAGGGAAGTATTCATTTTTATTCTCCAGGAATTGCAGTCATACGTGGACTATACTATGATATTCCGTATTCTGGTATATGTAGTGAACACCCTGATGAAATATTTCCTGGACAGAGATAAAAATGAGAGGGAGAGACAGGGATTCCGTCTTCCGGCAATGGTTCCCATAGTATTCTATAACGGCCAGGACAGGTGGACAGCTGTAAGAAGCCTGAAAGAATACCAGAAGAGCGGAAGTATCTTCGGGAATTATATTTTGAACCTGGAGTACTATCTGGTTGACCTGTCTGAGATCGGGGAAGACTATATCCTGTCTACAAATACAGTGGTGTACAACATCATGTATTGCGATAAATACAGAAAGAAGCTGGAATTGGTCGGAGCGATCCGCACAGCATACAGCAGGATCGGGGAACTGGGCCTTCAAGAGCGGGAGGAGTTCCGTAACTGGGTGAAGTATATCCTGCTGTCGGTCTGCGGGAACAAGGAAGCCGTAGTAGAGGAAATCTTAAGCTGGGCAGGAACCGGGGAGGACGATATGGCATTTAAATACAATATTATCAGGGCGTTTGAGGACGAAAGGGAGGAAGGGCGAAAAGAAGGGCACGAGGAAGGACGAAAAGAAGGACTGGAGGAAGGATTGGAGGAAGGGATGATTCAGAAATTAGTCAGTCAGGTTCGGAAGAAGAGTTCCAAAAACATACCTGTACTCGAGATAGCGGATATGCTGGAAGAGGACGAAACAGTCATTCGGCAAATATATGATCGGCTTCAGGAACATCCTGACTGGGACGACAAGCAGATATGTGATGAATTGGCAGTATTGAGAAGCTGTAGTGTGGTGGAAGCGACGGCGGAATAAAGACTGAGAACACGCATTTCGGCGAGGAAGAATGGTACATTGACAATTTCTGGAAAATATTTTTGATATTACTATGATTTTGGTGTACAATAATTGTATAAGATGTTTCGTAAAATAAAGAAATCGTACATACGGCTAATATGAGTAAATTATGGGATGACGGAAAGCCGCATTGCAATGCAGATGGGAAAACGGTAAAGCCAGATACATGGGAGGATCCGCATAATAAAATTGAAGAAGCGATAAAGAGGACCGAAGAATAACAGGAATATAAACAGCTTTGAGAGTGAATGAAAAAGGGGATGGACACATGAAAAAAATATTATCGATTGACGGAGGAGGCATAAAGGGGGTTTATGCGGCCAGCTTGCTGTATGAATTGGAATCGAAAAATCATATCAAAGTATCCGATTATTTCGATATAATAGCCGGGACTTCTACGGGAGGAATTATAGCCGCCGCGCTGGCAGTTGGAATTTCAGCAAAGGAAATCTTAAAGCTTTATATGGAGAATGGAGAGAAAATATTTCCGTTTGGAAAACATCCGCGGCTCTTTCGTTCCAAATACAAGAGAGAACCATTGGAACAGGCCTTGAAGGCTGTTTTTAAAAAACGGAAAATTGCGGACTGCAGGACCAGGTTGCTGATTCCGGCTGTAAATATTGCAAATGGCAAAGTAACTGTATTTAAAACGCCTCATGCGCCGGATTTAAAATATGATAAGGATTTATTCATTACGGACTGCTTACTGGCAACGACTGCGGCTCCTATTTATTTCGAACCCTATAAAATGCAGGGCGGCAACTATATTGACGGGGGAATCGGCGCGAATAATCCGTCTCTGATTGCTTTGATAGAGGGGATAACCAGATGCGGATGGAGCCTTGACGATATAAAAGTTTTGAATATCGGCGGAGCAGAGGACCCTAAATTAAAACGAGGCAAGGAACAGCTCGGCATTGTGGACGCATTAATGATTCAGAAATGTTATATGATGGCTGAAGGGGATTATGCGGAAAATATATGCAGGCTGTTGCTGCCTGAAGGTCACTTTTACCGTGTGAAACAGATGTCGGAACATGCAGGACAGGTCGCGCTGGATAAAGCGGACAAAAAGAGTCTTGAGCTGTTAAAGGCGTGGGGATATGACGCTGCAAAAGTAAACAATGAGTATTTAAAGCTGAATTTTTTTGACAGAGAGAAAGAGAGCTGTCAGTTTTATAACATCGGAGAAAACCAGCCATGAGATATCTTGGATCGAAAACACTGCTTTTAGAGAGTATTTTAAATATAACGCGTTCCTATTCTGAGGGCGGCGTTTTTTGCGATCCTTTTGGCGGAATCGGGACCGTAGGAAGCTATATGAAGAAAAACGGATATCAAATTCTGTCGGGTGATATATTGCATTTTGCACATTGCTTTCAGGTGGCATTAATCGTTCAGAATCAAAGCTTTTTCTGCGGCAATCTGGAAGAGGAATATGGTATTGGTTCCGATGAGGAATTAAACGGGTATTTTAACCGTCTGAAACCGAAAGACGGGTGGCTGGTCCGTGGATATGCCCGGGAAAGGCAGTTTTTTACGGTTGAGAATGCAATGTGCATCCAGGCCTGCATAGATTGTATATGGGAATGGAAAAACAGGAAAATGATTGACGAGGAACAATACAGTATTTTGATTGCTTCTCTCATTCATTGTATGGATAAAGTGGCGAATACGGCAGGGACATATTATGCTTACTTGAAGCATTATTATAGAAAGGCACTGGGAAAGTTTCGGTTTCAGGTATTAAAACCGGTTTCCGGCTCTGAAAGAAACAGGGCATTATTGATGGATGCGGGCGAATTGGTCAGGAAGAATGAATGTGATATATTGTATTTAGATCCGCCGTATAATACGCGGAATTATGGCAGATATTATCATCTTCCCGAAAATATAGCTATGTTAAGAATACCCGAGCCTGTCGGTAAGGCGGGAATGTCTGTTCTCCGGTCAGAGATGTCCAACTATAATAATAAAGGAAAAGCGGCAGGCGCATTCCGGCAATTGATAGAGAATGCAAGAGCCGGATGTATCATTTTTCATTATACAGATAAGGGGCTGATTGATATGGAAACCGCAAAAGAAATTCTCCGTGAGAAGGGACAGCTGGAAGAATTTTATTTTGATTGTAAGGGATATAATACGATGAGCAGTTCTGAGCCCAGCCAACATCATGTAATAAAAGTGACATTGTAAGGGAAGGAAGCATATGAAGGTGCAATTACCGGACAAGGATTGTAATTTGGCATTGTTAAAGGATTTTGCGGATGTTGAAATTATTGTTACAGACCTGGATGGAACCGTAATAGACGGTATTGATTCAGTCAGAGATAATATCAGTAACGAGATAGGCTACCTTCAGCGGAATTATCGTGTGCATTTTTCTGTTGCAACCGGCAGGACTTATACCGGTGCACTGCCTGTTATGAAGAAGCTGCAGTTGAAGGACGGCATTCCGGTTGCCCTTTATAACGGCGGAGTGATAATGGGATACGGTACGGATAAAGTGTTTAGCAAACAGACCATTGAGCCGGATGTTGTAGATGACATATTTGAATATTTGAAAGATTCACAGAGTTCGCTTTATGTATATACCTTTGAACTATCAGAAGATCCTTTTTTTATTGAGGAAAAAAACTATACACGGGAGAAATTATATGGGATGGGATATAAAGGGAAAAAATATGATTCAAATGGCATGCCGATTATCTGGATCAACAGCAGTAGGCAAATACAGGAAATGATTGTAGCTGTATTGATTGAAGAAAGACAAATGGATGTACCGAAAAAAAGAGCAGTGATGAATTATCTTCACAAAAACAATATGGTGGAAGCAACAAGCAGTGGAAATGGGTTTATAGAGATTAAGGGAAAAGGATTTAATAAAGGAAGTATTTTTCAGATATTAAAGGAACATAAGGATTATAAAGAAAAAAAGACGTTGGCAATCGGAGATAATAATAATGATATAGAGCTGTTTGAAAAAGCTGATATTAGTGTAGCGGTGGTGAATTCGTCAAAAGCAGCGATCGATGTGGCGGATTATGTCTGCAAATTCGAAAAAGGTACAGGCTTTTTGCAAATGCTTCGTGTAATGGAGTCAGCTAAAAGATTTTACTGAAGAGAAAGGGGAATAAATGGGGGAAATCAAAGAATATCTGAAAAAGTATTTTATGACAGGGGATGAATTTCAAGAACATATTTTGGAAATGATCGGGAGTTTGGAGAATGACAGGACCTTTGCCATAAAGCTTGTTGATAAGGAACAAAATGAATATTCTTTTGGCAAGGAGAGTTTGGAAGGTAGAGGTAGTTCTAAGGAAATTGATTTGGAAGACGGTTATAAATTTTTTGTACAGACATGGGGGAATAATCATGATGAATGGGTTGCTGAATTGACAGATTTATTTTCTCTGTATATTAATAAGGAGTATTGTGATCGAGTTACAGGATTACCTGCAACGGATAGAGAACAATTAATTCGCAAATGCGATGATACGTTGCATCTATGGTTGAAGAGAAGCGGGAAAGTAGCAATATTTGTGATTGATTTGGATCACTTTAAGGATGTAAATTCGAAATATGGTTCTGATGCAGGAACAGCAGTTTTATCGGAGTTTTCAAGATTACTGTTCCGAGTTACAAATAGAAAGGCCATTCTGGTGCATCAAAATGGTGATGAGTTTGATATCATATATCCTTATAAAAAAGCGTATGAGGTTATTTCTTTTGCAGCACAGTTATATAAGGGTGTAAAGGGACATGTATTTAAAAACGCAGCGGATATTAAGCTGACAATGGCTATGGGAATCTGTCTTACGGAAGAAGGGATGGGTTTTCGCAAAGCGCGTGAGGAGGCGGAAAACGCTTATGCTCCCAAGACGGGAAATGTAGAAAAACATCGTGATTCGATACGAGTACATAAGAATGGAAAAAGGGTGCTTTACGGGTGTCAGTCATTGGAACTGGCAATCATCAGAGTCTGGAATAGTCAGGATGATCAGCTCTTTCATAATCCATACTTAGATTATTTGGTTAAACTGTCAGAAGGTTCCGAATTAAATGAAATACAACAGAATGTGGAAGGTTTTTTGAAATGGGTTATGCCGGCATTGGCAAATAGTAATATGCGCTGTACTGCAATTGAGAGCAGTTGGGATACGGAAGCAGAATTTTCAGAGGCGGAATTAGGACTTGCCGTCTTGAGAGGAGTTTTAAATAAGCCGGAAATTTACGATAAAAAGATAAGTTTTTCAATGAATGAAAAAGTGGAAGTATCAGTTGATAAGAATATTGTTTTTTCTTATGGAGAGAAGCTTGAGGGGAAGTTCCATTGGGAGGGCTTCAGAGATAAAGATTCCATAGAAAAATCAGATATTCGTAAGACAATACTAATTCAGGCTGGAAGCAAAAGCGCGAATCTACCAATGGATATTTTTTATCGTGTAGTTAAAGTAGATACCTGGCCAACTAGTAGCGGCAGTCTTCCTGATTTCTGGGAGGGAACTATTTCGGAGCTGATATCTCTGATGAAAAAGCAACCGAATCTTGTCAATATTTTAATTTGGGGGGATGTGGATAATACTCGCGAAGTGTTATATTATCTGAAGAATATAGACAAGTGGGGAAGTGATTCACAAGAACAGGATCTGCAGTATAGATATATTGCGAGAAAGACTTTCTGGACCGTGGAAGATATAATGCTGTTTCATGAGAAATTCTCCGGGCATGTAGTTTGCTGTAATAGCGAAGAGGATATCATTTTCCATACATATAAGGCATTATTAGAAAAAGCAAAACCGATGTCATTTGTTGCGGAGACAGTGCCTTGTACCCGTTTTTTGGAGAGGAGTTTGTCTTATACAAAAATTCAGCTGAGTATTACAGATGGGTGCAGGGCGGAATCTATAGCGGAAGCTTTCCCTACAGTGCTGGAGATTCTCCGGAATGCATACCGCGAAAATCCGGAACGAAAAATGTTGGATCAAAACGGAGAAGAATTGTTTGAATTAACAAATTTTAAGATTGTATTGGAGAAGCCTACTTATAATAAACTTCCAATTTATTATTATTATGACCAGGAAAAACTCAACCGTTATTATGATAAGACATTTGGAGCCGGGAAAGGATTGTTTAGGAAACCGTTGGAGGAAAGCAGGCAGATAGATGGGATGATTCAGCATATTCTTGAAGCCATTGATACGAAAAAGCAGTACGAGACGCGAAGGGCGATATTGGTTGTGCCCAACGTCATAGAAAAAGAGAAGGTGTATTCTCCGTTAGGTCTTGTTGCAGTATGGGTGACACCCAGAGTTTTAGCTGGAAAAATAAATATAGATTACAGTTTTACATGGCGCACCGTTGAAGCAATTACCGGGCTTCCCAGTAGCATGTATGCGTCGGTGACATTTGCGGAAGAAATAACACAAATGATCAAAGAGAACGCGAAAAATACGGATATTTCTGAGGTGGTTAATTTGGGACATGTTTCATATATTGCACACAGCCTGCATATGTTTTTGGGTGAGGAGCGTATGAATATCGTTCGGGGGATTGTAGATGAAGTTTCGGTTTGACAGAGGAGAGTATTATATTATATCTCAGGAGCCAATCCCGGAATCTGGGTCCAGCCGTTTTTTGGTCAAGTATGCGAGTCTGTATATTTATGCAGTGAAGGGCTCGCTGTCGGAGCAAAACTGTTATGATGGGTCAGTGATTCGATATATGGATTGTTTTTTGCTGATTCTTCCGGATAACTATATGCAGCAGGCAGTACTGTGGAGAGATTTTTATCGATGTTTCGGAGCGTACTATGAGGATTTGATTGACGATAGATGGAATATTGAGTGCATAAGGATGCTAATATCTCATATCGATGCCCGAAAAGGCTTTGATCAATCGAAAATTGTCTTAGATTTCGGATGCGGCAGCGGTCTGTCTACAAAGGTGACAGTGCGGGGAAAAATCGTGGGGTATGAACCGGTGGAAGAGATGCGGAAGCAGGCGCAGCAAAGAGGGATGGAGCTTTTGACCAGGGAAGACATTCAGAATATGCCGGGTCATACATTTGATGCGGTATTTTCAAGTTATGTATTTCATATGGCTGTGTTGGAGGAGGATATAGAGCTTGTCCTCGGGCATATGAAAGAAGGGGCCGTATGGGTGGCTAACTTTTATAAAAATATCAACCTGGAATATATGAATGAAGTTTTTCAAAGACACGGCTGTAAGGTAAAACGGTTAAAGATACAGGAAGAACGGTATGGAGCAGTATATGAGTATCAAAAATGAATGTTTTATTCCAATTGACCAGTTAACGTCTATACTGCAGGAAAAATATGGGCTGTACGTAGAGAAGAAGTGGATTAATGAGTTATGCAGAATATTTATGCTGACTGAAGTAAAGCAGGGAGAAGAACGGTATATTTTTGAGGCGGATGTAGAAGTATGCAGGAGGCTGGCGGAATTAAAAGAACAATTTTCCTCATGTGAAATGGAGCCCTATGATTATTATGGAAGTACTACTGCAAATTTGCTGAAAATAGCCGATGATACGATTCTTCTATATGAGTATTATAACGAGCGGAAGGCGCTGCCGGTATTTATACGAAATATTGTACTGGGATTATATTGTGAGACGGATGAGGAGTGCAGCCCCAGGATATTTGAAGTGCTGGGAGTCACGATTCTGACTAAGAACAGAAGTGTATGCAGCTACATAGAAAGTGTGATCAGCCGTAAAGATAAACTGGAATGTATTAAATCATCTTTTTTTGCAAATTCCAGTTCCTTCATGGGTAGCAAAAAGAGAATTCTGGGTTTTATTATAGAAGCAATTCTTGTACACGGAAACGATGAAAGCAGATATCTGGATATTATGTGTGGTTCGGGTGCTGTTTCAAATGCTTTTGCCCAGATTGGGCCCGTATATGCTTCCGATGCGCAAAGCTTTTGCAGAATGCTTGCCCAAATGCAGGGGAGCGGATACGGGGAAAGCGAGGCCGTTTCATTGACTGGATCCATATACCAGCATTATAGGTGGCATATGGAGAAGATGAGGGAAAACTTTTTGGAGTATCTTGAGGAGGAAGAGCGGATTTTTTATCTGGATCTGAAGGAAAGAGAAACAGTCTTGAAGCAATATTCCGATTTTATTGAAAGCTTTGAGCTGTATTCGTCCGATTGTGTTAATTCTCAGAAAGTAGGATGCTTAATAAAGGAGCGAAAACAAAATCACAGTCTGATTCCGTATTGTCTGTTTACATACTATTTTTCAAATGTTTACTTTGGGGTGGCGCAATCCATCCAGATTGACAGCATTCGATACGCAATTGATCAGATCGCAGATAAAGAGATACGGGAATGGGCATTGGGAGCTTTGGTTGCTGCGGTAAGCAGCATAGGAACAACACATTCAGCGCAGTTTGCACAGCCCAAGCATCTGGATGAGAAATCGTTAAAGGATATCCTTAAACGGCGGGAAAAGTCAGTATGGCATGAATTTTCCAAAAGGTTAATTACAATCGCTAAAGACAGTGAAAGATATCGGTATCCGGTAAGGCTGCTGGATGGGCCATGGGAAACAGCGCTTACAGAAATGAAAAGATTGCATGACCGAAATGTAATCGTATATCTGGACGCGCCATATAAAAGAGAAGAGTACAGCAGATATTATCATGTCCTGGAGACGCTTGTAAAGTATGATTATCCTGAGTCTGAGAAGAAAGGGCGCATGAGATCGAAGAAAAACGGAGAAAGATTCAACACAGAATTTTCGACGAGGAATACGGAAAAGATTGAGGAATGTTTTGAGAAAATTATTCTGGAAATTCTGGATAAAGGATACATATGCGCATGGAGTTATTCGGATAATGGATGTGCTTCAATAGTGAATGTGGTTAATCGTGTGAGAAGCCGGTGCGAGTGTGATATATATTTTTACAGTACAGCACATTATCATAATTCCCAGGGGAAGAATGCATTGAAGATTCCGGTGGTGGAATATTGCATATTATTTCGGAGGAAAATGTAGATTAAACTGAGGAATAATGCGAAAATAATAGGGGGTGCTGCATCGTTGACCGGCGAATCATCGATACGGCAGCCCTTTGTGTATTTATTGATGGTGGAGTTCAACTGAGCTGAGTAATATTGGAACCTGGAGATTGATTTTTTGCTTGTAATTTCCGGAATTTTATGATACTCTGAATACAGGCAAAGAATTCAGATTCTACGATCATCCAAAAGCCTTACAGGGCTTTCTGTAATGTATACGAACTTCTTGCTGGGCGGGAGCCTGTATCCCAAGTAAACAATACCCCATAATAAAAGGCAGGAAGGGAGAATATTTCACCTTTCCTGCGGATTTTCGTTCAGAAAGGAGCTGCTTTTATGGCTAAAAAGAAGTTTTATGCGGTTAAAGTTGGAAAGGTGCCAGGTATATATAGTACATGGAGCGAATGCGAAGAACAGGTAAAGGGATTTCCAGGTGCAATTTATAAGGCTTTTGCCGCGTTGAGCGAAGCAGAAAATTTTATGTTGGACCATGGCACCGAAAAGCTTGATTCAGATAATGGAAATTTGGCAGAAGATACAATATCAACAGAAGATTTTAATTCAATGGTAAATAATAGAATAGCTTCATTGGAAGAAGATGAGGCTATTGCTTTTGTCGATGGCAGTTATAATGTAGAGGAAGAAAAATCAGCATTTGGCGCAATTATTATTAGTTCAGATGGTGACAGAGATATTCTTTATAAAGCATTTACAAAAAATTTGGGAATGGATTTTATTGCACTAAGAAATGTTGCAGCAGAACTGGAAGGTGTAAAAGAGGCGGTAAATTGGTCTATTACATATAAAAAGAAAAAGTTGATAATTTTTTACGACTATGAAGGGATAGAAAAGTGGGCAACCGGTGACTGGAAAGCAAAGAAAGATATAACAAAAAAATATGTTTCCTTTATTCAGCAGAAGAAACAAAGTATAGATATAGAATTTATAAAAGTTTTAGCACATTCGGGAATTGAATTGAATGAAGAGGTTGATGCACTGGCTAAAAGAGCGTTATTAGCTAAAGGATATTTATAGTGATGGGTCTGTATATTTTGTAGGTTATGGCTTAGATGATTGGAAAGTAATTGTTGATTGTATCAATGAAGAAAATAAGAATTTATCTGAAGAAAATATATCAGAAATAAATTTGAAGACAGAAAATATGGGTTCAAGGAATAAGATAACAATTCTCCAGTCCAATAATAAGGTAGTGGTTAATTGTTATTCAAATTCTAAATCATATGTGCAGGGAAAGCAGACAGTGCTTTTCCAAAAAGTAATAGCAACCGCCATAGAATTACTACGAACAGGTCAGAGCGTAATTGAAACATTAAACAATTATCATGCTTTAACGCTAGAGAAATCAGAGGTAGAAAATAGGTTTGAACAACTTTTACCACATTATAGAAAAGAGAGCGAAAAGAATTATGCTAATTTACTATCGGCGGTATACAATACAATGCTGACGGGGTATATGCCCGATTATACATGCTTAGTGACACCTATTTTTAGAGCATATGAATTTTACCTGCATAGAATATTAGGAGATGTTATGGGATTGGATACGGAAACCGATAAAGGAACTAATAGATTTTCATATTTTTCAAAAAATAGTGTTGGTCTGTATGAATGTAGTAGTAAAGAAACGGGAAAGCTAAATACAAAGCAGATAGATTATTTAAACAAGCTTTATACCCAATACAATAGTGTCCGCCATCCATATTCCCATTGGTCTGCAAGCGACGAGGATACTGCTGTAATTACAGAGTGTGCATATGCACGGGAGATAATAATGGACGGATTAGATGTGGTAGATAAATATTACATACTCTTTTAGCGCCATCGAACCTATAATATGATTGGAGGAGGAAAGACAATGAAAAAATTGATATTGCATCATATGACACATAGTACATACATTGGTATGGTTACTATATTAGATTATGAAATTTCATTAAAAAAATCTTTAGTAGAAATCTCGTTTCCTCCAGAAGAAAGCAAGAGAAAAATTATTGTAGATTTGGCGTTAAAATGTGGGGTTAATCAATATAGATTCATTGTGTTTGATATAAGCGCTGAGGGTAAAGTGATGTGGAATACCAGTGAATATATTGTCCCTAATAATGATATAGTGAATACAGCAAATATGTATTTAAAAGAAAATAAGGAAATTGTACTAAATTCAATGTTACCGACAATGAAGAAAAAGGAAATATTGAATGTATAAAAGTTAAGTATCTGCAAGGCCGATTGATTTTAAACGGAAATCAGTCGGCTTTTTGAGATTGATTTTTTGCTTGTAATTTCCGGGATTTTATGATACTTTGAATACAGGCAAAGAATTCAGATTCTACGATCATCGCAAAGCCTCACAGGCTTTCTGTAATGTATACGAACTTCTTGCTGGGTGGGAGCCTGTATCCTAAGTAACAATACCCCATCATGTATTGCGATAAATACAGAAAGAAGCTGGAATTGGTCGGAGCGATCCGCACAGCATACAGCAGGATCGGGGAACTGGGCCTTCAAGAGCGGGAGGAGTTCCGTAACTGGGTGAAGTATATCCTGCTGTCGGTCTGCGGGAACAAGGAAGCCGTAGTAGAGGAAATCTTAAGCTGGGCAGGAACCGGGGAGGACGATATGGCGTTTAAATACAATATTATCAGGGCGTTTGAGGACGAAAGGGAGGAAGGACGAGAGGAAGGGATGATTCAGAAATTAGTCAGTCAGGTTCGGAAGAAGAGTTCCAAAAACATACCTGTACCCGAGATGGCGGATATGCTGGAAGAGGACGAAACAGCTATTCGGCAAATATATGATCTGCTTCAGGAACATCCTGACTGGGAAGACAAGCAGATATGCGATGAACTGGCAGCATTGAGAAGCTGTAGTGGGGCGGAGACAGAGGAAGTGTACAACAGCTGACATTGCCGCAGTGCAATAGGTATTTGCTTTCCGGAGTATTAGAGTTGATCTATATAAGCAGTAAAAATGAACCGTGAATCCAAAGAATGGGATCACGGTTCTATTTTTTTGCCCTGAATGCGAATTTCTTACAGATTGCCATAGAGCCAAAGTAATACAATCCGGAAACAACAATTTGGTGCCGTCTTTCCCGCAAAAAATAACAGACAACTAATAGAGGACTGTTAGGATATAAGCATTAAATAGAAAAGGTGGCGTTAGGCATGATGCTTCGGAGGAAGTTTCTCCCCTGTCAGAGCCGGGAGGCAGTCGTCACGGTACTGTCCTACAGCAAAGGCATCATGGACGGCTACCTGCAGCATCCGAGGCTGGACGGAAGGGAAAAGATAGAGAGTCTGTCACAGCTGATTCTGCTGCTGAACGATCTGGTGGATTTGGAGAACTGCCCCAATCCGGCTCTTCCGCTGGTGCCGAGGGAAGAAAGTACCGAAAAGGGAAGTACGGTTTTTCGGATACAGGTACTTTTCAGGGAACATTATTCCTGGCAGGGAAAGCTGATCTGGCAGAATGAAAATCAGGAAGTCGTATTTAGAAGCGTGATTGAACTGATTCAGATATTTGATGAGATTCTTGAAGAATAGACGGAGGGCGATATTCATGAAAAAACAAAACAATGGCAGAAAGAGAGCGGGGGGCCGCCGTTTCCTGAGTGTACTGCTTGCCATGAGCATGATACTTACCGCGGGATCGTCGAATGTAGCGGCAGGAGAGAACTATTCTCATCAGCACACGGATGCGTGCTATGAGAGACAACTGACATGTACGCTGCCGGAAGAGGGGCATGTACGTGATGAGGCCTGCTATACGGAGACCCCGGCACAGCTCTGCGGTCTGGAGGAAAGCGAAGGCCATACCCATGGAGAAAGCTGCTATGCCGAAGACGGGACGATTGTCTGCACACTGCCGGAAAGCCAGGGACATGTGCACAGTGACGCATGCCAGGGGAGTGTCAGAACGCTGAACTGCGGACTGGCGGAACAGGGCCATGTGCATACGGAAGCATGTTATGAGAATGTACTGGTTTGCAATATGGCGGAGGGTACAGTTTTTGGAAGAATGGGCATGGAAAGCGCACAGGGGGCCGGCCAGATGGCGGACGGAGATCAGATTTCGACATCCGGTGCGGAGGAGAATACCGTGCAGAACCCTGCCGATGTTCAGACGCCGGAATCCGGTCAGATATCGGGCGCGGACGGAAGCCTGAATTCGAACCAGATATCGGGAGCAGATGAAAACCAGGATCCGGACCAGATACCGGGAGCAGATAACAGTTCAAACCTGAGTCAGACACCGGAAGCGGATGAAGGCCAGAATCCGGATCAGACACCGGGAACAGATGAAAGCCAGGATCCCGGCCAGACACCGGGAATAGATAATGGCCAGAATTCGGACCAGACAATAGGAACAAATAATAGCCAGAATCCGGACCAGACACTGGGAACAGATAATAGCTTGAATCCGAGCCAGACACCGGGAACAGATGAAAGCCAGAATCCGGACCAGACACTGGGAACGGATAATAGTTCGAATTCAAACCAGACGCCAGGAACAGATGAAAGTCCGAATCCGAGCCAGACACCTGGAGCAGATGAGAGCCAGAATCCGAGCCAGACACCGGGAGCAGATGAGAGCCAGAATCCGAGCCAGACACCGGGAGCAGATGAAAGCCAGGATCCTAGCCAGACGCCGGGAGCAGGTAATAGCTCGAATTCTGGTCAGACACCGGGAACAGATGAAAGTCCGAATCCGAGCCAGACGCCGGGAGCAGATGAAAGCCAGAATCCGAACCAGAGGCCGGGAGCAGATAATAGCCCGAACCCGAGCCAGACACAGGAAGCGGAGGAACGCAGTCTGAGCAGAGTACTGATCTGTGAGCAGGAAGAACAGGAAGACGGCCATGTACATACAGAAGAGTGCTACAGGAATTTCTACTGCGGGCAGCAGGCTCATGTGCATACGGAGAAATGTTATGACGAAGAGCAGCAGCTGATCTGCGGGAAAGAAGAACATGAGCACAGCGAAGCATGTTTTGTAGAGCGTCCTGTCTATTGCGAGATGGAGGAACATCTGCATACGGCGGAATGCTATGATGAAGACAAAAATATAGTCTGCGAGAAAGAAGAACATATTCATGAGAGAGCCTGCTACAGGATTCCGGGTGTATCGGAGGAGGATCAGGAAAGGATCGAGGCACTGAACCTTCTGATTGCCGGACTGCCTTCCGCGGAGGAAGCACTGGAGACCATGGCGGGGTATGAGAAGGGCAGCGAAGAGTACGCCGGGGCGCTGGATGAATTGATGCAGCAGGCTGAAAAGGCCCGGACGGCATATGAGGCATTGGACGGGGAGCTGGGCCAATATGTGGTTGGAGCGGAGAAGCTGCAGGGACTGGCAGAAGCCTTGAAAGCATTGATAGAGCGTATCACATATTGTGGAAAGGCGGAGCATAGCCATGCAACTGAGTGCTTTGACGGGAATGGAAATCTCATCTGCAAAATGGAGGAACATGCTCATGATAATATTTGTTACCAGGATCCTGCCACATTTAAATATGAAAAGGAATACAGCGATGGCAAGGTGATTATACATGTGACGGCAGAACCCGGTGTGATTCCTGCGGATGCTGAATTGGTGGTGATTCCGATTGAAAAGACGGAAATTTTGGAACAAATGTCAGAGGAAGAGAAAAGCAAAGCTGAGGAAGTGAATCAGCAATATGATTTGGCGAACCGGAAAGTGGAAGAGGAGGTAGTCGAAAAAGAAGAAAGACTGATAGAGTTTGTTGCATATGATATTTCCTTTCAGGTGAATGGAAAAGAAATTGAACCGGACAACGGGAAAGTGGAAGTGACGATGGAATTCATGGAAGCAGTTGTAACCGGGGATACGTCGGAAGATTCTACAGTATCTGTATATCATTTGAAAGAGGATGAAAAAGAAGAGGACGGAGTTAAGGTAGAAGATTTGACGGGTAAGGCCGTTATTCAGGAGTCGGAAGAAAAATCAGGCGTGGAGAAGGTGGAGGTCGCAATGGATAGCTTTTCCATGATGGTTCTTGCCAGGAGTGCAAGAGCGGAAAGCGGGCCGTTGGATCAGGTGGCTACGGTGGATTCTTCTCAATATATTACCATTAATATGATCAACTATCCGGCAAGCGATGCAACAAATACTGTGGGGGCACCATTTGCACCATGCAACAATATAAATTATAAATTGAATCAGGGAATCTTGAGCAACAAAATTGAGGACGGGCAGAGTTATCCGACGTTTACGAGTAGAACGATAAATTGTGGTACTGATAAGCCTCTTACAGACGCATATGAACGGAATATAGAGCTGGCGGGAGCAAGTCTTGGCCGTTACTTCAGTGATGAGACACAAACGTATGGCTCATATACCATTCCTGCGAAAGTAAAAGCTCAAAATGGACTATTTTTGAAAGACAATTATGAAAAGACCGGATACTATCATTTCTCATCTGCTGAAAACGGGGTGAGTTTTAACTCTCAGACCGGTATGTTTGAGGTATATCAGCAGTTGACGACTACAACTACAGCCAAAGGTGTTACTTCTGAAATCGGCAATTTTGTTCCGTTTAACACATTTGACAAAAGTACATTGAGCGGACTTACAAATCAGTATGATATGAGCTTTAAATCTTTGATGACACCAGAAGAGGATCCGTTAAGCCGTAAAGGAGAATTATTATATCTGCCGAAAGAAGCTACAGATTTTCATTATGGCATGGAGATGCTTACAACATTTTATCAAAGAGAGGGCGGGCTGGATCCCAAGGGGCAGGAAACGGTATTTAAGTTTACCGGAGATGACGATTTATGGATTTATATAGACGGTGTCCTGGTATTGGATATCGGTGGATGTCATAGGGCTATGTCCGGTGAGATTAATTTTACAACAGGAATGGTAAGTGTAAATGTAGAGGTTCCAGACTATCCAAATGTGCAAGACGGAGCGCCTACTGTAGAAACAAAGTCTTTATATGAGATATTTCAAAAGGCAGGCGCATTGGAGCGAACAGAATGGAAGGATAACAAAACATTTGCAGATCGTACCACACATGATTTTAAAATGTGGTATATGGAAAGAGGAGAAGGTGCTGCAAATCTAGCAATTGATTTTAACCTTTCTATCGTACCTACAGACGGGATTGCTGTCGAAAAAAATGTAGAAGGGGCGGGTGATGCTCAATATATAGGTGAGGAAAGGTTTGCGTTTAGGGTGATGGCACAGGAAATTTTGGCGACCAGTCCGGAAGGGGAATTTTATAAGGAGGACAGTTATGTACCTTTGACTGATATAAAGAACGGGAGTGGGAATATTATTTCTGATGAGAATGGCATATTTTACCTGAAAAATGGAGAACGCGCAAGTGTAGAGGGGCTTCAGTTAAATCGGAAGTATTATGTAGAAGAAATTTGTGTTGATCCATCAAATAGTATTTCCATTGATACAGAGAAGTTTTCCGGAACCAAGGTAAACGGAATCGAGAAGAAACCGACGCAAGCCGGGGAGAGAACAATCATTCAAAGTGATATAAAAGAGGTCAGCGCCGAGAAGGAAGTAGTTTTTACCAACCAGTGTGTTCCGCGTGAAGTGTATATCACGAAAACGACTGATCCCAATACAGAGAAACCAAGCCAGGAAAATGAAAGTTTTGAGATAACAGTGCAGTTTAAGACAGGGGGAGTTTGGAAAGATTATGCAGGATCATATTCGGTTCAGGGTGTGGATGGAATCAAACAGGCAATAAATGGTAAAATTACCCTTTCCAAAAATCAGACGGCTGTCATTCCGGGGCTGGTTAAAGGGATGGAGTACCGGGTTTTCGAAAGCGCTCAGGGCAGCTTTACGGAAGCTCCTGTATATCAGGTGACAGAAGGAACGACATCAGCCACAATCGGAGCAATTGAAGGTGGAGAAATCCGGGGTGTCAGTGGAACAGTACCGGCAGGAAATGTAGGGATAACAATGCAAAATGCCAATCTTCAGGAAGTGTTGATTACAAAGCGATGGGTTGACGGTTCTGATTCCTTTACTATGAGACCGGAACAGATTACGGTTTCGCTGGAATATCAGGCAATTGATGCCGTAGCCGATACTCCATGGGAAATTTACTCCGACAGGCAGGGAAAGACATCGTGGACGGTGACGGCGGAAGCTGGTTCGAAGAACGGAAATACCTGGACATATAGAATTGGAGATTTGCCGAGCCAGTACAGGTATCGTGTTAAGGAAGTAAAAGTGGGCGATACAGCTGTAGAGAGTGCATTATATGAAACCACTGTTGAGGATACGCAAAAAGGAACGGGCGAAACGAATCCGGTTTACACAGCTACTGTTCAGAATACGTTGAAATGGCAGATGGTGAAATGTAGCGCAAGCGATAAGAGCGTTACATTAGCGGGTGCAGAGTTTGAATTGATCGATAGTACGAATTCGGTGATTGCAAAAGGACTCTCAGGGGCAGACGGCATTATTAGCTGGATTTCGGTTACGGATAACAAGGCACAGAATCTGATAGAGCTTGCGGACGGAATCTATACAATTTCCGAGTCGAAAGCACATCCGGGATATGCAGTTCGCAGTTGGACGATGCGTATAAAGGATGGTTTTCCAGAAGCATTTTCTGTACCCACAAATGCTGAGGATCAGGAGAAGGCAATTGCTGTTTTCTATCTGGAAAACGAAGTGCTGTATGAGCTGCCTTCTACAGGCGGTAGAGGAATATTCTGGTATATGATCAGCGGAACTTTGCTTCTTATGGCAAGCGTGCTGGTTCTATATAAAAGAAAATACGCGGGGAGGTGTGGGAAGGTTTAGAGAATGTTACTGTGTTCCGGCATGCCGGAGAAAGCTGAAAAATATGATTCAAATTTGGGTCAGACCCAGGAAAAGAAAGGAAAGCGTTATGAAAAAGATGAAGAAACTTTTAGCCATATTGTTAGCCGCAGTTATGGTCATGGGAATGTCATTAACGACATTTGCTGAGGGAGACGGGCAGCCAGTTACTCCCACAGAGACTACTAAAAAAGCAACAGGAAAAGAAGGTGATACCGGAGTCATTACGGTGAACGGGATAGACGCGGGCAGCAGTGTAAAAGTATGGGCATATCCGATTATCGCGGCGGATTATTCAGGACCGAACGGCAATTTCAAGGGATTCAAGATGGTAAATGAAGCATATAAGATTGCTGATATTGAGGCTCCTACAGAGGCGGAACTGGCAGCAATTGCCCAAACCATATCAGGTCTTACGAATCCGGCAAGACATGAGCTGACGTCAGACGGCACTAGTTTTAAGAGTCAGGAAATTCCGGTAGGTATGTATCTGATCAGTGTGGAGAACGCTGACGCAACAGCATACAGCCCGGCTGTCGCTTCTATTTTCTATAAAAATGAAAGTGGTGATTCGTTCATTATAGACAGCGATGATCTGGGAATGGGAACGATTAATACAATCAGCCAGCCTAATACCTGGGTGAAGAAAACATCTACGCCTGGACTTGATAAAACGGTAAAGAAAGACGGAGAAACTGGTGCGGGAGACAATCATAATACAGCAAGTATCGGCGATACCTTGGTTTATACCGTAACCATTGAAAAAATTCCCTATTACTCCGGAAAGTTTCCTGTATTAAAAGTAGTTGATACGTTGAGTAAGGGGTTGAAGTATGTTGATAATTCCTTGACTGTAGTAGCTTCTGATGGAACGAATAAAACGGTTCTTACAAATAAATATGATTTATCTGTAAGCGGACAGACGATTACCGTAGATTTTGCAAAAGGGTATAATTATCAGCTGAATGAGTATAAAGGACAAAGCGCAGTTATTACTTACAAGGCAATCGTAACTAAGGATGCGGCATTGAATGAGATCAGCAATAACAATGATGTCGTATTGAAGTACACAAAGAATTCCTTATTTGAGACAGAGGATAAGGATTTGCCGGAGGAGGAAAAGAAGACTTATACTTATACCTTTGATCTTGACGGTGTCTTAACTGGTGTGGATAAGGAAAATAAAATTGATACGACAAATATCTTTAATAAAGTCGGGCTGGTGACAACAGTTACAAACGGAACATCGACAACCACGAAAACTCCGTTAAAGGGAGCTAAGTTTGGACTTTACCAGGATGCGGCAGCGACGCAGGTCTACAAAGCTGATGCAGCTGATGCAGATAAGGGGCAGGATTACGGCAATATTGTTTCGGACGCAAACGGACAGCTTCATATTACCGGCTTAGCCGCAGGAACATATTATCTAAAGGAAATCAGCGCACCTGAAAAATACTCGATCAATGGGGATATCTTCCAGATAGATATCATAACTGATGAGTGGGAAGAGGACGGCAGATTAAAGACATGGTCCGTGAAGTTCGGGATTGTGGGACAGACCAGTGTATTGGCAGCAAAATTCGGTATTACCTATGATGGGACAACAAAAGAAGTAGAAGGTGCAACCAAAACAGAGACAATAAAGGATGATGATGCATCTTTTGACGGATACAATATTGTGAATACGCACCTGACCGCCCTTCCTTCCACCGGTGGCATCGGTACCACCATATTCACCATCGGCGGATGCGCAATCATGGTTATCGCAGCAGGACTTTTCTTTGCAACACGCAGAAAGTCGGTTAAGTGAAAACTGATAACAGTTCCCGAAGGCAGTGAGAAGCTGTCAGCAAAGGAACACTACAGTAGATAAAGTATACTGAAAGTACAAAAGACAAAATATAAACTACAAAAGATAAAGAGCACGAAAGGTGCAATAAGTGCGAATGCACAAAGGAAAATTCCGGATAATGTACCGGTCCGCCGGTATATTATTCCGGAGATTTCCTGGAAATACAACAACAAGGAGAACCCGGATGAAACATAAATTGACAAAGTGCATATTTCCGCTGTTATTTCTGGCCGGTTTGTCCTTATTGTTGTATCCTCTTGTGTCAAATGAGTGGAATAATTACCGCCAGAGCAAGTTGATTTCTACTTATGAACAAGTGATTTCCGAGCAGAGTTCAGAGGGACTAATAGACTACGCAGGGGAACAGGCACTGGCTGTTGACTATAATGAAGCTTTGAAACCTTACATTTTGCCGGATTCTTTTGCAAGAGCAGAAGAGGATGAGGAAGCGGATGAAGTATATATGTCCTGTCTGAATCTGACCGGAGACGGGATGATGGGATATGTGGAGATTCCGAAGATTCATGTAAAGATTCCGATTTTTCATACGACAAGTGAAGAAGTGCTTCAGACGGCGGCAGGGCATCTGGAGGGGAGTTCCCTTCCGGTTGGCGGAGAAGGAAGTCATGCCGTGATTTCCGCTCACAGGGGATTGCCCAGCGCGGCACTGTTTACCGATCTGGACCGTATGGAAGAAGGGGATATTTTTCTTCTCTATATATTAGATGATGTACTTTGTTATAAGGTTGACCAAATATCTACGGTAAAACCGGAGGACACCAGTTCTCTTGCAGCAGAGGACGACAAGGATCTGGTGACATTGCTTACCTGTACACCTTACGGGGTGAACAGTCACAGGCTTCTGGTTCGCGGAAGCAGAGTGCCTTATGAAGAGATTGAAGATGAAGAGGTGGTGGCAGCAGCGTTTTCAGGCCCCAGTATTCATACGAATTATCTTCTGTGGGTAATCTTGGGACTATCTGCCACCGGTGTACTTATTTTGTTGTTATATTTTTATGACAGAAGAATCAAGAAGATTTCATTAGAAAAGTCTGAAGCAGTGTCTTCGGAAAATTTACGAGGCTGGCAGGACGATTGGCCCCAAGAAGATCCCAAAGGGTGGAATGATGATGTAGCAGAGGCTGGTTCCGATGAAGAGAGGAATTCTTCGCAGTCAAGCCCGGATAGCGTTTCTCAGGAGGATAAAGTGTGAAATGAATAGACCTTCATACAATAGAAATCGTCCCCGGGAATTTGTTGCCGGAAACCTTGATTGGTACGTGTTGAATCACGAGAGGAATAAGTCATGAAAAGGAAAATAGCAAATGTCCTGTTTGCTCTGGTTTTCCTGGTGGGCTTCGGCATTTTTGCCTACCCTGTGGTATCGGATCAATGGAATGCCTATCGCCAGAGCCAGCTGATTTCCAGCTATGACGCAGTGGTTGCGGAGATGGAAGAAGCGGACTACAGCCGGGAATGGGAGATTGCCAGAGCATACAATGAGACCATGGAGATAAATGATTTCTATGGAGATGCATTTGGGGCATCCGAGACAGAGCTGGAGGATACGGCGTATTGGAAGGCGCTGAACGCATCGGGAAACGGCGTCATGGGTTATATGACCATTCCGAAGATTAACATCAAGCTGGCGATTTACCATGGGACGGCGGACGATGTGCTACAGACCGGTATCGGTCATCTGGAGGGAACCAGGTTGCCCATCGGCGGGGCGGGAAGTCACAGCGTCCTGGCCGCTCACAGGGGATTGCCCAGTGCAAAGCTTTTTACGGACCTGGATCAGATGGAGCCGGGGGACCGTTTTTATATACATGTATTGGATGAAATATTTGCCTATGAGGTGGATCAGATTCTGCCCATGATCGACAAGGACGATCTGGAGGCGTTGACGTCCTCCATGCAGGCAGTACCCGGGGAAGATTTTGTTACACTGCTGACCTGTACGCCCTATGGGGTAAACTCGCATCGCCTGTTGGTGAGGGGGACCCGGGTGGAATATGACGGAGAGCTGGAAGAGGAAGTGGAAGCCGGTACGCCTGTGGAGAGTATGGTGGAGGCTGTCCAGAATTATTATATGCTCTATCTGGTACTGACCATGGCTGCGGCCATGCTTTTGGGAAGCTTTCTCATGGCGCTCAGAGGGATTGTGAGAAGAGTGAAGGCGGGAAAGGGAAATAAGGGCAAAGCCGAAAAGCCCGCGCAGCAGGAAGAAGCGAAGGAATAATCCGTCAGGAGTTTTATAAAAACAGTAAGGAACTGGAAAACAGCGAATGCCCATGCCAGTACCAGACACGGGCATTCGCGGAACTAAATTAGGAGGAGTGAGTATGCATTTGAGGAAGAAGAGCTGGGGCATATGTTTGGCTGTCTGTATGGCATTGACGGCTGTCCTTTGCACCTATCCCAGGGCACAGGCAGCTGCGGGGGTGAATACGGAGAAGACGGGAAATCTGACATTGGCGCTTGGGGCGGAGGATTCCGATCAGATGGCCCGGGATATGGCCCGTATAGAGGAACCCCTGCAGATACATGTCTGGAAGCTGGCCGATATGACGGAGGTGGGAACTTATGATTTCCGGGAGGCGTTTCAGGGATTATCCACGGAAGGGAATGACTGGAAGACGCTGTCGGAGCAGGCTTTCGGGCTGGTCTATGGGCAGGAAGAGGGAGGCGTCCTTTCCGGGGAACCGAGGATAGCGCCTGCATTCACCGCGGAGGTTGAGGTAGGTGAGGACGGCAGTCTGACGTCAGCGGAGGAATTTACCGGCATGGAGCTGGGGCTTTATCTGGTGGCGGCGGATTCGGCCAGGAGTCCCCGATATGAATACAGTTTTACGCCCATGGTGGTATCCCTTCCCTGGTCCGAGTATCAGTATGTAGGAGGCGAGGCTTCCGACGAATGGCAGTATGACAGGGATGTAATCCTGAAACCGGCCAGGACACCGCTCTATGGTGATGTAAGGATTCTGAAGACATTGGAATCCTATAATGCTTCTCAGGGGGAGGTAACCTTTGTGTTCGATGTGACGGCTGCGGATCCGGAGACCGGGGAGATGGTGTACAGCAACGTAGTTTCGGCTTCCTTTTCCGGCGTGGGTACCCGGGAGATCATTTTGGAGAACCTTCCTGCGGAAGCACTGGTGACGGTCACGGAAGTTTACAGCGGGGCAAATTGTCAGGTTACGGCATCCGACGAGGGTCCCAAAGCTGTAATCGCCGGGGAAATGGGAGAGGGGACAGAGCCTGTTACTTTCCGGTTTACCAATGCCTACGATGAGGAAGCGAAGAGCGGCTACGGCGTGGAGAATCGTTTCCGTTACGACACGGAGGCAGAGACTTATGTCTGGACTACGGATCGCGATGATATCAATGCAGAGTAGTATAGAATAGCGGAGCAGAACGCGGAACTGGAAAAACAGCGTTCTGGCTGTAAGGACCCGGAGTAGAATACGGATGCGGATTCTATGCAGCCGGATTCGACTCCCGGATCAAGGGTCCTTACAGGCAGAACGCGGAACTGGAATAGGAGGCAGGTATGAAAAATTCGAAAAAAACTGTGCTGGCTGCGGCCGTTGCCCTGGGATTGGCGGCGGGGATATCGGCAGGCAGCGCCAGCGCTTATTTTACCACATATGCCACTGCCCGGGGAGGACATACTATCCGCCTGGGGAACCGTTCTCAGGTCAGGGAGGAATTCTCTCAGTGGACCAAACATATCAGTCTGGAGAATACCGGGGATACGGAGAGTTATGTCCGTGTGAAGGTATTTGCAGGAAGTATGTATGGGTTGGAATACGACGGAAGCGCCTTATGGAGCGAAGGAGAGGACGGCTACTGGTATTATGAAGAGATTCTTCCCGCAGGCGCAGCCACAGAGGTGCTGGATGTGCAGATCACGCTGCCCGCAGTGAAGGACGAGGCAGGAAATCAGGTTGCCTATACAGAGGACTTTAACGTGGTGGTGATTCAGGAGTGCACGGCAGTTCGTTACAGAGAGGACGGAACGCCGTATGCGGATTGGGATGCGGTGCTGGACAGCGGAAGTGACCGTTATGAATGGGAGGAAGGAGGTGCAGGCAATGAATAAGAAGAGAAAAGGTTTGCCAGCACATATGAGAACCACGCTTCTGTTCGGCCTTGCCGTAGGCTGTCTGGGGTTCAGTGCAGTGGGGAGCACCCGGGCGGCGCTGACCTATTATTCGGAGACTTATTCTGCCCAGATCGATGTGCAGAGTATCGGTGTGACCTTGATGGAAAACGGCGAGAAAACCGGGTTTCGGGATTACACCCATGCGGATAATGAGTGGAGCGAGGAGACGGGAAATCTGCTGGCCAATACCCTTCCGGAAGGGGAGGAATGGCAGCCGGGCATGGTCTACAGGGAGGAGCTGACCGTGCACAACAGCGGTACCATTGAAGAATATGTGAGAATCAAGCTGTATAAATACTGGCTGGATGAGGACGGAAATAAAATGCCGGAACTGTCTCCGTCTCTGATCGATCTGCATCTCACAGGAGGGCATTGGATCATCGACGAAAACGTAACCACGGCAAAGGTGAGCGAAGGGGATACCCGGGACGGGGAACGGATCGTGGCTTATTATGACAGCGTTCTGGCGCCCGGAGAGGACACGGATCTGTTCGCGGATACCATTGCCATCGACGGTAGTATTGCGGATAAGGTGACGGAAAATACCGTGACGGATGTAAATGGCTGGACTACGGTTACCACAGTCTATGCTTATGACGGCGCGACTTTTATCCTGGAAGCGGAGGTAGATGCGGTGCAGACCCATAATGCAGCGGATGCCATCCGAAGTGCCTGGGGCGTGGAGGTATCCGTTGCAGATGACGGGACGCTACGTCTGGAACAATGAGGGGAGGACATAGGCGATGAAGAAAAAAGGACTGATTTTGCTGGGGGTCCTGGCGCTGCTGTCCGGAAGGGCAGTTACGGTGCAGGCTGAGGATTACCAGGGAGAAGCAGGCTGGAGTGTCCGTTTCCTGGGAGACGGACTGGAGAGCAATTTCAAGACAGCGGATATCAATGACGCCATTTACAATCTGCAGCCCGGGGACAGCATTGCCATCACGGTAGCCCTGGAGAATGGCGGGTCCGGTGCTGCGGACTGGTGGATGACCAATAAGGTGCTGCGGTCTCTGGAGGATACCCAGGAGGTGGCGGCAGGGGGCGGTTATACCTATACCCTTATATATGAGAACCCGGAAGGAACGGAGCAGATTCTCTACACCAGCGATACGGTAGGCGGCGAGAAGAGCGGAGACGCCGGAGAGGGGCTTCGGGAGGCCACGGATTCCCTGGAGGAATATTTTTTCCTGGATGCACTGAATGCCGGGGAGCGGGGATATATCTATCTGACGGTTTCTCTGGACGGGGAGACGCAGGGAAATGCTTATCAGGATACGCTGGCGGACCTGCAGATGAACTTTGCTGTGGAGGAGACTGCCAGGACGCTCGTGCCCGTGGAAGATAATCAGGATCCGGAGGGACCGGGAGGTTCCGGGGGAGAGGGTGAGAATCCCGGGCCGGATGGAACCGTGCCGGAAGGGACTGTGCCGGGCGGCGGAAGAGGGACATCCCGTCAGCCCAAAACTTCGGATGATGCGGATATATTTCCCTATGCGGCATTGTCGCTGGCTTCCGGAATCGGACTGTTGATTCTGGCACTGTACAGTATGAGGCATTCCGGAGAGGAGAGAAAAGGGGGTGCGGGGAAATGAAGGCAGCAATGAGAGTTCTGGCAGTAGTGACGGCGTTTGCTCTGGCGGCGCTTCCCCGGACTTTGGTTCACGGGGCGGAGCGGGATGCTTATACTTATACGGTGACCTTCAGTGCCGGTACCCAGGGAAGTATCAGCAGCGACGGGATTTCCGTGGACGGAGGCGGCGATTATGAGATCAGCTGCGACGGAAAACATGTGATCATTACGGGGCTGACCCTGGAGAATCATGTCCGTTTTCTGAACAGTGCGGTTTCGCTGGGGGAAGACAGTAAATATTATGTAAAGGGTGTCCGTATGGGCGGACGTGACAACAGCACGGTGGATCTGGCTTATTTTCCGGTGGAGCGGGATCAGGATTATGTGGTTGCCTACGGAATACGGGGCAATCTGGTGCAATATACCGTACATTATGAGGATACGGCGGGAAATGAATTGTTTCCGCCCCAGACTTACTACGGAAATGTAGGGGATAAACCGGTGGTGGCTTATCTGTATGTGGAGGGTTATCAGCCCCAGGCTTATAATCTAACCAGGACATTGCAGGAGGATGCCTCCAGGAATGTATTTACCTTTGTCTATGCGCCTGTTGTTGAGGAGCCTGCTCCTCAGCCGCCGCAACCGCCCCAGCCGCCCCAGGAGGAGCCCGGAACAGAGACGCCGGCTCCTACGCCGGAGGCAGTGACCCCGGCGGCGCCTGCCGTAACGCCTTCGGCACCGGCTCCGGAAGGAGAGGAGCCTGTCCCGACGCAGAATCCGGAAGAGGAGAATCCCCAGCAAGAGGAGCAGCCGGAGAATCCGGAGGATGCGGACCAGGGAACGGGGAATACGGAAATTCCGGACAATGAGGTACCCCAGAACCAGGGGCCTGAAAATGTGAGGGATCTGGATGAATCGGAGACACCTCTGGGGAATTTCCAGCCCGGGGATGAGGGAACGATTGCCGCAGCGAACAGAGTGAAGACACGCAATGCCATTCTGGCGGGCGGTATCGGTCTGCTGGCCCTGATTGTTCTTGCGGCAGCTCTGTATACGTACCGGAAGATGAGGAAGGCAAAGCATGGAAAATCCGGGAAATAGGCCGTCGGTGACCGGGTATCCGGAAGGGGAGAAGCGGGAAGCGGAGGAGTCGGAGAGCGGAGGCCGGGAGATGGCAGAAACCGGGAAGCAAGGGAGTAGAAGCCGGAAGATGCGGGAATCGGAGGAGCCGGAGAGTGTAAGCCGGGAGATGGCAGAAACCGGGAAGCAAGGGAGTAGAAGCCGGAAGATGCGGGAATCGGAGGAGCCGGAGAGTGTAAGCCGGGAGAAGCAGGAATCGGAGAGGCTGGAGATCGGAAGCCGGGAGAAGCGGGAGCCGGAGAGCATAACCCGAAAGAACGGATCCGAACGGAAGCGGGGCGGTCTCCTGCCTGGGGTCTGTAGCGCCCTTTCGGTTTTCCTGCTGCTCCTGGTGGTGGCAATCTGTATTCCCATGACGGTTCCCCGCCTGTTCGGTTATGAAGCCTATACCGTAGTAAGCGGCAGCATGGAGCCGGCGATTCCTGTGGGCAGCGCCATCTATTTGAAAGCGGCTGTGCCGGAGGAGATTGCCGAGGGAGATGTGATTGCTTTTTATAAGGGCAGGGCCGTGGTCACCCACCGGGTGGTGGAGAACCGCAAGGTGTCCGGTGAGTTTATCACCAAAGGGGACGCCAATGCGGAGAAAGATATGGAGCCGGTACCTTATTCCGCTTTGATCGGCAGGATGGCGGTATCGGTGCCCGGACTGGGGGCGGTGATGGCAGTCTGCACCGGTACTTTGGGCAAGGCCTATCTGGCCGGAGGCGTGGCCGGAGCTTTGTTTCTGCAGCTGCTGGGCAGCAGACTTCGTAGGACATAAATGATTTCCATGTTTCCAGTGATATATGCTCTAAATGACTTCTTAATCACGAGATTTTCTCATGGTTAGTGAGCATATTTCATGTAAGGAGGCAGACGCTATGACGAAAACCAAGATTACCCCGATGTACGAGAGGCCTCCCGTGACGATGAACTCCAAGGCGAGAGTAATTCCACCAGCAATCAAAAATCCATGATGGAAGATTACGCCCGCCGCAACGGTTTTCCAAACCCGCCCCATTTCACGGATATGTAAAACCACATTTTGATACAATCGGCTCCAAGAAAATATGTGAAAAACGCTTAAAATAAAGGATTTCGGCAGATTCGATAATTTGCTGGAATCCTTTTCTTTTTGTACTCTTAAATAGCAGTCAGTCGTTGAAATGCAATTTTGAACCCTCTAATTCCACTACATTTTTATTTTGCCTTAAAAGAGGGTTTCGGACTAACTACATTGTGCGGGTTCATTTCAGTAAGACCAGCAAGGAAACCATGAGCGACAAAATTAAGCGTATGCTGAAAAATGGGATACGGCAAATGTGAAAAAACGATAACGGAAACAGGCCGGGATTCAGAAATGCACTGGCTCCCGGCTTGTAAAATCAGGAGGTTTATGGTAGTATGGAGATACGAAA
>CAJUCE010000029.1 GCA_910584865.1 uncultured Acetatifactor sp.
CGGGATATGTGGACACGCTGTTGGAGGATGGCATGGAGCGGATTTTGAAATATGGGATCGCTTGCTATAAGAAGAAATGCAAAGTGCAGCTTGGCAATTGTCTTGATGCTTTTGCAATAAACTGAAATCTGGTATCTATATCCGTTTCCGTCACTGTAGTTCCTGAAAATACTCCTTTTTGATAAGAAACACCTACGATGCGCCTTACCATAAGGGAGTATTTCAAACATCACAAATCTTATGATGAAGCCAAGATTGTGGTCCCTTTCTTCTCTTTGGAGAACAGCCTGTACTGGGTGCCGGATATCGGATTCCGTGAAGACGAGAGCTAGATATATGCAGGGATGTGGCAGAAAATGCAAATGTACTATGACACATAGGAACGGAGCTGCTGAAGCAGGAAAATGCTGTCTATGAGCTGTCACATCCTGGAGAAGTGATGTACATGATCGACTCTTACTTTGTATTTAATAGGTAATAGAAAAAATGCAACATTCTCTACCAAAATGTTGCACTTTCCTTCTTGATTATATTATCGGAATTGATTCAAAATACTTTAGGGGTCTTTGGAAATATTTTTGATTTTCTATTTCTCATTATAAGCTGAAAGCAACGATTCATGCGTAAGAAATTTCATCCCCTCTGTTTTAGACTGACAAATCAGAAGATAGTCCCAAACATTTTGAAATTTTATCATTGCTTTCATCAATATCATATCTTTCTGAAATAAGGTTCGGCCCTTTCAGACTGCCTATCCTACGCAATTTTTGCTGTTGTTCAGACGCAATGCCGATATTTCCCTCATGATCCAGTGGAAGGATCACCTGCCTTACCACTTCCAGTAACATTCGCATAGTATTATCTGATAACCCTTCTATCGTTTCCATGAATTCCATTTACAATGTTTGACATGATATCACCTCACACTAAATC
Organism: uncultured Acetatifactor sp.; assembly: GCA_910584865.1. Lineage (GTDB taxonomy): Bacteria > Bacillota > Clostridia > Lachnospirales > Lachnospiraceae > Acetatifactor. The sequence goes on from CAJUCE010000029.1 coordinate 934, forward strand.
TCATTTCAGCAGTTTCTTGAATCTTTTTATTATAACAGAAAATCAAGCAATTTGCCTCTCTTTTTCTTCGACGGAATTATTCCCGGAATTATCCTGCCTATCCCTATATTATTTTTACATTGTGACAATACATTTATGCTCATATGGTATAAAGAATATTTGATTTTAATCTGCAACATTTTGGTAGAAAAAGTTGCAGATTAAAAACCCCTAATTAGGCTTAGCTGGAAAACAGCCAAGGCGATAGCAGAAGGGAGAGTACATGCTGAGACTTACGGTAAGCCCGGAAGAATACCTGATGATTAATGAGAATATCAAGATTATGTTTTTGGGAGGGTCAAAAAATAATCTGCGGATTATGGTGGATGCCCCGAAGGAAGTCAGCATAGTCAGGAGCGCCGCTTTGGAGAGTCGGCTTCCGAGTCCGGAGGAGAAGGCAAAGCTACCGAAGTTTTACGCGGTTCCTGATGCTCCGGCGAAATACCGGAAAGCAAAATCAAGATAATAACTGAAACGGGAGGAGGCAGTCAAGGGCCCGACTGCCGAAATCCCGGTTCAGTTACTATATAAGCTGTCAGGCATCAGCCCAACAGCAGAAAAAAAATAAGCATATTTAACTGACGCAAAAGGATTTGCGCAGTAATACAAGGAGGTAAGTTATGGTAGTACAACACAATTTAACTGCAATGAACTCTAACAGAATGTTAGGATTAACCACAAAGACTCAGGCTAAGGCAACTGAGAAACTGTCATCCGGTTACAGAATCAACCGTGCAGCAGATGATGCAGCAGGACTTGCTATTTCCGAGAAGATGAGAAAGCAGATCAGAGGTCTGACCCAGGCTTCCACCAACGCGCAGGATGGTATCAGCGCAGTGCAGACTGCAGAAGGTGCATTGACCGAAGTGCACGACATGCTTCAGAGAATGAACGAGCTGGCTGTTAAGGCTGCCAACGGAACACAGTCCAAGAGCGATCGCCAGGCGATCCAGAGCGAGATTAATGCACTGGTTACCGAGGTTGACCGTGTAGCTATTACTACCAAGTTCAATGAGACTTATTTGCTGAAGGGTGCTAATGAAGGCGAAGTAGGCAAATTAACGTACACAGTTGCAAGTGGTGCCTTGAACGCCGGGGCTACAGCGGGCTGTGAATTTAAATCTGTATTGGGAACGACCACGGGCAAAGGCATGAATGAAGGTACAGGTGTAATTAATGCTCTTGTGTCTGATTTTAAGAATTTGAATGTAGCTACAGCTACTACTTTTGTGACAGGTACTGGTACAGGTAAAACTCTTGGTGGGGCGGCTAGCGGTGCTGCTGGGAATGCGAGTGGATTAGCAGCAATGGTTGATACAATTGATGCTGATACAGTAAATAAGGTTGCAAACAGCACCAGTATAACAGGTGCGGCAATTACGGTAGGCAATACTTCTTACTATGCGATCTACTCAACCAAAGAGGGGAAAGGATGCACCAAGGGTGATCAGGCATCCGTAAATGATGTAATTAAGGTATTTAATGAATTTGGCAAGGAAGATGGTGGTAAGAATACTCCCAGTATTAAAGCTTTTGCCAGCCTGGATGAGTTGATGTCGGCTATAAAGCAGGATTATGGAACAGATATTAAAACCATAAGTTCTTATTATGACGATAATTTGAATAGTATTACAAACTCTATAGGTCGTGTGGGTGATAATTTGAAGAGTGCAGCCGGTTCAGGTGCAGACAAGGCTGAGAAAAATGAGATGGGTATAGAACATGGTGGAAAAGGAACCGTATTAAAGATTGAGACTTTCTCCAATATGAACGGTGCGGTTGACCTGAGTCTGCATGTAGGTGCTGATTCTTCCAGCGATAATAAGATCAACATGAACATTGCCATGATGAGTGCGAGAGCTCTTGGTATTAATGGTCTGGATGTAAGTGGTGATACTTCTGCCAATGCAACTGCTGCTATTGATACGATTGCATCCGCTCTGCAGATGGTTTCCAACCAGAGAGCATCCCTGGGTGCTATCCAGAATAGACTTGAGCACACCATCAACAACCTGGATAACGTAGTAGAGAATACCCAGAGCGCTGAGTCCGCTATCCGTGATACAGATATGGCTACGCAGATGGTTACCTACTCCAACAACCAGATCCTTGCTCAGGCAGGTCAGGCAATGTTGGCACAGTCCAATCAGGCTAACCAGGGCGTTCTGTCCTTGCTTGGCTAATATCTGTAAGAGTTTAAATGTAAGCTTAATAGAAATATATGAGAGTGTTTCTATTGGCATGAGTTGTGAAGAGAGGGGATCGGCTTTTGTCGGTTCCTTTTCTTAATTCTTAATTTTTGCCTATGGAGAAAGTAGATGACGAATTTGATGGGGTAGGAAATCTGGTGGTTCTGGAGAAAAGGAAGTTCGCATTTATAAGAATACGAGACAAAACAAGAGGAGCTGAAAATTAGCCCCTCTTTAAGCAGTATATAGATTATTTCTGTTTCGATAGCTTTCCCCGACGCTTTCCATATGTTACATTGGGGTTGCGAGGGAAAATTTCTGGCTTATCTTTTCGGTAGAATCTTGAATCCTCTTCTGGCGAAGGATGCGTCCTGTCTGAAATTGCATTAACATAATCATATATTATATTATTCTTTATATTTGCCATTGAAATTCCCTCTCTTTTCTGTATACCCAAAAGCTTGTTGATAGGCATCAATTTTTTCATTGTATGTGGAATGTGTACAAAAGTCAACATAAACTAGAAAAATATGTTGACAAATTTTAAGAGTCTTATTTGCCAAAGTAACTTCTACGATATTTATATTGAGAGGTGGATTTTATTTTGGCAAATTAGAAAAGAATTAAAAAAGAACTTGTTGAATATATAGGTCTTGCCTTTTGGCATGCACTCCTATATAATAGGAGAAGAGTCTACATCACTGTGCGTTGCCGAGATGAGCATTATAGTATATTATACTATTTAAGGCAGGGATATGGAGTAAAGAGATGAGCAAAAAAAATCACCATAAAAGAAATTTTTATAATAGCAGCAGAAATAACACTTTTATGATACAGCGGGGAGCCGGCCAGAATTCTCAAATTATGTTAAGTATTTCTATTCTGGTTTCTGGACGGGAGGAGACTACGGAGAAATGTATTGCTTCACTGGATCATCTGCGGAGTACTGTACCTTGTGAACTGATTCTGACCGATACAGGATGTCCTGCGGGGATGCAGGAATGGCTTCAGCAGAAAGCGGACAAGGTGCTGAAATTCAGATGGTGCAATGATTTTGCTGCGGCAAGGAATGTGGGGCTGCGGGCGGCCACAGGCCAGTGGTTCATGTTTATGGACGACGATGAATGGTTTGAGAATACGGATCAGATAGAGGAGTTCTTCCTGAGCGGAGAATATCGCCGTTATCAGGCTGCTTCCTATACAGTACGGAATTATGCGAATCTGGAAGGTACGGAATGGCGGGATACTTCGCTGATCCGCATGACCAGAAGGAGGCCGGATACCAGATTCCTTTATCCGGTTCATGAGACATTGTGGCCGTTGCTGGATGTTCCTAAAGCTTTGGAGGATTATGTGCATCATTATGGCTATGCGAATCCTGATCCTGAGGTACAGATGGCGAAGAGAAAGAGGAATTTGGGCCTGCTCCTGCCGGCGATAGAGAAGGATCCCCATTGCATGAAGCACTATCTGCAGGGAGTGGCGGAATACCAGGCGATGAACGACTATGAGTCCGGATATAAGATGGCGGATGCCGGAATTGCAAACTGTATTCCCGGCAGAGAGGAAAATGATCGCTATATAGAGGGGCTATATGCAGCTGCGGTAAGGATGCGTCTGAGGGCGAAGCGGAGTCTGGAGGTGGTTCGGCTGGGCAGGGATTTCCTGGATCATGTGGAGCTGTCAGATCTTGCGAAGGCATCTATATGTGGAGATCTTGCGGTTGCCTATGGAGAGCTGGGAGAGGATAAGTCATGCCTGCAATATTTGTGGGAGTATTTGAAGTGGAATAAATATTTTGACGAAAATAAGGAAATATGGCTGCAGCAGGAGACCGTGATTCTGAACAGCTGTTTTGAGAACTTTCAATACAGGAAAGTAATGGGCTGGGGGCTGGCGGCATCCCTGTCGCTTGGGGATGCGGATAGTGTGGCGAGGCTGCTGACCAGAGGAGCGCTGGTAAGCTGGATGGATGCAGCAAGGCATTGGTATGTGATGACCACGCCGCAGAGAAGGGAAAAATGGCAGAATGATTTTCGGCGTCTGATCGCCGGATTGGGTATTGCAAGCGAACCAGGACGGATGCCGCAGGCTGTTCAATGGGAAGAGGATGGACAGCCCTATTCCCGTGTACGGCAGTTATATGAAGTGCTGACGATGGGGGAGGAAGATTCGGAAGCGCCGGAGAGAGCGACAGGGCAGGAGAACGGGCAGACTGTATCAGCTGAAAGGGTGGATGGCTGGCAGGAACAGCAGGCGCTCGGCCAGCAGGCAGAAGCAGCAGCGCAGGGGACACAAAAGCAGAGTACCGAGGGAGACGCGGTTGCAAGGGAAATGGCGGTTTTGGCAGTACAGTTGAAGGATAGGGTCAGCCTGCTTATTGATTCGGGCCAATATCAGGCTGCGGCAGGAATTATCGAGCAGCTGAAGGCATATTTCCCGATGGATGAGGAGCTTTTAAAGCTGCAGGAAAGATGTGCGAATCATGTTGGATAGGCAGTGTAGGAAGTAGAACAAAATAACGGAATTTGCAGGCGGCTGTCTTTATGAGCAGGCAGCCGCAAGTTTTGAAATTATAAAGTATATATATTATATTATATAAACTGGTAGTAGAATCTAACCATGATTTTATTATAGAATTTTGGTAATAGAATCATCTCATTGATCCTATTAGATAACCTGAAATTCTACCATTTTTATAGCAACATTCTAAAACTATTGATTTTGCTGGATTTTGGGAAAAGTTATGTTGTTATATTTATGTAATAACAAAATTTTTTAATCTCGTTTTTGCTGTTGATATAATTTTTACCGGGATTCCAGGATAAATAAAAACGGAAATAAGGTTCTATGATTAGAATTCGAATATGAAAACTGCGAAGGAATCAGAGAGATGTTTGACGGGAAGCCGGAATGGAAAGCCACAGGCGGGTATACGATAAATGGAAAGAACGGGATTGCACAGAGACAGGAAGACAGAGCCTGTACCCTGCACTTTTATAGGGCAGAGAAGGGTGATATGTTGCATCTGTTAGACGGCAAATACGAATATGCAGTGGCTACATATGCGTTAAAGACTGACCCAAAGTATATTTATACCTATGATTATCAGCCGGAAGAGAACTGGACGGAATATAGGCATGATCTGGAGGCGGATAATTGGAATCGGAAGGATTATGTATTTACGGAAAAGGTATATTTCCGCGTTGTTTTTAGAAATGAAGCGAAACAAAGCGGACCGTTTGGGCTGGAAGAAATCCTGCAATGGAGAAGAGCGGAGAGGGAAGGCGCTGAGAAGCGGAAGGAGAAAAGACCGCAAGAGGAAAGCGGCAGGGCGCAGGAAAAGGACAAGAGGTTACAGGAAAAAGAGGGGAGGTTAGAGGAAAGGGAGAGCAAGCAGCAGGAAGGAAAGGAAGGGTTACGGGAAAGGGAGGGCAAGTCACAGGAAAGGAAGGGTAGGTTAGAGGAATGGGAGAGCAGGTCACAGGAAGGGGGCAGCAGACCGAAGGAGGGAAGGGACAGTGTTCAGGAAAAAAACGGTGGGCAGCAGGATGTAGGAGATGACTTATGGGAAAGTAGTGTCGGCTCTTGGAGACCGGAGTCGCAGGAAGATTTACGAAGAGAAGCAGAATCTACCGTTCAGGCCGTATGTGACAGACAGACAAGGGATTCTTTGAACTTCCTGCTTATGACAGACAGTCATTATACAGTGAACGGAACCTGGAGAGATACGCTTTATAATCTTCATATGACAGTTGACGCGTTGAAAGAACGCGGCGTAAGGCCGGAGGGGTTTCTTCATTTGGGAGATGCAACGGACGGCCTTGTACAGGCGGAGATCACAAGGGACTATGTGGAGGCCATGCAGAAGGATATCCGGGATCTTGGGCTGCCGTTATATTATGTATTAGGGAATCATGACTCCAATTACTTTCGAAATAATCCGGAGAGATTTTCCGAGAAGGAAATGCGGGAACTGTATCTGCCGGAGCGAGAGAAGATATATTGTAGGAAGCAAGGACAGCTTCCTACAATCGAATGCGGCGCAGGGACAGCGCCTTTTATCGGAAGTGAAGAATATACTTCCGATAAGTTATATCACAGGAATCGCTACGCAAACCCTGTAATCGGGCATGGCATGAAATGCACAAGTTCCGATAAGTTATATTATTACCAGGATTTTGCGGCGGAACATCTGCGCATGATTTTTCTGGATTCTTTTGATCCCAATGAAAGTGTGCGCTATGGTTTTCATGAAGAGGAGCTTGACTGGCTGGAGGATCTTCTGGCGCAGACGCCATTGGATTGGTATGTACTGGTATTCAGCCATGTGCCTCCTACGCCCCGGCTGCATTACTGGAGTAAGGAGATCCGGGGAAGCAGCAGGCTCATTCGGATACTAAGGGACTTCCAGAAACGGAGCGGAGCGGATGCCATCCGCGAAAAAGCTTGCGGAAATGGGAAGCATCCGAAAGCTGGCGGAAAGCTGCTTGGATTTATTCATGGACATAATCATGCAGATCAGATTGACTATGAAGAAGGCTTTCCCATTATAGCCATCGGATGTAATAAATGTGAGTATTTTGAAGATAAGAAGCCGGAAGGCGCAGTTACCTATAAAAGGGCGCTGGGAACAGTTTCCCAGGATTTGTGGGATGTGTTGGTGATTTCTACGGAAAATGGAACCATGGATTTCGTCAGATTCGGAGCCGGAGAGGACAGGCATGTTTCCTTGAGGGAGGCAGAGGGGCATGTGGTAGGAGAGCTAATCGGAAGCTATGTCGCAGAACAGACGGAACAGGGCGGAGAGGACAGGCCGGAGGGAAAGGGCGAACAGGGCTGTGAAGCCAGGCAAGATGAAGAGGGCAAACAGAGCGGTGAAGCCAGGCAGGATGGGAAAGGTAAACAGAGCGGCGAAGCCAGGCAGGACGGAAAAGGCAAACAGGGCGGCGAAGCCAGGCAGGATGGGAAAGGTAAACAGAGCGGTGAAGCCTGGCAGGACGAAGAGGGCAAACAGGGCGGAGAGAACAGGCAGGACAGACAGCGTGGAGAAAATAGGCAGGACAGACAGGGTAAACAGAGCGGACAGTGCAGGCAGAGCGGAAGCAGCAGCCAGGCCTTGGAGAGGCAGAGGACAGGCAAGCTGCCGGTTACGGGGAAATCGGACGGAAGCAGGAGAGAGGAGAAGCCGATGAAGAGGGTAATCACATACGGAACCTTTGATTTGTTCCATGAGGGGCATTACAACATATTAAAAAGGGCGAAAGCATTAGGGGATTACCTGATCGTAGGGGTCACGACGGAGCACTATGACGAACAGCGGGGAAAAATCAATATTGTGGATTCCCTGTTGGAGAGGATCGAGAATGTGAGATCCACTGGCCTGGTAGACGAAATCATTATAGAAGACCACGAGGGACAGAAAATAGAGGATGTCCAGAAATATGACGTGGATATTTTTACCTTGGGTTCAGATTGGAAGGGGACATTTGATTACTTGAAAGCCTATTGTCAGGTGGTTTATCTGGAAAGAACGCCTGATATTTCATCAACCATGCTGCGGAAAGGAAAATTTCCCATTATCCGCATGGGAGTAGTGGGAACGGGACGGATTGCGCCCCGGTTTATTGCCGAGGCAAAATTTGTAAGCGGCCTGAATGTTCAGAGTGTCTATAATCCCCACAGGGAAAGTGCGGATACCTTTGCGGCACAGCATTTTCTGGATGCTTATAGCGACAGTTTTGATAGCTTTTTAAGTGCTGTGGATGCTATTTATATTGCTTCACCCCATGAGACCCATTATGACTATACCAGGCAGGCTCTGCTTGCCGGAAAGCATGTGCTGTGTGAGAAGCCCATGGCTTTTTCACGAGGCCAGACAGAAGAACTTTTTACATTGGCAAAGGAAAGACAGCTGGTTCTCATGGAAGGAATTAAAACGGCATACTGCCCTGGATTTGCCCAGCTGATCAGTTTGGCCAAAAGCGGTAAGATCGGCGAAATCCGGGATGTGGAAGCCTGTTTTTCACGGCTGACAGCGCCGCATCTGCGGGAGATGGTAGACGCGGAGTACGGGGGAGCCTTTTTGGAATTCGGGAGTTATACGGTGCTTCCTATCGTAAAGCTGTTGGGCGGAAAGTATGAAAGGATTAAGATCAGCAGTATTCTGGCTGAAAACGGAGTGGATCTGTATACAAAGATTTATTTCGATTATCCCGGAGGGATGGCCACATCCAAGACAGGCGTGGGAGTAAAATCGGAGGGGCAGCTGCTGATTTCCGGGACAAAGGGATATATTCTGGCGGAATCACCCTGGTGGCTGACCAGGAAATTCCAGGTAAGGTATGAGGATCCTGCAAAGATAGAGACTTATACGCCCAATTTCCTGGGAGATGGCCTGCGGTACGAGATCGGAGAGTTCGCGTTGCGGATTAACGGGCGGGGCGGGCATCCCTTTAAGCTGACGGAGGAAGAGACTCTGGCTATGGCAAGTGTGGTGGAGTGTTTTATGGAGGAGAGGAAGAGGCAGAGGGAAGGGCTGCGGTAGTAAAACAGAAAAGCAGGAATTGGGCAGTAGCTTGGGGACAGGCATTCTGCAGCCAGAGATAAGGGATAGCCTGCAGCCGGCGGAGGAGTATCTGGTAGGATGAATATATTGCAAGAGGTTGGGAGCAATGCTTAAATATGTGAAAAAGCAGATAGGTGAATTATTGGAGACACTGGAGGAAGCCAGGCAGGAGGCCATAACTGCTATTCGAGACGCGGACAGTGCAAGGCTGATCAATATATTGGCGGATGTTCAGGAGGCGGCTGTTGCCATCGGAGACCGGATTGAGGAAGCGGAAGGATTGAAGATTGGGGATGAGGATGCCGGGGCGAATGAGCACAGTGAAGTGCAGGTTTGCAGCAGGCATATAGATACGAATGCTCCGGCGGCGGAGATCATCAGCATATTGGAGCAGTACTGTGAATTCCTTTGGAGGATAACGCAGGAACGGGATGCAGGGAGACAGCAGGCGCTGATAGAGGAAGCCTGGGCGCTTCTGGGTAATGCGGAGCGGAAGCTGGAACAGATTCCGGAGCAGATGGCGGCGGTTTTTATGCCCTATAAGGCGTCTATGTGGGATTCTATGGAGAGTATATGGATGGCAGCCTGCGCGGATCCGGATTGCGTGCCTTTCGTGGTGCCGATTCCTTATTTTGACTTGAAGAATGGGGAGATAACAGAACGGCATTATGAAGGAGGATTGCTTCCGGATTATGTACCTGTGATTCATTATAACGATTTTCCGCTGGAAGAACTGCATCCGGAAGCCATTTTTCTCCATAATCCCTTTGACGACTGCAATACGGTTACCAGCGTATTGCCCCAGTTTTATTCCGGCGAGCTGAAGAAAGTGGCGGACAGATTAATCTACATACCTTATTTTGTAACAGGTGAGGCTGTATTTCGGACCCACAGGTATCTTCCGTCTTATGAGAATATGGATTTCATTGTGACCCAGTGCGAGAAAACCATTGAGTCCTTTTCAGCAGAGCTTCCCAGGGAGAAATTTCTGCCATTCGGCACGCCCATTGCGGACAGGGTACTTCGGCTGGAAAGAGAAAAGCCGGAGATTCCCGAGGAGTGGAAGCCGCAGCTGAAGAATGGACAGGATTTTGGAGGAGATAAAGTAGTAATGCTGAACGCCAGCATTACGATGATGATGGGACAGAGGGAGCGGTTTCTCGATAAACTGGAATACATCATAGAGACGGCAGGGCAGAGAGAAGGGATCACATTGGTGTGGAGGCCTCATCCTTTGCTGGCGGCAACGGCAAAGAGTATGGGGGAGAAGTATGTGGAGAGACTAGCATTTCTGGAGGATAAATTCCTGAGGGAGAAAATCGGGGTTTTGGACAAGACACCGGATGTAGGGGTAACAGTGGCTCTCTGTGACGCTTATTTGGGAGAAATTTCATCTTCGGTCGTCCACATGTTTGGGATTGCCGGGAAGCCCAGGTTTTATATTAATCTGCAGATACCGGAGGAAGTTTATGACGGCCGTACCGGAGGAGCTGGAGGCGGTGATGCGGATAGAGAGAAATCCGGTACGGGAAACGCAGAGCCGGATTGGCATCAGGATGAAGAAAACAAGAAGTCGGATTACTATCGGGATGAGGAAAACAAGAAGCCAGTTCGGTATCGGAGTGAAGAAAACGCAGGGGCGGATCGGTATCGGAATGAGGAAAATACAGAGCCAGATTGGCATCGGGATGAAGGAAATACAGAGCCGGACTGGTATCAGGATAAGGGGAGCAGAATGGCTGTGAGCGCTATGTGCCAGAGCGGAGACAAAGAATATTTTGTATTAGACAATATGGGGTGGATCCTGGAGAAGGACGCAGGAACGGACAGCGGGTACATGCCCTTGGTCCGCATTCCGGGCTGGGAAATCGTCCGCGGCCGGGCATATAGGAGAGTGGAGGTAAAGGAAGGCTGTATTTGGCTCTATCCGGAGAATGCGCAGGGGACTTTTATCTATGATATCAAGTGCGGAAGAATGAGGAAGATATTCGGGAGAGAGGAGAACGAAGGCTTCGGAACAGAGGATAGAGATGCTGCAGATAAGCGCGTTGCAGATTGGACCTTCATAGAGCCGGATGAGAAATGTATCTCCATAATAAGGGCGGAGCGATTCAGACGTGGGAATCCGGGTCACGTATGGTATGAGGGAGAGCAAAGCAGGCTGGATGATTATTTTCGGTTTCTGGAGACAACAGATAGAGAAGACCTGAAGGGGTCTCTGGGAGCATATCCTTTATGGATAGCGAACCTGGACGGAAGCTGCGGGGAGAAGGTGCTGCAGGCGGTGAAAGCAAGCTGTTTTCAAGTAGGAAGGGAATCATAATCAGGAAGATGGGAAGCGAAAATGGGAGAGCGAAGGAAGATACTGTTCGTGGTATACAGGACAGAGTGGTGGGGATGTTTTGACAGTTATTGCAGACAAGCGTGTGCGGAAGAGGATACGCTGTGTTATGTCATGCCCGTTCCGCGGTATGAACGGAACGAACTCACGCTGAAGGTTGATTTTGACAGGGTGCATTTCAGGCCGGAGAAGCTGGCGCCATTGCTGCCGGAGGGGGCACAAATGGCGGACTATCGGGAATTTTCCCTGGAGCAGGGATTTGAGAGAATTTATATCCATAATCCATATGAAAACGGGAGTCCTCTGGATACGGTGGAGGTGAAATACTATGCCGCTAATTTGAAGCAATATGCAGAGAAGCTGATCTATGTGCCTCACCTGTTGAGCCTGCCGGTTACAAATTATGCGAATTGTAAGGCATTTGAATATGTGGATGCCATTTATGTATCCAACATGGATTCGAAATATGCGCTGGATGTCAAGTATGACAGTAAAGTGGAAGTAGTACCTTCCGGAATACCGGATTATCTGGACAGGCTCAGTGCTAAAATGGATGGACAGGGCAACATAGCGAACGGGCAGGGCAACACAGTGAAGGGGCAGGGTAATGCACGGAATGGAAAGAATCATATAGAGAATGGGCAGCAGACTCCTGCGAAAAAGAAATTGCTGTATTGCGTGTCCTTTGATGACCTGTATTGCGGATCGGAGAAACAGCTGGCCAAAATGCGGGATGTTTTCGAGTATGCCAGAGGAAATCAGGATATTTTGCTGATTTTTCGGCCGGATGAGGATATTCCGGTATTGAGATTGCAGCATCATTTGGGCGATTCCATTTGGACGGAATATGAGGAGCTGGTTGCCTGGTTTGTCAAAAAGCGGATAGGCATCTATGACGGAACTCCGGATTTATATGAAATGGCGGTATTGGCGGACGGAATTTTATGTACAGGGCATCCCATGACGTCATTGTTCCGGATAGAGGGAAAGTATGTGTTGCAGTTGGATTGGACGAGGAGACCGATTCCCAATAGGGAAGACAGGTGTATCCCTGCACTCTGTGCAATAACGGCTGAGGAGATGGGAGAGGAAATCGAATTGTGGTTTGTTCCGGAACGGACGAAGCTGATATGCCGTATGAGGATTTCCGGAAATGCGGCTCCAGGCAATAGCGGAAGCAATCGAAGCGCGGGAGCAGGCAGGGCAGGCGGCAGGAAGAAGGCGCATAAGCACTTGTCGGGACCAAAGGTGGAAATTGTTGCGGAAGTGCCGGATGAGATGATAGGGGGGCTTAATTATATTAATGTTACGAAGGTGGGGCATTGCCTGTATTTATCCCCTCATGCTTCGGACGGTATCTGGAAGTATGATTTGAACACAGGAACCTTCAGCAAACAATATCTGCAGGGGGCTGTGCACGCAAACACAGGTGTTACGTTTTCCTATGGGAAATATCTGTATATGATTCCTAGGCTGTATCGGGGAATTGTAAAATATGATACGGAAACCGGGGAAGCCGCGGTCATAGACGGATGGGTGGAGGCGCTGGAGCAATATGTAGATGAGGCCTGTAAAGTGGAGCCCTACTTTGTCTGGGCGGTAAATCAGGAAGGGAGTGTCCTTTATATGGCCTCTTCCAAGAGCGATGTCTGGATGGAATTTGACATGAGTAATGATACCTGGACGTTGAGGTCCATGGGGCTTTCGGGGAAGAAGTTTGCCCATATGGTGAAGGACGGTGAATGGGTGTGGCTGCTGCCGTTCTGCGGGGATGAGATTGTATTGTGGAACTGCAGGACCGGAGAGGGGCAGGCGGTTTATGAAACTGTCAATGTGGAAGCCAGAAATGCGCCCTATGGTTTTTTTGTAGACAGAGGGGACGCGGTGATTTGCTTTCCACAGCAGAAGACGGATCATTTTTTGGTGATAGAGAAGCCTTATTTGTCTGGAAAGACGGGGGCGGAAAGGACAGCAGAGACAGATAGGACGGCGGAGGCAAATAGGATAGCAGAGACAAATAGTATAGCCAGGACAAATAGGACAGCAGAGGCAAATAGGATAGCAGAGACAGATAGGACGGTGGAGATGGATCGGGCAGCAGAGACAGTTTGGATGGTGGAAGCCAATATGGGGGATGATGCCGTAGATGCAGGCGCATGGATAAAGAATATTAAAGCGAGGGAAGTCAGGAATGGGCTGCCCTGCGGTGTTGAGGCCAATTTGACGGAGTATCAAAAGCAGCGCAACATGGGGTATCAGTATGTAAAAAGGCTGGACAGCGGACTGATACTTGCCTATGAATATTATGACGGGTCATTTTTGCTTCTGAATGAGAATCTGCAGGCAGTGAAGAAGATTTCCTGCAGATTGCCGATAGAGGCTGTCAGGCAGCAGCAGGATACTATATGGATGAATGGGCAGTGCAGCGGCAGGTTCCATGGAGCGATCAGCGAATGCTATTCTATTCCTGCGATGATGGAATATTTTGTCAGGCATGGAGATATGGACAGGGAGAGGATCCGGGAGAGATATCGAAGGTATTATCGATAACCTGCGTTGGTTATACGAGAATGATTTTCGCTGGTTAAGTAAGATTTCCTTCCGATTTCATGTGTGCCGAAGCGCATGGGATTATGGTATAGCACATGCCAAAGAAATATGAATTGAGGAATAAGGTGTGAATTTTGCAGAGGACTGCTTCAATTATACCGGATTAAGAAGGCGGCCAGAGTCGTCATTGGGGGAGCGACAGGCAGGGCAGCCTGCGGCGGGGATTGGACATGATTCTGGAAATCGGCGGCAGGGCGAAGGAACTTGTCGTCATCCATGACGGGGGACGGCCGCTGGTAGACCTTGACACAATCATTTTCAATTCCACCAAAGATGAGCATATCACATGTAATGTTAAAGCTAAAAGGTAAGAGCGCACTCAGCTCTGACGCTTAAAAAATATTTCGTAAAAAAACCTCCCATTTTATGGGAAAATGCGAGATAATAGAATTGACCAAAAAACTATTTTTTCGCACACCCATAAAAGAGAGGAGGTCTTACCATGAAGCAGGAATGAAAATAACGCGAAAGGATACAAGGGAACACCTGGAGCAGTTGGAACTCGCATGCGAACTGGCAAAGCTGATCCGGCACTTCTTCCCAGGCCTTGTGCCGCTGCTGAAGAAGCTCCCAGACCCAAGGAACCAGAGCTATACCACATACCCCGGGGCGGTTCTCCTGATGACCCGCATCCTTTCCTCTATATTCTACATCAGCAGCATGAGAAAGACAAGTGAAGAATTCAAATCGGACACGGTAATCGAAAATGTGTGGAGCCTTTACGGGAGGGGCCGGCCGTGGACGAGTTGCCGTACTGGGAGACCATCAACCGCTATCTGAAGTGGATGGACCCATGCGGGCTGCAGGAGGCCATAAGCAGCCTGTACCGCAGGCTGCTGCGCAACCATGCCTTTGAGGGCATGCGCATCAGGGGGAAGTACTGGCAGGTCATCATCGACGGGACGCAGCTGTACAGCACGCGTGGGGAACTGGATGAAAAGAGCCTGTACCGCATCCACCAGAGAGGGATGGAGGATGAGCACCGGGAAAGCAGGACTGTGAAAGGAAGGCCTGCTGGAGGCTGATGGAAAAGATAGCGGAGGCGTTCCCGAGGCTGCCCATCTGCCTGTGCGGGGACAGCCTGTATGCCTGTGCGGGGTTCTTCGGGAGATGCAGGGAGATGGGCTGGAGGTACATCCTGCGGTACTAGGAGGGGAGCATCCCATACATCGCAGGGGAGTACCGGGCATTAAGGGAAAGAGAAGGGAACTATCAGGAGCAGGTGCTGGAAGACGGGAAGGAATGGTACGACTATGTGACGGACATTGATTATAACGGATACCATGTGAACCTGGTAGAATACGGGTCATGCAGGGAATGTGTATATAAAAAAGGGAAACGGAAAGGGGAAACCAGGAGGAGCAGAAGGACTTCTGGTTCGCTACGGACTTTCCTGTGGGCAGGAAGAACGTGGAGGCCTTGGTGCAAAGGGGAAGGATGCGCTGGAAGATAGAGAACGAGGGGTTCAACACGCAAAAGAGACAGGGGTACCATCTGGAGCATCAGTACAGCAAGGACTACCAGTCGATGAAGAACCATTACTACCTGACACAGATCGGCCACATGGTGGCGCAGGCCATGGAAGCGTGGGAGAAGCTGTGGAGCCAGGACAGGCAGAGCAGGGAGCAGAGGCACCGGAGGGTACTGGAATCATTTAAGAAAGTGCGGCTAAAGGAAAATAGGGAAGAGATTGGAAGAAAGATCCAGATCAGGCTGTAGTTAGAGTAAGGGAGAGCATTGGAAGGAGGTGATGGCGAGACGGAAAGGAATAGATAAAGAAGCATATCGGGCAGAAGGGATTTTTGTGCCTTGCATGTGCAAGAGCCGTTGGCAGAGTGGCGAAAACAAAAAATCCTAATGTTCTAAGAGGAGATATAAAAGTTTTAGCGTCAAAGCTGAGAGCGCACTTATGATATTTGACAGGCATCCGGAATACAGGGACAAATATGGAAGACATTTCTGGGCGAGAGGATACTATGCGGAGACAATTGGGCAGGTGAATGAAGATACGATCAAGAAATATATAGAAGAACAAGAAGAATGTAGCAGGATAGAAGGATAGATGCCTCTTTTAAGAGGCTGCCAGGCACCATAGGTTAAAAAGATACTGCCTATAGGCAGAACCGAAAAAGAGGTTGCTTAGACACCGCCTATAGGAGGTACCGAGAAATGCCCTGAAGGGGCTTATTCAGACCAACGGCAGAGCCGGTGGTCAAGCCGTATGGTTGTGATTTAATGACATTGGCAATCGACAGTAACACAAAAGGAGCTGCAGGAAGCTTTAAATAAAACAAGGATGTATATACAACAGCCCACAAGATAGAAAACACAGCGAAATATGTGGTTAAGTTATCAGAAAATGTTCCGATATACTAAGTAGGGTTTTGGAGTGAACCTGGGGCAGAGATTGCCTGTTTTGCATGGAAGCAGCCAATAGGAATGTTACGGAAAGTCGTTGCCATGCTTCTTGCGTGCAATGACTTTTTGTTTAAGATAGATAATTGAGGGATATAAAAATATGCGGAAACTGATCAAACAACAACTGCAGGAAGAAATCGGTCTGCTGGAGCAGGTAAACTTCATATTGGAAAATCTCGGAGAGGATATAAATAGTGGCCAGCTGTTGGACTTGCTTGCCCAGGAGCAGGAGCTGGCCATATCAATTAGTGACCGCATAGAAGAAACGAAACGGAAGGCGCCGGAACGAAGGATGTGGCTCTTTTGGAAGAGTATTGCGAGGCGCTTTGGCATTTAAGCGAAGCGCTTTTCGGGGGTAATGGAAATGATTGCGCCAGTGAGAAAGTATCGGTAAATTCTTTGCCAGAGGGCAGTACGAGGGCTTCAGAGAGTGAAGAGCAGGAAGATGGTAATATGAGTCTGTCTGTAGGGAGCAAGGAACTGCTTGCCCGGCTGGAGGAGCTAATCGGGCAGGTAAAAGCGCAGATCGACGAACTGCCCGACAGTATGATGTGGTTTTCCTTCCCTACAAGGCCAGCATGTGGGACACTTTGGAAATGCCGATGACCCATTATGAAGCCTATGATATTATTTATTTCCATAGTCCATATGACAATACAAACATGGTGACTCGTGTGGCGGCGAGGTTTTACAGCGAGGAACTGAAAAAGCATACTGATATATTAGTATATATATTTTATTATATAAGGACTCAGCATCTGGTGGAAGAGCACAAGCTCTTGTCGGCTTATTTGCATGCGGACAAGATTATTTTGCAGAATGAGACGATGGTGGAGGATGTGCATTCTTCTGTTCCCAGAGAAAGGCTGGCGGCACTGAGCAATCTAAAGGTAGACCGAATCTTGCGGCTGGAAGCGGAAAAGGGAAGGATCATCGGCTAAATGGCGCCTAAGTCCTGGAAAAAGAAGATCAAGAATAAGAAGGTGATCTTATACAACGTGAGTATATCCGGAATAGTATAGTTCAGCGAGCAGGCCATGGACAAGATCGCTATGTGCTGTCAAAATTTGAGAACCGGGATGATGTGGTACGCTTTGGCGTCCATATCCTTTGATTGAGTCTACGCTCAAGTCCATGCGTCCGGCGCTGTATGAGGAATACATGCAGATCAAAAGGCAGTTTATTGCCGACGCTTACGTGGGGGGAGGACAACTCTTCCCTGGTGAATTACTTCGGCGTGCTGGGAAAGCAGGTGTTTTATACGGACTGGAAGGTGACGGAGGAATGGAACGAGGATGAGAGGGGAATGTTTTCATTTTGGGACTGCTATTTCGAAAATGAGTGAGCCTCATTTGTGCCAAGCACAAAGTTGGATTGCCCTTATCTATGTAAAATGGACTTGAAATCTGGTGAAGTCAGCCTTGTTGAAAAATTGCCAGAGCAATCAGAAAAACAAGTTGGCAAGAATGATTTGGTGACAGATCGATATCATTATTATAAGCAAGCCTCCAAAAGGTACCAAAGGGTTGTAAATAATTTAGAAAAAGAATGTGGCGTGCGTATACACGAATATATTATCAATCTTTTATAGACAGTCGATGCTGTAAGAAAAATCGTATTATAAACGCATAGACGGTTAAAGGGATTGGCATACCATGAAAG
This sequence comes from uncultured Acetatifactor sp., assembly GCA_910584865.1. Classification (GTDB taxonomy): domain Bacteria; phylum Bacillota; class Clostridia; order Lachnospirales; family Lachnospiraceae; genus Acetatifactor. The sequence goes on from CAJUCE010000029.1 coordinate 18,761, forward strand.
GAATATGGCGTGATGATAAAATTAGGCGTGGAGCAGCTCCGACAGCTTCAGTTGATACAACTGGAGATGCTGGTGGAAGTGGACCGAATCTGTAGAAAGTGTGAAATAAAATATAATATTATAGCAGGAACTCTTTTAGGAGCAGTCAGACATGGAGGCTACATCCCTTGGGATGATGATGCAGACGTTGCGCTTTTGAGGCCGGAATATGAGAAGTTCAGAAAGGCATGTAAGACGGAATTGGACCGATCCAGATTTTATTTTCAAGATCATAGGAATACGAAGGGATATAGATGGGGCTATGGGAAACTGAGAAGAAAACACACGCTTTTTTTGAGGGAATATCAAGAAGATATGCCATATAAGCAAGGGGTATTTATTGACATATTTCCACTTGATGGTGTGCCTGATAATTATATTTTAAGAAGTTTGTATAATTTTGAGTGTTTTTGTGTTCGAAAAGTTCTCTGGTCAAAGGTTGGGAAGAAAGCTGATTCTATATTTTGGAAACGTCAGATCTATAAACTGCTTAGCAATATACCGGAGAAACAGATTTTCAAGCATTACCATAGTATGATATGCAGATCGGGAAGAAAAAGAACAGAAATGGTGCGGATTCTTTTATTTCCAACACCCAACAGGGAGTGGGGATATTATAGGTGCTGGTATGAAGTAAGCGAGCAGATTTTGTTTGAAGGAATTGAGTTTTGTGGAATAAAGGATTTTGACGGCTATTTGAGATTTAAATTTGGCGATTACTGGAGCCTGCCGCCGGAAGAAGATAGAAAGATACATCCTGTCAGTAAGATCAGATTGATTAAGAATTAAAAGGGGAACAGCTTTTGCGGGTGACAAATATACAGCATTTTTGTTTAAATGATGGACCGGGAATTAGAACTACCGTTTTTATGGCAGGGTGTAATTTGAGATGTTTGTGGTGTCATAATCCGGAAGCAGTCATGGAAGGTTTATTTGAGCAAACCACAAGAGAAATTTTTACGGATGAATTATTTGAAGAAATTTCCGAGGATAAGTTATTTTATGAAAAACTAAATGGGGGCGTTACATTTTCGGGAGGTGAACCGATTTTACAGTCAGGCGAGCTGATCGATGTTTTGAAGAAGTGTAAAGAAAATGACATTCATGTTGCAGTAGAAACAGCGGCAAACTATTCATTTGATTTGTTAAAAATTATATTAGAGTATATTGATTTACTGATTGTGGATTGTAAAGCAATATCAAATGAGGTTTATCAAAAATGTACCGGAAGGTCAAATGAGGCTTTTATAGAAAATTTCAAGACATTGTGTAATGAAAAAAGACATATATGGCTTCGGATTCCAATTGTATGGAATGTGAATATATCAATTCAGGAAATACATCGTATAGGAGAATTTCTTCAACCTTTTCAATTGGAAAGGGTTGAACTGATTCCTTATCATAAAATGGGTATTCCCAAGTATAAAAATTACAAAATAGATTATTTATTGCAGGATATTACTCCGCCGACCGTAGAACAGCTGGAAACATGCTGCGATATATTGAGCCAGTATGGAATTATAGTGTCTTGCGAATAAGGAAGAGGAAATATGAGAAAAGTATCGGTGATTGTTCCTGTTTACAACACACAGAAAGAATTGGGCAGATGTCTTTGTAGCATTAAAGAACAGACCTACAAAAATCTGGAGATTATATGTATCGACGATGGGTCAACGGATGGATCAGAAGAAATTGTTGATACTTTTGCAAAAGAGGATAAACGATTTGTTGTAATACACCAGAAGAACATGGGGGAGAGCAGTGCGAGAAATGCTGGGCTTAAAATAGCGACAGGAGATATTATAGCCTTTTGCGATTGTGATGACTGGATCGAAGGCGATACATATGAAGCTTTAATGGAGGAAATGGATCAATACGATCTAGATATATCAGCTGGCGGCTGGATGAAAGAAACTTCTAAGGGAACGGAGGAAATCCGCAATGCACTGTCTATTACAGAGGATGTCTTTGGGCAGGTACCATTGTTGAATTATTTATATAAGCGAGATTATTACAGGGGTATGGCTTATATGTGGAATAAGCTTTATAAACGGGAAATCTTGGAGAAAAAGGGGGAAGCACTCATTTTGTTTGATGAAAACCTTGCTTTAGGGGGAGATGTTGTTTTTTTGGCAAGGGCAGCGTTAAACGCAAAAAGAGTGAAATATATTGACAGAGCTTTTTACCATTATAGCCAGCGGGAAACATCGGGATGTCATACGAAGGATGTAATTAAGTTAAGAGACTGGATTCGTGCTTATGAAATTGTAATTGAGATGCTTACTTTAAGGGGCATTGATCATGAAATAATTGATTATACAAAACGCTTTTTGGCATATCATAGCAGTAATGCGGCAGAGATTGCTTCAAATCAGGGTTTAACAGATGCGAGGATTGAATTTCAGAATTTTATGAGATTGTATGAAAAGGAATATACGGAACTAAATGCGGATTATCCTGAGAGAATACAGCGGTACAGGCGATTGTTGGAGGCTTAAGGGAGAGAATAAGTCATGAAATGGACAAATAAAGGTCATGAATATGATGCGGAATATAAAGAAATCAAAGGAAAGAAGGCATATTATCTGTTCGGAGCAGGCGACTATGGACGACAATTTTTAAATATATTTAAAGATGAAATTCGGATCAGGGGTTTTATTGATAATAGTGAGGAGAAGCAGGGGAAAGCTATTAATGGATATATTTGCTATACTCTGGATCAGATACAGCTTTCTGAAGATGAAGGAATTGTCTTGACAATGTCGCAGATTGCCAGAATAACTCCTTGTGAGCAATTGAAGCAGCATGGATACAGAGAACGAGTGGATTTCTTTGTGTTGGAGGAGTTTTTATCAGTTTATTATGTATATAAATATGACAAAATATATTTTTCCAGTATTTCGTTTTTGCCAAGTACGATATGCAATTTAAAGTGTAGACATTGTCTTAACTTTAATCCCTTTGCCAAACAATTTTATGTGCGGGAATGGGAAGCGCTGGTTAAGGACGTAGATTTATTTTTTTCTTGTATAGACCGAATTATGATCTTTCATATCAGTGGTGGAGAGCCCATGCTCTATAAGCATACAGTTGATTTGATTGAGTATATTGACAAAAACTATGGGGATAGAATTGATACATTACGGATGATAACGAACGGGACGATAGTACCGAGGAATGAGGATCTGATAAAGATATCAAAATGCCGGGTAGAACTTGTGGTTGATGATTATCGTGAAGCAGTGCCCAGGTATAATGCTCAATTTAATGATTTGACGCAAAAATTGGAGGAGTTTGGAATACGTTTTTATATTAACAAAGCGGACAATTGGATCGACCTGGCGCCGGAAAGAACCGATTATTCCTGCTGGACAGAAGAAGCGCTGGAAAAGCATCGATCTGACTGCTGTCAGTCCTGGCAGGAATTGAGAGACGGAAAGCTGTATAACTGCAATTATGCGGCTTATGCATCGGTAGCAGGAATTGGAGGAAAACAGGATCAGGAAGAGACATATGAACTGACAACATTTTCTACTGAAAAGAAAAAAGAACTGGTGGAATTCCGATTGGGATATACTACAAAAGGATATACAAATTTTTGCCGGAAATGCCGAGGGTTTACGACTGAAAATTTTGAAATGGTATCACCTGCCGTGCAGGTGTGAGACGAGGATAGGGAGAATATTTTATGTTTATCACTACGTACAGGGATCAAGCCGTTGGTGTGCTGGAAGAATGTGTAAAGAAATATAAAAAGATAATCATATGTCCATTTGGCGAAAGAGGCAGACAGGTAAAGAGAATTTTAAACGCTGAGTTTGGAATCAATGAAATTTGTATTGTTGATAATAATTATACTGGTAAACAACCTGTTATAAGGTGTAAGGATATATCTGATAACCTGTCGGAGGATACTGTGATACTGTTATGCTGTGAAAATCCTGAAGCAAAAAGGCAGATACGTGATTTGCTTTCCAGACTTTCCGCAATTTCGGTAGTAGATGTTTTCCCTGAAAACAAATTGTATATTTTCAACTGGGGGCAAGTGAATCAGGAGGACGAGCAAAGGAATCAATTAAATTTGCTTTACAGAAAACTGCATCGGCTTGTCTTTGACGGAGATGATAGTGCATATACGGTATTAAAGAATTATAGAAAAGAGGATTTGCCACGTAATTTTGAAATTTTTCTTGCGAAGAATGTTATGAATAAGTCGCTCCAGAATGCATACAGCTTGTTGCTGTATGTAATGTTGAAGGAGCTGTATATTGACAAGGAGGAGCCTTTAGCCGGTAAGGCATCCTATCGCGCTGTTAACCGGACGTATCCTGCGGGCGTGAAAGAAGAACTATATCAATTGGGAAAAGATAAAAGAATAGATGAAAGTGAGTCTAATCTAATAAAGGATGCATGGGATATGCGCCTGTTTACCCGGTTTCCGGGAGGGCATGTGGTTCCAGGATACGAGAGGCTTTTAAAGAGAGGGATTGGAGAATATTTATCGGAATTAAGAGAACGTTATATTATTGCAGAGAAGAGTGGAAATAAAGATAGGTGTTTTTTTTATGAAGCAGAAATAGTGGCTGTCAGAAGTCTGCAGGAATTGTTGGTAAGATATGCCAGGATCGCAGAAGACCATATGACAGATAGCAAAGTGTGCAGACAAATTAAGAAAAATTGCGAGTACATCTCATCAAATCGGCCCAATGGTCTGAAACAGGCGCTTCAGCTTCTTTGGATCATGCATGAGCTGATGATAGCGGAGGGAAACATTAAAGGTATTTCCATGGGCAGAATGGATCAATATTTATATCCGTTTTATGAACAGGATATAAGCATGGGACTTTTATCAGAAATGGAAGCATATGAACTGATTTTATGCTTTTGGAAAAAATTTGAGTTTGACAGAAAAGCAATGGCTTTTCAGAATGTTACGATTGGAGGAAACGATAATCCATTAACAGTGCTTTGTTTGAAGGCGCAATTAGAAACAGGCGCCAATCAGCCAATGCTTTCACTGAGAATTAATCAGAGTACTTCCGATGTGGTATGGAATAAAGCGATTGATACGATTTCGACAGGGATGGGCGTTCCGGCTTTGTTTAATGATGACTGCGTCATCAGGGCAAAACAATATGCTGGGATTAGCATAGACGATGCTGCAAAGTATTCTATTGTAGGATGTGTCGAACAAACGATAGGAGGAAAAGAGTATTCGCACACGGAGGGACTTAGGTTGAATCTTGCTAAGCTCCTTGAATTAATGATGTTTCAGGGTACTTGCCCAGTGACCGGGAAGAGATATTTGCTTTCCAGGTCCTGTGAATTGCAGAATTTTTTCACCTTTGATGAATTTTATGACTGGTATAAGTCGGAATTATATTTTCTGATCGATCAATCTTGCCGTTTGCTTAACCAGACGGATATTTCATATGGAAGGAATTGGCCGGCGCCATATTTGTCTCTTTTTATGGAGGGCTGTCTTGAAACAGGAAGAGATGTTACAGACGGCGGAGCGATTTATAATAATTTATCAATTAATTTTGCAGGAATGGCGAATGTTGTAAATGCTTTTTTTGCTGTTAAGAAAATTGTGTTTGATGAGAAAAAGATTTCACTTATGCAAATTCCGGAGATTTTAAGGAGCGATTTCAAGGGATATGAGGATCTAAAAGAAGAAATTGACCGGCTTCCCAAATATGGAAATAACAATAGGGAAATTGATAAATATGCGGGGAATCTTGCGGAACATATTATTTCAGCGATGGAACGGAGAATTACACATAGAAACGGAAGGTTTCAAGCGGGATTTTATACAGTGACGCTTCATGCGGAGATGGGAAAGTATATGCTTGCAACCTTTGACGGAAGAAAAAAGGGGACGGCGCTTGCAAGTTCATTGTCACCTGTGCAGGGAACAGATTTAAGAGGGCCGTTAGCAGTTTTCCATTCCATTACTAAGACGCCAATGAGCAAAATGTCCAATGGAATGGTGTTGGACTTAAAATTTGCACCCGAATTTTTCGGGGGGCAAAAAAGGAGAAAATTAAAACGGCGATTAAGGCGTATTTTGATATGGACGGAATGGAAATTCAGTTTAATGTGGTAGACCGGGAAACGTTGCTGCAGGCTCAAGAACATCCGGAAAAATATGAGAATTTATTAGTGAGGGTTTCGGGATTCAGCACATATTTTGTGGAATTGGACAGAGCGCTTCAGGATGAAATTATCACAAGGTATATGCATCGAATTTGAAAATAAACCTTCAAATATTGAATTGATGTCCGCCAAGGGCGGGGAGAGGTATATATATGGAAGCCTGGAAATTCGTAATATGGGGAGCGGGGGACAGGGGAAAGCTTATCACAGAGTTTTTAGGTGAATCACAGATTGCCGCATATATTGACAGTGATAAAGCAAAACAGGGAAAAGCCTGGCATAATCGTCCGGTTATAAGCTTTTCTGAATATAAAGTAAAGTATAACGAATATTTTGTTATTGTTACACCTGTTGACGAAGAACCTATATTGAGCGAATTGGAGAGTAATCATATTACGTGGTATTTTCGAATGTCACACCTTCCTTCTGAAATGCAGGGATATGGAGATACAAATTTTTTTGATAAGCTTCCGATGTCACAGGCAGAGACCGGTAACAATATTATTTTGGGGACGACCTTGTACTCATGTTTATTGTATAGGAAATTAATGGACGCAGGGAATGGCAATGTTTATCTGTTTTCAGTAGATACAGGGGAACTGGAGAAACAGATTGAGAAACATCTTCACTGTAGGTTTACTTCCCGGATCAATTATGAAAAAGACAATATTTTATTGACGACTCCGGAGTATAACGGAGAGGAGCTATACTATAGGAGAAATGTAACAGATTTATTTGATTTATCGGAAAAGCTTCCACAGTATTATAATCCTGATATGGAAGCGTTTCGCAATATTCATAGTAAAAAACGGTGCTTTATTATTGCTACGGGACCCAGCTTACGAGAAGAGGATTTGAAGGTATTAGCTGAGAATAAGGAAATATGCTTTGGAGTAAACCGCATTTTTCATGTGGATGAGAAGCTGTGGAAACCTCAATATTATATTTTTGCAGACAGGGCAGGAATGCGGCAGTATTGGAATGAGATTGCGGCTTATGATGTGGAGGAAAAGTTTTTGGGGGACTCTTATTGGGAGGATACTTCATGGAAAGGAAATGTGCACAGGATGCATGTTGTAACCGGTCATAGCTTTCCGATAATGCCGGAATTTTCTGAGAAGCTGGAAAGAAAGGTATATGCCTATGGAACGGTAACTTACATGGCTATCCAGTTGGCGGTGTACATGGGGGTTTCGGCCATATATTTACTTGGCGTGGACTGCAATTATTCAAAAAACAGCACCAATAATTATTTTTTTAAAGATCAGAGAGAAGACAGATATAATCACTATGTAGATCGAATGGTGCTTGCATATAGACGGGCAGGAGAATATGCAAGGGCCCATGGAGTGGAAATTTTCAATGCATCCAGGGGAGGAAATCTTGAAGAGTTTGAACGTGTATGTTTCGATGAAATTCATATGAGGCGTTAATGGGAGACGAAATGAAAATGAAAAAGGATTATTTGGAAGAGATTGTGAAATATTCAGAAAAATATGAATGTATAGCGATATATGGAGCAGGAAAAGTAGGAGTCGGCCTTTATAAAGATTTAAAGGCGCGGGGGATCGATGTAAAATACTTTATTGTAACTTCAAACGTTGGGCAATTAGCTAATATGAGTGAAATAGTGGGAGAAGATATCCCGATTTTGCAGATTGATGAATCGCTTGATTTGGATAAAACAGGAATTATTATAGGCGTTTCCCTGGGAAAGGTATCCGGAGTTATTAAAAATCTGGAAAAATACGGTGTATCAGAGTATGTCACTCTGAAACAGGAATATGTGGATACTATACTAAAGGAATTCAATATACCCAAAATGGAAATTACTACGACTATCGGCTGTGCGGTTAATTGCAGGTATTGTCCACAAAAGCTGTTGTCGGGCAGCTACTGGATAGCAGATAGGGAACGAGAAAAAAGGATGTCGTTTGACACTTTTAAAACCTGTATAAATAAGTTACCAGAAATGACACAGATTTTTTTCGCCGGAATGTCAGAGCCGTTTTTGAATGAAGACTGTATTTATATGATACAATATGCGGTTGAAAAGGGGCATCGGGTCGGAATATATACAACCTGTGTTGGATTAAACCTGGAGGATTGTAAAGAGCTGGTGAAAATGCCGGTTGAATCTGTGATTCTTCATGTGCCTGATGAGGAACATTTTGCGCATATTGATTGCACGGAAGAATATTGGAAGGTTGTAGAACTGATGCTTGAGGCGGTAAAGGCGAATGGTCAGCCCTTTGTTGACTCCGGTTCCTGCCAGGGAACGCCGCTGAAGGAATTTATGGAACTGAATCATGGAAGAATCAGGGTCGAGACATATTTACATGACAGGGCAGGAAATTTATCTTCCGATCAGGAAGAAGTACTGGAGTCATGCGGATATATTGGCGGAGAAATATATTGTTATCACAGTGGCGCCAGGCTGGATCATAACATTCTATTGCCGGACGGAAGCGTAGTTCTTTGTTGCATGGATTATGGAATAAAGCATGAAATTGGAAATTTGATGAAAAGTACATATGAAGAAGTCATGGAGGGGAGAGAACTTAATAATATACGGGAAGCTCTGAAGGATGATACGAAGGAGCTTTTGTGCAGAAGATGTACATATGCGGTAAAAGTGAAAAATTCATCATCCGAATGATCAGAGAATATAAGGGCCAGGAGGTGTCAGATGAACAGGGATGATTATATTGAGAAGCTGCAATCTTTATTCGAAAGGTATTCTATCATAGAAGCTTACAAAAAAAAGCTTATATTTTGGGGGACAGGAGCTGTTGCAGAAGCTTGGTGGGATGATATGAATGAGGCCGGACTTATGCCGAAATATGTGGTTGATTCAAAGAAGGCAGGAGCTAAATTTAAGGGATATGATATTGTCTCTCCTGAAGAAATAGCAGGAGCAAGTGATTGTGCGATTGTGATTATGAGCACAAATCCGTATCTTTATCAGGAGATTACAGATCAGATCAAAGGGATGAATTTGGTAGTGCAGCATGTTTTCTCTTGTTCGGCATTGTACTATTGGTTCTGCCGGGAAAGAATTATCAATCTGACAAAGGAACTGGACGACGAAGATTCGATGGAGTCGTTGATTTCTTTGATGAAAGCCAGGATGGAAGGGAAATTGCTTAAGGATAGTGATCTCAATAACAAGCAATATTTTCCAATATATTTTTTTTCCCGTTGGGACGATAGAGAGGTGTATGTGGATGCAGGGGCTTTTGTGGGCGACACGCTGGAAATGTTTCTATTTGAAAAATTCGGGACATTTGAATCATATTATGCATTTGAACCATTGCGAAAAAATTTTGAGGCGCTTAAGTTTCGTGTAGAACGATTAGAAAGGGAATGGGGAATCGAAGGCAAAATAGTATGTGTCAACCAAGGCCTGGATAAGGAAATAGGAGAACAAAAAATGTCTTCTTTGTTTCCGGTTGGTGCAACGATAGGGACGAATGAAGAAAAGGTTGGATTGGAAATAATTAAAACGGTGTCCATTGATGAATATTTTGAGGAGAAGAGAATTTCTACAATTAAGGCGGATATCGAAGGAAAGGAGATGGATATGCTGATGGGGGCAGAAAAGTCCATAAAGAAATGGAAACCAAAGATGGCAATCAGTATATATCATAAACCTTCGGATTTATATAAAATTTTCGAGCTTATCAAATCATTTGACTTAGACTATAAATTTGCTGTCCGCTGCCACTGCGCAAGCGGTGGAGATACTGTATTGTATGCATATTAAAAGTCGGGGTATTGTGAATATACCCGACAAAATAAGGAGATAACATGTATAGATTACATAATCTTGGAATTGACGCAAAAATTGACTGGCTTGTGAAAAAAGGAAAACTAATTAATAAGAAAATAATTATTTATCCATGGAATCAGGATAGTATTCATATGTATCAATATCTAATTCAGAGATGGGGGGAGCAGTATGAAACGTTTATTGTGGACGATGAGGTAAGCCGATACAATAAGTCTATTTTAAGCATTCAGGATATGGAAACTGTATGTGTTAATGATACATATGTGGCGCTTTTGATTACGAATGAAGATACATTTAGTGATTATCTGCATAGAAGAGGAATGCCATATGAAAATATATATGTTATAAAGGGAGACTTGCTTACTGCACAGGACGCACTGATAAAATGCGGAGAAGATATATCAATATGCACGGTTTTGGATGTTGGATGCGGAAAGGGAAGTCATTCAGGAGTATTTTTGGAGTATGGAAAGAGAGTGACGGGAATTGATGCAGGATTTACCTGCAGGATTCGAGATAATTATGCGTTTGAATTTATACAGGATGATTTTATTGCACATAGTTTTTTAGAGCAGTATGACTTGGTTTGGTGTGCCCATGTATTGGAACATCAATTGGCTGTTGGCGAATTTATAAAAAAATTATTTTCGTGCTGCAAGGGCAGCGGCAAGGTGGCGATCACTGTTCCTGATGAAAAAGAAGGAAAGGTTATTGAAGGGCATGTAAATAATTGGAATGCGGGGCTGCTGATGTACAATATCATTCAGTGCGGGTATAGCTGCAGACACGCCGCTGTGAAATCATATGCGGGAAACGTCAGTGTGATTGTACCAAAAGAGTCGATTGATAAAAATTACGATTATAGAGCCGTAGAAAATTCGCGCCCTTATTTTCCTGAAAGCATGAAGTGTGGATGTAATCGGTTTGGTGGAATCCTTTTTGACGGAAACATTGAAGAGCTAAACTGGAATTAAGCCAGATTGGAAAGGATTTGTTGAAAATGAAAAAGATAATAGCTGTGATTCCTGCAAGATATGAGTCCTCTCGTTTTCCGGGAAAGCCATTGGCAATGATCGCAGGTAAAACCATGATTGAGAGAGTATATGAACGTGTCAGAGAGATGCCGGAAATTGAAGAGGTTCTGGTGGCTACAGACGATGAAAGGATTTACGATGCAGTATCCGCCTTTGGTGGGAAGGCCGTAATGACAGGACAGTGTAATTGCGGAACCGAAAGAGTATATGAGGCTGTAAAGAATCTGGAATGCGATATTGTAGTTAATGTGCAGGGTGACGAACCGCTGATCCGAAAGGAAATGATCAGGGATCTGCTGGATGCCGTGAAGGACGAAAATGTTTTAATGGCAACTTTGCGGAAGAGAATTGTATCCCAGGAGGAAATTAAAAATCCAAATGTGGTTAAGGTGATAGTGGATAAGAATGAGGATGCATTATATTTTTCCCGCTGTCCGATTCCTTATAATCGCGACGGAATAGAGGGGGTATCTTATTTTAAGCATATAGGTTTATATGGGTACAAGAAGACCTTTTTATGCGGCTATGTGAAAATGAACAAATCGGCTTTGGAAAGATGTGAGAATCTGGAACAGCTGAGAGTGTTGGAGAATGGATTCCCGATCCGGGTGAAGGAGACCGTTTATGAGAGCATGGGGGTAGATCTTCCTGAACATATTAATCAAGTAGAAAGAATGTTGCAGGATGAAATAGATGCGATTGTGTCATTTTGAGTAGAAAAATAAGGGGATTATTATGTGGGATAAGTTTACTGTGATTGCGGGACCATGCGTTATAGAATCGGAAGAGATTGTATACGAAATTGCTGAAAAATTGAAGGGTATGTTGTCAGATCTGCCAGTGGATTTTTATTTTAAGGCTTCTTTTGATAAAGCAAACAGGACAAGCATAAAATCTTTTCGGGGACCCGGACTCGAACGTGGGCTGAAGACATTAGAGGATGTAAAAAGAAAGTGTGATCTGAAGATTGTTACAGATATTCATGAACCTTTTCAGGCGGAGTTGGCGGGTGAGGTGTGTGAGATAATTCAGATTCCGGCCTTTTTGTGCAGGCAGACGGATCTTTTAATGGCGGCGGCCCGGACAGGCAGAATTATTAATGTGAAAAAGGCGCAGTTTTTGGCGCCCTGGGATATGCGAAATGTGATTCATAAAATAGAACAGTCTGGAAATAAAAATATCATGCTGTGCGAACGGGGAACCAGCTTTGGATATAACACATTAGTGGTGGATATGACATCTATCATGGAAATGAAAAAGCTGGGCTATCCCGTTATATTCGACGGAACCCATAGTGTGCAGAAGCCGGGAGGAAACGGAACATCTACTTCTGGAAACCGGGAATATGTGCCTTATTTATCCAGAGCGGCGGTAGCGGCAGGAGCGGACGGGCTTTTTCTGGAGACCCATATTCATCCGGATAAAGCGTTATCCGATGGACTGAATATGATTCCAATCGGACATGTGAGGCAGCTGGTGGAGGAATGCTTGAAGATAAGGAAAATTATAGAATAGGTATGTCTGCTTTTGACAGGCCAGACGAGAGGACAAAAGTTTGAAAGTAATTTTTCAAATATTGATTGATATGTGCGCTAAAGCACAGGAGGGTATAGCTATGGATTTTACGGCGGAGGCAAAAAGGGTTTTTGACAAAGAAATAGAGGCCTTAAAATGTACAAAGGAGGTATTGGATGATACCTTTGCTGAAATGGTAGCGGCCATACTGCAATGCAAGGGAAAGGTGATCCTGTGTGGAATGGGAAAGTCTGGACATATTGCAAAAAAGATTTCTGCAACCATGGCTAGTCTGGGAACATCTTCATTCTATTTGCATCCGGCAGAGGCCATGCACGGAGATCTGGGGATGGTTACGGAGAATGACCTGATTATTCTGCTCAGCCATAGCGGAGAGACAAAAGAGATTTTACAGTTGCTTTCCCCTTTGAAAATGATTGGGGTAAAGATGGCCGGTATTACGTCAAATGCAGATTCTACATTGGATCGGGAATGTGAATTAGTGCAGGTAATGCCCAGAGTGGAAGAAGCCTGCAGTTTAAATCTTGCGCCGACTTCCAGTACTACGGCAGTGCTCGCTTACGGGGATGCTTTGGCGGTGGTGGCATCGAAGGAATATGGCTTTGGAGAAAAAGATTTTGCCCTGTTTCATCCGGCGGGGGCGTTGGGGAAAAGGATTTTATTAAGAGTAAAGGATATCATGGCGGTCGGAAACGAGATCCCTATTGTCAGGGAAAGAACGCAGATTTCAGAGGCCATAGTAGAGATGAGCAGAAAACGTTTGGGAGCTGTGGTTGTTATAGATGATAAAGGTGTATTGGCAGGACTTTTGACAGATGGAGATTTGAGAAGAGCTATTGAAAAGAAAGTAGATATGTATGACGAGACAATAAATACTATTATGTCGTGTTCTCCCAAAATTATTTCAAAGGATATTCTGGCGGTTCAAGCGTTACGCGGTCTGAGGGAAAACAATATTAATACTTATCCGGTGGTGGATGAAGCAAGGCATATCATAGGAATGTTGACTTGGCAGATGATTGTGAAGGCAGGAGTTGTAATTTGACTTTTTCCGAGTAAGGAAATGAGGGAAGATATGAAATTAATTGATTTAGATGTATATCAGCTGGCTGAAAAACTAAAAACTAAAAAAGCAGTTTGTTTCGGAGCAGGGGGGGAATTAAAAAACTTTGTAAATAGGTTCAGTCATTTTCATTTTGAAAAGAGAATAATATGTGTTTTGGACAATGATGCGGATAAACAGAAATCAGATATTTGTATTAATGATTGTTGCTTAAAAATCATGTCTATATATGATCTTTGCGTAAGTTATCCGAAGGAAGAGTTCCTTATATTGATTACATGCACAGATATTGCATCCATATATGAGCAGCTACAAGGATATGATGTTTTCAATGATATTGAAGTCTGTTCCACAAGATATATCATGAGTACGACCCGCGAAACAGATGAACAGCATAGAATATATCCGGATAGTTTCAGGCGGAGTGATAAACCAATGATTCCAAAAGTAATACATTATTGTTGGTTTGGTGGAAAACTAATTCCGGAAAAAAATTTATTATGGATGGAGAGCTGGAAAAAGTATTGCCCAGATTACGAAATCGTGCGGTGGGATGAAAGCAATTATGATGTTTCTCAAAATAAGTATATGTATCAGGCGTACAAAGCTGGGAAATTGGGATTTGTACCGGATTACGCCAGATTGGATATCATATATAAATATGGAGGCATTTATCTGGATACGGACGTGGAATTAATTTCCGCAATGGATGAGTTATTATATCAACCGGCTTTTGCCGGGGTAGATGGCAGCTGGCGGGTCAGCTTGGGACTGGGATTTGGAGCGGTAAAAGAAAATTCGATTGTGGGCGAATTGAGAGAGCAGTATTCCCAATTAAACTTTTATGATGAATATGGGGCCTTGAATATGATTGCCGCGCCGGCAGTGCAGGAAAAAAAATTCCAGCAGAAGGGATATAAAAAGAACGGGGAATATCAGATTATTGAGGGGATGACGATATATCCCGAGAAAATTTTATCTGCAAAATGTAATACAACGGGCAGAATTATGCCTACGAGCCGGACAGTAGCGATTCATCATTTTGACGGATCGTGGGTTGATGAAGAGAAACGGGTAAAAGCAAGGAAAATTCGAAGCCTCTTTCAGAAGGAAGCTACAGATAATATTTGTGAAGGAAATAAGGTTTTTAATTTGGAGATATGATAAAACAAAGGGAAGAAAAATGAAAAAAATTGTCTTTTGGGGATCTGGAAAAATAGGAGTTTGGTGTTTAGGGCAACATGCAGACATTGTTCCGCTTTTTTTGATTGATAGTTTTTCAGAACAGAAAATGGTATGCGGAAAAGAGGTTAAGCATCCGGATGAGATAGAGGATTGGACGCTCTACTATATTGTGATCACGACCAAGAAGTATCAAGAAATTGAAACGATATTGCAAGGTAAGGGGTTACATAAGAACAGTGATTATTCGTGGTATCAGGATTTTTTTTCCTGTCATCGTCCGCGTATAGAGGAAAATATGGATTTGATCCGGATGTATGCAAAGCAATGTGATGGAGCTCTACGCCCAATTATGTTGGTGATACCTACTGCCAATATGCGTAACCAAAAGAGTTTTTTTACATTTTTAAAAGAGTACATTAGAAGAAGGAAGCCAAGGAAGGTCGTAGTTTTTACACAGCTCGAGGTTATTTCCAGAGAGAAATTTGCACAAAAGTTTGACTGCCAGGTTATCAATATGCCAGATATATTTGGCAGGGATAAACTGGAATATGAGATGGACTTTCCTTTTGCCGATAATTTATCGGCCAGGGAATGTGAATGGCTAGAACATTTAGGAAAAAGGAAAGTGTCTTCAAATGAACAGGAATCGTTAAAATATAGTGAAGCGCTTTATTGTTATTATAGGGCCGTTATTATAGTATTGAAACCTTGTAAAATTTTAATTTGGGGGAACTGGACAAGAGAAAGCTATATATTAGGGCATCTTGCCGATATCTATGGAATAAAACATGGCTATATGGAACATGGGTGGATCCCGGGAACAACGCAGTTTGATCCGCAGGGGATTGCTGGACAGGGAATCTATGCGGTTAAGCCGGATGTTTTGGATGAAATTGTAATTACACAAAAAGAAATAATGGAAATACAGAAAATTAAACGTTATGTAATAGAAAAGCAGTTGGATACAAGGGTTTTTCGCAAAACGGAGGCGGACGAGAAGGAGCTTAAAAAAATAGATTCCCCCAAAAAGACAATATTTCTTATAGGAATGGACGAAGCCGGTATGGGAATGAACCATCAGGACAGCTATTGGAAGCGGTATATTTCCAATGTATACGAGTCTGTGCAGGAAGTTCTAATTGATTTAATAAAAATATGTGATTCCAATAATTTAAATTTAATTTTTAAACCTCATCCTGGTAATAAGATACAGAATATTCCGGGGGACGATTTAAATAAGGTTGTTTATGTTAAAGATGCTTCCATTGATGAATTAATTCAAATTTCAGATGTAATGGTGAGTATTGCGTCTGCAGTGGATTATAAGGTGCTGATGTATGGAAAACCGTTGATACAGGTTGGGGAAACGGGTTTAAAGGGTAAGGGATGTTCGTATGAAGTGACAAGCAGGGGCCACATGGAGTCGGCTGTTTTGAATGCGCTGGTGGCTGGAATGACAGCGGAACAGATAAGAAATTATGACCAGTTTCTTGCAAAGCTTTTAAAACGGTATTTGTGGGATGATATGTCAGAAAAAGAAATAGCGTATGGGTTGACGCTTGATACTGATTTTGGTGAGGAAGAGGCATATGAATGTAATAGCGTTTGTACCGATTAAACTAAATTCCCAAAGGCTGCCACATAAGAATATTTTGCCCATTGCTGGAAGACCATTGTGCTGGCATATTGTTAATTCGTTGCTTCATGTGAAGGACATTAATAAGGTTTTTGTGTATTGCAGTGATGAAGCAGTAATGCAGTATTTGCCTCAGGGTGTTTTGTTTAAAAAGAGGGATAAAAAATTGGACGGGGATTGTGTGAAGGGATTTGAAATATACCAAAGCTTTATAGAGGAAGAATTTGCAGACGTATATGTATTGGCCCATACCACATCGCCATTTATTAAGTCACATACTATTGAAAATTCACTGGGTCATATTCTAGCCGGAGAAAATGATTCTGCTTTTTCAGCGGAACGTATACAAACCTTTGCGTGGTACAATGGAGAGCCTATTAATTATGATTTGACAGATGTGCCCCGTACTCAAGATATGGAACCTGTATGGATTGAGACAAGCGGATTTTATATGTTTCAGAGAGATGTGTTCGTAAAGCATCATCGCAGAATTGGATTTCAGCCATATATTCAGGAGGTCTCCGGAATAGAGGCGTTGGATATCGATGAAGCGAAGGATTTTGAATTGGCGAAGGTGTTCTGGGAGAAAGAAAATGGAGCCGACAAAACGAATAGCGATTTTTGCGCTATATAGTAGAACGGGTGAGCTAACAAAGGATGTAGAGTTTTTAATCGCCAGCCTTAAACAGGAGGTTTACAAACTGGTGATTGTGGTAAATGGTCAGTTGAAAGATTTTGAAAAAGCAAAACACCTGTATGATTTTTTAATAATAAGAGAAAATGCGGGATATGATGCAGGGGCATACAAGGAGGCTTTGCTTCATACTGAAGTTAGAGAGATGATGGAAGGATGCCAGGAATTGGTCTTTTGCAATGATACCTTTTATGGGCCATTTATAACATTTCGGGAGATCTGGAATCAAATGAATGAAACGGATGTAGATTTTTGGGGGCTAAACCTTTCGGATAATGGGTTATTTACTTTTCTACAGTCATATTTTCTTGTATTTAAAAAGAAAACATGGAGTTCTCTGATAAAATATTTTGATGAAGAAATTGATGAGTATACTTTTGATTTTCAAAAGGTGCTGGTATCTTTTGAACAAAATTTATTTATGTTTATGAAGGGTTGCGGTTTTGTATATGGAGCTTATCGAGTGCAAAGATATAATGCATTCAGTGATGCAGATGGCAGTATTTGTTATGACGGACTTCCTATTTTGAAGAAAAAGGTTTTTTCGGAAAAATATTATGACAAAAAAAAGATTTTAAATGCGTTGAGCTATATTGACCGTAATTATAACTATGACATTGAGCTTATCTTAAAAGATGTGGAAATACGGAATTCGATCAGGTTACTTTATGACGAAATTAAAAGGAATGAAATAGATGTTCACGCAAAAAAAATTGTTGTGACAAACGTAAAACATGAGGATATCGTCCTTTTTGCCGAAAAATTTCGTCGGATATATATATATGGAATTGGAAAGTATAGTAAATTGGTGAGGAATATTTTAGACGAAAACATGATTGCCGGGTTTATTGTTTCTGATGATCAGAAGCATTCTTTTATGCATGATGGGCAATATGTATATGGTCTTTCTGAGTTTAAATGTAAGATGGATCGAAAAGCGCCTATTTTAGCAGCTTTAGGTGAGAAGAATAAGCAGATGGTGCAAGAAGGGCTGTGTGATTTTGAAAATGTATTATATCTGTTTTAGCTATTGGAGGCGGCTGATTTATTGGGAGACTCATGGTGGGAACTTATGTAAATGGAGAGGATAAGCTTATGAAATTTGTTATATGGGGCGTGGGCTCAAGAGGAAAACGAATTGCAAAATTTATTGGATATGATCATATAAATGCATTTATAGATTCAAATCCCTCTTTATTGGGAACCGAATATGAGGGAATACCAATAATAGATATTGAAAAATATTTGGAGCTTTATAAGGATTGCTTTCTGGTGGTATCGCCATTTGAAAATAAAGAAATTATAGACGTGTTGATAGAGAAACAAATATATACATACTTCTTATTAGATGATTGCCCTCCGGAAATTCTCCGGGAGGAGCTTTCAGGAATAGATGAAATGATAATGCCGGATATGGATCCGGGCAGAGCAGTGATTTATGGATCATCTTTATATAGTATTTTGCTGTGGGAGAGGTACCATTCCCAGGGATTTGATATTCCGCTTTTGGTACATAATGACAATGTTGACAGTAAATGGTTATCTGGTATTTTGTCTTCAAATGTGTATTATGCGGAGGATTATCGGATTAAATCAGAAGACTTGCTGATGCAGACAATCCGTTGCATTCCCGAAATCGGTGGAGCAGAGAGAGGAGATTTTTATCATGTAGCGAATTATTTGGAGAAGTTTCGACATCCAGAGCTTGAGAAATTTAAAAACATACATAAAGGTCAAAGATGCTTTATTATAGGAAATGGCTCAAGCCTTACGTGCGGTGACCTGAACAAGCTGGCAACGCAAAATGAAATCTGTATGGGAATGAACGGCATTCCGCTTATTTTTAATGATACGATCTGGCGGCCAAATTACTATGTTTGTGAAGATCCCAAGGGAATGGAAGAATTTGGAGACATGATTTTGGGATGTACAATGTCAACGATTTTTGTATCTGATTTGAACAAACGGTTTTTGGAGAAGGCGAAGGGAAATGAGAATATTTATTCTTTCCATATGATCCGTGGGGACTATATGCCGAACATTCCATTTTTTTCCGGAGACATAGTAAAGAGTATTTATAATGGATTTACGGTGATGTATGTATGCATGCAAATTGCCGTTTATATGGGATTTCAGGAAATATACTTATTGGGAGCGGATTTTGATTATTCTGATGGCGATACAGTGGAGGTGAAACATTTTTCGGACAGCTATCACAGGGCATCCAGCGGAGTGAAGCCCAATGCCTGCCGGAAAACGGAAAATCTGCTGGCATATCAGGCGGCCAGAGAATATGCGGACAGGCATGGGATAAAAATTTATAATGCGACACGAGGCGGAAAGCTGGAGGTATTTGAGAGAGTTGATTTCGACAGTCTGTTTTCCATGGGTGTGGGACAGGAGAAGTGATAAACAGGTGCTGTAAGGTATTGGAGAACAGATTGAGCTTAGATTGGATGGATAAGGTATGGAGTATATAAAGCCGAAATTAATAGCAGAGATTGGGTGTAACCATAAGGGAGACATCAATATAGCGAAGGAAATGATAAAGACGGCGGCAATTTACTGTAAGGCAGATGCGGTCAAGTTCCAGAAAAGATGCAATCACGAATTGCTGACGCCGGAGCAATATGCGATGCCGCATCCGAATCCCATAAACGCCTATGGAAAGACCTATGGCGAGCACAGAGAATTTCTGGAGTTTCGTGTAGATCAGCATCGGGAATTAAAAGAGTATTGCGAACAAATGGAGATTACTTACAGCACCTCCGTGTGGGATCTGACCTCTGCGAAAGAAATTGTAGAATTATCGCCTTCCTTTATAAAGATACCGTCGGCATGTAACAATCATTATAGGATGCTGGAGTGGATATGCGATAATTATGGGGGAGAAATACATGTTTCTCTTGGAATGACCACCCGGGGTGAAGAGGAAAAGCTGATAAAGCTATTTGAAGACAGGGGAAGAGCGGGAGATCTGGTAATATATATCTGTACATCAGGATATCCGGTACCCTTTAAGGATGTATGTCTGCTGGAGATCAGCCGCATCAAAGACACATATGGCGGAAGAGTAAAACGGATCGGATTTTCAGGGCATCATTTGGGGATAGCGGTAGACGTAGCGGCATACACGCTGGGAGCCTCTGTGATAGAAAGGCATTACACTCTTGACAGAACGTGGAAGGGAACAGACCATGCGGCGTCGCTGGAGCCGGAGGGAATCAGAAAATTAAAAAGAGATCTCATGGCTGCATATGATGCATTACATTATAAGGAAAAAGAGATTCTGGATATTGAGGCGGCGCAGAGAGATAAGCTTAAATATAAGGAGCATTAGGGAAAACCAATGAATGTAGCTTTTATACCGGTACGGGGCGGGAGCAAATCCATACCATTTAAAAATATACGTGAAATAGCGGGAAAGCCGTTGGTATATTGGACTGTAAAGGCGGCGGCTGAGTGTGACAATATCGATAGAGTTTATGTGGCCACAGACAGTGACAGGATCAAAGAGACTGTGGAAAGCTTTTTGCTGGATAAGGTTTGTGTTGTGGGAAGAAGTGCGGAAAGCGCTTCTGATACGGCATCCACAGAATCTGCAATGCTTGAGTTCGCAGAAAGTTATAACTTTGACAATATCGTTTTGATACAGGCAACATCACCTTTGCTGACGGCTGCGGATTTAACAGGCGGATTTCTGGAATTCAACAGACAAGATACGGACAGTGTATTGTCGGTTGTAAGACAGAAAAGATTTTGCTGGAAGGAAAGCGGGGAAGGCTTTGTTCGGCCCGAAAATTATGATGTTTTTCACAGGCCCAGAAGGCAGGAATTTGACGGATATCTGGTGGAGAACGGGGCGTTTTATATTACAAGCAGAAATGCTCTTCTTCAATCAAAAAATCGGATATCCGGAAATATCCGTGCCTATGAAATGGAGGAAGCTTCCTACTTTGAGATTGATGAGCCGGGGGATTGGATTATTATTGAGAAGCAGCTGGAAGCTAGGGAATGCGGAATAAGAGCAGCAATACCAGAGATTCGGATGTTTTTAACAGACTGCGACGGCTGTCTGACGGACGGAGGAATGTATTATTCCGAGAATGGGGACGAACTGAAAAAATTTCATGTGCTGGACGGTATGGGCTTGAGACTTCTTCAGGAAAAGGGAATTCTTACAGGCATTATTACCGGTGAAAAAAGGGAACTGAATCGTCGCAGAGGTAAAAAGCTTCATTTGGATATTGTGGAGGAAGGAATACAGGACAAGCTCAGCGTAATAAGGCAGTTATGCGCAAAATATGGTGTGCAAATGGAGAATGTTGGCTACATTGGAGATGACATTAACGATTTGGAGGTAATAAAGGCAGTGGGGTTTGGGTGCAGTGTTCCTAATGGAATGCCAGCTGTGAAAAAAGCAGCAAAATATATTACCAGCAGAGCCGGTGGACAGGGGGCAGTAAGAGAGGTAGTAGATTTGATTTTGGAAGCAAATGGATAATGATTTATGTTTACTCAGGCGAAATATGAATTATTTGTTATACAGATCAAAGATGATATCAGTTGGCCGGAACAGAAGAGTTAATAAGACTTTTGAGGGCAGATTGAAGAGGATGAGAGGAAAATGCGGCCTAAATTGGTTATTTGCATCCCTACTTATAACAGAAGCAGAGTAATCAGCCAGGTGTTGGATTACGAAGCTGGAATGTTAAAAGAAAATGGCATAGATTTAATCATATATGATTCAAGTGAGAATCAGGATACAGAAAACATATACGAAACGTATAAAAATAAAGGGTTTGTTAATCTGTTTTTAAAAAAAGTGGATCCACGTATTCTATCGAACCGAAAAATATATATGATATGGCAGGATATGGAGCACAGTGATTATGATTATATATGGCTGATTCATGACCACAGGATTTGCACACAGACTGCTATCAGCCATATTTTGCAGGCGCTTGAAGAGAATAAGGATTTTTATATATTGAACACTTTGGGAAAAGGAAGGGCGGTAAACACTGAGATATCAACACGGAATGCTTTTTTTCGTGAGGGAGTTTCGCTCTTAACCTTGTATGGGGCATCCATTATAAACAGAAGGACATTTCTGAGTGGAACGGACTGGAAGAGGCTGGAGCAAAGATATTTAAAAGGAAGAGATATTAATTTTTCACAATTGGGATTTTACTATGAAAGGGCAAGCCAGATAAGTGATTTAAAAGCAGCGTTGCTGGAATTCCCGATTGACTCCTTTATATATATACCTCTGAAGGAACAAGGGGGATTTGGCTGGTATAGTGATGCGGTCAGGATCTGGACAAAATGCTGGGCAGTTACAATATTAAAGCTGCCGGCTTGCTTTAAAGGGAAAATGGAGATAATCCGCAGTACGGAAAAAATACATTTATCCGGACGCAAGCTGATAGTATACCAGAAGGACGGGATATTGAACTTCGCTTCCTTTTTCAGATATATGGTATGGATTAAGGCGGCTTCATCAGAAAGTCTGTGGCAGCATTTTTTTATGGCAGCGGGCCAACCCGGCCGGGCATTAAAGGTTCATAACAGAACTTTTATAAAAAAAATAAGAAAAATGCAAAAGCAGCACAAAACCATTGTTATTTTTGGAGCAGGGAAATACGCTTGCCTGTGTGCAGAATTATTTGGGAAAAATCAAGTTGAGTTTGATGCTTTTATAGTTACTTCGAAAGAAAAGAATCCTGAGGACTTGATGGGGCATCCTGTGCTGTCGGCAGCGGAATATTTCAACAGGGAAAGCGATTCCATCGTTATTATCGCCGTGGCATCGGATAAGATTCAAAAAGAAATACAGGAATACCTAAGGTCTTTGTATAAATCAATAGAGGTGGTATGTTTTGAAAATTGGTAAAGAGCGGAGAAAGAATACCGTTGAATTGATCTACAGGGAAGATTTTGTGAGGAGTATTATCGATTATGATGGAAAAGGCAAAGGCGGCAATCTGTATACCCACCTACAACCGGTCCGAGGTGGTAAGAGAGCTTATCGAAACCACAGCAGAAGTGTATTTCCGATATGGATTTGACATCTACATATATGACTCCAGTGAGGATGAGCTGACAGAGGATGTGGTAACAGAAAAACAAGCTGTGTATAATAAGCTTCATTACATAAGAATAGACCCAGCGGTGCATTCTAATATGAAGGTGTATCATATATTTCAGGAATTTGGCACGTCGCAGGAATATGAATATCTTTGGGTGTGTTCGGATTCTATACGGTGGTCGGAACGGGCGCTGAAGGTGGTGTATCCATACATGGAAAAGAGGTATGATTTGATCATACCTAATTATCGGGATGTGGAAAAAATCGGCGATCGGGAGTATACGGATCGAAACCGTTTTTTCCTGGACTGCGCCTGGCACATGACCTTGTACGGCGCCACAATTCTGAGAATATCCACCATGCTGACGTATGTGGATTGGGAAACATTGACGAGAAGGTATGGCGTTCCGGAATGCATTAATCATTCTCACGTGGCGTTTTATTTTGAGAAGCTGAGCCGGCTGGAAAACTGGAGAGCGATTCATTTATCCCTTGATGAGAAAGATTTGCATGCTTCCGGTTTGAAGAAGTGCCCGGGATGGCGGGATGAGACCTTTTTTGTATGGTGTCACTGCTGGCCGGCTATGGTTTATAAGTTGCCGGAGTGTTATAAAAGCAAAAAGGCAGTGATCAAGAAGAGCGGAATCAATTCTACCATTTTATCCTTTATGAATTTTCGGTCATTGCGTATGAAGGATATTTTTAATATGGAGATATATAGGCTTTATCGGAAGGAATGGCGTGGATTGACGAATGTTCCGAAACTGATAATATATTTTATGGCAAGAATACCCGCGGACAAAGCAATTTACACAAGCTTGAAATGGACATACAAACAGGTCCGCAGGCAGGTCAGAGTATTACCAGAGAAAATCCGGCTCAAGAATTTCTGCCGCCGCTTTGACAAGCTCTATGTCTATGGCGCGGGAAAGAAGGCGGCTAAATTCACTGCCTATCTTGATGCCTGGGGAATTCCCTTCGAAGCCTACCTGGTATCTTCGCTCTCAGGCAATGAGGAAATGCTGGGAGGACACAGGATACAATCTTTTTCTCCAGAGCTTTTGGAGGAGGGACGCGTGGGCATTGTAGCGGCGCTGGGCGAAGAAAACACAAAGCAAGTAATGCAGGGTTGTTTAAGAGAGGTTGACAAGAGATGTATTTTCAGTGAATATAAGTGAGGAGAGCTATGGTAAAGGTTTCGGTGATCATACCGGTTTATAATGTGGAGAAATACCTGCGGCAATGCGTGGACAGCGCCAGAAAGCAGACGTTGGAGGAGATTGAAATTCTATGTATAAATGATGGGTCTATGGACGGATCCCGGGAGATTCTGCGGCAGTTGGCGGAGGCCGATTCCAGGGTTCGGGTGGTGGATAAGGTCAATACCGGGTACGGTCATACCATGAATACAGGGATTGACCTGGCGTCAGGAAAGTATCTGGTTTTTCTGGAAAGCGATGATTTTATTCTCCCTCAGATGTGCCAGGTGTTTTATGAGCTGTGTGAAAAATATGAGCTGGATATGGTCAAAGCAGATTTTTATGAGTTTAAGACAAAGGAAGCTCAGGTATGTAGCAGGTACCAAAAGGTATCGGATTATGAAAACTATCATCAGGTGCTCAGTCCGAAGGAGCATACGGAGCTTTTTTATGCATCCATGTATACTTGGACCTGTATGTACCGGCGGGAGTTTATCAAAAAATTCGGAATCCGGCACCATGAGACACCTGGAGCTTCCTTTCAGGACAATGGTTTTTGGTTTCAGACCATGATGCATGGCACAAGAGTGTATTTGCTGGACCAGGCTTACTATATGTATCGCCAGGATAATCCGGAATCCTCGATTCACAGCAGGGGAAAGGTTCATGCCTTTTCGGATGAATATGCTTTTATCAGGGAGAAGATAGAGGCCTGCCAGGGAGAAGGAAACGCAAGGGCATTATGGGAAATCTGCGCCTTTTTTAATCTTCATCATAATATAAACAGTCTGACTAGGGTGGATAGGGTGTATACGAAGGAGCTGCTTGGGCTGATTGCAGAGGATACGGCATTGTACGGTTGGCTGGGAGCGTGGAAAATAGAACATCTGGAAAAGGATTTTTTTCGCAGACTGCTTTTATGCTTGTTTCAGCCGGAGGATGTCAAGCAAAGCCTGTGGAGATACATGGACAAGGAGGCGGGGCGAAGGCAGCTTTTGGAGTCTTATTCTACCTATATTCTTTATGGGGCGGGAATGTACGCCTGCAAAGTACTGGAGGTGCTGGAGCAATGCAAGTTGTGGAACAAAGACATTTTGTGCGGCGTGACGGATATTGAGGGTGCTCCGGAGGAAATAGAGGGATTTAAAGTCAGGGATATAGAAGAGCTTTTGACATATAAGAAGGAGGCGTTGATAATTGTATGCGCCAAAAGAGGCACGGAGGCTTTTGATCAGATGTGGGACAATCTGTGCGAGTGGGGGATAAGTCATATGACAGCGGCAGATGAATTGTTTGTGACGGAATGGTGGCTGCTGCAAGGTTGAAAACGCATAGAAACAGGTAAGGATGAAACCATATGAACCCTGGAAGCAGATTGGGAGAATTTCCGGAAAGGAAGAATGTATGAAGGTAGTGATTCTGGCAGGCGGATTGGGAACGAGAATCAGTGAGGAAAGTCATTTGAAGCCCAAGCCCATGATCGAGATCGGCGGGAAACCGATTATCTGGCATATTATGAAGATATATTCCTATTATGGATATAATGAATTTATTGTCTGCTGCGGCTATAAGCAGCATGTGATCAAGGAGTGGTTTGCCAATTACTATCTGTACAACAGCGATGTGACCTTTGATTTTACAAAGGAAAACCGTATGGAGGTGCATACCAATATGGCGGAGCCCTGGAGGGTTACCCTGGTGGATACGGGGCTGAATACCATGACAGGGGGAAGGATCAAGCGTATCCGGCCCTATGTGGGAGACGAAACCTTTATGCTTACCTACGGCGACGGCGTAGCGGATTTGAATATCCGCCAGCTGGAGGCATTCCACAGGTCTCATGGGCGGACCGCCACCCTGACTGCCGTGAACATCGGACAGCGCTTCGGAGTGCTGGAGATTGAAGAGGACGGCTCTATCAGTAGGTTCCGGGAAAAAAGCAATTCGGACGGCGGCGTGATTAATGCGGGATTTATGGTTATGAATCCGGAAATATTCGATTACATAGAAGGAGATGCCACCGTGTTTGAAAAGGAGCCCATAGAAAGGGCCGCGGCCGATAAGCAGCTGATGGCTTACCCCCATAATGGCTTCTGGAAATGCATGGATACCCAGAGGGATAAACAGCAGCTGGAGGATCTGATCGCTGCAGGCAATGCACCCTGGATGCGTTGGGAAAGGCAAGGAGAAGGACAGGAGCAGGAATATGTTTGAGAATAAAACAGAGGAACAGGCAAAAAAAGAAATTCTGGATATGGTAGCGGGTTATTATAAGGCTTTTCATGGGCGGAAAAAGCCCTTCGAGCCGGGGGACAGGATTCCCTATGCCTCCCGGGTGTATGATCAGGAGGAAATGTGCAATCTGGTGGATTCCGCGTTGGAGTTCTGGCTGACTTCGGGAAGATATACGGAGGAGTTTGAGAGGTCTTTTGCGGAATATCTGGGGGTCAGGTTTTGCTCCCTGGTGAATTCCGGTTCGTCTGCCAATCTGCTGGCTTTTATGGCGCTGACTTCTCCTCTTTTGGGAGAGAGGCAGGTCCAGCCCGGGGATGAGATGATCACAGTTGCGGCGGGCTTTCCCACCACGGTTACTCCGGCAATACAGCACGGCGTGGTTCCTGTGTTCATCGATGTGACCATACCCCAGTACAATATAGATGTGACCCAGCTGGAGGCGGCGCTGTCTCCCAGGACCAAGGTGGTTATGGCGGCTCATACTCTGGGCAATCCCTTTGACCTGGAAGCAGTGAGGGCGTTCTGTGACAAGCATGGGCTGTGGCTGATCGAGGATAACTGTGACGCGCTGGGATCGGTGTATACCTGGAAGGGCCAGGAGAGGCTTACCGGAACCATTGGAGATATCGGAACCTCTTCGTTTTACCCGCCCCACCACATGACTATGGGTGAGGGAGGAGCCGTGTATACCAATCATCCGCTGCTGAATCGATGCATCCGGTCCTTCCGGGACTGGGGCAGGGACTGTGTGTGTCCTTCGGGCCGGGATAATCTGTGCGGGCATCGGTTTGACGGGCAGTACGGAGAGCTTCCTCTCGGATATGATCACAAATATGTATACTCTCATTTCGGGTACAATTTGAAGGCTACCGATATGCAGGCAGCCATAGGCTGCGCCCAGCTGAAGAAATTTCCGGAATTTGTGGAAAAGAGAATCCATAATTTTGACAGGCTTTGGAAGGGACTGGAGGGCTGTGAGGAATGGCTGATTCTGCCAGAGGCCTGTCCGCATTCCCGGCCCAGCTGGTTCGGCTTTCTTGTAACCTGCAGAGAAGGCGTTGACCGTAACCGGGTGGTGCCTTATATTGAAAGCAGGGGAATACAGACGCGAATGCTGTTTGCCGGAAATTTGGTAAAGCATCCCTGCTTTGATCAGATGCGGGCATCGGGAACCGGCTATAGAGTTATAGGCAATCTGCATATTACCAATATTATCATGAACAGTACCTTCTGGGTAGGGGTTTATCCGGGAATGACAGATGAAAAGATCGATTATATGGCAC
Organism: uncultured Acetatifactor sp.; assembly: GCA_910584865.1. Classification (GTDB taxonomy): domain Bacteria; phylum Bacillota; class Clostridia; order Lachnospirales; family Lachnospiraceae; genus Acetatifactor. The sequence continues at coordinate 46,708 of CAJUCE010000029.1, forward strand.
AGATTATCAGAGAGTCTTTGGAACAGTAATGCCGGGAGATATAATGATTCCCGTATGCGGGGAAACAAGTGGATGCGGTAGCAGTTTGCAGGCAGGAGTGCTTGGGGGCGTGTCCTGCGGGGCAGGAAGAAAGGAGAGATTATGAGGCAGCGTTTGGCGGATTATGTGGCGGAATTTCTGGTAAACCATGGAATCGTGGATTGTTTTACCGTGGTCGGAGGAGGCGCCATGCATTTAAATGATGCATTGGGGCATAGAGAAGGACTTCAATGTACATATTTTCATCACGAACAGGCCTGCGCCATGGCGGCGGAGGCATATGCCCGTGCGGAAAACAGGATTGCGGCAGTGTGTGTGACCACAGGTCCGGGAGGTACCAATGCCATTACGGGAGTGGTGGGGGGCTGGCTGGACTCCATTCCCATGCTGGTGATTTCGGGTCAGGTGCGCTATGATACCACCGCCAGGTATATGGAACAATTTACCCAAGGGCTTCCTTTACGGGCCGTGGGAGATCAGGAATTTGACGTGGTGAAGGCTGCGGAGCATATGTGCAAATATGCAGTGATGCTGGAGGATCCGGAGGATATCCGGTATGTATTGGAAAAGGCATATCATACGGCCATGACAGGGCGCAGGGGTCCTGCTTGGGTGGATATTCCGGTAAACTATCAGGGAATGTATATTGAGACGGAAGGACTGCGTGCTTATGAGCCGGAGGAGGATTCCTGTAAGGCGCCGGCTCCGGTGTCGGAGCAGCTGGCCCGGGAACTGATTGAAAAAATCAGAGGGGCAAAAAGGCCGGTGTTTTATGCAGGAAACGGGATCCGGCTGTCCGGAGGCCATGAGGCCTTTCAGCGTGTGGTGGAGGCGCTGGGTATTCCTGTGGTGACCTGCTGGGACTCCATTGATCTGATCGAGGATGAGAATCCGCAGTATGTGGGCCGTGGAGGAATCATGGGGGATCGGCCGGGAAATTTTGCGGTGCAGAATGCAGACCTGGTTTTTGCGGTGGGAAACCGCTTGTCCATCCGCCAGGTGGGCTATAATTGGAAAAGCTGGGCCAGGGAAGCCTTTGTGATCATGGCGGATGTGGATCCCGCAGAGCTGAAAAAAACCACTCTTCATGTGGAAATGCCGGTGTGGGCGGATGCAAAGGATCTGCTGGAGAAAATGAAAGAGGTGCTGAAGCAGGAAGAGGGGCCGGTGTTTTCTGATTCCTTCTGGCTGGAGAAGTGCAGGGAGTGGAAGGAAAAATATCCAGTCACGTTGCCCCGGCATTGGCAGGAGGACGGGCAGTATGCCAATGTGTATGCATTTATGAGGTATTTGAGCAATGGGCTTGCGGATGGCAATATGACGGTGGTTTCCAACGGTAGCGCCTGTGTGGTGGGAAGCCACAATTATGTGATCAAAAAGGACGCCCGGTTTTTGATTAACAGCGCCATCGCCAGCATGGGCTATGGTCTGCCGGCGGCTATCGGGGCATGCATTTCCCGGGAAAGATGCACGACGGTGTGTCTGGAGGGCGACGGAAGTATTATGATGAATCTGCAGGAGCTTCAGACGATTCTGACGAACAGACTTCCCATAAAGATTTTTCTGATCAATAACGGGGGGTACCATTCTATCCGTCAGACCCAAAACAATGTGTTTGCAGGGCACACTAAGGTGGGAATCGGACCCGAGAGTGGGGATCTTTCATTTCCTGATTTCCGGAAGCTGGCGGAGGCTTTTGGGTTTCCTTATCTGGAGGCGCACAGCAACGAAGCCATGAAGCAGGCCGTGGACAGGGCCATGGCAGAGGATGGGGCTGTTTTCTGCGAGATCTTTGTTTCTCCGGAGCAGGTTTTTGAGCCCAAGAGCGCAACCAAAAAGCTGGAGGACGGTTCTCTGTTCAGCCCGCCGCTGGAGGATCTGGCGCCGTTTCTGCCCAGGGAAGAGGTATTGGAAAATCTGCTGATTGCGCCGGTGCAGGAAAACGAGGGATAGGGAACAGGTATGAAGAGAATTGTACTGACCGGTCCCACGGGAGCTATCGGAATTGCATTGATCCGGCAATGTATCCGGGAGGGTGTGGAGGCGTATGCCCTTATCAGGAGGAATTCCCGAAGGAGGGAGCGGATTCCCGGGCATGAAGCGGTACATGTGGTAGAGTGTGATCTGGAGGAGCTGGACAGACTGGATGCCGCCGCGATTCCGCCCTGTGATGTATTTTATCATCTGGGATGGGCGGGGACTACCGGGGATTCCCGGAATGATATGAGACTTCAGCTGGATAATGTGAGGTATACGTTGGATGCCGCGGCCGCGGCATCTAGGCTGGGTTGCAGGGTGTTTGTCGGAGCCGGGTCTCAGGCGGAGTACGGGAGAGCAGAAGGGGTTCTCCAGGCTTCCACGCCTGCTTTTCCGGAGACCGGCTACGGAATGGCAAAGCTGTGCGCCGGGCAGATGAGCCGCAGGGAGTGCGGCAGGCTGGGGATCCGGCACATATGGACTAGAATTTTAAGCGTTTACGGGCCCTATGACAGTGAGTCTTCCATGGTGATGAGCTCCATCAGGAAAATATTGGCAGGAGAGACGCCGTTGTTTACCAAAGGGGAGCAGATGTGGGATTATCTGTACTGTGAAGATGCCGCGAGAGCGTTGTTTTTGTTAGGGGAATCGGGGAAGGACCAAAAAATATACTGCATTGGAAGCGGCGCGGCAGACCGGCTTGCAAATTATATCCGCATCATTGGGGAGCAGACAGATCCACAAGTTCCGCTGGGAATCGGACAGGTTCCTTATGGGGAAAATAAGGTGATGTATCTGTGCGCGGACATCAGGCAATTGCAGGAGGACACGGGGTTTCGGCCAAGGTTCAGCTTTGAAGAGGGAATTCGGAAAACGGTGGAGTGGGCGAAGGCAGAAGTGTGAGAAGAAAATCTAACACTTGCGGCAGGGGCCGCTTCACGAAGATTTTCTACGGCGCAAGTGCAACGCCTTTCTCACACGGAAGAATCGCAAGGGAAGCGATTCTTCTCACAGATTGTTTGTGCCGTCCCAGGCGGCATGACGGGAAGTTTGATTGGTATGTGTGCCAAGGCGCACAGGGGGTATAAAAATGTTTGATTTTTCATTTTACAAAGGGAAAAAGGTTTTGATTACCGGTCACACCGGCTTTAAAGGAGCCTGGCTGAGCAGGCTTCTTTTGACAGCGGGAGCGGAGGTTACCGGATATGCCCTGGAGCCGCCCACCGCGCCGGCGCTTTTTGAAGTGTGCGAATTGCCCCACGAGATGCGTTCCGTCATGGGCGATATCAGAAATCTGGATATCCTCCGGCGCATTTTTGAGGAAAGTAGGCCGGAGATTGTGATTCACATGGCGGCTCAGCCCATTGTGAGAAAATCCTATCAGGATCCGGTATACACCTATGAGACAAATGTGATGGGAACGGTCAATCTGCTGGAATGTGTCCGTCATACGGATTCGGTGCAGTCTGTGGTCAACGTTACCACGGATAAGGTGTATCGGAACAGGGAGTGGGACTGGCCATACCGGGAGTGCGACGAGCTGAACGGCTATGAGCCTTATTCCAACTCCAAGTCCTGCTCCGAGCTGGTCACAGGCTGTTATATAAATTCCTTTTTGCGGGATAAGAATGTGGCTGTATCTACTGTGCGTGCGGGAAATGTGATTGGCGGCGGGGACTTTTCCGCGGACCGGATTATTCCGGACTGTGTGCGTGCGGCAAAAGCCGGGCAGGAGATCATTGTGAGAAATCCGGATTCTATCCGGCCTTATCAGCATGTGCTGGAGGCGCTGGCAGTATATCTAATGATCGCACAAAGGCAGTATGAGGACGGAGCATATGCAGACTGTTATAATGTAGGTCCTGACGAGGCGGATTGTGTGGCTACAGGAACGCTGGTTTCCCATTTCTGTGAAAAATGGAAGCAATATGCGGGAGAGAGTATTTCCTGGGTGGAACGGCCAGACGGAGGGCCCCATGAGGCGAAGCTTTTAAAACTGGACTGCGCCAGGCTGAAAAGCGTTTTCGGCTGGAGGGCAAACTGGCATTTTGAAACCGCTCTGGAAAAGACGGTGGAATGGTATGCCGGCTATGTCAAGAGCGGGGGTGTAAAGGGATGTATGGAGAGACAGATTTTGGATTTTTGCCAAAAGGTACAAAGCACAGATGAAGGATAGAAGCAGAGTACGTGAGAAATAGAAGCATAGTACAAAAGAACAGAAGTATCGCAGATTCAGAAATAAAAGCAGGCAGATAAGAAACAGAAGTATTGCAGATAGGAAATAAAGGCAGAAAACAGGAGACAGTCATGAAAACAGTATATGAAGCCTTTTTATGCAGAGTAAGGGATGCGGGAAATATAAAAATATACGGGGCAGGAAAGCTGGCCAGATCGCTGTATCTGTTGTTTCGAAGACTGGGAATAGTTGTGGACGCTTTTGTGGTGGAGAATGTGGACGGAAATCCCGGAAAGCTTTATGGCAGGCCTGTTATCAGCCTGGAAGAGTTTGCGCTTCAGGATGACTGCTGCCTGGTAGCGGGGATGGAAAAGGCTCCCGTGGCAAAATCAGTGTTAAATATGCTCATGTCCAGGGAAGTAAAGAATATTATTGCCGTTCCCTGTGACTGCATTCAGGAAATTTATTGTAATTTTGTAATAGACAGCCCATCTTCGGAAGGGCTTTGCCAAATGCTTTCTTCCGCGAAAAGGGTGATTCTTTATATAAACGACATGGATGGAGGGATTGCGGCACAGTATCTGCAGGCGAAGGGGGTGGGAATCGATGTGGTGTGCACGGATTTAAAAGGATTTCCCATGAATTTTCCGAAAAAAAATGTGCAGATACTGTCAACAGAGCAGCTGCCAGAGGGAGATGAGGACAGTGCGGTACTTTTGACCATGGGCGAGCCCTGGCTGCAAAGCAGGTATATCACCAGGCTCCGGGCCAGGGGATTTGAAAAAATCATATTAATGACAAAGGAATTGAAACAGGAAATCAGGGAGGAGTATAAGAAGCCGGTCTGGGAGGGAAATGGAGAAGGCTTTCGGGTGATAGAAGGCTGTAATGTGGAAGAGGATCATTATGTTGTTCAAAGGCGGTCAGATGGGAAAGAGTATCGCTGGCGTGTGCACTTCTGGGATCAGTTTTTCTGCAGTGAAGAACAGCTGGAGGCTGTGGGAAACGGATGCTTGCTTGCGGAATATGAAAGGCAGTATCCGGGCTTTCACTACCTTTTCTGTGAGGAGACGCCTTTGTGTCAGGTGGAGGAGGCAGGCGGAAGGGTTCAGGTATACATGGTCCGTTTTCACAGGGATAAGAGAATAGAAGCGTTTTCTCTGCCGGACTGGATCACCCAGATTCAGGCGGGGGCGGCGCTTACTACCCAGACCATCAGCGATATACGCGACGATACCGGTGATAGTATTTCGGCCAGAAACACGGATTATTCCGAGGGCACAGCCTTGTATTGGATTTGGAAAAATACACAGGGGCCGGAGTACGTTGGGTTATTTCATTACCGCCGCCAGATGGCAATGGGAAAAAATAGTCTGCAGGATATCATGCAGTATGATGCGGTGCTCACGGTGCCCAGCTATGTTCCGGAGGGGATCAGAGATTTTTTCTGCCGCAGGTTTATATTTGAAAACGACTGGAATCTGATGATGCGGTTTATCAGGGAATATGATCAGGCGTATTTTGAAACAGCGTTGGTTTATGAGAAGTCCCATTTCTATTTTCCCTGCAACATTTTTATTATGAAGCGGAAATATTTTGACGAGATGTGTTCCTTTATCTTTGGCGTCACGGAAAGGGTGGATGCTCATTATCAGAAAATGGGTTTGAACCGCAGGGACCGTTATATGGGGTTCCTGGTGGAAAATCTTTTATCCATTTATATGATGCATCATGGCGGCAGGCTGAAGGGAGCTTATATGGACATGAAATATTATGCGCCCTTGAAGGATTAGGGGGGATGAGAAAAACATGCTATATAGTTTTGATGTATTTGACACACTGATCACAAGAACCACGGCTTCTCCCCTGGGGATTTTTGCCCTGATGCAGGAGCGTCTGCGGCGGGAACAGGCGGAGAATGGTCTGGAAGATTATTTGGTTGAAAATTTTTATGAGCTGAGGCGCCACAGCGAGACTCTGGCCCGGAAGGCCGGATTCTATCAGCGGAAGGAAGAGGTGACGCTGGGAGACATTTATGACGCCATGTCCGTGTGTGGATGTCTGGAGGCAGGGCAAATCGAATATCTGTGCCGCATGGAGGAGGAATTGGAGATCGCTAATGTAAGGGGGATTCCCGCGAATATCCGTAGGCTGAAGAATCTGCTTGATCAGGGAGAACGGGTGATTTTGGTTTCGGACATGTATCTGCCGCCGGAGATCCTGCGTCAGATGCTTCTGCGTGTGGATGCTGTTCTGGCACAGCTGCCTTTGTATGTATCTTCTGCTTATGGTGTGCGGAAGACCACAGGAAATTTATACCGGCTGGTACAGCAGGCGGAGGGTGTCAGCTTTGGGGACTGGGTGCATACAGGGGACAATCTGCATCAGGATATAGAGGTGCCATTTGGTCTGGGAATCAGGGTGCAATGGTGGAAGCGGCCTGAGCTTACGGAGCTGGAGGCGGAGCTTTTGGAGATCCGGGGAGGCGACAGCAGGCTTCAGCTGATGATCGGAACGGCGCTTGGAGCGCTCCGGGAAGCGGAAGAGACGGGCCCGGCGAAAAGGGCTGGAGTGACAGGAGAGATTAGGGAAACCGGAAGGAGCGGTGAAGTTTCTGACGCCTATGAGATTGGATGCCGGTATGCCGGGCCGGTATTATACAGCTACGGAGAATGGATCGTGGATCAGTCTGTGAAAAAGGGGATCAAAAGGCTGTATTTTATAGCACGGGACGGTTATCTGATCAAAAGGATTGTAGATATCATTCTGGAAAAAGAAGGCGGCAACATTGAGACCCGGTATATATATGGTTCCAGAAAAGCATGGCGGATGGCGTCCCTGTCAAAGGATCATTATAATCTGTATCAGCTGATTCTATGGTCCCATATGCTGAAAATAAAAACGCTGTCGGATCTGGCGGGGGTACTGCATGTTCCCTTGGAGGAGCTGTACGATTATCTCCCGGGAGTGTACGGAAAAAAAAGGCGGAATGAGAGTATATCCAATCAGGAGCTGGAATATATTATCCGAAGACTATTTGAGGATGAAGTTTTTCGGGATTTTCATTTAAAGAAGCTGGAGGGAGAGCGCAGTCTGGCTGTTCGGTATCTGACCCGGGAGGTGGATATGTCGGACGATGAATTTGCCTTTGTGGATGTCTCGGGTGGGGGGCTTACCCAGGGATGCCTGAAGGAGCTGATAAAGGATTATTATCAGAAACTCATCCGTACCTTTTTCTTTAAAATTGACAGAGTAAACCTGGTAAAGGGCTCTGTGACAGATACTTTTATGCCGGGCTTTCTGGAAAATAATCTGGTCATTGAGATGATGTGCCGGGCTCCCCATGGTCAGACCTGTGGGTATGAGCTTAAAGAAGGGAAAGCGGTTCCTGTTCTGGAGAAGGCGGAGAGCCAGGGACTGATTCTGCATGGCTTTGCAGATTACGAGAAGGGAATCCTGGATTTTGCCGTGAAAATGAAAGATGTCTGCAAAGAAATGGGAGTCCGGATTGCGTCTGTAAGAAATGTTTTATCTTATCTGGAGTATATTGCCGGGCGGCCCTCGAAGCAGGTATTGGAGTATTTTGCATCTATGCCCAGCAATGAGACGGGACGGGGGACCGAGGCGGTGGAGTATGCGCCCAGACTGACGGCGGAAGAGATCCGGCAGTTATTTTTGGTGCGCACCAATGAACCGGTGGAGGTGTTTTATAAGGGAACGGATTTGAATTATTCTGTCATGCGTGCAGGAGAATCAGAGAAGGCGCTGATTGAGCAGTATAAAAAAGAGCGTGGAGGAATTCTGGGCCGGCTGGCCAGGCAGGAGAAAGAACAGGCGGATAAGGCGCTGCGGGAGCGCTGGGGCCGGGCAGCATTTTATCCGATGCGTCTGTTGGAGGAGAGGGTAGTGGTCTATGGAGCCGGGAAATTCGGGCAGGATTTGTACCGCAGGCTTTCCGGAGATTCAGAGCATCAGGTGGTGCTGTGGGTGGACAAAAATGCCGCCTTCTGCAGGCGTCAGGGTCTTGAGGGAGTGAATGAAGTCTCTCAGATTGGGAGCACAGCCTATGACCAGATTGTGATTGCTGTTATGGATGACGGGGCGGCTTCGGAGATAAGGAAGGAGCTGGAAGAACAGGGAATTGCCTCTGATAAAATGATTTGGCTCAAGCCCTATCAGCAGAGAAACTGGCTCACGGAGTGGTATGTGACGGGGATTGGGTGAAGGAAGGTTAGAGAAGTAAGAACTGATTTTGGTCTTGATCAGGGAGATGTCCTATAGCAAACTGGTACCGCGCAGGCCAATCTGAGAGAGAAGGAATGCAGCAAGTCGGAAGAATTGCTGGAGCCCGCGGTCTAATAGTGTTTGGATAAGGGGAAATAAAATATGGAAATACCTGTGGATTTGTTGCAATATCAATATACCGTAGGCTACGGCATCGGCCAGTACTACGACTATATCAAGAATCACCTTCCCAAAGAAGTACACTTCAACTATCTCTGCGACGCAAAATGGGCGCAGATTGGAACAGAATACGATGGTATAAAAGTAATTCCCCCCGAAACGCTCAAAGATATGAAAGGTGTATTCGTAGTAGTGTTCTCCGGCAACCCCCGAAACTGGCAGTCCATCACGGCCATGCTTCAGGATATGGGCCATCCGTATATCCATGCGGATAAATTGCTCAGCGTTCAAAACACAATAACCGGAAAGGAACTCAAGCATAGAGATGGAGGCCTGTACAACGACGCCTGGGGGAATCAAATTGAATTTTTCCCCGACATAGAAGACTCTGTCACGATAAGCTTTCTGGGGGGGCATAATCTGATTCAATTAGGAAAAGGCGTCAGTGTAGGAAAGCTGGATATCCAGTGCGGCAGAAACTCCTTATGCAGCATCGGCGACGGCACAGAGATAGAAGAGGCAAAAATGATCATTACCGACGGAAAAATCGAAATAGGACAGGACTGTCTCCTTTCCACCTCCGTCATCCTGCGTAACCACGACAAACATCATATTTTTGACAAAGTCACCGGAAAAAGGCTCAACTACGCAGGAAATATGAAAATAGGAAACCATGTATGGCTCTGCCATGGCGTAACGCTGCTTGGCAGTGCAGCAATCGGAGACAACAGCATTGTGGGAACCATGGCAGTGACATCATCGAGTTTTCCCAAGGAAGTCATTATAGCCGGCAACCCGGCAAAAGTCATTCGGGAGCAGGTATGCTGGTCTAAGGACAATACGAATTTTTATAACAGAGATTTTCTGGCTGAGTGTATGGCGAGGGAAGCGTCGAAGTATTTTTGATCGGTTGCGGAGTCCCTGAAACTATGCTATCCTTTTGTCATGCAAATGTTTTTGATCTTGAATACGGATCGGAACCGGAAATCAGCAGAAGCGGCTTTAGACGAGGGGAAGGCGTCCTGGAGGCGGGGAAATCCCCTTTTGGAGATTATAAATATCGGCAGCTGCAGGGAACCTATCCTGTCATCAGCCTGTCCTTTGCCAACGTGAAGGAGGCATCCTTTTCCAATGCCAGGAAAAAGATATGTCAGATCATCAAGAACTTGTATAACAGCTGCGATTATCTGCTTGACGGTGATTACCTGAATGAGGACGAAAAGGATAGCTTTCGCAAGGTATCCGTGGAGATGGAGGATTATCTGGCTACAGATTCTTTAAATGCTCTGCCGTCTTTTCTTTCACGCTATTATGGAAAAAGGTTATCCTTCTTTTGGATGAGTATGACACGCCGTTGCAGGAAGCCTATGTGTATGGCTATTGGCGGGAGCTGGCGGCATTTATCAGAACGCTGTTCAATGCGTCTTTTAAGACGAATCCTTATCTGGAGCGGGCAGTCATGACCGGAATCACGCGAGTCAGCATAGCTTCTGGCGAAGCATTAGAATCGATTTTCTCTGATTTGAATAATCTGGTAGTAGTGACAACCACATCTGAACAGTATGTGAATAGCTTTGGATTTACAGAGGAGGAAGTGTTTGCCGCTCTGGACGAATATGGGATGGAAGACAGACAGGAGGAAGTGAAGCGATGGTATGACAGCTTCACATTTGGAAGTAAGAGAGATATTTATAATCCATGGTCCATCCTGAATTACTTGAAGACACGGAAAAGTTCCGCCTATTGGGCCAACACCAGTTCCAACAGTCTGGTGGGTAAACTGATTCGTGAGGGGAGCCGTGACGTGAAAATGACCATGGAGAATCTGCTCCGGGGTGAGACATTTTATACGGAGATTGATGAGCAGATTGTTTTCAAGCAACTCGATTACAGCCAGAGCGCGATTTGGAGTCTGCTTTTGGCCAGCGGCTGCCTGAGGGTAGAGAGTTATGACGAGTTGGTTCCCGGCGGCGGGAGGTGGGAGTATGGGCTGAAGCTTACTAACATGGAAGTACGGCTGATGTTCGAGCGGATGATAGAAGTATGGTTTCGCATTCAGCGGGAAGCAGGTGCTGATAGGATGAATGTTTTTATTATTGATAATGGGTTGAAGGATTAGGATCAGATTGTTATTGCGGTAATGGATAAATGGAATTCTAAAGGAATTGGGTGAGGGAGAATTGCAAAGAAATATATTTCATATGGAAATTCCTGATACATATGAGGAAAAGAATCCCACAATGTATGAGAACACTGCATTTGAGATTTATGAGTCTGTTAAAGGGTATTTGTGGTGGTTTTACGAACTTTATTTGGAGTAAAAGAGACTGAAAAACTGGAGTGCGGAGGTTGTGTTTTACCAAGAGAAGCTCTATGTCCGATCAGCTGCATTGGGATACCGAATGTGTATACTGAAAATACGCTTACAGTACATAAATATGGTGGCTTATTAATAGATAGAAAAGGGACCCAAGCGGCATCGGCACAAAGAAAACGGATAGGAGCTCTTATACATGTAGCAGAAATTGGTGATAAAATATAAGAGGACGGCAGCAGATCGAGAACATAGTTTCCGTTCGATTTCGGGGTAAAATTTTCCGATGATAACGCAAAATAGATTGCAGAATCTCCCCCAATATGCTACTATAAATAATGGGAAGAACATATCCAGAGCGGACCTAAACACGCATGTACAAAAGATAAAATGGATAGATTCTTTCCTTTTATTATTTTAAAATCAGAAATGCAAAAATTGGTTCCGACTACGGGAGGTGCGGCATGGCGGCGAGAACGATAGGCATCGGGAAACAGGATTTCGAAGCGGTTATCACAAGCAACATCTTTTATGTAGATAAGACCCATTTCATCAAGGAATGGTGGGGAAATGAGGACGATGTGACGCTGATCATCCGCCCCAGGCGCTTTGGCAAGACCCTCACTATGAGTATGGTTGAAAAGTTCTTTTCCGTAGAGTATGCAGGCAGGAAAGATTTATTTCAAGGCCTTGCCATCTGGCAGGAAAAATTCTCTGCCGGAGAAAATCCCTTGGGAGAGGATTACAAATACAGGCAGCTCCAAGGCACCTATCCGGTTATCAGCCTGACCTTCGCCAATGTCAAGGAAGTGGATTACCGGCATGCCCGTGAGAAGATATGCCAGCTGATTGCCAGCGAATACGCAAGGCATGCTTTCCTGCTGGAGGGGGATTACCTGACGGAACAGGAAAAGGATACTTTCCGCAGGAAAAGCATTGACATGGGCGATGTGGATGCGACGCTTGCTATAAACCAGCTGTCGGAATATCTTTCACGTTATTACGACAAAAGGGTTATTATTCTTCTGGATGAATATGATACGCCTCTTCAGGAAGCCTATGTCCACGGCTATTGGCGTGAACTGGTGGATTTTACCAGGAGTCTGTTCAATGCTACCTTTAAAACAAATCCTTATCTTGCCCGGGCTATTATGACCGGGATTACCAGAGTCAGTAAAGAGTCTATTTTTTCCGATTTGAATAATCTGGAAGTGGTGACTACTACATCCGATAAGTACATGGATTCTTTTGGCTTTACAGAAGAGGAAGTATTTTCTGCTTTGGAGGAATATGGTCTGGGAGAGAATAAAGCGGATGTGAAGAAATGGTACGATGGTTTTACATTTGGAAATAGACGCGATATCTATAATCCATGGTCGATACTAAATTATCTGGATAAGGGAAAGGTAGGAACTTATTGGGCGAATACCAGTGCAAACAGCCTTGTCGGTAAACTGATTCGGGAAGGAAGTCCGGATGTAAAGATGACCATGGAGGACCTGCTGCAGGACAAGACTTACGAAACAGAGATTGACGAACAGATCGTTTTTAATCAGCTGGATTACAAGCAAAACGCTGTCTGGAGTCTGCTTTTGGCCAGCGGATATCTGAAGGTAGAGAGTTACGAGATAGATCCCGCAGGAGGAAGGGAAAAGTACGGGCTGAAGCTTACGAATATGGAAGTTCGCCTGATGTTTGAACGGATGATTGAAGGGTGGTTTAGGGAGTATACGCCCCATTATAATACTTTTATCAAGGCGTTGATGCTGGGGGATATCGATGCCATGAATACTTACATGAACAGAGTCGCCTTCGCAACGTTCAGCTATTTCGATACAGGGACACATCCTTCCGAAGAAGCGGATCCGGAACGTTTTTACCATGGCTTTGTGCTTGGGTTGACGGTGGATTTGGCCGATAGCTATATCATCACATCCAACCGGGAAAGCGGTTTCGGCAGGTATGATATTCTGATGGAGCCGAAGTTATCCGGAACGGGCGGGAAGGGAAAGGGTTGTCCAGGAGAAGCCTTGGCAAATAATGGCGGAAGAAATGGCAGGGGAGATGCAATCATTATAGAATTTAAGGTAAACAATCCGAAAAGAGAAAAAAATCTGGAAGATACGGTGGCCTCAGCTTTGGGACAGATAGAACGGATGCAATATGAGGCTGCCCTGATACAGCGGGGAATTCCCAGGGAGTGCATCCGCAAGTACGGCTTTGCCTTTCGGGGGAAGGAAGTTCTGATCGGGTGAATGCCTTAAATAGGGACGTAGGAGAAAGAAATGCCCATATCGCGACATTTTCATCGTCAGCATACCATACGGTAATCGACGAACAGATTGTCTTTAATCGGCTTAACTACAAGCTCAGCGCTGTATGGAGCCTTCTTCGGGCCAGCGGTTATCTGCGAGTGGAGAGATACTCTATGAACATGGAGTGTGGAAGGGAAGAGTATGACCTGAAACTGACCAACAGAGAGGTCCGCATTATGTTTGAGCAGATGACAGAGGACTGGTTTCGGGAGTATACCCCGTCCTACGGCAGGTTCGTGAAAGCGCTTCCGGCAGGAAATCTCAGAGAGATGAACCGCTATATGAACAGGGTGGCGCTGGGCACTTTCAGTTTCTTCGACAGCGGAAACAGGCCTTCCGAAAAGTCAGAGCCGGAACGGTTCTACCATGGTTTTGTGTTGGGACTCCTGGTGGAATTGAGAGGGCGTTACGCGATTACATCCAACAGGGAAAGCGGATTTGGCAGATATGATGTGCTATTGGAGCCGTGCTGTATGGTGGAGGATGAGGCAGAGGCAAATAATCGTAATGGAGACACGGGTGACGAATAGAAGTAGTCAGCGAATAGTATCCTATCCATCGATGAATTCACTTGCCTGAAAATAATCGGAAGCAGAAATTGACAATAGATATATTGACAGAGGAATATCTTGTATAAGAGATCAGGAGAAGCAAATGGCCACATTACATACGGAATTTTCGACGTCCGTTATCGACGAAAATAAAATATCGGCTTTTGACAAAAAAACATATTTTTATATCAAAAAATACGGCGACATTCCTTATGACCCTATTATTGCAGAGGAAACGGACTGGCAGATTTTTTATAATTTGACGGAGCTTCGTAAGGGCATCCTGAGCTGGTATGATTTCCCCGCCGATGCCAAAGTACTGGAAGCGGGCGCTGCTTTCGGCACCCTGACAGGATGCCTGTGCCGGAAGTGCGCTCATGTGACGGCCACGGATCGTTCTTTATACCGTGCCCGTGCCATTGCCGCCCGGTATGAGAATATGGATAATCTGGATATCTATGCGGGAGAGGTGACGGACATTGTGTTCCCGGAAGCTTTTGACTGTATCATCCTGATTGGCCTGCTGGAGAGGGCGGGAAAGGGTAGCGCGGATGTCAGGCCCTATGCGGACTATCTTGCGGCTATGAGAAAATGGCTCAAACCGGGCGGCAGACTTTTAATTGCAGTGGAGAACCGATTTGGGCTCCGCTATTTTTGCGGAGAAGCGGAACCCCATACCAGACGGCCTTTTGACGGAATCAACCGCTATCCCGGAGGAACCGCGGGATATTCGTTCAGTCGGAAGGAAATTGAAGAGGTGATAAGGGGGGCGGGCTTTGGGTATCACAGATTTTACTATCCGTTGCCGGATTATAAGCTGCCCCAGCTTATTTATACAGACGACTGGCTGCCGGGGGAAAATCTGCGGGAGAGACTGATACCCTATTATCGGAAAGGCGATACTTTGATAGCGTCAGAGAGTGAACTGTATGATGATATCATAGAAAACGGCGTGTTTCCTTTTTTTGCAAATTCATTTCTGGTAGAGTGCAGCATAGAAGGGCTTTGGAGTGAATCAGAAGGGAAGACGGCGCTCAGCGAAATAAAAGCGAATGATAGAACCGTGGAGGACATAAAGGTACAGGATACAAAGGGACCAAAGGCTTCCGGGCAGATACTGTATGCGGCGGTCTCTACAGACCGGGGAGTGGAGCGGGGCTTTGCTACCGTCATCAGGGCAAATGGCAGGGTACAGAAGACGCCTCTGTATGAACAGGGGCGGTGCAGCCTTCGGAAAGCATATGCTAATATTTTGGATCTGCAGGCACATGGAATTCCGGTGGTGGAGCATAAGCTGCTGCCTGGGGACAGCCTGGGGCTGCCTTTTGTTTCCTGGCCTACATTATCCGATTATATTAAGGAAATTATGCAGGGGAATACGGAAGAATTTCTGGAACTTATTGACAGGATATATGAATATATTCTTTTGTCTTCTGAGGAGGTGCCGGAAGAGGAAAACGCACTTCCGGCGGCGTTAGGCCTATGTATGCCGGGCGGCAGGCCGGAAACGGCAGAGGGCGGTAATCCGGTGCAGAATAGCCGGGCGCAGAGTAACCAGGTGGAGAGTAATCCGGTGCAGAGTAACCGGGCGCAGAGTAACCAGACACGTAGTAACCGGGGCGATCCGGTGAAAGGGAAGTTTGGACCGATTCTGCGGAGAACATATATGGAGCTGATTCCCCTGAATTGCTTTTACAACCCGGCAACGGGAGATTTCCTTTATTTTGATCAGGAGTTTGTCCGTGAGAATTATCCTGCAAAATATGTGTTGTTCCGGGCGATTCATTATATATACTGCTTTACGTCCAATGCAGAGCGGTACTATCCGAAGCAGAAACTCCTGGAGAAATACGGAATGGAAGATACCTGGGAGATATATCTGAAGGAAGAGACCCGCTTTTTAGATGAAGTACGGAACAGGGAACGGTATAAGCAGTTTTATGAACGGACGCAAATTGACCGAAGGCGAATGGCGGAGAATGTCAGGAAGCTGGGGAATTAATAAAAGCAGAGGATTAGTAGGGGCGGAGTACTTAACAGACCCGAGGAAAGTTGGCAGTAGTAGCGAATCTGGCAGAAGCAGAGAAAGCTGGCAATAGCAGTGAGTTTGACAGAAGCAGGGAAACCCCGGCGATAACAGTGAATTTGAGAGAAGTAGGAAAACTTGGCGGCAGCAACGAGTTTGACAAAGACAGGGAAAGCCGGCAATAGCAGTGCGCTTGATAGAGGCAGGAAAACTGACAGAAAACGGAGAGGCTGAGTATCGGAACATGGTGAAAAAGGAAATCGTGCTCTTTGGCACAGGAAAGTATTTTGAAAATTATATGATGTGTTTTGGGGAGGATGAGAAGAAAAGACCTGTATTTGCCGTGGACAATGACGTTACAAAGGCAGGAAGCATGAAATGTGGCGTTCCTGTCCGGAAGCCTGATGCGCTGCTGACCATGAAGCGGGAGGATTTTTATGTTGTGATCTGCACTGCCAAACATGCACAGATCGGGCAGCAGCTGGAGGCCATGGGGATTACGGATTATCAATGTTACAAGCCCGTGCCCATGGAGAACGCCGTGCCCATGGAGCTTACGGCTGACGGCCTTTCGCCGAAGCCGGGCGGAGAAGCCGGACTCGTTTCGGAGTCTGCTGCTGTGGAGAGTAAGCCAGATATTTCGAAAGCGGCCGGAGAGAAAGAGGCAAATATTTCCGAAGCCGATGCGGCAGAGGATGAAACGGATCCGTCAGGGCAGGGACATCCGCCTAAGCCCTACCGCATAGGCTATGTCCCCGGCGTATTTGACCTGTTCCATATAGGCCATTTAAACTTGCTGCGAAATGCAAAAAGCCGCTGCGAATATCTGATTGTAGGTGTGCTGACAGATGAACTGGTAGAGCATTTCAAAAAGCGCAGGCCTGTGATTCCCTATGCGCAGAGGGCTGCCATTATCGGTGCGGTTTCTTATGTAGACAGGGTGGTTCCGGTAGATTTCTCCAATACCAAAAAGATCGATGCCTGGAGAAAATATCATTTCGACTGTCATTTTTCCGGCAATGATCATGGAACGGACTGGTTAAATGACCTGCAGCAGCTGAGAGAAGTAGGCTCCGATATGGAGTTTTTTGAATATACCAGGGCAACCAGCAGCACAAAGATCAGGAATCAGCAGGGGCTTGACGGGGCGGCAGCGTCGGAAGAAGCGCCGGCGACAGCACGGAAGTATACAGCAATAGAGCTGCAGAACGCAATCCTGCAGCTGGCGGAAGAGATCAAAAGCGGAAGTGTGGCCGTTGCGGAAAAAGCCACCGGGATTCAGAGAAGCAGGGAAAGCGGTTACAGGACGCCGGATCGCATGAAAAGAACTTGGGAGATAGAGCTTGCCATGCTTGATCAGGTGGATCGCATTTGCAAAAAACATGATCTGCAGTATTTTTTTGTACATGGGAGCCTCCTTGGAGCCGTACGTCACAAAGGCTTTATTCCCTGGGATGACGACTTGGATATTGCCATGCCCAGAAAGGATTATGACCGCTTTATAGAACTGGCATCCGCGGAATTGCCGGATCCGTTATCGATTCATACGCCGTCTACCGAAGAGGATTTGTTCTGGGGAGGCTATGCCCGTATCCGGAACAGCCGGACCGCGGCGATAGAGCCCCGGGAGATGGAGCATCAGGGAAATCTGGGTATCTGGGTGGATATCCTGCCTTTTGATACATGCACGCCGGATGATAAAAAGCTGGCCGAAAAAGAGGAACGAATCCGCTATTGCCAGAGATTGATCTATGCGGAAAGATACGGCCGGGATTTCAGGGCATATGCAGGTTTGCGGCCGCGGAGATGGAAGATGTACCGTCTGTTGGCGAAAGCTTACGGACATGACAGATTATGCAGGATGCTGGAAGAGGCGCAGCGTTTATATACAGAGGAAGATTCGGATCAGATAGCTTTTTTTACAGGCATGGGAAAATACAGGCGTCTTTCAGCAGCGGATTTTGCAGAGGCCGTTAAGCTGGAGTTTGAAGGAAGAATGGTACCGGTACCGATAGGGTATGAGAATTATCTGTTTGCACTGATGGGCAGGGATTATATGAAGTATCCGCCGGAGGAAGAGCGTAAACCCAAGCATAGAGGCATCTACGATCCGGAAAGGCCATATACGGAATATATCCGTCTCTTATGTGATACTTTTGCGGATGTAAAGGGTAAAAAAATCATTTTGTTCGGCGCCGGGCTGATGTTTGAAGATTATATGAAAAAGTACGGAGATAAGTACCGCCCGGCTTTCCTGGTGGATAATGACGAAAGCAAATGGGGCCGTTCGCGTATGGGGATACCTATCCGTAAACCGGAGGAAATCCTGGAGGTGCCTTTGGAGCAGAGGAAATTGATTATCTGCAGCTTTTACTACCGGGAGATTTCGGAGCAGCTTGATCGGATGGGAATCCGGGACTATAAGGTATATGTGCAGGAAATGGAGTGGATTCTGCGGACGGAAGAACAGTATGAGGGATAGCTTTATGAAGAAGAAATATACGATGTTATCACAGCCATGCATATAGAGATGAGACATGGACTGTTGCTGCCGTATAAATTTCTCCCAGGGCAATTGCAAAGTCGTAAATTGGATTACAGGTATTGAAAATAGCGATTTTTTGATGCCCGTATTCTTTTTATAGCCCTGGGTAGGGCATACAGTTAAAAGAAGACCGGCAGACAGCTAGAAAAGATGATGTGGTAACGAATGGTTTTCTCTTGAGACGGTTCTGTATGGCGCTGAAGAAGCAGGATACAGAATTATCTGCAAAGCCGATGAATAGATTTTTGATGGCAAATGAACATGACTCCCAATAGGATTGAGAAGCTATTCTTTAAAAATGCGGCACAGGAAGAAGCCGGATTTTGAAGGGGCGACTTCGCGATTGCCCTATTTTTTCTACAAAATTTTTAAATATCATTGTCAAAAACGAAAAACCATGCTACAATATATTTAAGGAAGTACAAACCCGGAGCGATGAAACATACGCATATACAAAAGATAAAACGGATATGTACTTCCCTTTTTGATACCTTTAAAATAGATTTTGTGACAATGCCTGTTTTCAAAAACGACAGAGGTGGCAATACGGCAAGAACTGTCGCTATCGGGCATCAGAATTTTGACAGCTGATTCAAAACAACTATTTTTATATAGACAAGACCTCATTTATAAAGGAATGGTGGGAGCATAGAGATGCAGTGACTGAATATTCCGGCTTCCATGTCCCTGCTGTCCGGTGATAGGAAACCACAAAT
>CAJUCE010000030.1:0-34773 GCA_910584865.1 uncultured Acetatifactor sp.
GCTGATAAATGGCTCTCCCTCAATATAAGACACCACATCTTTCGGGTTCATTCCCCGGAACTCATCAACCGTCTTTACCAGGATATGCGCCAGAATGATCTTATTTCCCAACAGGCGCTTTGCCTTATCATCATACTGTGCGTCCTGGTCTGCCATGCTGACCGCATTCTTTATTTCCGTATCCATCAGCCATAAACCTCCTTTTTGTATGGTGGAAACGCAAAAGCCATTCCCAAAAGGTATATGACCTCAATGCCATTATACCCCGAAATCCCGGCTAAATCAATCGGAACTTTATAATTGCCGGGTCTTTGACAGCTCCATAACGCAAAAAGTATCTATAGGCCGCATAAAGCCTGTATTTTTTTGTCAAATTTTCTGTTGCATTTTATAGCAATATATGGAGGCAATACGACATGAAAGTAACGACATCTAAATCTAAAAATTCTGAATCCTTTTATATAACCCATTCCTACATAAACAGCAATGGCAGGAGCACTTCCAAAAGAATCAGGAAACTCGGCACCCTCAAGGAACTTACCGAAACGCTCGGCACTGACAGGGACGGCGTGATGGAGTGGGCGAGGGAGCAGGCCAGACTGGAAACAGAAAACTATAAAAGAGAAAAAGAGGCAAAGACGGTCCTTGTGCCTTTCCACGCTGACAGACAGCTGGATTATGGCTGCCAGAAACTTTATAAAGGCGGATACCTTTTCCTCTAATCCGTCTATTACGGACTCGGACTCGACCGCGTCTGCCGGAAGATCAGGGACCGGCATAAGTTCCAGTATGACCTGAATGCCATACTGTCGGATCTGATCTATACCAGGATACTGGAGCCGGGAAGCAAACGCGCCTCCTACAGGGCAGCAATGGACTATCTTGAAAAGCCCTCCTATGAGGAGCATGATGTCTACCGCGCCCTGGACGTGCTTGCCTCCGAGTGCGACTTCATACAGTCGGAAGCCTATAAGAACAGCAACTTCCAGGTAGACAGGAATGACGGCATCCTTTACTACGACTGCACGAACTATTACTTTGAGATAGAGCAGGAAGACGGAAGCAAAAAATATGGAAAGAGCAAGGAGCACCGGCCTAACCCAATCGTACAGATGGGGATGTTCACGGATGGGGACGGCATCCCCCTGGCTTTTTCCATCTTCCCGGGGAACCAGAACGAACAGCAGTCCCTGAAGCCCCTGGAAAAGACGGTCCTGCAGAGATTCGGACACTCCAGGTTCATCTACTGCTGCGATGCAGGCCTGGGTTCGGAAAGGAACCGGGAATTCAACCATATGGGGGAAAGGTCGTTCATCGTGACCCAGTCCATCAAGAAACTGCCCGCGGAGGACAGGGAATGGGCGCTCAATGGCAGCGGCTTCAGACGGCTGTCTGATGATAAGCCAGTGGAGCTGTCTGAAATCAGAGAGGAAAAGGACTGTCTCTTCTATAAAGACTGTCCCTATACGACCAAGAAGCTGCACCAAAGGCTGATCATCACCTACTCCCCCAAATATGCTGCCTACCAGAAGGAGATCCGCAGGAGGCAGGTGGAGCGCGCCGAGAAGATGGTCGCCTCCGGGAAAAGGAAAGCGGAGAGGAAGAACCCCAACGACCCGGCCAGGTTCGTCGGAAAGCTGGCTGTCACAAAGGACGGCGAGGCGGCCGGCATCGAGTATTATCTGGACGAGGATAAGATTGCAGAAGAGGCCAGGTATGACGGGCTGTATGCTGTATGCACCGACCTTTTGGACGATGACGTGGCCCCCATACTCAGGGTCAGCGAAGGGCGGTGGCGGATAGAGGAATGCTTCCGCATCATGAAGACGGATTTCGAAGCCAGGCCTGCATTTGTGCGGCTTGAAGCCAGGCTCAAGGCCCACTTCCTGACCTACTTCCTCGCACTCCTTGTCTACCGCATCCTGGAAAAAAAGCTGGGAGGCAGCTATACCTGTGAGGAAATCTTACAGACATTGAAAGAAATAGATTTTGCAGACATAGAAGACCAGGGGTACATGCCTCTTTACAGACGATCAAAGCTGACTGATGCCCTGCATGAGGTTTGTGGGATTCGCACTGACTATCAGTTCATTACCAGACAAAAGATGAGGGGAATCCAAAAAAGAAGTAAAGGCAGAGCATAAATTACTATGTTTCATTACTAAAGCTTAAATCGCTGTAGCCCGCATAAACACTGGGGTTACAGCGATTCATTGTCTACACAACTGTTAAAAACAGGATTATACCCCGAAATCCCGGCTAAATCAATCGGAACTTTATAATTGCCATCCCGGACAATAATTGAAATTTGATTAGTTTTATGATTGTTACAGCGTTTCCTCCTTCCTCTTCGCTTTATCAGTATCTGCCCGGTCTGCCCCGGACACTTGCGCTTTGTATGCTGCCAACTTTTCTTTTAACGATGCCCTCTGCGCAGGCTTGTCAGCCATTGCCGCCGCAGCTCTCAGTCCTCCACTGCCCATTGTGTAATCATGCCTTGCGTTTTCTACCGGGTACGGTATCGGTGCATTGGCGGCTCTTTCGCCTGTTTCCGGTCTTTCGGAAGTCTTTTCTTCCTGTGCTGACTTCTGGACATCATCGAACTGTTGACAAACCCCCTTACATTAAAAATCTCCTGGAATATAATGACATATTTTTAGTAAAGTCGATAGGAATCATTGCCAGTAAAAAGGTCATGGTATGTTATGCCATGGCCTTTATCATTCGTTTTAGATTTAACGCCGTTGACGATAAGAGGCACTGCTGTTCAGCCGCCTCTAATCCTCTTCTGTATAAAAATCTTAAATTATGCCTTGCCTTTTGTGTTGCAAAGCTGCCTTCACTCCATATCTGCCGCAGGAGCAAAACTCTGGTGTGTCTTTCCGACCCATCTTTTTCATGGTTCTTTTTAACTACTTCTTCAAAGATGTTTACCTGGATTCTTTTATCGGTCCCTTTTTCTCCTATGCATCTGCTATGGAAAGGACAGCCTTTACATACCGTTTTGGCGCATCGGTACTCTTTTGTTACAGTATTTGTAGTCCGGTTGAGCCGGTGCAGGGGGAGCTCTTTCTTCCCAGGGCAGATAAAGACATCTTTCTGTTCGCCATACTGAAAGTCTTTCCTTTGGAATTCCGTAGTCCCTCTTTTTTGCTCTGTCCTTTCTGGTGTATAGAAGTCTATGTTCCTTTCCGATAACTGCTGGTTGATAAGGTTTGTGTCATAACCGCTGTCGGCACATGCTTCCTGTATTTTCAAACCCAGATTGTCGCCCATCAAACTAAAGTTCCTATCTCCCGCACAAAAACGTCAAATTAAAATCTTAGTCTTCAAATACTCTCTATAAGAGCGTGCTGCAGGATGCGGCGCGTTTTCCTCTTGACCATCCCACGCCATTCCGCTATAGTTTTTATGGAATAAAAAAGTGCCTACGGCACATCAGCTCCCCCTGCCCCCTCAATCTTTGAGGGGGGTATTGCTTTCCGGCCACATTTATCGCATAATAATCTCATGAACATCCTACAAGAAATCTTTAATGATAATTACGAAATAATTCAATATACCCTCCATCCCAGGGCTGTCGAAATGGAGAACATCGAAAAGATGATGAACTGTGGCGACCCTTCCTTCGGCGGCGCCATGTATGCCTGCTCCCAATGCGGGGAGATGAAGTTCGTCCCTTTCCGCTGCAAGAGCCGCTTCTGCCCCACCTGTGGCGTAAAGTACTGCCAGGAACGTTCCACGTCCATGTCCTTCAAGCTCCTACGGTGCGGCCACCGCCACTGCGTCTTTACCATTGATGAGGAGCTCAGGCATTTCTTCCTGGAAGACCGCTCCCTCCTGGACTGCCTTTTCCAGGCTGTCCGCAATGTCGTGTCCCAAATGTTTTATAAGCTCAATAAATCCGAAAACTTTGTCCCCGGTTTTATCTGTGTCCTCCATACCTTTGGCCGGCCCCTGGAATGGAATCCCCATATCCACTGCCTCATCACCGAGGGCGGCTTCTCTGACAGCGGGTTATGGCGGGCAGTAAAACATTTCAACTATACTTACCTGCGCAAGGCTTTCCAGACGGTTCTGCTAAATGAAATGGAAAAAAGGATCGGCCCTTCCTTCAAAAAGACCAAAGCCCTTATCTACCGCAAAGATAAGAACGGCTTTTATGTCTATGCAAAACCTTCCCTTTCCGACGCCAATACCGTCATCAAATATATCAGCCGCTACCTGGGGCGCCCTGTCATCGCCCTTTCCCGCATCGACTCCTACGATGGGGAAAACGTCACTTTCCACTATAACAGGCATGAGGACAATGTTTTTGTCCAAAAGGCCATCCCGGCCATTGACTTCATTAAGCTCCTCATCCAGCATATCCCGGAACGGAACTTCAAGATGACACGCTACTATGGGCTTTATGCCAGGCACAGGGCGGATGACCCCTCCCCTGGCTGCAGGGCCGTCCACCCCTCAAAACACGCCATCCTGCGCAGCTTCAACAAATGGCGTGAAATGGTCCTCCTTTCTTTCGGCTATGACCCCCTGCAATGCCCTGAATGTAAAACGAAAATGACATTCCTTGAACTGTATTTTAAACACAAAAGAGTCTTCCTGGACGAACTTTATGAAAGGACCATGGCCAAGGCAAAAGCCAGGATGAAGGCCAGGTGCCGTTCCTCTTGATTTTTTCTCCTGTCTGTATCATACTGTACCTATCAACAGACAGGAGGCTTCCATACATGGACGGACAATTCATCAGGGAACTCAGACTCAAATACATCCAGAATCCCCCGGAGGGCATGACCGCCGCGCTGGTCAGAAACATGACCGATGGCGACCTTCTGGACATGCACTATTTCCTTACCGAAGACGATGATCTAGATGATGACCCAGAAGAAGGCTTTTACATCTTCTGACCACATCGTCCTCTTTGTTGCGCCCGCCTTTTGGCGGGTTTTTATTATGCTTTTGTCGTCATTTGGAGAACTTTCCTATTATATAAAAAAGGACATTCCGGGATTCACGGAATCTCCCATCACAAAAAGGCCTGCACCCTGTACAGGATGCCAGCTCTGACCTTCCCTGATCATGAAAACTGCCGCAAACAATCTGTCCATTCCCGTTCTCCCTTCCCATTTTTACCGGCTTCCCAGCTCTGCGCCCGGCCTTATGCCCGGTGTCCCTTTCTGTTTCTTACAGACCCGTAAAAAGGATTAGATATCATTTTACTCACTTTGCAGAAAATGTCAACAGAAATTCAGAAAAATTTCAGGTACCGTCCAATGGTTTCATCGCTCCACACATGGACCTCAATATAGCGCTCCGGCCCCCGGTGCCCGTCGTCATTCCAGTCCTGGGGCAGGCCGTACCTGTGGATGATATCCAGGATTTCCTCATAGGTGTACAGCTTTTTCCTGTACTCCTTCCCGTCGTTTATCAATGGGCTGAACGCAGGCATGGAATCCCCATAGGTAAAAGAGAGCGTACGCTTGTCGAATTCTTCCACGGAAATCTTCAGATATGCCCCGTTCTCGAACCAGGTGCTCAGCCATGGGCTGTGCTCCACCACCATGTAATGGGGAATCCGGCGCTCCATCCTTCCGCCCTTTCTGGCAAATTCTTTCCGCAGGATTTCCTCGCAGTTCCGGCGGTGCTCCACATACAGCGGATCCCGCCCGGCACTCTGGGAACCGGGCTTTTCCTGTCTGATGCGGGCCAGAACTGCCTTCGCCTCCTCTACGGACAGGTCTGACAGATTCCGGAACGGCCCTGTTGTCCTGTCATAATAATGATACAGCTCCACTTTGTACTTCCTCCCATGCTTCCCAAAAAGGTAACTTCTGTCTGCTCCTTCTTCTGCCCCATTCCCATATAATCCCGGGCATATGTTATTTTATGCTATTTGTTATTTCATTTATTTTCGTACTAAATTTCATCACAAAAGTGAGAGAGACTTCTGTTTGAAGACCAAAAGCTTGAAACCCAAAAGGGCCAAAAGCCTGAAACCCAAAAGTTTGAAGCTCATAGCTTCAGCCCACCGTCAGATACCGTACCTCCTCCGCCTCCCAGGGCGCAGGAACCTCCAGTTTGTCAATCATCTCCTCCAGAACACTTTCCGGAATGTGTCTCTGCCTTATGCTGTTGCGCTCCAAAAGCTCCCGGTAGGGAACCTCCAGATAGAGAATATGCACTCTGGCGCCATATCCCGCACACAGCGCTGTCAGCTTTCTGCGGGTCTCCCGGATAATATTGGTAGCATTCCAGATAAACGGCTGCTTCCTGCGCAGGAACCCTTTCGCCTGCTCCAGGGCCGCCATTGCCACCCTTCCGGAGCCTTTGGCCGGCGATATCCCCATCTCCTCACGGAGCCGGTCCAGGGAAACCACCGACAGGCCGCCTCCCTTTTCCGCTATCCAGCTGTCCTTCCCGGACAGGGGCAACCCTGACATCAGATACACATCAAATGTCCTGTCATCATAAAGCTGCGCCCCCTGCCCCAGATTCTCCGTATGGAAAAAAACTTGTTTTGTATACGAATTATAAAATGGATACGGCTTTTCCCATACTCCCAGTTCCCGGGCATATTCACCGAACCAGTCCACCCGGTCCGCCAGGGCCTCCCGGTCATCCGCAATCCGCCCCAGTACATCCGCTTTGGCCAGCAGATGCAGCTGCCTCAGGGAGATGCTCTCCGCTGCCTTCAGCAGCTCGGCCTCAGGCCTTAGCTTTTCAGCGAACCACAGCGGCAGGCCATGGTACCGGATCAGCTTCGCCGCCTGTTCCCTTTCTGCAAAGGACAGCCCGAACCGTTCCTTCTCCCTGTAGGCAAGAGCCCGAAACACTTTCTCACCTGCCAGGGCATGTCTGGGAGAAAGAATCTTTCCCTCTTCCTTTTTGGTGCAGTTCTTTTTTCCGATATCATGAAAAGCGGCGGCCGGGAACAGAATCTCCCGCTCCCCGGCATCCATAGCGTTCCACTCCGCAAATCCTGTCAATGCCCGGCAAACCATCTCCGTATGGCGGTACACGTCCCCCTCGCCGTGAAACGTTTCCTCCTGGGGCACGCCCTTCAGCCGGTCAAGCTCCGGGTATCGCTCAAGGCAGCATCCGGAAAAAGCGCCCGCAAAGGCATCTCCCCTGAAAAACCGTTCCCTGCTCCCTGCCCCATCGCCCGATTCCCCAAAAGACAGCTTCTTATCCTTCATTCCAGGCACCTCCCTCTCCGGCGTCAAAGAGGTCCGCGCCATCCGCCAGACAGTTGGCTACAATAGGGCGCTTCACCCAGTGGCTCTCCGAATTCAGTATGGTATTCAGAAAAGATCCGCGCACATATTTCAGACGGTCCGTCACATAATCCCCGTCCTCCGCCTTGATGTAGATGCCCTCCATAATTCCGCTTAAATCCGTCTGCCGCCGGGCCTCCTCTGCCTTTACTCCCGCTTTGCGGCACTGAACCGCAAAGCTTTGTTCCTTTTCTTCCGACACGAAGGCGCTTCTACCGATATAAGCCGCAATCTCCTGCACACTATTGTAATACCCCCGGGCCAGTACCCGGACAGAACGGATAAAGGGAGCCGCCGCCAGAAATTCCCTCCGTTTCCGGGTGGAAAAAAAGCGCCCCTCTTCCCTGTCAAAGATATCAAACTCCATGAAATAATGAGGCAGGCTGTCATAAAATACCGTGTGCTTTGCATACAGCCACTCCCCATACAATATATACCTGTCCTCCAGAAGGCGGCACAGCCTGTCTTCAAAGCAGCCTGCCCACAGCTTAAACAAATCAAACTGCCTTTCCCCATACCCGCCGTTCAAATAATGCCCCCTGCTCTGAAGCATCATCTTTCCGGAAGGGTCAAAACTGATTCCGCAGTTCGCACCGTCCACTTTTTCCTCCAGGACCAGATATTTCCCCTGGATTTCCCCAAAATCCACGCATTTCAAATCTTCGTCCCCGATCTGCTCCCTGGATCCTTCCAGGTGGCGGGTACGGGGATATTTCAAAATCTGATTCATCATGATCGATTTCCATCTCCTCTCTTTAAAAGCCGGAAATGAAACAGAACCCCTGTCCTCCGGCCATATTCCAAAACGCGAGCCGTCTGCAAAAGACTTCTCAGGGTACAAAAACTACAGCCGCCGGCAATCTGTTAAAATTCGCCTGCGTCTGCGGTTCTGCCTTTCGTTTTTGAAATATGGTATTACATGGGGTCCTCCAATCTGAAATCAAAACTTCTGCTTTTCACTATAACACGAAGGAATATTTTTGTCAATTTTTAGAGAGTCATTTTGGCGCCTTCTGTCAAAGCAATCGCTTCGATCGCAAGGCAACCTGATGGTTGCCTGGGATTGTCCGTGCATAATGCGCACGAAAACCCTGGCGGAGGCACCGAGTGAACAGTAACCATTTTATCGACGAATTCGACATCTTTTCCCGCCAGGTCTTGCATCCCTTTCCCGAACGTGTTAGGATAGACTTATGGGCAGTCTTCGTCCCGGAAAGGAGTACAATCATACCATGAGCTACATCCAGCACAAAGCCGAGGAATCCCTGGAGGATTACCTGGAGACAATACTGATCTTAAGCAGGCGCCTTTCTGCGGTGCGCTCTATTGATGTGGCGGCCGAGATGAATTTTTCCAAGCCCAGCGTGAGCGTGGCCGTGAAGAATCTGAAGATGCGCGGATACATCACCGTTTCCGAGGATGGGCATCTCCATCTGACCCAGGAAGGGCAGAAAATCGCGGAGAGCGTCTACGAGCGCCACACCCTGCTGACGGACTGGCTGGTCCATCTGGGCATTGACCCTGATGTGGCCGCACGCGATGCCTGCAGGATGGAGCATGACATCACTTCCGAGAGCTATGAAGCCATGAAGAAATGCATCCTGTCCATTCTGGGGCGTGCCTGAAAACTGCTTTCACTTCCGCGGAATATCTGGTTTCGCGGGATGGCAGGCACCGTTCATGGCACACAAGCTGCCCGCCGGGCAGCTGGCACAACCGCCACAGGATGATTTTCCTTTTCTCTTACTGCGTACCATGATCACGATAACAGCCGCCACCACGAGAGCCAGGATGAGGCTGATGATAATCGTTGCCATATTCTCCATAAATAATACAGCATGCGGATATCCCGCAAATCTGTAATTCCTTGCTATAACCGCATAATTCCTTCCACCATCCGCCTCCTCAAGCGTCTGCAGGCTGCGTCTCCAGCTTCCTGAACAGCCCAAGCAACACAAAACCGGCAATAATGGCAAGCAGGAATTCTGCAGTAACCTGAGCATAGGGCAGTCCATAGAGAGGGAATATTTTATTCAGAACAAATAATGCCGGTATTTCAAATATAATCTTTCTCAAAACGGCAAACAGCAAAGCCTTGTTCCCCATTCCGGTGGCCTGGAACACACCTACCGCCAGGAAATCCACGCACATAAAGGGCAGCTGCAGGCACATCCCCCGCAGGAAGTGGCTTCCGTAGGCCACGATCACTTCATTATCCATGAACATCCTGACAAGTGCCCCTGCAAAGACCAGATATCCGGCCGAAATCACAGCCACACAGCAGATTCCCAGCTTCATGCTGTAAAGAATCGTATCCTTCATGCGCCGATAATTTTTACTGGCGTAGGTGTAACCCACCAGCGGAAGGATTCCCTGAAACATACCGAAAAACAGATTCAGCGGCACCATATTGATCTTCTGGGCGATGCCCATGGATGCCACCACATCGGAGCCGAAGGAGGCTGAGAAATTATTCAGCAGGGTCATGCTGGTCACATTCAGCAGGTTCTGGATACAGGCGGGAATCCCCACCGCAAATATGCCCAGAAGAATGGTTTTATCAAAGGAAAAAAGCTTCGGCGATATGGACACACAGGTCTTCCCTCTCCTGACGAACAGCAGCACGAAGAAATAACAGCATGCCAGCGTATTGCCCAGGAAAGTGGCAAGCCCGGCGCCTGCAGCCCCCATATCCAGTCCCCAGGGCAGGATAAAGATCGGATCCAGTATCATATTGAGGACACAACCGCTGATGGTACCGATGCTGGCATGGAAAGTGGCGCCTTCCGAACGGACCATATATGCCATAACTACGTTCAAAATCGCCGGAACTGCCCCGCAGCATACTGTCCACTGCATATAGGCACCGGTGGCTGCCAGAGTATTTTCCTCCGCCCCCAACAGCTCCAGCAGACCGGTACGGAAAATGATGCTCAACAGAGAGAACAGGAAGGAGCAAAATACCGTACAATAAAATCCGATCACAGAACAACGTTTCACCGTGACATAATCATGCCGTCCCAATGCACGGCTCATCATGCTGCTGGTACCTGCACCGAACAGGTTATTTATGGCATTGAAAGCCAGCATCAACGGCGCCACCAGAGTGACGGCCGCATTCTGTATCGGATCATTGAGCATGCCTACAAAATAGGTATCTGCCAGATTATAAACGATGGTGATCAGAGAGCTGATAATCGTCGGTATGATAAGCTGTCTTACTGCGGCGGGTACTGCTGTCCTCTCAAAAAGTTCGGTCTTGTCCTTATTTTTCATCACTATTCTCCATTCTCTATATCCTGCGAAGCCATTGATCTACCATTAGTAAGATGGCCATCCGGCCGTTTCCTGCCAAGAATAAGGACCATTATGCCCTGTGCATAGCAACGCACATGGCAGATGGCCATCCGGCCGTTTCCTGCCAAGAATAAGGACTATTATACTATAATTTCATGCGCTTCGGCGTATTTTGATTCAGAAGTTGACTCAATGTCCTTCGAATCAACATTTTACCATATTTTGTATCTATAAGCCATCCCATTTTTCGGATATCTGTCGTCCCTTTCCGGAAGCCACGTCCAAAATCAGCACTAATTCAGCCCAGCCCAAAATTCGCCCCAAAATTCGTTTCAATTTAGTATTGACAAATCAAATGTACCGCTTTATAATGAATCCCAAGTAAATACTTTAAACCGTTGAAGCGGGGATAACGGCAATGATGCCTTTACAGAGAGTCCGGGATGCTGAGAACCGGGTAAGAAACAAATTGCCAAATGGGCCGCTGAGGGCGCAGTCAAATGTGTTTTACACAGAGTATTCTGCGACGTTGGGCAGACGTAATTTGCCGGGGGTATGTTAGTATCCTGCTAAGGGCACGGCCGAGGCCGTGAATCAAGGTGGCACCGCGGATAAGCTTGTACGATTTAGGTACAGCATTCGTCCTTGACAGATTATATTTTCTGTCGGGACGTTTTTTTATGTACAGAGCCCTGGCATACAGGCCGCTGGCCCAGCCCGGTAACTGCGCGGCAGGAGGGTGGCATTCCTCTGCCGGATTATGATTATGACAGGCTTCCCCGGCGGAATGAAAAAGGAGGCAGCATATGTTAATGACAAAACGATGGCGCCCCCAGGGACGCCCTCCTGAACAGAACCCGGTAAAATGAAATTAACGCGGAAATGACACCAAAAACAGAATTAGTCTCCGAATCAACACGGAGGAAACAAGAATGGAGGAAATAAAAATGAGCAATGAGAAAATCCCTTATAAAATCTACCTGAACGAATCCGAGATGCCCAAAGCATGGTACAATCTGCGTGCAGACATGAAGGTGAAGCCCGCACCCCTTTTGAATCCCGGCACCCACCTTCCCATGAAGGAGGAAGAGCTGGACGGCGTCTTCTGTGAGGAGCTTGTGAAGCAGGAACTGGATGATACTACGCCCTACTTTGAGATCCCCGAAGAGATTCGCAATTTTTACAAAATGTACCGCCCCTCTCCTCTGGTCCGCGCCTATTGCCTGGAGGAAAAGCTGGGCACTCCGGCAAAGATATACTATAAGTTTGAAGGCAACAATACCAGCGGCAGCCATAAGCTGAATTCTGCCATCGCCCAGGCCTATTACGCAAAGAAGCAGGGACTGAAGGGCGTAACCACGGAGACCGGCGCGGGACAATGGGGCACCGCCCTTTCCATGGCCTGTGCCTATCTGGGGCTGGACTGCAAGGTGTATATGGTAAAATGCTCCTATGAGCAAAAGCCCTTCCGCCGTGAAGTGATGCGGACCTACGGCGCATCGGTGACTCCTTCTCCTTCCATGGAGACCCAGGTAGGAAGGAAGATTCTGGCAGAGCATCCGGGTACCTCCGGAAGTCTGGGCTGCGCCATATCCGAGGCGGTGGAAAAGGCTGTCTCCAGCGAAGGATACCGCTATGTGCTCGGCAGCGTGCTCAACCAGGTGCTGCTGCATCAATCGGTGATCGGCCTGGAGGCCAAGTCTGCCTTTGACAAATACGGCGTGAAGCCGGATGTAATTATCGGCTGTGCCGGCGGCGGCTCCAACTTAGGCGGCCTCATCTCGCCGTTTATGGGCGAAAAGCTTCGGGGAGAGGCGGACTACCGCATTATCGCCGTAGAACCTGCCTCCTGCCCCAGCTTCACAAGAGGGGTGTACACTTATGATTTCTGCGATACAGGCATGGTATGCCCTCTTGCCAAGATGTATACGCTGGGCAGCGACTTTATTCCTTCCGCAAATCACGCAGGAGGTTTACGCTACCATGGCATGAGCTCCACCCTGTCGGAGCTTTACCACCAGGGGCTGATGGAGGCCACCAGCGTAAAGCAGACGGATGTGTTTGAGGCGGCGGAATACTTTGCACGGGTGGAGGGAATCCTTCCTGCCCCGGAAAGCTCCCATGCCATCCGCGTAGCCATTGACGAAGCTGTCAAATGCAGGGAAACAGGGGAAGAAAAGACCATACTGTTCGGCCTTACCGGTACGGGATACTTTGACATGGTGGCCTATGAAAAATTCCATGACGGCCAGATGACTGACTATATCCCCACCGATGAAGAACTGAAAATGTACCGCAGCAAGCTTCCGAAAGTAGAATAACGGCCCGCATAAAGCAGTGCTATTTCCTATAAGATAAACTAACAAACCGAGGCGCCTCCGAAAAACCAATCTCCGGATGCGCCCCGTTTTTTTGCAATGTCAGATGCCTTTTTATACTGCAATGATAATACAAAATTCCCCTTGAAAATTGGCGGAAAATAACGGATATAACCTGCTCGCTTTCTTACCTCCGGAACACATACCAGTAGGGTTTGTCCCCTCCGTAGGAATAGTCCCCGCTCTTCCACTGGACAAACAGATACTCCGCCCGCCCAATCTTCCGGATCCGATACAGGCTGGCCGTAGACCGGGGATTACAGATTACATACCCGTTCATCCAGCGCCATACCTCCGGTCCGTCGGTGTGGAAGCTGCCGTCCTCCCGGTTCCGGAAACTGTTTTCCATCCCCCCGCCTTCCAGAAATCGAGCATTTCTCCAGTAAAGCGCTTCATAGGGAAGCACCGTGCCGGGAGTGCCGGGATCAAAGTCTTCTACCTCCTGCACAAAATCACACACCTTCCATTCCCCCAGAACGGAGCTGTCCTCTGCCGGCAGGTCCGGAATCTGGTCCACCACCATAATGTCCTGCCTCCTGTAGGCTTTTGCATCCGTCTTCCGGAAAACCCACAGCTCCGGCCTGCCGCCCCGGTAATAATTGGCTCCCTTGAACTCCAGAAACAGATAAGTTTCCCCTTGGATGATCTCCAGGGTATATGAATTCCGGCTCTT
Organism: uncultured Acetatifactor sp.; assembly: GCA_910584865.1. GTDB lineage: Bacteria > Bacillota > Clostridia > Lachnospirales > Lachnospiraceae > Acetatifactor. The sequence continues at coordinate 13,626 of CAJUCE010000030.1, forward strand.
CCGGGGCGGATAACCGCAGTCGGCCAGCACCGCCCCCTTCGTCCAGCCGAGCCACCAGTACCGCTCCCCACCCGGCAGGAAGTACAGCCCGTTTGCCATCTCCTCTATCGCGCCGGACTTCTGCTTCAGGGGATGGAACATTTCCCGGCAGGGCAGGAAGTCGATCATCTCCCAGTGCCCGATGACCTCCTCGTCATTTTCAAAGGGCAGATCGATATCCTCGTTCCTGCTGACATCATAATCCCCCAGTTTCACCACGGGCAGCTTGATCTCCACTGTCTCATCCTCATACATGATCTTGTATACCGGGCCTACAATCTGGTAGTCGTGGTCCAGAACATATTTCTGGAGGAATGCCGACGCTTCCTCATATTCTCCCCGGGTACAGACCAGGCCGGCGGTATCTTCCGCAAAGAAGAGCTCCTTCTCGGAAAATCCGCAGGATTTGGGAAGCTTTCCTGTGATCTCCACCCCGAATCCCATATCAAAATTTTGGCTTCCATATTCGGTCTCATAATCAATCAACACTGTCCTGCGTCCGGCAATCCCGGGTATGGCATCCCGCATTTTTTTCAGAATCTGGTCCTCTTCCGTTTTCGAGGAAATAAGTTTCCGGTCATATGCCAGACGGATTCCGTCGCTTCTTCTTATCACAATATCAAACATAAACTTACGCTCCTTTAACTCTGCATTCAAGTTTCGAAGGATGGATATGCGGTTCTCGGTCTGTCGCTGCAGCCTGCACAGTTCTTCTTCCTTACCCTTAAGGACGGCGGAAAATTTCTCCCGGGGCAGCATGAACATTTCCCTGATCTCCCTGAGACTGAAACCAAGCTCCTTCAGCGCGATGATCCGGTAACAGTCAGACAGTTTCACCGCGCTGTAATAACGGTATCCCGTCATATCATCAACATAATCCGGCGGCAGAAGCCCTTCATTGTCGTAGAAGCGCAGGGTCTTCACCGGTATTCTGCACAGTTTGGAAAGTTCACCGATTTTATACACAACAATCCCTCCATTATTAAGTTTGGCATCTGCCCCGCCCGGCACCCGGGCATGAACAGAGTATTTCCGGCCGCGAAAGGAATGCTTCCGTAAATCCTCTGGGCACCGTGCAGGGCAGACGCTGTTTTAATTTAGCGCAGTGACATTTCTTAGCCGGGCTTGTATCCGTAAGGAAATGTCTACATTTCCTAATAAAATTCCCCGGTGCAGGAACCGCGTGATATCAGGCGCGATCCTGCTTTGTCTTGTCCGGAAATGCCACTTTCTTCCGAATTATTCTACATCCGGGCTCCAAAGAACACAAGCCCTGAGAATGGCGCAGGTACCTTGCACTGTTATCATATCATTCCAGTTAAGGGGAGAGTCAAGAGAAAAATGGTTCTTTCCATGCTTTCTTTCCATGCTTTGTTGAAATAACAACATTCTCACTCTGGCAAATACAACATGCTCGAACAATTTAATTTGGGAACGCAGCTAGACCAACAAACGATAAAAAGAGCCTGAACAGAACGCCGAAGCCGCATCTGAAACACCATTGATTTACCTAACCGGCAGCGATATAATAATGTCAACGGCGGCTTTCCCCTTGCGGAAAGGCAAGAAAAATCATGCCCCATGGAATCCGCTGCCTGCCGCCACCGCTAATCTATCCGAACTCCGCAGGAAATGTGGAGAAAACTGCCCTTTCATACCCTATAATGGTCACAGAGAGGAGGGATTGTATGGAGCTTCTTCAGGAGATGAACCAAGTGGTTGCATATATAGAAGATAATCTGACAGAACAGATACGGTATGAAGCCCTTGCCCGTATGGCAGGCTGTTCCGTCTATGAATTCTCAAGGATTTTCTCCTTTCTGACAGGAATGTCGCTTTCAGAATATATCCGCCGCAGAAGGCTCTCTCAGGCCGTTTTTGACCTGCGCAACAGCGAAGAGAAAATCGTGAATATCGCTCTGAAATACGGCTATGAATCACCCACCACCTTCACCAGGGCATTTAAGGCGCTGCACGGCGTTACCCCTTCCAGTGTCCGGAAAACGTCTGTCTCACTGAAGACCTATCCGCCAATCACTTTTCTACTAACAGTCAAAGGAGTGACCGGTATGGAATTTCGAATCGAGAAAAAGGAAAGTTTTCAAATCATGGGCCTGTTCGGGTATGACACTGCGGAATGCGGGCCGGGGGATACCCTTACACCGCTGTGGCGGGAATTTATGGACTGCTGTAATGCCCGCCTTTGGAATGGCGGCGACGCAGGCAGCTATTACACTGCCCCTTTCTGGCAGGTAGGGGCATACCATTTTCAATCGGAGGACGGAAAAACCAAAGCAATCATCGGTGCACAGTACAGAGGGACAAAGCCGGAAAACATGGCTGTGGAAACCATTCCCGCCGCCACCTGGGCCGTATTCTCCATGGTTTCCCCCACAGGCATTGATTATGTGCCCGCGGCCTACACCCGGATACTGACGGAATGGTTCCCGTCCAGTGGGTACAGGCGTGATGAATCCATACCCAGTCTGGAGGTGTTCCCGCCCGGCAATGCGGGTTCGGCGGATTATGCTTGGGAAATCTGGATGCCCGTCCTTCCACGGGATTAGTTGTGTCTATCCTTGGGGCCAGGAGAATCTCCTGGCCTATCCTTTCACATCATACCTGTCAAATCCACTTTCCCTGTTGAAGGTAATGATACACCTTCCCCTTAAATCCACCATAAGCCCCAGGACAAACCTGTGGTAAAATCCACTTGCAAATATACAACGAATATGCAATATATTTCCTTACCCACCATTCCTGGAACCGGACTGTGCCAGAGGCCGGCGCATCTGACGGAGCAGTCGATATTTTCCCCCACCCCCTTCAGCCAAACCACATCATGCATAGCGCCACAAGACCGAAGGCGGCATAGAGGCCGTTTCCAACCAGGCAGAATTTCATCAGATTACTCCGCGCCCTCATTCCCGCATAAGCGAAAGCGGTAAAAGCACCGCCCAGAATCATAAACACCGCATAGCACGTAATCATAATCTCCGCCGCAGGGGACGCAAGCGCCCATTGGAAGGTTCTGAACGGCAGAATTGTCCACGGAATAAAGAGTATAACAGTGCTGACTATAGTTAATATTTTTTCCTTCATCTTCATTCTCTCCTTTCACCCTGCCCGAAACAGAGGCAGGCAACAAGCAGGCACACACCCGTGATAACCACAGCGACAGGTATCCAGGGAACAAGGTCCACCTGCGCCGTGTCCAGATTTTCGGCTAGTTTTCCATACTCGGCGGTAATGACGAAGAACGGATAGCACATGGGATAGGCGAACCACACCTTCGTATTAATTGCAAATACGGAAGGTACGATGGATGCCAGGCCCAGTCCCACGGAAAAAATCGGCGTCCGCACCGCCACGGACAGCATCCAGAAAACGGCAAGCATGGGAAGGGAGGCACAGAACAAAAGACCCGCTTCCCCTGCCACAAACAGCGGCGGCAGCAGGAAAGAATACCCCTGGAGCCTGCCTGCAGCAGCCGCACTGATATAATACATGCCCGTCATCATCAATACCTGCGCCGCCGAAAGCACCACCAAAACCACAAATTTCGCCAGGCACAGCCACGCCCGGCCCACGGGAAGTGACAGCATTTTCAGCATCCCCCTGTTCGTCCTCTCCGTCTGGCTTATGAGAACGGTTCCCACCACCATACCGGCAGGGTACATAAACCAGGCCATGCCCATAAAGCCCTGAATAAAAAAGCTGTTTTCCGGAGAGATGCCCTCCGCCTGCATGGTAAAATTCAGCTCCGCGTTCAATACCGACGGAATCCAGAGGATAACCGAGGCGGCAAAAAAGAGCAGCAGAAGCCTGGAGCGCTTTATTTTCCGGAACTCAACACCCAGCAGCGTCATAAACCTCACACCCCTCATGCAAACCACCTCCTGACCCTAATCATGATAAACGCTGCCGCCCCTGCCAAGGCAGCCTCGACGGCCGCTGCCCACAGATACCGGGCCGCCTGCTCCGGCTCCGTCCCCGGCAATACCTGAAAGGGCATCGCATAGGGAAAAAGAGACGGAAGAAAACGGTCCGTCGGCAGCATGGTGGCCGTAAAAACACAGATTACCCCAATCCCCAGGGACACCCACATTTTCCTGCAGACCTGGGACAGCAGGAGCGAAACTGCCACACAGGGCAGCGTCACCAGAAAGGAATAGCCCATGCTCTTTCCCAACTCCCCCAAGACCATTTGCCCCCGGAATTCCATCCGCACGCCTGCCCCGGTTCCAAACCAATGCCATGCGCAGAACCAAAGGGATGCCGCTTCTATCACAAAAGCTGCCAGAACCATGAGGGCCATGAGGATATTTTTCCCGAAAAAGAGGCTGCCCTCCCTCACAGGCAGGGATTCCATCTTCTGCATCCCATTGTCCGCATATTCGATATGGTACAAAAGACAGGCTCCCGCCACCACAAGCAGCACATTGAGCATGGCCATCAGGCTCCAGTTTGCCTGCATCAGGATTTCCACGGGAGAACCCGGTAGGTTCAGATACCGTTCCGGCCGCACCGCCATATTCAGCACCGGGAATGCCGCCGCCAGGATACCGCTTCCCAGTGCCAGGGGTACAAAACCGCTGCGCTTTATTTTCATGTATTCTACATTCATGTCATGACGCCTCCCTTCCGTTGTCAACTGCATTCATGTCTCGGCATCGCTTTTCATTGTCATTTGCTTTCATGTCTCTATATCTCTTTCCATTGTCATCTGCTTTCATCTCACTGCACCCCTTTTCGCTGTCATCTGCCTTCATCCCACCATCCTTCTTCCCATTGCCACCCGCCCTCATCTTCGCGCACCTCTCTTTCCGTTATCATTCTCAATCATCGCCAGGAAGATTTCCTCCAGATTGTCCGTTGCATATCCCTGGGCTGCGGCTTCTCCCCTCAGTTCCTCCAGCGTTCCCTCGAACAGCAGGTGCCCGTGGTTTAAAATGCCCACCATGTCGGCCATCAGCTCAACCTCAGACAACAGATGGGAAGACACCAAAATCGTGCAGTCATACTTTTCCGGCAGGGAGCGGATCAGCGTCCTGATTTCATGGATCCCCACAGGGTCAAGTCCGTTGGTAGGCTCATCCAGGAACAGAATGGGCGGCTTCCCCATCAGCGCGCCCGCAAGCCCCAGTCTCTGCTTCATGCCCAGGGAATATTTCCTGGCAGGCCGCTTCTTAAATTGGGTCAGCCCAACCGTCTCAAGGGCCTCCGCCACGGAAGATTTGGGAAGTCCCAGAATCCTGCGGATAATCTCCAGATTTTCTTCTCCGCTTAAGTTGCCATAAAATGCGGAAGCTTCAATAAAAGACCCCACTTCCCGCAGGATTTCCACCCTGTCTTCCGGATATTTTTTCCCGTCGATGGTGAAGAAGCCGCCTGTGGGTCTGGTAAGCCCCAGAAACATTTTCATGGTGGTGGATTTTCCTGCCCCGTTGGGGCCCAGGAAGCCGTAGACGGTGCCTTTGGGAATATGCAGATTTACACCCGAGACCGCCGTAAAATCAGAATAGCTTTTGGTGAGATTTTTCGTTTCAATGACATTCATGTGATCCTCTCCTTTCTTATCTTGCTTTCATTGTAAACGGCGAACCTTGCGGGAACCTTCCCTTCTCCTTACATTTTCCTTACATTTATGCCCGAAACAGGAAAAATGACGAGGTTTTATGATATAATATTGACTCAAAGGACATTGAGTCAACGTCTGATTCCGATTTGACACTACCGCTTAAAAACAGGAGGTTTCCAAATGAGTTTTGATTTTCTGAAGAAAAAGCGTATCCTGCTTGTAGACGACGAGCCGGAGCTGTTAAACCTGGTACTGTCCATCCTGAAGGAGGACGGCTTTGAGCAGGTCCGAACAGCCGGAAGCCTGGAAGAGGCCGTGTCCGCCGCCAAATCCTTTGACCCGGAATTTGCCATTCTGGACGTCATGCTTCCCGACGGCAGCGGATTTGACCTGCTGCAGAAGCTGCGGCAGCTTTCCGATTTCCCTGTGCTGTTCCTGACGGCCCGTGGAGAGGAGGACGACAAATTCCGCGGTTTCGGCCTGGGAGCGGACGATTACATGGTAAAGCCTTTCCTGCCCAGGGAGCTCCTGTTCCGGGTCAACGCAATCCTGCGCAGGACTTACAAGGAGGAAAATCCCCTTGTGAAGCTGCAGAACAGTGAAATCGATTTCCAACGGGCAGAAGTGGTAAAGGACGGAAAACGCATTCCCCTGACGGCAAAGGAGCATGCCCTTCTGTCCGCCCTGTACCGGAACGCCGGGCGCATTGTCACCATCGATGCCCTGTGCGAGACGGCCTGGGGAGACAATCCCTTCGGTTACGAAAACTCCCTGATGGCCCATATCCGCCGCATCCGGGAAAAAATCGAAGCAAATCCCTCCCGTCCCGTTTCCCTCATAACCGTAAAGGGACTGGGGTACAAGCTCCTTTTACATTAAAGCGTGTTTCATCTCCCGCAAGCTGCGACGCACAGCTAATTTCAAACACGCTTCGGAGCGTTCACTCTATCTGACACTAACTACACGGAAATAAATACACACTTCCTTATGAAAGGAACTTAATATGAAAAGCGTACTGAAATTAATTCGGCGTTTCGTAGGCATCCTGCTCCTGTCATCCTTCCTGCTTCTGATTGCGAACCTTGTCCTGTTAGCCGCATATACCCTGAATCAGATGCCCAATGTCTATCCCTGGCAGACAGCTGCAGAAACAGCCGCCGCCCTGTCGCAAAAGGGCGGGGAATACCTTCTGTCCGGAGAACAGGCACTTGCCCTGGAGGCTTCCGACGTATGGGGCCTTCTCATCCACAATGAAACCGGTCAGGCAGTATGGCACACGGACAATCTGCCCTCTACAGTTCCCAGGTCCTATTCCGCCTCGGATATCGCGGAGCTTACCCGCGGATATATAGACGATTATCCCACGTTTACGGCCAGGGCGGAAACCGGCCTGGTGGTGTTGGGCTACCCGAAAGACAGCTTCTGGAAGCATATGTGGCCCAGCTGGGATTACGGTTTCATTGTAAACCTGCCGAAAACCATCCTCTCTGTCCTGGTCATTAATGTGACCCTGATTTTTCTGATCTATGTTGGGGTAAATTCCAGGCTGCTGAAATCGGTAAAGCCGATTCTGAACGGCATCCAGTCCCTACCTGCAAAGGAGACGGTCCATTTAAGGGAAAAGGGGCTGTTGTCCGAACTGGCGGCATGTATTAATGAGACATCGAAAATCCTGCAGTCCCAGAACAGGCAACTGCGCAGGCGGGAAACCGCGCGGGCGAACTGGATTGCCGGCGTGTCCCACGACATACGCACGCCGCTTTCCATGGTGATGGGCTATGCGGACAGCCTGCAGAATATGCTCATGAACGCAGATATCTGTCCGGCAGAAGAATATAGAACGAGTGTGGGCTGCCGCCATGTGGGACAGAAAACAGCATACAGCAGAAGTAACGCTGCTATAGTCAGGAATGGATGCACTTATGAATGTGACCGCAGTCTTGCAGAAAATGAACGTGGCCTTGCGGAAAATCTCCACTGCCCTGCGGAAAATGAACGTGGCCTTGCGGAAGATCTCCACTGCCCTGCGAAGGATGCCCACAGCCTCACAGAGGATGCCCGCCGGAAAGCATCGGTCATCGTAAAACAGAGCGAGCGTATACGGGATTTAATCAACAATCTGAACCTTGCCTCCAAACTGGAATACAACATGCAGCCTCTTCATCCCTCCAGGCAGAATCTGGTCTCTCTCGTCCGGCAGATAGTGGTGGATTTTATCAATATCGACGTGGAGGAAAAGCATCCCATCCAGTGGCTCACGCCGAAATCCCTCACCGCCTGCTTTGCTGAGGTGGACCAAAACCTGATCCGGCGGGCGGTAAGCAATCTCATCCAGAACTGCATCAACCACAACGGGCATGGATGCCATATCTTTGTGGAGGTTTTGTCCGAAGGAAAGGAATGTATCATAACGGTTGAAGACGACGGTGTAGGAGCTTCGCCGGAAGAGATGGAGAAACTAAATAACGCTCCCCATTATATGGTTTGCGACGAAAACACCGCTGAACAGCGCCATGGCCTGGGGCTGCTCCTTGTGCGGCAGATCATGGCAGCCCACGGGGGACAGATGCAGATTTCGCCCGGCAGCCGGGGCGGGTTCCGCGTCCGGCTTGTTGTATCTTTGTGCGGCTAATGTATTGGTATGTTCATGTTTCTGTTTCGCTATACTCCCTGCCTGAATTTCCACCTGCCACACTGGCTTCACTCAACGGTGCGGCCGCACCGACCCGTTCGGCCGCCTTGCAGACTGAAATTCTTTCTGTATATTTAGCCGAAAATATACAGACTTGTACGCTAAGAACGTGATCGGTAAGCTAGTTCAAGACAGTTCCTCAATGATTCTGCCGTGCCAACGTATAGAAAGCACCCTCAAGACAACCACTGCCGTCTTTAAGGGTGCTTTTTACACGGTTCCGCCCTGCTTCTCCGCTTCAGATTCCGCAAAGCCTGACCTTTCATACAATTCTATAGTACTGCTTACCCTTGCTTTCGGCATTACAGTACACACTACTGTTTTTTCAGCCTTACCACATTCCAGCTATGCTTTCCAAACACAGTAGAAAACTGCCCGTTCTCCATGCGGGAAGCATTTCCTGCCACAGGCGCCACACAGTCCGGATTGTCCTCCGTATTCACTGCCTTCAAATCGTCATTGGCCAGGATGATATGCTCCTCTACCCTGTAATCCGCAAACTGCCTCAGGTCACAGCTTACCTCCAGATCCTCCTCCAGATCCTTGTTCACCGCGAAGATGGTCAGCTCCCCCTCTTCCTCATTCCAGACGCAGACGCTGTCCAGGAAGGAGACTTCGCCGTAATTTCTGCTCTCATAGAGGGGCGCTTTCACCTGGGTGTTCAGCACCGTCCCCCTGCCGTATATACTGGCATGCATATAAGGATAGAAAATGGTCTGTCTCCAGGCCCCTGTGTCCGAAGTCATGATGGGCGCAATCACATTCACAAGCTGTGCCAGACAGGCAATCTTCACCCTGTCTGCATGGCGGAGCAGGGTAATCAGCATGCTGCCCACCAACAGCGCGTCCTCAAAATTGTATACATCCTCCAGCTGATGGGGGGCCTGCACCCACTTCTCCAGCTGTGCGTCCGCCTCATTGCTGTGATACCACACATTCCACTCGTCAAAGGAAAGGTTGATCTGCTTCCTGCTGCGCTTCTTTGCTTTTACGCAGTCCGCTATGGACAGGACAGAGCTGATAAACTCGTCCATGCCCTTGGAATTTGCCAGAAATTCCGGCGTGTCATTGTCCCGGTTCCCATAGTACTGGTGGAGGGAGAGATAGTCCACCTGGTCATAGCATTCGCTTAAGACTTCATCCTCCCAGTAGCCGAAAGTATCCATCCCCAGACTGGAGCTGCCGCATGCCACCGTCTCAATATCCGGATCCATGAACTTCATCAGCCTGCTGGTCTCCGCCGCGGCGCGGCCGTATTCCTTCGCCGTCTTGTGGCCCATCTGCCAGGGCCCGTCCATTTCGTTCCCCATGCACCAGAGCCTGATGTTGTGGGGCTCCTCGTAGCCGTGCTTCCGTCTTAAGTCGCTGTAATAGCTGCCTTTTTTAAAGTTGCAGTACTCCAACAAGTCTTTGGCTTCCTCGGGCCCCCTGGTTCCCAGGTTCACGGCCATCATCACTTCCGTCCCGGCCTTCTTCGCCCAGTCGGCGAACTCATTCAGGCCGAACTGGTTGGACTCAATCACCTGCCAGGCCAGATCTACCTTCGCCGGGCGCTCCGCCCTAGGGCCTACGCCGTCCTCCCAGTGGTAGCCGGACACGAAATTCCCGCCGGGGTAGCGCACGATGGGCACCTTAAGCTCCCTCACCAGATCCAGTACGTCCTTTCGCATGCCCTGCTCGTCCGCAAAGGGGCTGCCCTCCTGATAGATGCCCTCATACACGGCCCTCCCCAGATGCTCGATGAAGGAACCGAAGATCCTTTTGTCCACCGCCCCTGTGAGGAAATATTTGTCTACGATAATCTCTGCCTTTTTCATTTTCCTGTACCTCGTTTCCGCGCCGCATTTCCGCCTCCTGCGTCACCGGCGCTGCCTTACATTTGATGCTTCTATCATAAACCGTTCCGCTCCTGTATTCCATCTCCTTTTTTCCGTTGTGTTTGACTTTTCTTCCGGTGATGTGGTAAACTTGATTGAAAGGCTGCCGTCCGGATAATCTGCTTTCATCAGGAATCGCCGGATGATAACTGATATAACCCGTTCAGGGGAAAGCCCGGAAACACAAGGAGCACCGCCATGTACAGACTGAATTTCTGCGAATACAACCGTTCCAACCAGGACTATGACACCATTTACCGCCCGGCAGGAAGCGGGGATTACCTCTTCCTCCAGTTCAAATCCCCCATGAAAGTCTATCTTGAAGACAAGATTGTGATCACAAAAGAGAACGCCTGCATCCTCTATACCCCTGGCATGCCTCAGCACTATCAGGCCGTACACCGGTTCCGCAACAATTATCTTCACTTTTCTTCCGATGAAAGCCCTGCCCAAAGCTTTCCCATGCCGGAAAATGCGGTGTTCTATCCGGAAAATGCCGTGCAGATCGATTCCCTGGTATCCCGCCTGCAGCAGGAGTATTTCTCCGGCCTTCCCCACCGGGAGGAAGCCGTCCATGCCCTGATGACCCTGCTGTTCCTTTCCGTCAGCCGCAGCATGGCCCAGGAGACCGTGCAAAAGGAGGACGCGGGGCATCTCTATCCCCTGTTCCAGAGGCTGCGCCTTGAAATGCTCACCCAGTGCGAAAAGGACTGGGATGTGGAGCGACTCTGTCAGCGGGTGAATCTGGAAAAAAGCCAGTTCTATGTCTATTACCGCAGCTTCTTCTCCTCCACACCCAAAAATGACCTTCTCCGGGCCAGACTGGAGAAGGCCAGAAACCTGCTGAGCAACGAAGCCCTGCAGGTCAAGGAGGTGGCACAGCTGTGTGGTTTCGGCAGCCAGGCTCATTTTACCAGGTACTTCAAGGCCTGCTGCGGCTGTGCCCCGGGAGCGTATACGCGGCGCACAGAGTAGGCGCCCTCCTTATTTTCCCTCCGCCTTTTTTCCTCATGCCTGTTTCCCTTCCGCTATTTTCACCACTCCAAAACCGCTCCCGATTTTCCCGCCCGCCAGCAGATATCTCTTCATATTCCGCTGCAGCAGGGTATCCTCCGGAAAATCCCGGATACAGGCATCGTTTCTCTTGAACACCCATTCCACATATCCGTCGTCCCGGTAATCCACCTCCAAAATCCTGAATCTGTCCTGAAATTCCAGAATACGGGAACCCGGCGGCAGCAGTTCCTTCAGCTCCGGCCCCAACAGCCAGGAATGGCACACGTAGTCCTTCTCCCGGTATTCCGGAAAATACCCGGAAAAAATGCCTTCGCTTCCTCCATGGACGCATCGCACTTCTCCCTGGACAGAACAGCGTCTGAGGGAATATGGATCAACGTCTTCTCACAGCCTGCCGTAATCGACAACACATACCGCAGAATATTATCTCCGCTTTTGCAATATTTTCTCTGATCCCTGTAGTATTTCTCTCCAATATGGTAGTATATAGGTAAGGAAAACGACTTTATAAGGAAGTTTATTTCTGCACAATTCCTAAGAAACCGCCGATAATTCCCAAAAGAAAGGAGACCCCCCTTGACAGAAGACGCTAAAATCATCGAACTGTTCTTTGCCCGCTCGGAAGATGCCCTGCGGGAACTGGACCTGAAATACGGCAGAATCTGCCACCGCCTCTCCTACAATACATTAAACGACAGGCAGGATGCGGAAGAATGCGTCAACGATGCCTATCTGGGCTTATGGAACCGGATCCCGCCCGCAAAGCCTGACCCGCTGCTGCCCTATCTGTGCCGCATCGTCCGCAATCTGTCGTTGAAACGCTATCACCGCAAAAAAGCTGCCAAAAGGGACATCGCCTGCAATGTGGCCATAGAGGAAATCGAAGCCTGCCTGGCGTCTCCGGATACCCCGGAAAGCCGTCTGGAAGCAAAAGAACTGACCCATGTCATCGAAGAATTTCTGGATACCCTGACCAGGGAAAACCGGGTGATTTTCCTGCGGCGCTACTGGTTCTGCGACAGCTGCCGGGACATCGCCGCGCAGACAGGACTCAGTGAAAAAAACATAACTGTCCGACTCACCCGCATCCGACAAAAGCTGAAAGACTATCTGGCAGAGAGGGAGGTAATCGTATGAACATGGAGATTTTTTCCGAAGCCATGAATGAAATTGATGAAAAATATATCCGGGAAGCGCTTCAATACCGGAAGAAACCCCTGAAGCATTCTGTGCTGAAATGGGGCGCCGCTGCTGCCTGCCTCGCCCTCCTCCTTGTCCTGGGCAGCCTCTTTTTTCCTTTTCAAAGGGAAATGAAGGTATCCGCTTACACCTATGGCACGGATGAGGAAATCACAGCCGCAGGGCTGACGCTCCTCACCGGCGCCATCAGCGACAGCGGCGAAATGACGGGAAAACCGCTGACATTCTATCTCTCCGGGGAAGACATTTCCACCGTCCGCTTCTCCTGTAAAAACGAGACGCTCTCCTTCATGGACTGGACCGGGGAATGGCCGGAATACGGAAAAGCCGGAAACTTTACCGTTGCATATGGGGCGGATGAAAGCCAGTACAGCCTCCTGACCATCGACTGGGAACCTGATGCCCTGATCCGGGAACTCACCGACAATCCGGGCAGCGCCATAGCCTCCCTGCCGGAACAGATACGCAGCGATCTGATCGTACTGGAGATTGCCTTTTTCAACGGGAAAACTGCCACCAAGGCCATTCGGATCTCTCTTTTGGATAACGGCACTTTCTTTGCCTCCTTTGACGACTACAAGATCAGCGATACGGATGCCTTTGTCAGGCGGCCGGACAGCCGAGATATCCCCCGCAGCGCCCTTTACGCCGAAGAGACCCAGGTGTCCGTCATTGCCGACGCACCGCCTATGGTGTATGTGAGCGGCAGGCTGTATCAGCAGTCCACGAGGCAGGTTTTCTTTGAGGAAAAAAAGAGGGATTTCGTATATCTGGGAAAGGTTGAAACGGATATCACACACAGCCGGGACAGGACAGAGGGTACCGGTACCGATGGGGATTCCCTGACAGTTCAGCACGCAACAGACGGAATTCCCAGGCAAAATTTCCAGGCAAATCACCCCATTGTGGGAGCGGAAATCTATCAGTATGGAGATGATATCGTAGTGTTAATTGACGGAAAATACTGGCTCTACGAAGCCGTGGACAGTGAGCCTGCCGCGAACTCCCAGGCTGAAGAACCGGGCGGGCTTTCAGGAGAAAACAGGACTTCGGAAGAAATCCTGTCTGCAGCGGAAGAAGCCGCCCGCGCTTACTACGCAGAAACCGTCCTGGAAGTCATTTCCATGGAGCTGAAAAGCCTGACAGAAGACACAATCCTGTTCTCCGTTTCCGTAAAAAAGGACGGCATTGTCCAGGAACCCGAACGCAGCATTACATTGCAGTTGATTCTGGGGACGTGGGAGGTGGTAAACGAGGGGTATTAAGCTACAACACTGCCCTGGCTTTTTTCTATCGTATCATTCAAACTCCGCAAACCTGGGCATAAACCTGCTCCTGCTGAATACGCCGCACATTATCCCATAGCGGAAAATATGTGGAGATTTGGAATAATGTTTTCATGCAGTTCAACAAGGAGGCTGACGGTACTTTTACGGAGCTGAAGCAGAAAAATGTGGATACGGGAATGGGCCTGGAGCGCGTGTTGACGATTTTGAACGGGAAAACCAATGTGTACGACACAGGGTTATTTCTTCCCATTATGCAAATGCTTGAAGAAATTCTGGAAAAGGATCCGAACGCTTAAGATTTGATTTTTCTTCTGGCCGAAAGGTCACAAAGGAAGAATTGGAGAGAGTCGAGGATATCGTAAATGAGGTTATCCGGAAAAGGATTGATGTCATTCTGGAAGAAATGACTCCTGAGAGGGCTTATGAAGAAGGCGCTGTGGGCGTTTTTTCGGAGAAATATGCCGAAATGGTAAAAGTGTACACAATCCCCGGATATTCTAAGGAAATCTGCGGCGGTCCCCATGCGAAAAATACCGGAGAGCTTGTTTCTTTTAAAATTATAAAGGAAGAGGCATCCTCGTAGAGGATCATTCAGCACAAATCAGGCAAATAATGGAAAAAATTCAGCACCACCGTTTTGAAACCATGCTGCTTCATAAAATGTTTCCTTAAAATAAAGACGCATTAATATTCAGAAAATAATGCTTCACAAATCCATTGTTTTATACTGTAGACTCTGGTATAATCTGCATAAAATAGAAAGCCTAATACTCAGGAAAGGAAGCGTTATCCATGTCGGCACAGCCTCAATTTCAAATTACCACCTTAGAACAATATGAAGCCCTCCCGGAAGATGTCCGGGCGGAAGTATTTGACGGCCAGATTTATTACATGGCCAGCCCGTCGCAAATCCACCAGACACTCCTCACGGAGCTGCTTGTATCCATCCGCAACTACCTCCGGAAAAAAGGGGGAGAATGCCAGGTATTCCCCGCTCCATTCGATGTAAAACTGTCAGACCGTCCCCTCACGGTGGTACAGCCCGACATCATGATTGTGTGCGATAAAAACAAACTGGATAGAAAGCGCTGTAACGGCGCCCCGGATTTTATCATCGAGATTGTCTCCCCCGGCAATCCGTCAGACGAATATATCCGTAAAGCATTCTACTACAAAAACGCCGGAGTCCGTGAGTATTGGATTGTGGATCCCCGCCGGAAGACCGTGACCGTAAATTATTTTGAGGCTGATATCGTAAGCGTCCAGTATCCCTTTGATTCCGTTATCAAGGTTAATATCTATGACGATTTGCTGATTAACTTCTCAGAGATTGCCGATCTGATTATTTAGCACAAGGAGGCAGAAAAAATACGTAAAATAGCCAAAATCTACCCTGGCCATAATACATCTGCTAAATATGGCTTATGTGAAGAAATCCGTCCAGGACCTGAAAGCCGGGAAAGACACCGCATCAACGATGCAAGACCGCCTCGTTTACCATATGGAAAATGGGCGGCTTTACATCGCCCATTGCAAAGGTCATTATGGAGATAAACAGCTCACTCCTCTTCCCTCCTCACCCTGCCCAAACTTGCCGCCAGCCCCAACAATCCCATCAAGCTCCGGCATCATAATGTCCAGTATGACGAGCTGATAGTTATTCTCTTCCAGTTTTGCCAGACCGTCCCTCCCCAGGTAACAGCAGTCGGCTTCTATGTTTTCCTACAGGACGCTCTTTTGAATCAGAGCGCCCAGTTCCCTGTCGTCTATCAGCAGAATCCTGTTCATGCCGTCCTCCTGTCCTGAAGCTGCCCTTCCTGTTCTCTCCCTGACCGGCAAATGTTTAGAACAAATGCCAAATCAAAACGCTGTCTTCCCCTGCCCGTCACATTTCCGCCGTCACCGAAGCCACGGTCTCTGCCGCTTCCACCACCCCGGGCCCCTCGGACATCACTTCCCCGTTTTCCGCTGTTTCCCCGGGATCCTCATATGCTTTCTCCTCCTCGTCCTCCCATAGAGAATCGTATTTCTCCTTCTTCTGCCGCTGTACCATGGCTCCGATGCTTTTCGCCGTCTGGTACATTTCTTCACTATATTCCATAAGCTTTTTCTCGTCGGCAGCAGGTACGATGGCGCCCCGCATAATGCGGCGGGCCACCTCCATAATCTTCGCCATATCTACCGCGTAATCCTCCGCTGCATCCGCCTGCTGCTCCGCTGCCGCATTATTCCAATAGGCGCAGTACTGCTCCGCCAGATCGCTTAAGTAATCCTGGTAGTCCTCCTGCTTCTCCTTCAGGGCATCCAGGGTCAGCTCCAGAGTAGCTGCCTCCGATTCGTACTGTTCCTTCCCGTCCGGATGCGCTTCCATCCGGCGGCGGAGAGTCTGCAGCTGCTTTGACACAGATGCCCTCTCCTTCTGATATGCCCTTACCTGCTCTCTGTAAACCGCCTATGCTTCTCCTATCTTCATCCCGCTTCCCTCCTGTATGCTGATATGATTACCCCTATTTTACTCCACATAAGCACAAAAAGCACGGAAAAGATAGTAATTTCTGTTATTTCCTTTTCTTTTTGAGAAAGCCTGCCCCAACGCCTGCCAATCCCATACCTGACAGGATGCAGAGCAGCATCCACTGCATCAGATGGTGTTCATCCTTTGTGGAAGGTGATATGCGTTTTTCACCATTGTCGCCGTTTTCCTCATCGTCCTTTTCCCTGTCCTGATTCCCTCCGGATCCATTCTCATCCTCCGGCTTATCTTCTCCGGGTTTCTCGGTTTCCCCAGGCTTCTCCTCCCCAGGCTCTTCCCCGGGTTTTTCCTCCCCAGGTTTCTCTTCCCCGGGGCTCTCCTCCCCGGGCTTCTCTTCTCCGGGTTTCTCCTCCAATACTTCAAACACCCCGTCCACCCTGCCGTCCTGATAGAGAACCGCAATGCTGTGGGAGCCTGCGGAAAGGCCGTCCAGGGCATTCCTGCCAAGGACAATAACCGTACTGCCCTCTCTTACCTCATACTGCCCGGAATCAACTTCCCTGTCATCGATCAGAATTCCTGTAAATTTACTGACCAGACCATTTACCCTGAAGACAATGCTGCCGTCTGTCCCCTTTTTCCACTGGCTTCCGTCGCCCTCCAGGATCCGATAATCCGTCAGTGCTTCCAGGAGCCGATTCAGCCTGTCCGGGTCAACCAGTGTCTTCTCATGTTCCGTCAGGCCCTCCCATGCCTGCCTGGCCTGGTCTGCAGCTTCCACAGCGGCCCTATCATCCGGACGGACACCTTCTGCGTCAGGCAGTGCGGCAATGGTTTCCGCTGCCGTCTGCACTCTCTCAATGCATGCCAGAGTCTCCCGTACCCGTACAAGCTCCGCCTCAATCCGCTGCTTCTCCTCCTCCGTACAGTCTCCCCCCTGTCCCTGAAGCAGGATTTCAAATACATCCTCTACCTTTTCCAGGATCTCCTGATCCGATAATTTCACCGTATCGGGGCCAATCCCGCTGATGGTTTCCGCCAGAGCGCTGACGGGCTTCATGGTAATGGTGACCAGGGCTTCATTTCCCACCTGGTCCACTGCGTGAATGCGGTATATCTCATCTCGGTTTCCCGGAAGCACAATGTCCCCGGAAACCTCCTTTCCGTTCAGGGTGATTCTCCCCGGGTGCTCCTCCGTCACAGTCACTGTCTGGGTCACGTAATATGTGCTGCCGTCAGTCACCCCCCCGACAACGGGCGCCTTCATGTCAAATTCTCCGCCCTCCGAGGCAAAGTACAGGATGTTTCCGGCCATGTCCTGCGCTTTTACATAGAGAATACATTTCTGCCCGTCCCGGGCGCTGACGCTGAAACTGCCTTCCTCCGTCCACTGCTCCTGCTTCCACTGGGTAAAAGCTTCCAGTTCCTCCCGGGACAGCGCCCTTTCCGACTGATGCCAGGAAATGCTGCGGATTCCGCTTAAACTGTCCTTCACACGGATCCCAACCTGTACATCCCCGCCGAACAACTGCCAGGACACCGCTTCCTCCGGAAGTCTCTTCACGGAGATGCCGTCAAAAGTAATATCCCACTCCTCCGGCTGAGTCCGGTCCAGTTTGTAGGATTCGGTAACGGCCCGGGAAATCAGCCCTGTCTGCGTATTTTTCACATAAAAGACCACAGTTCCCTCTCCGGTTTCCTCTGCACGGCTAAGGGACGGAACCCATTCATCCGCCAGGGTGTTTCCCAGGGAAAGCAGGTACCCCTCTTCTGCCTGGATCACGAAATCTTCCCCTGCCCAGCCGTCCCCATTCAGCTGCGCAACATAATCCGTCCCTTTCGCCGCCTCATACTCATTCACAATCTCAAAAGTCCGGCTGCCGTTTACCGCATATCTCCCCCCGGGATTATCCGTAATGATCACCCGTGCCGTACCTTCCGATGTATTCTCTTCGTATGTTACGCTGTATTCCTCTTCCGGAATAACCGCATCCCCATACTTCACTGTCACGAAAGGCAGCTTTGGATGCCCGTCATAGTAAAAAACTTCTTCCGAAAGCCCTATCTCAGGATCACTTACTTCAATTACAGGCACAATCTCAATGGTAAAACAATAGTCATAAAAGTCATAACCTCCTTGCTCATTCTGAAAGGGCACCCGGAAGGAAAACTCGTTTCCTCCTATTTCCAGGGATTCCAGATATGCTTTTTTCACCTGAAAAGTCAGACGGTTCCCTTCCTCTGTTACAGAATAGCAATCGCTGTCCACATACTGATGCAAGGAATTGTCCCACAAATGCGCCCAGGAAACCGTTCCCTCAAACATAAGCCCTTCAAACGGGACAGACAAATCTTCCTCCATTCCCCTGGTAATACTGCAGGCATCCTTCTCCGGAACCCCCAAAAACCGAACATATCTATCATACTCCACAGATTTTCCGTTCAGGGATCCGGTGATATGTACATAGACATTTCCCGGCCCGGCAGTTGTGAGACTGCTTCCCGCAATGACCGCATCGGGGGCCGTAGTACCCTCCTGCAGCACCCTGTAGGAAAAATCGGGCGATTTTCCCCTGTGGGAAGTTACTCTGCAGTTTTGTGCGAGACTGGTATCCCCTGTGAGATGGGTTGCCAAAGTAACGGCAGGCTGTTCCCCCTCCCCTCGCAGGAGAAACATGGTCTCCCGCAGAGGCGATTCGTATATACTGCAGGTGCACAGCGCTTCCGGCTCCCCTACATACCAGCCCAGTCCCTTCCAGAAAATGCCTTCTCCTGGAGCTCCCGCCTGTACGTTTTCCGTCTTAATCACATAATCGGGATGTCCGGATACAAAGCAATTGTCCGGCGTCCCATGGGGCGTAAGGGCAAATGCAGCCGCAGGCATGGGATTCGGAACACCCGTTCCCTCCCCATTCAGCCACTGAAATCCGGCGCTTCCTTCCGGTATTTCCTCAAAGTGCAGGGCGGAAGACGGACTGGTGCGCAAAATCAGTGGATTATTGCGAAATTCTGTCGGCGGCATGTTGGATTGAATCTGCCCGATCACCCGCAGCGCGCCGCCGTCCACAATCAGTTTCTCCGTGCAGGTTCTCAGTCCGGTATCGTCATTGGAATAGGAATCGTCGTCAAAATTTACATAACTGTCCTGAATCAAGATAGTTTTAAATTGATTTTTCTCTATATAGGAACCCTTCAGACCGGGATTGCTCTTCCAACTGCCCTCTTCTCCGCAATTAATATAGGAAAGAACTGCGCCCTTTGCATTTCCAAGCACATTCCCTTTTATTCTCAGATTGGTTACATCCGCCTCTTCCAAAGTAACAGACAGATTCCCCGATATGGGAGCAGCAAGCGCAAGCTCCGGCCACTTTCCGTTTTTCAGCGAGATATTCACATCCTGCAGCTTCCCCAACCCTGTTCCTGCGTCATAATTTCCGTTCTCATTAATCTGTCCGAATATCATGGCACTGTTTCCCATGCTTCCTCCTGACAGCTCAAAGGACAGGGAACCGGAAATCCCTACATTACTGCCTGTGCCGTTGTCATGTCTTTCCTTAAATGCCCAGAAGCTGTCAACAGTACCTCCCTGGATGCGGATATCCACATTTTCCACCAGAGCTTCCGTGCCGTTATAGCCTGCACCGGATGCATAAATTCTGTCTACATACCCGCCGTTTACCGTAACCCTTGAGGTTCCGGCCACATAAGAGGTTTCTTCTCCTCCCGCATACATTTCATAGTGCACGGTTCCTCCGTTTACCGTAATATTGCTTCCCCCTACCCAAGCTCCCCGCCAGGCTCCGCCTCCGTAGACATTCTTCCAGAACTCTCCGCCGTTAATGATGATATTGGCGCTGCCCAGGACTTCCGTCCGTTTTGTATCATCAAAACCGGCTCCGCCGCCATAGACCCATCCGTTTACCTGGGCGCCCTCCCCGAATACAAGCTTGGTATTGCCTGTGACGGTACCGGAATACTCATTGCCTCCAAAAACCGAATTAACAATGGCATTCTCTATCCGAAGGGAAGTATCCCCGTTAATCCGCCCGAAAATGCCTCCCCCGTATATTTTTCTCTCCACACGCCCTCCGGTTATATGCACAGATGTATTTCCGTTTGTTTCCGCCCGTTCTCCTCCGCCTGTGACAAATCCCACATTTCCGCCGGATATATTTACCTCGGCACTGCCTGTCAGAGTTCCCTCTTCGCTGCCTCCATATACCAGCCATGCATTTCCGCCGGACACATGTATATTGGAGCTGCCCGTCAGATTCCCATTCGCATTTCCGCCGAAAATCTGCAAAACGGTTATAAAATTGCCGTCATATATATCGTCATAAGAAGTAAAACCTCCGGTAAGCCTTATGCTTGTATCATATCGGGCCTCCCCATCTTTCCCGCCGCCATATATAGTAGAATTTACCAGAAAATATCCATACCCCTCCGCGTAATAAATACCGTTGCCATTAAGTTCGCCATCCCCTCTAAACCCGGTTATTTCCTCCTCCGGATCACCCACACCGTTATTATTCAAATCCACATACAGCTCCGCATACCTTGCATCCGTTGAAGACGCAGTTATAATCAACGGCTGTCCGTTGGCATATATCCTATGCTTATAATCGGATACAGTTTCATATGTCACTGAAAATGTCTGCCCTGTATCCAGGGCTGCACTCTCCGCCGCCCTGTCCGAAAGTCCCTCCGCAGGCAGCGTTCCATCCTCCCCTGCGGCTTCGTCCCCCGGGGGCGTGCTGCCGCAGATCATGTCCGAGGAATCCGCATCCTGTTCCGGCTGACCTGGGTCTCCCGGCTGTTCCGGTTCTTCAGGCTGACCTGAGCCTTCTGACTGTTCTGAACCTTCTGGCTTCCCTTCTGCTTCCGAATTTCCTGGCAGCTCCGGTTCTTCCTGTTCCTCCGGCTGCGAATCCTCCGCCTCCTCTCCTGCTTCCGGCTTTCCTGACAGCTCCGGTTCTTCCT
>CAJUCE010000030.1:34873-62478 GCA_910584865.1 uncultured Acetatifactor sp.
GAATCCTCCGCCTCCTCTCCTGCTTCCGGCTTTCCTGACAGCTCCGGTTCTTCCTGTTCCTCCGGCTGCGAATCCTCCGCCTCCTCTCCTGCTTCCGGCTTTCCTGACAGCTCCGGTTCTTCCTTATCCTCTGCCTGTGAATCCTCCGTGCTCTCTCCTGCTTCGGAGTTTCCCTGCGGCTCCGCTTCTTCCGGCTGTTCCTTAACCAGATTCCCGCCCGCATCTGCTTCCCCTGAAATCTCCGCACCGGAAGCCGCCGCTTTGCCGTCCGCACCACTGACATTTCCACTATCCCTGCGCGTGCCATCTCCCGCCGGGTTCTCCGGAACCGTCACCTCCATACCAGACTCCGCTGACGGCCTTTCCTGTGTACTTCCCCCGAAACCAGTCTCCTGCTGCCCTGATTTCGAACCCTCCACAGAACCGGCCCAGGCTGTCTCCCCTGCGGAAAACAACGAAAGTACCATTGCCGCCGCCAACAGGATCCCCGTTCCCCGCCGTACCGTTTTGTAGCTCAATCCTTTCTTCCACACTGACTTTCCCGTACCTTCCTTCCGTTTTGCCATACTGCTTTTTCTCTCCTCCATACCTCAGATTCTCTCCTTCACCCTTTCTGCCATCCTGTCGGCAGCTGTCTGTCTCCGCTCCTGTTTTGGATCTTCCAATTACAGCCTGCACGAACATTCTGCGGGAAAATACCCGCCCTCTCCACTCTTCATATTTCCAAATTGTAGCAAAATATGAACGCAAAAAAAGCCTTTTGGCAGGAAAGTCAGTTTTCTGGCAGAAAAGACATCAAATTTACCCCAAATCGGGATGTCCCGAATTTGATAAATCTATCTTTATATGGTAAAATCAGATTGGATTTCAGTATGAATTGAGGTGGAACTAATTTTAAAGATAGCAATTGTCGACGACGATCCGGAATGCCTGAACGAAATAGCCGGACTCTGTATGGATTTCAGCGCACACTCCCGCTGCCCGGCGGAAACAGTCCCCTTTTTAAACGGCCGGGCTTTTCTTGACGCATTTGAAGCGGGAAGCTTTTCCATTGTCTTCATGGATATCTACATGAAGGGAATGGACGGAATTTCCGCCGCCCTGAAGCTGCGGAGCCTGGACAGCAGCTGCCTCCTTATCTTCCTGACTTCCAGCCGGGAATTCATGCCTGACGCCTTTTCCTGCCACGCCTTCGAATATATCACCAAGCCCTTCTCCCGGCAGCGTATTTTCGGTGTGCTGACAGACGCCCTGAAAGTACTCCCCCGGACTCCTAAATACCTGGAACTTACAGAGGGCAGGAAAACGGTCCGCATCCTGCCTGACAAAATATGCTCCATTGTCACGGATGCCCATTACCTTGATATTACGCTGACGGACGGCGAAAAAATACGGTGCCGTATGACCATGTCGGAATTCCTGGAAAAGACTGACTTTGATACCCGTTTTCTCTCCGTCAACAAGGGAATTGCGGTAAATGCAGACTACATTGTTACCTTCGAAAATAATTGCTGTATCCTGGAAGGAGGAGCCCGGTTCCCGGTCCGGGTACGGGACAGGGCCCGAATTGAACAGGCCGCACAGGATTATGTTTTCGAAAAAATACGCCGGCAGCATATGCACTATCAATAATACCTTGCCCCAAAGAAACCTTGCCCGATTTCCATTTATGGCAATTTGTACCGCATGCGCAGCAATTTATACCCACAAACGCACTTAATTGCCGTCTGCACATGGCACACCGGGATGCACACAAACCGCAAGAGCATACGATTTGGCGCACGGCTGTCTTGCATACCATAGAATGCAAGTAAGCATTCCATGGTCAAGAATTGAGCAAGGGAGCTCATTTTGACTGCACGGTTTCCGCAAAGCAAGTTACGGGACTTTCACGGTATAACGAGTTAACGCATCAGCAATCCAGAGCTGAAAGCGGCAATTAAATGCGCCCACGAGTATAAACTCATACTCAAAAACGTTTGCCGATTGGAATTTTATAACAGGAGGACGATTCATGGAAAATACATACAAGTGGCTGTCAATCCTGCTGCAGCTTCTGGTTCTCATCCCCAGTACGGCATCCTGCTATCTTTCCGCAAAAAACCAGATGAAATATTCCCCGGGAAAAACCGCCGCCCTGTGCACCGCCCTGCTCCTGCCCTATTCCCTGGTTTTCGCCGCACTCCATGTTCTGCTGCACATCGACATATATGCCATGCTTCTTCCGTCCCTGGTTGTGTTCTTTTTTCTATACCGCCGCACGGTAAACCTTGACTTTCCCCGGGCCCTGGCCATCTATACAGGCATCTGTGCCATAGAAACCTTCCCTGCCCAGTTCGCCTATTCCCTGGATGCCGCCCTTCACCCTGCCTCCGGCGCGGCAAACCTTTCTCCGGAAGGAGCTCTCTTTCACCTGGGGCTCTCCCTTCTGCTGCTGGCAGCTTTCTCCTATCCTGCCACACGGCATTTTACCCAGACTGTGGACACACTTGACGCTGCCAGGGTATGGCACTCCACTACACTATTGTCTTCCCTTTTCTTTTTCTTCAACATCCTTGCCGTCCCGCGTTCCTACAGCACCCTGTACGCAGGCCGGATGAAATTGCTTTTTCCCGCATTCGAAGTCGTGGCGCTGGCAGTGCTTGTGACAATCTATCTGCTCTTCTACCAGGGGGCCAACGTTATCCTGGAACACACGGCGCTGCAAGAACGTACCCGGCTCCTGGAAATGCAGTCCCGCCAGTACCTTGCCCTGCAGGAATATATGCGGCAGACCGCAAGGCTCCGCCATGACTTCCGCCATTCCATACGCCTGTTAGCTTCCCTGGCGGAACGCGACGACATAGACAGCATCCGGAGACACCTGGCAGAATACCAGGTCAGCCTCGAAGGAAACGCCGTAGTTAACTACTCTAAAAACGCGGCCCTGAACGCCCTGTTCGGCTATTATCAGGAGGCGGCATCTTCCGCAGGCATAGAAACCGACTGGCACATTGCACTTCCGGATCCCCTGCCTTTTCCGGAGCTGGACATGGCGGCATTGTTCGGAAACCTTCTGGAGAACGCCATCGCCGGGTGCCGGACCCTTCCTCCAGGCTCCCGCTACTTCTGCCTTACCGCAGAGATCCGCCATGAAAACAGACTTTATGTGGTTTCCACCAACAGCTTTGACGGAAATGTGAAAAAAGACAAAGCCGGATACCGTTCCACCAGACACAGCGGACTGGGTACCGGCCTTGCCTCTATTGCCGCAGTCGCCGAAAAATACGGCGGTACCGCCAAAGCTTCCAACACTGACAGGGAATTTTTCGTGGATGTGGTTCTGAAATTATAACTTTCCGCTTTTCGTTTTTACCCAGTGCCTGTCAACAGCCTTTGTTTTCCGTCACATAATATTTCGCCTGGGCATGCCACATTCCGGCGTAATGCCCCTGCCTCTCCAGAAGCGTCTCATGGCTTCCCCGCTCCACGATCTCCCCGTCCCGGAACACTACGATATCGTCGCAGAACCGGCAGCTGCTCATACGGTGGGAAATGTAGATACTGGTCTTGTCCTTCACCATCTCATGGAAGCCCGCATACACTTCCGCCTCGCTGATGGGGTCCAGAGCGGCGGTGGGCTCATCCAGTACCACAAAGGGAGCGTCCTTGTACAGCGCCCTGGCAAGGGCCAGCTTCTGGGCCTCCCCGCCGCTGACATCCACGCCGCCCTCCCGGTCCTTGAAAAGCAGCGTGTCCGTCCCCTGGGGAAGCCCCTCCACGAACTGTGCCGCCCCGGCCCGGACCAGGCAGTCCTGCAGCCGGGTGTCATCCCGTTCATATGCCGTGACAATATTCTGCCACAGGGGGAATGAAAAGAGCTTGAAATCCTGGAACACCACCCCGAACAGCTCCCTGTATTCCTCCTCCCGGTATTTCCGGATGTCGATGCCGTTTAAGGTGATAACGCCCTCTGTGGGCTCGTACAGCCTGCAGAGGAGCTTGATAAAGGTGGTCTTGCCCGCGCCGTTCTCCCCCACCAAAGCAAGCTTATTCTTCATGGTGAGCTTACAGTTGACATGCTTCAGGATCATCTCCTCACTGCCTGGATAGCGGAAGCTCACATCCTTAAATTCAATCTCATACTCCCCGTCAAGGCGCTTCTCCACGGGAATGGTTCCTGTGGCATGCTTATTTTCCATCTTCATCAGTTCCAGGAAATCCGTCATGTAGTCATTGGCCCGCTTAATCTGCGTGTTGTGCCAGGTAACACCCTGAAATCCTCCCGCCAGCTTCATCAGGGCTCCCGTATACTGGGTAAATGCGCCTATGGTGATGGCGCCTGTCAGCACCTTCACAGCCACGAACAGGTAACTGAATACGGTGAAAAAGCCATTAGTGAGATTCGCGTTCAATACTCCCCTGGTCTCCACATCGCACATATTCTCGTAAAACCCGCTGCTCTTTTCATTCCATTTTGCCATGTTGTCCATCAGCATCCCCTGCATATCGTACATGCGGATCACTTTTGCCGCCTGCAGGTTCATCATGACTCTGGCCAACAGATAATTCAGCTGCATTTCCATCCCCGCATGATCCTGGAGATATTTTTTCGTATTTTTGATCATTCCGGACGCTTCCGCGGCCCTGATCACCATGATCAGAGCCAGGAACAGGAGCACCAAAGCCACGGAGACGGCCGGCCTGGCGGCAAAAGCAAGCAGAGACCCTTTTGTCCGTGGACGGCTGAAGCACAGCACGCCGATCATCCCCGCCGCCGTCCCGATCTCCAGAAGCCCTGTCAGCAGCCCCTGGTAATATGTCACGATACTGCCCAGTCCTCCGTACATGGAAGCGATGCGCTCCGATGTGAAAATCTTCTCCGACACCTGGGGCTGCTCCATGGTCTCGTAATCCAGGGAGGCTGCCTTCTCCCGCATCATCACCATAAAAGCCAGGGAACAGCGCTGGGAAGATTTTGCATAAGCCTTTTCCACCAGCTGGGCTGCCGCTCCCAGGATAAGCCCTGTCAGGACCGTCACGCATCCCCGGAAAAATCCCTCCGCAAACCGGCCTGCAAGCAGGGTATCAATGAACCTGGCCGTCAGATACAGGTTCAGGTAAGCGGCCGTCACCTGCAGGACCGTATTGATGATCCGCAGGGGAATGGCGGAAGAATCCACTTTATGTACGATTTTCATCAATTCCAGTCCTGTCTTGTGATATTTCACGGCTTCCCGCAGCTTTTTTGATACGGCTGTCTCTCTTCTCTTATTATTCTGCCTCTTATTATCAAGTCCCTCTTTATTCTGCTTCTTTTTATTTTCTATGTCCATGCCAATGCCTTTCTTATCGCTTTTTATTCTCCTTGTCCTTGCCGATTCCTTTCTTATCGTTTTCACGCTATGATACAGAATAGAATACGGCAAATATCGCGCACATAAACTCACAGCGCTACCTGGTTATTACCGCATTCTCCCGATAATCTTCCTCGTAATACTGCGCCTGTGTGCGGAACATGGCGGCGTAGGCCCCCTGCTTTTCCATCAGCGCCTCATGGCTGCCTTCCTCCACAATCCTTCCCTTCTCCATATATAAAATACGGTGGCAGAACTTGGTGGAGCTCAGCCTGTGGGAGATAAAAATACTGGTTTTGTTCTGTGTCATCTGGAAATATTTGTCATACATCCTGCTCTCCGCAATGGGGTCCAGGGCAGCGGTGGGTTCGTCCAGAATCACGATGGGCGCGTCCTTATAGAGGGCCCTGGCCAGCATCAGCCGCTGAAGTTCTCCCCCTGACAGGGTTACGCCGGAGGCATCCAGATCCTTATTCAAATTGGTCTGTTCTCTCCCTGAAAGCTCCTGGACCCTGTCCCACAGCCCTGCGTCGCGGAGGCTCTTTTCCACTTTCCCGAAATCGGTTTCATCCGCCGCCCTGCAGGAGACATTATCCGACAGAGGGAAGGAAAAGGCGAATACTTCCTGAAACACCACCGCAAACTCCTTCCTGTAATCCTCCGGCGACAGCAGGGACACATCCTGGCCGTCCAGGTATATTTTCCCCGAAGTGGGCCTGTACAGGCCGCATATCAGCTTGATCAGGGTAGATTTTCCGGCGCCGTTCATCCCCACCAGGGCAAGCTTTTCCCCCGGCCTTATAGTCAGGGTCAGATCGTGGACCGCATCCTTTCTTGAATGGTTCTCTTCCATTGATTGCCCTTCCTCCCTGGAAGGGTTCTCATAACAAAATGAAACATGTTCCAGGCGAATTTCGTGGATTTTGCCCGAATTCGCCACCTTAGCATTTTGTCGGGAATCCTCTCTGGAAAAGTCCAGGAAATCCCGGTAGCGACTCATGTAGCGGTTATTTTTCAACATTTCCCCCATAGCCGACGTCAGGGAATTCATCCATCCCCCAAAGCCTCCCACGATTCCCACGCAGAGCAGAAAACCTGCCAGATTTATATTTCCCAGTGCCATCTGATGAATCAGATAAGCGTATATAAGCAGATCTCTTACGGCGGACAGTGCTTTCTCAAAGAGAGAGGCATTGATGGAACAGTTTCTCTGCCTGCCGCTCCAGTAAGCCATTTCCTCCGTCATCTTCCCGAATGCCGCCCGAAACCAGTCCCACATCCGATACAGCCTGATATCCTTGCCGTTGGCCGGAACCAGAACCTCCCGTTTCAGGTACTCATATCCCTGACTGACCTTGATATACTTTTCCGCATGCCTGATGGTCCGCTGATCCGCGTATACATTCACCGCCATACACACTCCCGAGGAACCCGCCAGAAGCAATAGCAGCCAGAAATGAATTCTGCCT
Organism: uncultured Acetatifactor sp.; assembly: GCA_910584865.1. Lineage (GTDB taxonomy): Bacteria > Bacillota > Clostridia > Lachnospirales > Lachnospiraceae > Acetatifactor. The sequence continues at coordinate 41,679 of CAJUCE010000030.1, forward strand.
ATGATCACGGAATATACAGCCAACCCTGCCAGAGCGATAACCGCATTCGCAAACGCGTCCAGAAAGGCCTCTATTCCGGTATCATTGCCATAATAAATATTTCCCCTTGCCCCTTCCATCTTCCTCTGGCCTTCGGCGCTCTCAAACTTCTGAAAATCCGCCGTCAGGGCCGCCTCAAACAGTTCCGCTCCCAGGCGTATGCGGAACATAAATCTTCCCTTCCTGCTCGCCGAACCCAGATAATCCCCGGCTGTACCCATGGCCTGCAGCGCCACAACATACCCTGCCATGGACAGGAAGATGAGCTCCGGCTTCCACCCGCTTCCCAACAGGTAAACCACCGCGCTGGGCAGAGCCATGGCCGCAAAGGGGCGCAGGACGGCCAGGACGATATGGCCTCCCATGACTGCCAGATACCGGGCTCCCATGATTTTTCGGAATCTGGAGAAAGCGGATCTGTAGTTGTCCCACAGGGGGTAGCGCCTGTAATCCGCCGCTTCTTCTGCTTTCTTTTTCCTGGCTGGCTTTTCTTCTGCATTTGTATTTCTTTTCTTCTTTTCTCTTCCCATCTTTTCCTTTTATTTCCTTTCTTCTCGTTTCCTTCCCCTTGCCTTGCCTCTTATGCTTTGTGCAACGATCTCCTTTCCGAAGCCGTACCGCTGTCTCTTTCTCCTCAGAGTTCCAGACAGGCATGGAGCCTCTTTTCCTGCCCTGTACTGCTGTCTCTGCGCAGCCGGCTGACCACTCTCTCTAAAACCACCATAATATAAAAATCCCCCAATTGGGGGATTGTCGCACGAAATGTTGAATTTGCAGCACGAAATGTAAGAAGCCCTCGCGGCTTCTTCTCAGGCGTTCTCCGCGTTCAGGTTCTTTTCCCTGTGTGTTCCTTCAGCATCACAAGGCACCCGCATCCTTTTCTATCCATACAGCACTGGCACCGCTTCGGTCTATATATAACCGACCGCTCACAGCGGCAGCGTCACCTCCGCGGCAAAAATGCCCGGCTCGTTGGCCAAGGTCAGGAATCCTTCATACTTGTCCGCCAGAGCCTTCACCCGCTTCATGCCCAGGCCGTGGTTGCCCCGCTTGGTGGAAATGTAATTCCTCTCGTTGAAGTCCAGTTCCTCCCTGGCAGAATTCTGGATGGATATATACAGCTGGGATTTGTTCACCACCATATAAATGCGCAGGAAACGCTGCTCCGCCGGAATCTTTTCACAGGCCTCCAGGGCATTGTCCAGCAGATTGCCCAGCAGAACGCACAGGTCCACATCCTCCACGGCAAACGTCTCCGGCAGAATGGCCTTGCAGTTCACCCGGATTCCCTTCTGCCCCGCCAGGGACAGTTTGCTGTTTAAAATGGCGTCTGCCATCAGGTTTCCGGACTTTACATAGGTGTCCACCTCATCCAGATTCTGCTCCAGATCATCCAGGTAGTCCTTCATTTCCTCCAACTGTCCCGCAGCAATCTGGGCCTTCATCACCTGCAGGTGATTGTGGTAGTCATGCCTCCACCCACGCATGTTCAGGTAGATTTCCTTCACTTCCTCATATTGGTGGCTCAAAATATCTCTCTGAAAAAGTTCCGTCCTGGCCTGAAACCCCCGGTTCCAGAAGGAAAGGGTTCCCTCCAGACATAGAAACAAAAGAAGCTCCAGGCACAAAATTCCGAGAAGCGTCCGCGCATCCGCCGTTCCCCTGTTACTCCAAACATACAGGCACAAAATTCCGTATACAGATGCGTTCAGGAAACCGCTCCCTATCCGGAAATAGCCCTTCGCGTATGCCAGCATCCATAGGAAAAATACCATCACCGTCCCGTTCAGCAGTACCGGCAGCACCGCTCCGGAAGCCTGTGCGCACAGGGTCAGCAGCATGCCTGGCGCCAGTACTTTCCACCACTGCTGCCCGAATGGTTCCCTGTCATAGAACAACACATATAAAAAGAAGATCAGCACCGTAAGGAGCCACCCCCACAGGGCAGGCCAGCCTGGCGCGAAACTTCCGGGCTTCTCCGCCAAAACCCGCCATATTCCGGCAACTTCACCAGGTTCCTGTTCTGCCTCCGCTGACCATACTCCCGCAACTACTCCATTCTCCTGACCTGCCTCGGCAGACCATACTCCGTTTCCTCCTGACCTCTCCTTCCCTACCATAGAAGGCAATGCCTCTCCCGTTTCAGACACTGCCACTGTAGACAATGCTCCTACAGCTCCTGCTGGATCCTGACCTGCCTCGGTAAACAACCCTCCGGCGCTTCCCCGGGAAATCTGCCCTGCCACTGTCACCGCCCACACTGCCAGAAGGGCTCCTCCGGTCATTCCCCACACCACAACTCTCTTTTTATATCCCTTCTCCAAATTACATATCTGTTCTATATAATAATGGTACAGTACCAACCACATCAGCCAGATTCCCAACTGCAGCATACAGACCGTTTCCTCCATGTTTTGCTTACGCTTATTTATTATCTCCTTTTATTCCAGAGAACATCCATTCCCTTTTCCCTCAGCCATGATATGGTTCTCCATAACATACTCAAGCGCAAAAACCAGCCTATATTATTCTGTCAAACAAGGCAGAACACTTGAAATGCTCTGCTCACAAATACATTACCGGAAAAAGCGCAATTCCGGACCTTTAAGCATTTCTGTCTTCAAAAGCTCTGTCTGCGGAAATACTCCACATAAGCCCGGTTTAGTTCCTCCCATTTCCCCCGGGCAATGGGAACCTCCATCCCGTTGTCCATGCGGATTTCCTTTTTACCGATCCGCTCCACATGTTCCAAGTTCACGGAATAAGACCTGTGGGGTTTAAAAAAAGAATCGGCGCACTCCTTCAGCTCCTGCTCCAGCTGCTGGATTCCGGTTTTGCAGGCCAGCTCCCTGCCGTCCCTTCTCCACAGGATACAGTCATGCCCGCGGCTTTCCAGACAGCAAATATCCGACACATACACCTTCTCCACTTCTCCTGCCGTGAGCGGAGCCAGTATAGCGGCCCTGTCCCGCACCCGCTCTCCTGCCCTGCTCAGCGCAGCCCACAACCGTTCCCGTTTCACGGGCTTAAGCAGATAGGATACCGCCTCCAGGTCATAGCCCTCCAATGCAAATTCCGGATTCCCGGTAACGAAAATGATACTCACCGGATTCCCCAACTGCTTAAGCCGCCTTGCCAATACCATTCCGTTCGTTCCCGGCATCTCAATGTCCAAAAGCAATATATCTGTGTCCTTCCGCTCTTCCCATGCAAACAAAAAGGCATCTGCAGAAACATACCGCTCCACACAGCATGCCTCTCCTTCCGCCTTTGCCCAGTCCGCAGTTTCCCCGGCCAGATAGTCCAGAGTTCTCCCGTCGTCGTCACATATAGCCAAATGCAGCATTTCCTGCTCCTCTCATCTGCCCAGGATTCTGGCCCGCCTTTTCTGGCATGCAGCTTTTTCTGCCTTGTCTTGCTCAGCCCTCCACAGCCGAAGCCGCAACGGCAGCCGGTTCCACCACATGAGGCCCCTCATACATCACTTCCCCGTTTTCTGCCGCCTCCCGGGGATCATCGTATGCCTTCTCCTCCTCGTCTTCCCAGAGAGAATCGTATTTTTCCCGCTTCTGCCGCTGTACCATAGCCCCGATACTTTTCGCCGTCTGGTACATTTCCTCACTGTATTCCATCAACTTCTTCTCATCGGCCGCAGGCACAATGGCCCCCCGCATAATGCGCCGTGCCACTTCCATAATCTTCGCCATGTCCACCGCATATTCCTCTGCCGCGTCCGCCTGCTGTTCCGAAACCGCAGCATTCCAGTAGGCACAGTACTGTTCTGTCAAGTCGCTTAAATAGTCCTGATACTCTTCCTGCTTTTCCTTCAAGGCATCCAGCGTCAACTCCAGGGTAGCGGCTTCCGACTCATACTGTTCTCTGCCTTCCGTGTGCACTTCCATCCGGCGGCGGAGATTCTGCAACTGCTTTGACACGGATGCCTTTTCCTTCTGATATGCCCTTACCTGTTGCCTGTAGATTTCCTGTGCTTCTCCTATTTTCATTCCGCTCCCTTCCCGGCTTCCGTCTGTACTGCCATTTCAATCCCGGCGGCTCTCCGTCCCCTGCCTATCTCCGCATTTGTCTACTGTCAAGTCTGTTGGTGGTGCATGGATTCCGCCTGACACTCCGGACACATCTCCACATAGCAGTTGCCCTCCATAAAGTCCAGCATCTCCCACGAAAGTTTGGCTACAAACTTCATTGGCTTGCCGCAGTCAGGACAGGCGGTAGCGGTGAAGATGCCGTCTATTCCCAGGAAACGCAAACGCTTGTCCCGGCCATCCAGTACCAGTCCAGTCCTCGGGCGGAAAATACGGAGATTTGGCCATCATTATCAGCTCTTTTCATTTATGCGTATACAGTGTTTGTTCCAGTCTTCGGAATCGCGGATCACTTTATTAAAATCCGCTTTATTGAACTGAGTATATCATAATCACTTTCAAATATCAATGTGCGGTCAGTATAAAACAGCTTAACGGAAGCTATGGGATTCTCTCTATGTCCCATAACTCCCGTCAGGCTGTTTTTCATTTGTAATGATAAATTCTATCAATATGATCAGATTGCATGGCGGCCAAGCGCGGGCTACAGTTCCTGGCAGCCAGGGCAGAAATACACCGTCCCGCCCAGGTAACTGGCCTTCTGGATGATTGTCCCACAGTAAGGGCAACCCTTTCCCACGGTATTCCTGCTTAGCATCACAGAATACCCGCCCTGCCTGCCGAAAAGGTCTTTCTCCGTGTTCCGTCCTCCTGCAGCCGTCATTTTCTCCAAAGTATCGGTAACAGCCTGGTAGACCTGCTTCCAGCGGCTCTCGGGGACAGTGCCTACCTTCTTTCTGGGGTGAAGCCCTGCCCTGAGCAGGATATCCTGGAGCACGCCGTTCCCCAGGCCGGGAATCCGCTGTTCCGTGGCCAGAAAGGCTTTCATGGACAGAGTTCCGGAGGCCTCCTGTTTCAACTCCCGGAAATAGGCATAGTCAAAATCCCCGGTTCCCGGCATGGGCTTCTCTTTTGCCACCTGATAGTAAAAATTGTCGTATTCTTCCGGACGGATCAGGAACATGGAACCGTACATCTGCACCGTACAGACCAGGCTGCTTCCGTCTTCCAGGACAATCCTGGTCTGGTAGCGTCCGGGCAGCTTCTCCCCGGGCGCATAATATCGCAGATTCGTACCGTCTCCAACGGCAAAACAGTAATCTCCCAATGAGATTTCCAAGTAACTGCCCCATCCTATGGCTTCCCCAAGCTGCCTGCCCTCCATGATCTTTGCGTAAAATTCCGGCTCTCCGCTATACCAGGCAAAGGAATGCTTCGTGTGGGCAGCCTCCACGCTGCTGACTTTAAGTCCCTTAATGGTTCCGTTCAGCTGTTTTGCTATGGTCAGGCTTTCCGGTATCTCCAACACGGTGGTTTCCTCCTCATTCTTCCTTCTCTTTCACACTTCCTTATGCCCTCCACCGCTCCAATGTGGGAAAATATTCACCGAGCATGGCCTTTGCTTCCTCCAATGTCTTAGCCCTGCCGCCCTCCACTTCAAAGGGTGCGCAAAATTCAATCATCTCCTCCAGGGTGCAGTCCTGGGCAAATGCCCCGTCTTTATAGCAGTAGCAGCAATACTTCTCGTTCCTGCTCCCGTCCTGGTTGCTTCCGTACTGGTCTTCCTGCATGGGCATCCCGCAGCTCTGGCAGATTTTCAGTTCCTGTTTTGTGTTGTTTTCCATAGTGTCGTCCTCCTGGATTTCATTCCGCATTTTTTTGTCTTCGGTTCCGTTTCAGGGTACCCGGCGGACATGCCTGCCGCTTTTATCTGGCACCGAACGCCTCACTGCACCGTCCGAAATCTCCGGAAGGTACCTGATGCACATGCCTGCCGCTTTTATCTGGCCCTGTCAGGAATAAATCCAGTATACTCCGCATAATATGACATCAGTATGTCATATTTTAAAACTTTTCCTCTTTTTTGATATACCGTAATTACAGGCATTGCAGTCATACCCGGAAAATCCGTCTACCGTCACTGCCTTGCTTTCACCAGTTCTATACACTCTTTTCCTGTGATATGCTCCACGGACAATTCCATCATACACAGCGTTTCCCAATACCTGTCAATTTCATTCCGCCGCCCTGCCTCACTGTCATCCGGATAGTATTTTACGGCCAACGCCTGTGCCGCATTTCTGATTTCCGTTTCCTCTTCCAGAATGCGGATTCTGCCAAAGACAATCACGCTTCTAAACAAGGTGGTATATTTCTCCGGTACCACCTCATCCCGGGCGATTACGCAAAAGGAGGCTTTCTCCCATTTTCTCACCGCGTCTATTTTATGGCCGCTTTTCGCCCCGTGGAAATACAGTTTTGAGTCCTCATATACATAGCTGATGGGCACGGCGTAAGGGTAATCCTCATCGCCGCACAGAGCCAGAACCCCTGATGTTCCCTCTTTCAGGATCTGGATGCTTTCCTCCATGGATAGTTCCTGCTTTTTTCTGCGAAGTTCCCTGAACATACTTCTGCGCCTCCTGTTTATTTTTGTGTCAGGAACTGCAGTTCCCCGGCAAAACTGCCTTCCTGAAAATTCAGCTCCTGTGAATATACATCCTTGACATATCGGCTTCGCCATCCCCCTGCACCATACAGAAGAATTCCCAACCATACCGTTCATAGAAAGAAGTATGGTCTGTCAAAAGATAAAGTGTGGAAATTCCTCTTTCCTTCATGTCGGAACAGACATAATTTAACAGTGTCCCTGCCACGCCGCTGCCCCGTTTCTCTTCTTCCGTGTAAACCGCACAGACATTGGGCGCAAGGTCTCTCCTGTCGTGAAAATCATTCTCAATCACGCCCATTCCGCCGATAATTTTATCGATTTCCATCGCAACATACCACTGGGGAACCGGATTTTTCGCCCTCAGACACTCTTCCATGCTTTCCCGATACGCCTCTAAGGGAATGCCCCATTTTGCATGGAACCATTCCGCGGCTTTATCCTTTATTTCCGGTTTATCTATAAGACGGATTATATTATAATACATTGACTATCTCCTCTTTACTTTAGATAACAACAGCATGCTGCCCTTCTATTTTGCATAACAAAAATTCCCAACGATATTTTTTATACACTCCGTCTCGCTATCTTTGTGATAGGCAACTCCATAGTCCATGACATCTCCCTCGTCCGTCAGCGGAATGACAATCAAGTCATCCGACTGCGGCGGTATGAAAAATTCCGGAAGAATGGCCACACCGTATCCACATTTGGCAGGCAGAATGGCTGCCTGATCATTTTCGCGTTTTGATGTGGTGGGTAACGGTTGGAACAGACAGGAACATTTCCTCGGCCGCTTTTGTAAAATTCAACTTATCCTCCACAAGCACGAAACATTTTAACTGCTGGCTGGTCATATCAATACCTCCTGGACAGCCCCCACCGCATGCGGGAAACGTGAAAGGCCGGAACGCTTTTGTACAGTATAAACGATAATCTCATCAAAATCAATTATTAGATTTTGTCCAAACATATATAGCCGGCAGCCTTAACGCCACCATAGTAATGGCGGATTTGTTGTAGCTTACTGCAAATTTCAGCGGCATGCAGCACAAAATACAGATCATGAGAATATATTGGCAAAATGTGAATATTGGAGGTATGGTAATGAATACGAAAAACGTCGACTACTCAAACGGGAAGCTCTTTCCCATGATTCTGCGGTTGCCCTCGGCTTTATCATGCTTGCTACTACCTTTTTCCAGTCGATCAACCGACCTGTGCCGTCCATAATCATTATTCCGCTCGTTTTGGACGTAAACGGCATTTTCTTTGCGCAGCCCATCAGCGATCTGCTTGCCACATCTTGTCTCTCTACCTTATATGGAAAGAGAAAAAAGGATGAATCAGGGACGAATTAGGGAGCTGCGTAATAATCAAATGAGGCTTTACATATTTGACATTGATTGCTATAATAAGGGTAGCAACTAATAACCAAGTATCCTCCGGAAAGCAGGTGATTATATGCCGAATGGTCTTGAAATTACAAAAGCAGCTCTTGATGATTTCAAAAAGATTCAAGCATATATGCAGTTGGCCAAAAAAGAAAATGCTACTGAAACATATGCTGAATTAAAAAAAGAATATCTTACTTTAAAAGCAATTCTGAATGTTGCCGGCGTAAATCTCAATGATATTGATATGATTAAAGAGTAGCACTAAAGCAACAAAATAAGCAACTGTCATAATTATCAGAGGTGTAGAGTCTGGCTTTACACCTTTTTGTTTCATCATGTTCCATTGGCGAAGCAGTTCCTGTAGTCTGCAGCCTCTTCCCTACTCCCGATAATCCTGCCTGACAAACGGAGCGGCAATCTTTGTGTCGACTAACAGCCCGTATTTCCCGGGATGGCGGTAGGCATTCCCGTGCACCTCCTTTTCACGGTAGCTGCGCAGCTGCTCCACATCGAGCCCGGCCATGTAAATCCCCTCTTTCCCATCCGCCTGGAGAATGCAGGTATCCCGCGAATGCTCCAGTTCGGGAAGGTACGCCACACCGTCAAAGATACTGGAACCGCCGTTGCAGTCAGGCACCGCTTCCGGATAATTGCAGGTAGCAATGGCCGTCATGTTTTCATAAGCCCTGGCGCGGAGCTGAGAAAGACGATTGATTTCCATGGGACAGGCATTTGGCACAAGGATGAGCTCCGCCCCCTTCAGCATCAGAATTCTGGCGCTTTCAGGGAATTCTCTGTCGTAACAGATCATGGCGCCCACCTTTATCTCCCCGCAGGCCGTGTCCAGTGCAGTGACATAAAAATCTTCCCCGGGCGTCAGATTCCGCTCCACATCAAAATCGCAGGTATGCACTTTGGCATAAATCATCTTCCGCTCTCCAAATCTGTCAAAAAGAATCAGGGAATTGCGGGGAGCATCTCCGTATTTTTCAAGCAAAGTGATGCCGATGGCCATATGAAGCGTCCTGGCAAGGCTGCCAAAGGCCTTCACGAAATCGCTGTCTGCCGAGACAGCCTCCGCTTTCCATTCACTGACAGGACGGTCATAAATGCGGTAGCCGTTGCTCCACATTTCCGGAAAAAGCGCAATATCCGCGCCCATTTCCTTTGCCCGGGTGCAATTCCGGATGCCCTTTTCCAGATTTTGTTCCAGTGTATTGCAGGGGGCAGTCTGCAATAAGGCAATGTTTAATAATTTCATCTATTTTTATTCCCTTCAATTTGTTGGTTCCGCATCTTCCCTTGCCCGGGCCGGTTTATATATGGTATAAGTCTCGTCCGAAAAAATCAGACGCCGTAAATCTCCGCCATCTGCCGGATCCTTTTCTCCAGTTCCTCCCGCACCCATTCCGGACCAAGCACTGTGGCAGATGGCCCAAATGACAGAATCAGCCCGAAAACCCAGTCGTCCACGGAACAGCACATCCGGATCTCGAAATCTCCCCGGGATGTCACCGTAATCTCATCCTCCTCGAATTTGTCGTAGACCCGGTAAGCTTCTTTTCTGTCTATGCGGAAGACGATTTCGTCCATTGTGTTTTGTTCCATCGTATTATTCGGCTCCCGGTCTGCTTCCGGTTCCCTTTCCCTGGCGTTTTGCGCTTCCACGTCTGCTTCCGGTTCTCCAGCCGCTCCCATGCCCTCACCCTTCCTGTTTTCCGGAGCGGTTCCCGGCATTGTGCTCTCCTCTCTGTGTCTCTGCCCCGGTTCGAAAACCTCCTCCAGTACCTCCACACGCTTCATCCGAAGCACCTTGAATAGCCGTATGGCTTCTCGCATCCGGCAGTAGGCCCTCACATACCAGGTGTATTCCTTGAAAAGCAGCTGCACCGGCTCCACCTCCCGGCGGACCATGTCCCCGTGCTGTCCGTAATAATCAAACACCATCACATGCCTGCCCAGGATTGCCTCCTTAATCTGTCCGAACAGCTCTCCCCGCCTGCCGCTCCAGTCGGAGAAGTCAATGGCCACCCAGTCCATGGGCTCCGCCTCAAAAAAGGTCTCCAGTTTTTCCAGAATCCTCCCGTCCTGGACGGCTCCGGTCTCCCGCAGACTGGTAAGGGCGGCCAGGATCCTGCCCTGCTCCTCCCGGGAAAGCAGTCTCCTGTCCAGAACAAACCTGTCCATCAGGTGAATGCCGCCGCCCTTGCCCCTGCTGGCATAGACCGGAATTCCCGCCATGGACAGACTCTCGATGTCCCTGTAAACGGTGCGCGGGGAAACCTCGAAATGCTCTGCCAGTTCCTCCGCCGTCACGGTGCCTTTATTCATTAGGATGTATATCATTTCCAACTGTCTGTTTACCATCTGTACTGTCTTATCCCGCTCCTGCCATACAAATCCGCACTGCATTATTGTACCAGGTCACTTACACAGCGCAAGTTCTAAAAATGTGTTGTTGAGTTACCACATTTAACCTTGCACACATTCATCCACTGCCATGGTTAGTTTAACATGTTTTCTTGAACTATACAACTCCTTATTTTTCATCCGTCCGCCGCCGTAAATCGTGCCCTGCTGTCTGCCTGCCAAGTCATCTTGCCCGCTGAGCCAAACAGCTTTATAATGAAATAAATCTTCCGGTTTTTTACATAATCTGCAACCAAACCCATTTTCTTCCGAGTAGATAGAGGAAGAAACCTAATCCGAGACAAAGGAGGAAGCTATATTGAAGACAATTTATTAGTCGAATTGTACTGGGCACGCTCAGAGAACAGGGCTGCGCTGATACCGGCGGATATCCCATTCAACGCTCCCGAATCTCCTGACGCAAGAGGTTCCCGCTTGCGCCGCGCTCCTCACAGGGCTGCCCTTCACCCGGCCCAATGCCATTCTGCTCAAAAAACCGCCCTCATCTGCCTCCTCCTGGGAATCCTAGGCAGCTGTTCCGATGCCCTGGTAGATTACTACACCATCGGTGCACCGGCCTGGAACATCAGTCCGGCCGGGTTGGTCATGGGACTGGTTCTCTACTGCCTTTCCCTAATTTTTGAATACGGATGCGGTTTACAGCAATTGTCAGACGAAACTTTGTGAGGTGGTAAATAAAATGCCGATTATCATGAGACTTGACCGGGTCATGGCGGACAGGAAAATGTCGCTGAAAGAATTATCGGAACGGGTGGGCGTGGCCAATGTAAACCTCTCCAAAATGAAGACCGGGAAAATCAGCGCCATCCGCTTTTCCACTCTGGAAGCAATCTGCGACGTACTGGACTGCCAGCCGGGGGATATTCTGGAATACGGGCGGGAATGCCCGGAAACCATTTCCCGGGAGCAGCACTCTCCAGCGGCTGTTCCGGAAGAGTGCGCAGATATACCCGGAGACCCACATATCCCGCCGCCCGATATCGGAATCGGGAATGTTGCCCTACAGTGAACCCCCATGCATAAAGCCTGTAGGGCAGGGTTGGCTGCCCCACCACGCATAAAAGGCCGGAGAGCTACTATTAATGTAATCAGTTGTCAGCAAGTAAATCAAAAAGAACACCCTCGCAAAGAAGGGTACGGAGGTGCAAAATGAAGATTTTAGGACTGTTCCTGGTAGTGTTTTATGCCATATTAATGCTGTTCGCCCTGTGGAAGCAAACTTCCCGGGATGCCGCAGGCAGTACTTCTGCCACAGAGGATACTCCTCCTGGAGACGGCCCCCTGCCTGCAAGCAGCACCCCTCCTGCTTCCCTTGAAAAAAAAGCGTTTTCCCATGAAATACCTACCCCATTTGTATCGAAACCGGATGTCTGCTGCTTCTGGCATATGCGCTGCTCTCCGTAATCCAAAGCCGCAGCATGCTGCCCGTCATTATCACCGGAATGGCAGGGATTTCTGCCGGCACGCTGCTCAACGGCATCCGCCGGAAAAAAGTCCATCTCCTGCATCATGTCATCCGGCTGCTCCTGGAGACTGCACTCGTCATCATTTGCCAACTGGCATAATCGGCCGTCCGAAACTTTGGAGATTTTGTGCCAAATGCGCACGAAAACACCTTACGATGGCACCAGGCGAACAAGAAAAATCATATCGTAATCACAGAAAGCGAGCGAAAAATGTTGATATTTACATGCTTTCACTGTATAATCCCTTTAAAAGAAACCAAAAAACTTCAGAACCCCACAGCGAAGGAGGCAGTCTTGAAATATACAGAACAGAACGCAACTACGATTGACAGATGGATTGAGGAAGGTTAGGAGTGGGGCATACCCATCTCCCATGAGCAGTATCTTTCTGCCCTCCGGGGAAAGTGGAGCATGGTACTGACCCCTACCAAACCGGTGCCCAGGGACTGATAACGTTCCCCAAAAGCGAAGATGGTGCTCACCCAGAAAGAAGACAGCATTCACCATGAAGGAGGATGTGCTCACCCAGAAAGAAGATAGCGTTCACCATGAAGGAGGATGCTACTCACCCAAATTAAAGATAATGTTCACCCAAAAGGAGGATAAATTTACCATGAAAAACAATCTGATAGAACCACTGAAATCTCTGCCTGAAGAAATCTGGCATTCGGAAGCTGTCAGCATACAGCCCATCCGGGATGACGACGATCTGTGGTACGCCACAGTAGAATGCCGTCTGTATCCGGAACAGGAGGATTATGTCAACCCCGCCGGATTTTCCATCGGAAGGGCCTGGCTGAACCCCGGGGACAATCTGCCCTGCATCATCCGCAGCTCCCAGGGACAGCGGATTGGCTACATCGTCCTGCGAAGATGGCTGGGCGGCGGGGAGACGGCCTATAACTGGAGTTTCTACCTGGACAGAGACTGGCAGGGACAGGGCTATGGCAGGGCCGCGGCAAAATTAGCTGTAAAGATACTGAAAACCGCAGCCCCGGATATCCCCATTAAACTGTCCACCGAGACAGACAATAAGAAAGCCCAGAGATTATACCTGTCCATAGGCTTCGTGAAAACGAACGAAATGGACGGAGACGATTATGTCTTCGCATTGTAAAACTCCCTGCAGAAATGTCCGGCAATATTTCCCTTCCCCGCCGGGCATTTCTGTCTTTCATCCGATCCCCTCCGCCTGCAGTCCCATCCTGTAAAGCTCTGCGTGTTGGAAGGACGGATGCAGCTCCATCTCCAGTGCAGCAGGCTGTATCCGGCAAAGCGGCAGGACTGCCTCCAGCTTAGGGACAGTCATATTGCTCATGCCGATTAACGCACCAGCCCCCGATCCATCAGCTCCTCACACTGCCGCCAGACCGACATGAATTCCTCCACCTAGACCATGCCGAATCCGCAGGCAACCTGGGCGCCGTCCTTGTAAGTCAGCTCCTGTTCAAACAGTTGCATCCGAACATATATTCTGCTATAATAAACTGTGCACCGGTTAAATTTGACCGCCAGCCAGATACTTTTCCAGAGGCATCACTGTAAATCCTGGCGGTCTGCAGTATGACTGATGGTATGATAAAGGAGGAGACGCACATGGCCGAGCAGCATACTTATATTGCAATTGACCTGAAATCATTTTATGCGTCCGTGGAATGTACGGAACGGCAGCTGGATCCTCTCACCACGCATCTTGTGGTAGCGGACAGCGAACGAACGGAGAAGACAATCTGCCTGGCGGTGTCGCCTTCCCTGAAAAGCTACGGCATTCCCGGGCGGGCCAGGCTGTTTGAAGTCGTACAGCGGATAAGGGAGGTAAATCGGGAGCGGAAAAGCAAAGCCCCCGGCAGACAGTTTACAGGTTCCTCCTACTCTGCCGCGGAACTGGAGGCACATCCGGAGCTGGAGCTTTCCTACATTATAGCCCCTCCCAGAATGGCATTCTATCTGGAGTACAGCACAATTATCTACAATACTTATTTAAAGTACATTGCTCCGGAGGACATGCATGTGTACTCCATCGATGAAGTGTTTATGGATGTAACACAGTATCTGAAGACCTATAAAATGACGCCGAAAGAGCTGACCTCAAAAATCATCCGGGACGTTCTTGACAATACAGGGATCACGGCAGCCGCCGGCATCGGTACCAATCTATATCTCTGCAAGGTTGCAATGGATATTGTGGCAAAACATGTAGAGCCTGACGAGCATGGGGTACGTATCGCGCAGCTGGACGAGATGAGTTATCGGAAACTGCTATGGAACCACCGCCCTCTCACGGATTTCTGGCGGGTGGGCCACGGATACCGGCAAAGGCTGGAAGCCGCCGGTCTCTTTACCATGGGAGACATCGCCCGCTGCTCTCTTGGTTCGGAGCGGGATTACCATAATGAAGAGCTTCTATACTCTATGTTCGGCGTCAACGCAGAGCTTCTGATTGACCATGCCTGGGGATGGGAACCGGTTACTATCGATCTGGTCAAAGCCTATAAGCCTGAAACCCAGAGTATCAGCTCCGGGCAGGTGCTGCATTGTCCCTATGATGCTGAAAAAGCGAAGTTAATTGTACGGGAAATGACGGATATGCTCGTTCTGGATTTGGTAGATAAGAGACTGGTAACGGACCAGATGGTTCTCACCATCGGATATGATATCGGCAATCTCACCGATGCCAAAATCAAAAGCGGTTATAAAGGGGAGGTCACCACCGATCATTACGGAAGGAAGATTCCGAAGCATGCCCACGGAAGCACTAATCTGAAATGTCCGACTTCATCCACTCAGATCATTATAGCTGCCGTTATGGAGCTGTATGACCAGATCATTGACCCCAGGCTGCTAATCCGCCGTGTAACGATTGCTGCAAATCGTCTGATCGATGAAACACAGGTCCGGGAAACGCAGCAGTTCGAGCAATTGAACTTGTTTACAGACTATGCCGCTGCGGAAGCGCAACAGAGAGCGGAACAAGAAAGGCTTGCCAGGGAAAGAAAATTACAGGAGGCCATGCTGTCCATCAAAAAGAAATTCGGAAAAAATGCAATTCTAAAGGGCACGAACCTGCAGGAAGGCTCTACCGCCATGGAGCGCAATCGTCAGATCGGAGGACATAAAGAATGAACGGAACAAATCAGCATAAGTATGACGATATCATCAATCTGCCCCGTCATATATCCAGAAACCATCCTCAGATGTCACTTATAAACCGCGCAGCACAGTTTTCTCCCTTTGCCGCCCTTACCGGACATGAGGCTGCCATCCAGGAGACAGCCCGCCTGACAGATTCCTTCGCAGAGCTGGATGAAGATAGGAAAATGCAGTTGAATGAGCGTCTTCTGTTAATTCGGGAAAATCTGGGACAGCATCCGGAATGCGAGATCACCTATTTCCGGCCGGATGCAAAAAAAGCCGGCGGAGCTTATGTGACCATCCGCGGCAGAATCAAAAAGATAGAAGAAGTTTCCCGTCAGATTCTTTTTACAGACGGCACAGCTCTCCCCATAGAAAACCTTTTTTCCATCACAGGAGAGCTGTTTCAAAATCTGGAATCTTAAACATACAGGCGGGAGAGATGCCATTCATGGGCAAAATAACTGTACCAGAGAGTAAATGTTCTTCTGGTACCGGAAACCATGGCGGCACATAGGAAATTGACTCCTACCCTGTTTCTGTCCTGATCCTCGGACAGCACTTTTTCGATGGTAACAGTAGTCAGTTCGCCGGATTTATCCCGAAACCGGAACCTGATCGGCGTAATCTTTCCAGTGGTATCCGTGCAGGAAATCATCTGCACAGGAATATGAACGCACAGTATGCTTTCCACGAGCAACACCCCTTTCCGATTTTCTATATCTATCATAGCACATAGAACAAATGTTTGGAAATAGGAGATGTCTGGAAAATCTCTTACGCGTAATACTGCGCCTGGGCATCCCACAGCCTGCGGTACAGCCCACCTGCCGCCAGAAGCTCCTCATGGCTTCCCTGCTCCGCAATTTTTCCCTCCTCAAATACCAAAATGCGATGGCAGAAATGGCAGCTGGAAAGACGGTGGGAAATATAAATCGCCCCCTTGTCCTTCGTAAACCGGTTCATCCTCTGATAAATATCCGCCTCCGCCACCGGATCCAAAGCTGCCGTAGGCTCGTCCAATACCACATAGGGCGCGTCCTTGTACAGGCACCGGGCAATGGCCACCTTCTGGGACTCTCCGCCGGACAGCTCCACCCCGTCCTCGGAAAAGCGCTTGAACAGCTGCGTATCCAGCCCTTCCGCCAGTGTCTTGAGCCTCTCGCCGAAGCCTGCGTTCTCCAGAGCCAGGGTCACCTTATCCTTGTCGTACTCGCTCTCCACCGCCACGTTCTCCCCCAGCCTGAAGGCAAAGATCTGGTAATCCTGGAACACCGTGGAGAAAAAGGACAGATATTCCTGGTACTGGTATTTTCGGATATCCACGCCGTTTAACAGAATCTCTCCCTCCTGGGGGTCACAGAGCCTGCACAGCAGCTTGATAAAAGTGGTCTTGCCGGAGCCGTTACGGCCCACGATGGCAATCTTCTCCCCCTTGCGGAAACTGCAGCTGATTCCCGAGAGGCTGGGAGCGGCAGCTCCCGGATAAGTGAACGTCACATTCCGGAACTCGAATTCATAATTCTCCCTGATCTCGTCTGTGACAGGCAAAGTTCCCTCCGCTGTGGCATTGGGCATATCCAAATAATTGAAATATACATCTACATACTCCAGATTCTGCAGGAAATCCCTGATCGTATCACACAGCCTTGTAATGCCGTCTCCCAGCTGGGTTACCATCCCCGTATATTTCAGGATGCTGCCCACGCCAAAGGCCCCGAAGATCGCCTTTGTTCCCACAAACAGATACACCAGCAAATCAAAGCACCTGGAAAGAAGCACGGAAGAACAGGTTTTCCTGCGTTCATATTGATAGGCAGGCTCGGCTTTCCCAAGATATTCTCCGCTCAGCTTCTGCAGCTTCCCGAAGATCTGCTCCTGGGCACGGAACATGCGGATGTCCTTTCCGTTCTGGTATTCGCTAAAGCAGCTGTCCATCAAAAACATCATCTGGTTCATCGGCTTGTGGACAGCCTCATTTGCCTGAAAATAGCATTTCTGTATCCGGAAAGACGTGTATATGTTGAAAGCAATGGAGAACGCCAGGAGCCCGAGAAACAGGGCTGACACGCCCCAATGGTTCAGAAGGACCGCCATCCCGCCTGCTCCCACAGCCTTTGCCCGGAAAAACTCTACCACCAGGGCAATAGAGATGCCGATGGTCACAAATGCCTGGAACAGCCCTCTAAGCTGTCCAACCAAAGCCAGTACGCCCCTGCCATAATGCCATCTGGTGATTCTCTGCTTTGTCTCATTGATTTTCGGCTCCGCACTCATGGCGTAGTCCATTTTCCAGGCCTTCTCCGCCACCGCCCTCTCGATATGCTTCAGCACGGCATACTGCAGCACATCCAGAAGCTGTCCCCCGAAATCCATCAGCCGCCTGCCAAAAAAATTCAGGCTCACCAGTAAAAGTGCCATCCGGAACAGATGTTCCATGCTTCGTCCCGGATCCGCCAGTTCCGTGAGAATACCGGCTGACAGCAGGATGCCGATGTAAGGATAAGCCGCTTCCATGGCAGCCTGTAAAAATGCCAGGGGGAAGATGCCGGGGGATTCTTTTGCAACATAGATGACAGCGCGCTTTATGTTATTCCTATTGGATTTCTTATCTATTGTACCGAAAGTGTTTTCTGTTTTTACTGACTGTTTTTGTACCTGATTCTTTTCCGCTTCTTTCGGCCCCTTCCGTTTATTGCTCATATCGCCCTACACCTCCTCGCCTTCCAGCCCGGCTTCTTTCTGGGCTTCCTTTTTCTGATAATATTTGCTCTGGAGCCGGAACATCCAGGCATATTTTCCCTCCTGCACCAGCAGCTCCTCATGGCTTCCGCTTTCCGCCACCACGCCGTCCTCCATCAGCAGGATTCTGTCGCAGAAACGGGTGCTCGCCAGACGATGGGAAATGAAAATGGTGGTCTTGTGTTCCGAAAAGCGGCGGTACTGCTGATACAGTTCGCTCTCCATCAGGGGATCCAGAGCCGCCGTGGGCTCGTCCAGCACCAGCAGAGGAGCCTGCTTATACAGAGCCCTGGCCAGCATCAGCTTCTGCAGTTCCCCGCCGGAGAAGTCCACCGCATCCTCATTGCTTTCCTTGCCGAACATAGTTTCCATGCCATGGGGGAGTTTTTTGACTTTGTCCTCCAGGCCTGCCTTCTTCACACATGCCTCCATACGGGAATTTATCGAATTGAGGTTGACTTCTGAATCTCGGTTATCCTCTAAATTGCTGTTCTCCTTCCCTGCATTGTCTGCATTCTCTGCATAACCTGCATTCCCCGTATGACCTGAGCTCCCCTCACGGCCTGCCTTCTCCGCCTGACCTGCTTCTGCCGGTTTATCCGCTCTCTCCGTGCTGTATATTTTCCCTGTGCCGTGTGGCTTCTATGATCCCACGGAAGGAGAAATCCTGATAGACGGCATCAACCGTTCCCGGTACAGTAAGGAAAGCTGGCTTCGGTGCTTCTCCGGAGTATTTCAGGATGCAGAGCTGTTTCCCCTGTCTCTGGCGGAGAACCTGGCTCTGGGTGAGTTCACAGAGGAAGGCGACAGGGAGGATTCATATAATATAGAAGATACCAGAGCAGCTTGATAAAAGTGGTCTTGCCAGCGCCGTTTAGCCCCACCAGCGCCACATTTTCCCCGGGCCGGAGCGTCAGATTAAAATCCCTGATCACAGGTTTCTCCGCACCTTCATATTGAAAGGTTACATGAACAAAGGTAATCTCGGGGATATGCCCCTCCTTCAGCGCCAGCGTCTCCTTCTCCTGCTCTCTGCCCCGCCGCAGCTTGGCAAAAAAGCGCCGGTGCTCCTCCACATAGGAAGCCTTCTCATGGAGCTGCCGCATCCCCTGGACAATGGAACCGCACCAGGACGCAAAGCCCGTCACCAGCCCGAAATACAGCACAAAGCCCGCCGCATCCAGGCGCCCCTGGCAGACCAGGTAAATCAGGTACAGATAAGCCGCCCCTTCCCAGGCCATCTGGCTGAAACCGTTGACGGCAGCTGAAAAAAAGTAATTTCCCTGCTGACGCACCGTATAGTGCAGCCGCTGCTTCAGTTCCTGATTGAACTTCTTCCGCAGCCATGGCGGCATCCAATACAGATGGACATCCTTGGAAGCCTCATAGGTGCTGGTGCTGCGTGACAGATAAACCATTTTATAATCAAGGATCATCCACTTGCTGCGGTTTGCGGCGTCCCATTTGTTGCATCGTATTCCCACTGCATAGTTCAGCGCTGTCCCGGCGATTACAGGCAGCAGAATCCACACTGACAGGCCGGAGAGCATTCCCGTATAAAGGGCCATGCCGATGATCGCCGTGGCACAAGAGGCAAACGCTCCCAGAAACCGGGTAGTGTACTCCATGTCCCACATATGACGGTTTACCATCTGCCAAAATTCCTCCGGGAAATCCGCCCTCTCAATATTGTCGTAACTTGTCTCCAGGGAAGATTTTGCCGTCTGCAGGGCCTGCTTCTGCCCCAGCCAACTGCCGTAAATTGTCTTTGTGTGCTCCAGCCAATTATTCAGCAGATACAGGCACACCAGTCCCCCTCCCAGTATGGCAAGATCCTCCAATATGCTTTCCACGGATTTACCCTTCGTGATATCCTCCACCAATACTGACGGCATATATACCCCAAGCAGGGAAATCCCTATGGTTGCCCCGATTCCTGCCAGGTACAGCCACACAAAGCCCGGGGACTCCCTGTAAAGCGCCTTCAGCCAATAGCGCAGATTTTCCATCGTGCCATGCTTTTCCTGCGGGGCAGTACCGTTTTGTGCACCGGTTTCCTGCTCTCCGTCAATTTTCGTTTTGCCGTCTTTCTTTTTACTCATTGGTGACCATCCTCCCTCTTTATGCTTTTCCGCTTTCCCTTTTTTCATTCTACCATTTCTGTCCCGTGAAGGCAAGGATTTTGCCTCAAAGGTATGTTTGCCTGCCCCATTGGACGCTGTGCTGCCAGGAAAGCCCCTGCATGCTCACACCTATTCTACAAAATACGCCATGAGACGTACACTCACAAAACGTAGAATCCTCTCTACAGCCTCCCTGCGCGGGGTAGAATCACCGCCGATAATCACTCCGATTCCCATAATAACCAACAGTCTCCATACACGGAGCATAATCACTTCAAAAGCCAACCGCACCATCGAGTCAAAAGTCTCCGGTGCGGTTGGAAGCTGATCCATATCTTTTGTCCGTCAGACGCTGCCCTTTCCGCTAATTGCTCCGGAAAGAGTCATCTCCAAAATATTATGCTTTCCTCTACTGCTTCTTCCGAATCGGAAAGTATACCTCCGTCTCCCAGTCTTCCTGAGAATAGGAATGAAACTGTGTCCTGGTGTAACGTTCAAAGGGCGCGCCCGCAGTTTCGTAACCGTTCTCCATGATCCATGAGACGACAGCGCCGTAGGCTTCGGAAAGCGTGGAGTATCCGCCCCGGTGGATCGTCATGGCACACTGGCAGGATTCTATCACCGTGTCAGCCTTTTCCTTCTCTTTGATTTCAATGAACACTTCGATATCGGAGGATTCATGGTTGAACTCCTCATCGTAATACCTGGTGCCGTTTAGGCCGGTGGGCGTGACATGCTCCTTCGGCACCCGCTCAAACAGCTTACTGTAATATTTCCCGAATTCATCCACCCCCATGACGGCCCGGTGTGCCAGGACGTTCATGCACGGGGAATCTTTCACTTCAATCGTATAGCCTTTCTGATAATCCATAATGTCACCTGTCCTTTCGAATACGGAAATGTGTGTCTGAAGCTCGTT
>CAJUCE010000031.1 GCA_910584865.1 uncultured Acetatifactor sp.
TGCATTTCCAATTTCTACTGCCTTATGGGTTAAAGTAAAGATTGCTGCAATCTCGCCCTCTGCATCCATAAGGAAATATGTAATGGACATTTTCTTTTTTGCAAATTCAATCGCATTATGCCATACAAAATTTTCAATTTCTTTATTAATCGGACAAAAAAATCGGAGAGAATTGCACTTAAGTTCTCCTCTCCGATTGCTTCCAACATATCCAATATATTGACTACTGTATATTCCTTCATTTTATCGAACCCTCTTGGACATCAATCTCCGTATCTCATCTATATTTGTCATCTGGCGGCTCACCTGTGCGGATGGCTCTCTTTTGGGATCATCTGCCGAAGCATAAAGAGCCTGGATAAAGGATTCAATTTTTTTCGGATCAGTAATCTTTACATTGGTCAGTATACTGGATGTAGCCATTCTATCGCCTCCTCTTCAACAAAACACTTGTTTTCCTGTTTTTATTCTTATCTTATCATCTCCGGGCCCTTTTTCAATCAGTTTATGCAATTTTCAGATTCTGAATCATCTGCTGTCACTTTGCAATTATTTACTTTTTTAATATATGCACCTCACTGAAGTGTCTGCACCATCCCGGAATTGTCCATTTCTCCCAATTCAGCAACCTCCATAGCCTTTCCAAACTTCCCAATTTCCCCCTGATACTTCTCATCCGCCACATGAGTATCAATGTCAATCGTTATACTGTAATGTTGATCTCCATGATGCTCTGCACCACCTTCGGCTGTATATCTGCCCCAAAGCATCAGCTGCAGAATATGTGACATATGGCATGAAAGTATAAATCTTCAAAATACAATGCAATCATAGTATTGATTTGCATGTTCCATTGTGAATACTGGATATTTTTAATTTCATCCTGCTTCATCATTCTTTTTCGATAATAACAGTTTGTTTTTAAGCTATTTTACACAAACATATTCTTATGCTACAATCCAAATTTCAGTTCCATAAAAGAAAAAGAACCCCAGATTTCTCTGAAGCCCTTCCATACTAACTATGAAATTCAAACGAACTATTTTACATAGCCCCCATCTACTTAACCAACTTTTTGAGTACTGTGTCCAGGAATCCGCATAATTTTCTTGCCTGCTCTAATTCCTTCCGTTCCTTTTCTGTAAATGCCAGTTCTTTCTTCATCTCTTCTGTTATGCTATTCATATTTACCATAATTGATTTCTCTCTCAAAACTCACCACTAATATTAACCACCTGTCCGCAGAATCCGATAATCTGCCTCCTTTGCTGGCAGCAATCAGTCCTTATAGTGCCCTCTACAGGATTTCACAATGATTTGATTATCTGAAATCTCATAAACTAAACGATTTGATTCATCGATTCGCCTGCTAAATGAGCCGGATTTACCATATTTCAACGATTCAGGCTTTCCAATTCCATGTAATGCCCCATCTCGTTCTATGCTCTGCAATAATTGATTAATTTTCTTTAATATCTTTTTATCCTGTGTCTGCCAATAGAGATACTCACTCCATCCGTCTTCCGCAAAAGTGATTTTCATAAACTATTCCTCCATGGCCAGAAGCTCATCCATGGTTTTCGTTACCACCTGCCCGTTTTTGATCTGTTCGTCTGCCCTGTTTAATTTTGCCAGATACTCAACATTCTTTTTGGCCTTTTCTAATTCATTGTACTCTGATTCTGATATAATAACCACATTCTTATTCTCTTTACGAGATACAATTACCGGCTCCCCGCTAAAAGCCATATCAAAATATTTCTTGATATTTTCTCTTACATCCATCTGCTTTGTTGCAATCATAGCGCACTCCTTCCTGTACTTAAAACCGTACTGTTTATTGTACTAAATATTATATGCTAATTGGCACCCGTTAGTCAACAAATTTTATATTTTTCTCTATTCTTTTTCTTATTCTTCCATTCTTTTCAACTTTCTTCGGGTCTTTGACAGTTCCATAACGCATAAAGTACCTACAGGCCGCATAAAGCCTGTATTTTTTTGTCAAATTTTTTGTTTATAAATATAGTAATATATAGTGAGACGCTATATGGAGGCAACGTAACATGAAAGTAACAACATCTAAATCTAAAAATTCAGAGTCCTTTTATATAACCCAGTCCTACATAGACAGCAATGGCAAAAGCACCTCCAAAAGAATCAGGAAACTTGGCACCCTCAAAGAACTTGCCAAAACCCTCGGCACTGACAGGGACGGTGTTATGGAGTGGGCAAGGGAGCAGGCCAGACTGGAGACAGAAAACTATAAAAAAGAAAAAGAGGCAAAGACTGTCCTTGTGCCTTTCCATGCCGACAGACAACTGGATTATGGCTGCCAGAAACTTTATAAAGGCGGATATCTTTTCCTCCGGTCCGTCTATTATGGACTCAGGCTCGACCAGGTCTGCCGGAAGATCCGGGAACGGCATAAATTCCAGTATGACCTGAATGCCATACTGTCGGATCTGATCTATACCAGGATACTGGAGCCGGGAAGCAAACGCCCCTCCTACAGGGCCGCAATGGACTACCTTGAAAAGCCTTCCTATGAGGAGCATGATGTCTACCGTGCCCTGGACGTACTTGCCGCCGAATGCGACTTCATACAGTCGGAAGCCTATAAGAACAGCAGCTTCCAGTCAGACAGGAATGACGGTGTCCTTTACTATGACTGCACGAACTATTACTTTGAGACAGAGCAGGAAGACGAGCATTCTTTCCCTCCAAGCCTCTGGTTCCCTTCAAGATATATTCCGGATAACGGATTTTGACAGCTTCCCAAAAATAAACTGCATATTCACAGCAGAAAATAGCCCCATATGGTACTGGGACAGTGGCGATGTTTTTTAACTTCTCTGCTCTTAACGCTGTGCTGTTCATGATGTGCCTCCTCATATAAAATCTTTAAATAAAAGAAGGAAGATTGGGAGTTTTAAGGAACTGCTATAATTGAGTAAACTTCGCCGAAGATTGTGAATACTCATTTTACTCAACATCGCCCTTGAGTAATACTCAATTTGAAGTGATTTTAGACGATTTCAGACGGTAAAAGACGGTATTTCCGCTTCCCCTTTTCAGAATACAAAAAAGGCCCTGAAATCCTCCGCAACCACTTAAAAATGCGTGATTACAAGGCTTTCAGAGCCTTATATCTTTTTACATTGTTCTGAATTGAAAACTTCGCTTACATGCCCATCTGCGCAGCCACCTCAGCCGCAAAGTCCTCGCTCTTCTTCTCCAGGCCCTCACCTGTCTCAAAACGCACAAACCTTGCAATGCTCAGATTTGCACTGTTCTCCTTTGCCACCTGGGCAATATACTGGGCAACTGTCTGCTTGCCGTCCTCAGCCTTCACATATACCTGCTCCAACAGACATACTTCCTTCAGCTCTTTGTTCAGACGGCCGTTGATGGCACCCTCGATTACCTTCTCCGGCTTTCCTGCCATCTTAGGATCCTGTTCGATCTGCGCAGCAATAATTTCGCGCTCATGTTCCTTATACTCCTCGGACACGTCAGCTGTAGCCACATACTTAGGGCTGAGAGCAGCAACCTGCATTGCCAGATTGGTCAAAGCTTCCTTCACTCCGTCATTTACGACATCGGTCTTCGCTTCTATGATAACGCCGATGCGGCCACCGCCATGTACATAAGTAGCTACACAGCCCTCTGTCGTTTCCACTCTCTCAAATCTGCGGATGCTCAGCTTCTCGCCGATCACTGCAATCTTGTCAACCAATGCTTCCTTTACGGTCTTGGATGCATCCTCATTCCAGGACTCTTCCATCAGAGCTTCTACATTTTCTGCCGCAGAGTGAACCGCCTGTGTTGCAACAGCCTTCACAAACTGCTGGAAAGTCTCGTTCTTTGCCACAAAGTCAGTCTCGGAATTTACTTCCACTACCGCAGCCTTGCAATCTCCCTCAGAGGCGATACAACAGATTCCTTCTGCCGCAATTCTGCTCTCTTTCTTAACGGCCTTGGCCTGACCCTTCTTCCTCAGAATCTCCACAGCCTCTTCCATATTACCATCGGTCTCACTCAGAGCCTTCTTACAATCTGTCATACCCGCGCCGGTCTGCTCACGCAGCTCTTTGACCATAGCCGCAGTCACTTGTGCCATTTATATCATCCTCCTGTTATTTTTATTCCGTTTTTACAGCCGTCCCCTTACGCTCTAATCGGAAGCCCTCTGCCTGCTTTGCACCCGCAGCCCTTCCGGGGCAGCTGCCGTCTTGTAATACAGTCTGTATATTATACGTTTTCCTGCTCTGCCACTTCCTCAATATCCTTGGCCTCACCAGCCTCTGCTGCCATCTCTGCCGCCGTATAAACAGCCTCGCCCTGGTTCGCTTCGATTACGGCATCTGCCATCTTGGAAACAATCAATTTCACTGCTCTGATAGCATCGTCATTGCCGGGAATAATGTAATCCAGTTCTTCGGGATCACAGTTAGTATCTCCGATACCGATCAGCGTAATACCCAGAGCATGCGCCTCCTGTACACAGATTCTCTCTTTCTTGGGATCTACGACAAAGATTGCATCCGGCACTCTGGTCATATTTCTGATTCCGCCCAGGTTCTTCTGCAGCTTCTCCCATTCCTTCTTCAGCTTGATGACTTCCTTCTTCGGAAGGACGTCGAAGGTTCCGTCCTCAGACATCTTTTCAATGGCATGCAGTCTGCCGATACGGGACTGGATGGTCTTGAAATTGGTGAGCATTCCGCCCAGCCATCTCTCGTTTACATAATACATACCGCAACGCTCTGCCTCTGTCTTCACGGCATCCTGCGCCTGCTTCTTGGTTCCCACAAACAGAATGGTTCCGCCCTGCGCTGCGATTTCGGACACTGCCCTGTAGGCCTCGTCCACTTTTCCTACAGACTTTTGCAGGTCAATAATATGGATCCCGTTTCTCTCTGTGAAAATGTAGGGAGCCATCTTGGGATTCCATCTTCTGGTCTGATGTCCGAAATGGACACCTGCTTCAAGCAGCTGCTTCATAGAAATAACGCTCATGTTCTTACCTCCGTTTGGTTATTTTCTTCCGTATGACCGTAAGTTCGACAGACCCTCTCATGACCTGTCTCCCTGCCGGAACCGCGTTTTGAGCCGGCTGTCTCTGACGGCTATCTGCAGTAGGGCTTTCCCGCGCTTTCTTCCCAAAGCCGCCGGGCAACGAAAACTTCCCTTCCATGCATGACACCACCGCCAAATCGGCATACGTGTATTCTGTCCTGTCAGACAGGCGGCAGAAATCCTTTGAATTCTCTACCACGCTGGATTATATCACAATACCCCCTGCAATGCAAGGGGTATCTGAAATTTTATCTGTTTCTCGTAATAATATTGATGATCTCTTCTTCACTGGACCCTGATGCAATCTGGTACACACCCGCGTTGATTTTTCTGGAATATCCCATCTCGCACAGATAGTTGTCAAATTCTGCGGCATCCTCCACCAACCCCAGTTCTTCCAATGTCTGGCTGACATGATAAGAAGTCTCTCCGAATTCAATCGTAACCGAAACAGTTTCTCCGTTTTCTGCCCCGCCTTCCCCGTCAGAACCCGTCTGTACGTCCGGTACTGTCTCTGTATCCGAAATCTTCGCAGCGTCCTCGGCAGGGTTCGTCTCTCCATCCTCTGTCCCCTGCCCGGGATCCGCCTCAGGCGCCCCGCTTTCCTCCGAAGCTCCCTGATTTATTTCCTTTTGTCCTGACTCATCTGCGGGAGCAGGGGATTTCTCCGCAATATCCGTCAGTTTCAGAGAATCGCTTTCCACCATCCCCAAGGCAAGTGCTTTTGCCTTGATTTCCGCATCAGTCAGAGGCATTCCCTTCTTCGTTCCTACCCCCATCAGCAGGGCCGTGATAATGATTCCGATTCCCAATCCCCGCATTTGATATCTCAATTTCACTCATTTCCTCACTTCTGCCGCCATATTTATTGGTTCCGAAACAAATCGATCACCAGCTTTACTTCTCCGATACCCAGTCCCAATTCTCTGGCAATATCCATGGCGGACTTTCCCCGCCTGTAAAGCTTCAGAATTTTTTCGTTATTATTAACGCCTTCTTCCGTATTCTCCGGTAATAGCTCCGCCCAGACATCTTTCGGTCTCTCCATCTCCTCCTGCTGCACCGCCATACTTACAAAGCTGCCTTCCGGCTCCGCTTCGGGAACGTTCTCTTCCGCAGCAGCGCTTCCCGTCATGACTGAGGCTTCCGCCCCCGCACGAGAGACGGCATTCAATACTTCTTCTGCCGCTTTCACTGCGCCGTTGAGTTCGGTGATGGTTTCCTTTAAATTGGTATGCTTATTGTTCAGCATATCGTAGAGAAACATGGCCTCTTCATGGTTTTTATGAATTTCCTTAAGCACCGTGTCGGAATACTCATTTACCGCCATGATTTTTTCATTGGAAAGCCGCTCCAGGGAACGTTCTGTCTTCTCCATGGAATAAGTAACCGCTTCCTCCACCACGTCATCCACATGATTTCTCACGGCCTCAAGCTCCTGACTGACCAGTTTTTTTACTTCCTGCTCCGCCAGACCGTCTGCGCCGCCGCTTTTTTCCTTTCCATCCGGGATAAAAAAACTCAGTACAAAAATAATACCCCCTGCAATCAGCAGAATGATCTCCATCATTTCCATCTTAGTCCGTCCACTTTTCCGAAGCAAAACCCCGCTTCACGTCATATTTTCATATCAAAGCCTTCCCGCTTTTTTACAATCATACGATCCTTCTGTTCCTTCTTCTTCCGATTGCGTCCTCCGTCGCCGCTGTAAAGTCCGTTTCCCTTTTCCTTGGCATCCGGACGGCTCTGTCCCCACCGTGCATCATCTCCGCTGTGTACCTCCCGGACATTCTGCTCCACAGCCTTTTGCACCTGATTGCTGAAGTTATTCTGGTCTACTCCGACCTTGTTATCTTCATTATGCTTAATCGTCGCATAATCCTGCGACCTGGAAATTGTAGTCAGTTCAATTGCGCCATATGCCATAATTGCCCTCCTTCCTCTTACAGGGGCACCATCCGCACTTCTCCCTCTTCTTTGACAAATTTACAATAGTGATAATTGTCTTTGATCAACCTGGTAGCCCCTCCGATCACAATGGTAGTATTTGGGTAAATCTGCTCATTGACTACCACCTTTGCCTCTTCCCTGCTCTCCATCATCTCCTGCAACGCTCCCAGCCTTGTATTGAGCCGCTCCAGTTCCGAGGACTTTTCCTGGATCAGCGCTGACACACTCCTCATATATCTCAGCTGACTGTCATTATACTGGAAGCCCTTTTTCTGCTTCTCCTTAAAATTGTCAAAGATTACCTGCGCTGCCTTCAGCGTCTTGTTTCGCTCCTCAATGGCAGCCTGCACATGCTCCAGCTGGGAAATCAGCAGCGGCTCCACCCCCACTTCAAGCGTTGTAGCCGTACTCATGCTGGCTCCGATAGCCTTGGCCGTAATCGAGTTGGCCGCCTGCACGCGTCCTCCCAGGATAATCCCTCTCCTGCCGTCCACTCTCACGTCGGAACCCGAGGACACCGTACAATGCAGAATCGCCTCTGTCTCCAGATAACCTCCGGTTACAATCCTTGCATTCTCCAGGAACTTTACAATCACGTCCCCTCTGGCCCTCAAATAGCCTTTGCCCATGCCGTTCATGCCCTTTGCAATGATAATGTTGCCGCCGGCAATAATCGTCGCGCCTTCCACCAGGCCGTTTACCACCACATTCCCGCCGGCCTTGACCTCAAAATTTGCATCCACATTTCCGGTGATCTCAATACTCCCGTCATAGTTGATATTCCCTGTGGAAACATTGACGCCCTTCACCTGGTATACGCTGGAGACTACCACCTTTTTATCCACCATGGATACATGTCCGTCCACCTGCGAAATAATGCTGAGCTTATCCTCCGAAAGTTCAATATTTTTCCCGAACTTCAGTGTCTCCTTTTTTACATCCTTGGGCTTCATGGCTTTGCCGTATACGTCATAACCGGCTTCTCCGGGCTGTTCCGGAATAATACGAGCCAGCACCTGCCCCTTCCGGCACTGGTTGATCGTAGTCAGATTGAAATAATCCACCCTTCCGTCTTCTCTGTGGGCAGGCCGTTTATGCTGATTAGTGTTGAAAGAGTACTCGATCCTGGCGTCCTGTCCCTGCACCGGCTTCTTACCCTTGGCAACCATAATATCCGTGCAATACATTCCGTCCGTCTCGAAATGCTCCCGGAGGGCTCCGTCCATAAGACCATAAACGATATTCTTTCTCTTGATATCCTGCAGGAAACCGTCCTTGGTTAGTCTCTTCCCCGTCTCGGAAGGCGGGATAAAGCGCACGGTAGCTACCATGCCGTCTTCACTGACTACAAGCGTATATGTCTCATCACAGGCCGGACATTCCCCTTCTCCCAAATGACATATCCCTCTCTCGCCGAAATGAATCTGGGCTTCGATTCGCTTCTTATCATATGAAATATGCAGTTCATCCAGATATTTCCAGACCTCATCTTCCCGGATATCTTCTCCGAAACCTTCCTGCGGATACAGCGCAATCCCATATCCGTTAAAATCATTTACCAATTGAAAGAAACCATTCTGCATAGTTTGATCCCCCACATTTAGTTGTTAGAAAGAATGCCCATGTAGTTCCCCATCTTTACTTTCATTTTCTTCAGCGCCCTGGTGTGCAGCTGAGACACCCTGGACTCCGAAACTTCCAGGATATTGCTGATTTCTTTTAATGTAAGCTCTTCGTAATAATAAAGCGTGATTACCTTCTGTTCCTTCTCTGTCAAAAGCTGCAGCGCTTCCCCTAACACCTTTACCAGCTCTTCTCTTTCCACCCTCTCTTCAGGTGCCTCAAAATGGGAAGTCGTATGCCGCCTGTAGTCCTGCGATACATCACTCCCCTGTTCCATATATTCGTTGAGCGACACCAGTCCCGTAATCTTCATCTGAGACTGCCACTCCAAATATTCATCATTCGAAATCCCAAGCCCTCTGGCTACTTCTTCATCCGTAGCTGCATGCCCCGTATTCTGTTCGATTTCCTTGATAACCGTTTCAATTTTCTTCTGCTTCTGTCTGATAGTTCTGGGGATCCAGTCCATCTTGCGAATCTGATCCAATATGGCCCCGCGGATACGCAGACTGGCATAGGTCTCAAACTTTACGTCCTTGAGATAATCAAACTTGTCTATGGCATCGATCAATCCGAAGATACCATAGCTTACCAAATCTTCATATTCCACATTATAGCCCAGATACATGCTGAGCCTGCCCGCAACCACCTTTACGAGAGGAGCATATTCCAGAATCAACTGCTCTCTGATTTCCGGTGATTTCATCTTCGCATATTCTTCTAACAGCCTCTTCCTGCCTGCCTCATCCATGAAATCCTTGCTCCTTCTCCACTGTTATCATACTGTCCGCCGCGCGATATGTCAAGAGTATTTTTATCTCGCGCCGCCGTCCTGCTGCGCAGTCTCGGACTCCTCCGATTCTTTCTCGATGACCTCTCCCTCTTCTTTTATCCTTTCCTCATTCTGTATTTCAAAAAAATCCAATGTCCACTTCAGCACACTTCCTAAAAAATAGAAAACCAGCAATACCACAAACAGAGAAACCAGCTTCTCGATAAGGGTATATTTTTCTATATAAGTAATAATACATGTAACAGCTCCGGCTGTCAGCATCAAAAGAAGCGGTAAATTCTTCCTGTTCATACGCTTTGTCCCCGTTATATAATCTTCTCCGGTTTTCCCACGGCCCGAATATGAAATGCTCCCGTCTCCGGATAAAAAACTACTGTCCTGCCGTAATTCGCGCCGGTATCCTGTGCCAAAATGGGAATCCTGAGCGCATTCAATTTTGCCTTGGTAGCCTCCACATTGCGGTTTCCCACCTGTGCCACGGAAGCGCCTGTCCCGCTTCCCTGAAAATTAAACATAGTTGCGCCTCCGGCGATCTTAGCTACCATACGGACACGCCGTGCTCCCAGCCTTTCCATCTGTCTCACCAGTTCTTCGATCCCTGTATCTGCAAATTTGGCAATATTGTGCTGTCCTGTGGTTATCGCCTTACTGTCCGGTAACATTATGTGAACCAAACCGCCAATTTTATTCATCGGATCCCTGATTGCAATGCCCACACAGGAACCCAGTCCCAATGTCATCACCCCGTTGGGACTTATACAAGTCTTCAAATCTGCTATTCCTACTTTGAATATCTCACTCATGCGCCATTTCCATATCCTTTTCATCCGTTCTAGTTGCATTGGTCCTATTATAATTCTACTGATATCCCCAATGCCGTAAGTATCTTTTCATAAGATTCCAGATCCGGAATTAAAATAAAATACCCGTCCAGCTTCACTTCATCATAAAACTGCGACTGTATCAGCAAAATCTTATCCCCATAGATACCGAACTGAATGGCCGGTACACTTAAAATCGCCCCCGCCATATCCACAGTCACCGCCGGAGGAGACGGAATCACTGTCAGATTCGTCATACTGGACAGCGAATTCAAATACGCTCCTGTAATGATATTGCCCACTTCCTGCATGGCCGACAATCCCATCTCATCGAATTCGTTTCCCTCCGGCAGCATGCCCATGGTAATCTTCTGAATCAGATGCCTGGCGCTTTGTTCCTCCACCATAAACATCATGCTTCCGGTAATATCGCCTTCCACCCCGAGGAAGACACCGGCCATGATCTGCTCTTCGCCCCCCATCAATTCTCCCACCTCGGAGAATTCCAGAAGCCTTACCTGGGGCACCTTCATATCTACCTTGCACTGAAGCATCTGCGATAATGCTGTCATGGCATTGCCGGCACCGATATTACCGATTTCCTTCAATACATCATAATACGTCTCTGATACCTGCTCCAAGATTTTATCGCTCATATAATGCCTCTCCTAATCTCGTTTATTTTAACAGCTCTTTCACACTTTGGCCTCATCCTTTTCGTCAGGACTCCGAAGCATATTTCTTCTTCAGCCGGTTCCTTCGCTCTTCCTCAAATATATACTTGATGATTTCCTCGCGGACAGTCGGATCCAGATCATAAAACTGCACGCGGTGTTCATAGGTACCGGGACGGTTATCCAGCTCTATGGCACTGATAACCCTGCTGATCACCTCATACTTTTTATGTTCGCCGCCGCTCATCAGATGGAAACCACTATAAATCAGACTCCCGGGCTCATAGCGCTGTGTGGCCAGAAAACGCAGGCCGCCTCCGCTGATATCCACAATGACACTCTGTTTCAAAGGAAGCCCCTTTGTCAATGTATAGGGCATTCTGCTCTCTATCGTCTCCACCTCTTCGCTCTGCAGGCTTCGCGTACTCATTTCCAAAGCACACCCGAGCCGGTAAAATTCCCGTCTCTGATATTTGCGCAGATTGCTGGTCATCTCCATCAGCAGCAGATAGGTATTATTGCTCTTATAGCGGTCAATGATCCTGGCCAGACACTGGAAGAGACCGCTTGCGCCGTAAAATACCATGTCAAATTCTCCGTCCACCGGAAGCAGAATCAGTTTTGTCTTCTCCATGGGCATCGTAATCTCAATGGTATCCTCCGACTGGATATCATATACGGTACTATGGTAGACCTTCACTCCCATGCCCGTCTGTTCATCATCATCCCTCATGACAGCCTGCAGCTCAATCTTGTCGCCCACCGAAATAAATTTAGAAAACATACTACCACCACCCTTTTCCTTTTTTACCTTTTCCCTGAGATAATATATGAGAAAAATGCCGCCATCCCACGCTTAGGCTGCCGCTCCGACTCTTTCTTATCCAAAAGTCTCTCCGCAATCCGCTGATATGCGGCTGTTGACTTTGCTCCCGGATTATGCAGAGATACCGGAACCTGCTGCATAACGGACCGGGAGAGCTGAGCGTCCTCCGGCACACAGCCCAGATAAACCATGGGTACCTTCAAATACCTTTCAACCACCGCATTTAATTTTTCAAACAGGATCTTCCCTTCCGACTCCTTTTCCACCCGGTTTGCCACCAGCTTTACCTTCGTGGCCTCCGAATCAAAACGGTTGTGACGATACAATGCTTTCAGAAGAGAATAAGAATCCGTAATCGACGTAGGCTCCGGCGTAGTCACCATAAGAATCTCTCCACTTGCCACCAGGAACTCCAGCACGGCATCCGAAATCCCGGCTCCCGTATCGACGATAATGATGTCCGTAATGGTGTCCAGCTGTACCAGATTCTGAATGATATAATTCAGATAATCACGGCTCAGATTAGACATGCCGGCAATACCGCTTCCCCCGGAAATAAACCCCACCTCCATCGGCCCCCAGGTAATGATATCCGCAATACTTTTCCCCTGGTAAATCAGATCGCATAGATTATGCTTGGGAACTGCTCCAAACATAATTTCGATATTGGCAAGACCGAAATCTGCATCCAGTATAATAACCCGCTTTCCCATCTTCCTGAACTGAATTGCCAGATTTATGGAAGTATTGGATTTGCCTACACCGCCCTTACCGCTGGTGACAGTGATCACCCTCGCCAATGGTCTGGGTGACTGCTGGCCTGCTTTTAGGATACGTAACTGTTCTGCCTGATCCATGTATTGCCTCCTGTTCTTACTTCTTCTGCACTCCCGTCATAGCGTTTGCTCCTGCCTCGTACTTAAAATCTGCTTCACTGTCTTCTGCGGGTTAAATTGCTCGATATCGTTGGGCACATTCTGTCCGTTTGTCACAAATGCAATAGCTGTACCTGTAAAAAGTCTCAGATTCAACAGATTTCCCATCGCCGCCGTCTCGTCCAGCTTCGTAAAAATCAGTTGAAAATCGTCAATTCCCTCATAGCTTGCTACGATTTTCAGCAGATCCCGGTACTTCGTGGTGGCAGACAACACCAGAAATGTCTGACATTTCCCTGCCTCCCTCAAGGTTGCGAACAGCTTTCTGGTATGGGCCAGCTGCTCCTCATTCTGATGGGAATGGCCTGTTGTGTCCACAAAAATATAATCATATTCTCGAAATTCCGCAACTGCTGCCTGCACATCCTCCTCGGAATACAGCACCCTGAACGGTACTTCCAGGATATTGGCATAGGTACGGAGCTGCTCTACCGCGGCGATCCGATAGGTGTCTGCCGTCAGCAGCGCCACCCTCTTCCTGCCCTCCACAGCATAACTGCTGGCGATCTTGGCAATTGTTGTGGTCTTTCCCACACCTGTAGGCCCCATAAACAATACAATTCTAGGCCCGTCCTCCGACGGCAGAATCCCTTCTGCCCTGCCGAATTTCAAAATCATCTTCTGATAGACATTTTCCAAAATATAATCGATGGGCAAATTGGACTGCCCGGAAACATCCACATCATCCACGATTTGGTTGGCATACTTTTCATCCACTTCGCTTTCCAGCATGGTATTGTACAGAAGTCTGATAAAGCGCTGCTGCTCGGTGACTTCCTCCGGGCCTTCCGTCTCCTCCGGCACTTCCTCCGGAGGCTCCGCTCCCAGGATCTCTCCCTCAATGCCGCCTTCCTCTCTCTGCGCTTCGCTCTGCTGAAAACGGTTCATCAAAAGCGACTGCAGATTATCAAGCTTTTTTTCGATGGAATCCCTGCCGTCGTCCTCTTCCCGGCGCACCGCACTCTCCCCGGCGGAATAGGCTGCCGGCTTTGCCTCTCTGCGGACCGCGCTGCCGTTATCATGTTCCTCTTCCAAAGCCACTGTCACTTCTGTCTGCTTCGCCCGAAACAATGCTGCCAGTCCTTTTCGCTTCACAGCCTTTACGTTCATGATGACAACGCCGCTGCCCAATTCTTTTCTGGCAGCTTCCGCTGCTTCCTCTTCCGTTCTGGCTACAAACTTCTTAATTATCATTTTATGCTGTCACCATCCCAACCGATTGTAATTCCACATTAGATTCCACTTCATTGTAAGACACCACCACCAGATCCTTATAATAATCTTCCGTCAAACGCTTAAAATACATACGTACAATCGGTGAAGTTATAATAATGGGATTCTTTCCCAGGTTCTCCAGCTTCTGAACCTCCTTGCCGACGGATTCGATGATCGCCCTCGATCTGTTGGGATCCAGATTCAGGAAAGCTCCGTTTTCTGTCTGTTTTACGCTGCCCATGATCTCCTGCTCCACTTTCGGATCCAGCGTAACCACATTCGTGGTTTCATGGTTCGGGAAATATTTTGTGGAAATAGCCCGCTTCAGACTCTGCCGTACATATTCCGTCAAAATATCCGTATCTCTGGTAGCGGGGGCATAGTCCGCCAGCGTCTCCATAATGGTCAGCAAATCCCGGATGGAAATGCCTTCTTTCAGCAGATTCTGCAGAACCTTCTGAATATCGCCCAGCCCCAGCAGCTTGGGAAGCAATTCCTCCACCAGCGAGGGATTTGTTTCCTTGAGGTTGTTGACCAGATTCTGCACATCCTGCCTGCTCAGCAGATCCGCAATATACTGTCTGATAATCTCCGTGAGGTGAGTCGCTATGATGGACGGCGGGTCCACCACCGTATAGCCAAGGCTCTCCGCCCGCTCCCGCTGCCCCTCTGTAATCCAGATAGCCGGCAGATGGAAGGAAGGTTCAAACGTGGGAATTCCCGTAATCTCTTCCTCTACATACCCGGGATTCATCGCCATATAATGGTCAAAAAGGATCTCCCCCTCACTGACCTGAATTCCCTTGATCTTAATGATATATTGATTCGGATTCAGCTGGATATTATCCCGCAGACGGATAATCGGAACCACGGTCCCAAGCTCCAGCGCAATCTGACGCCTGATCATAACCACACGGTCTAACAGATCTCCGCCCTGATTGACATCGGCCAGCGGAATAATTCCATAGCCGAATTCCAGCTCAATGGGATCCACCTGCAGAAGACTGGCCACATTCTCCGGCTGCCTGATCTCATCCGCCGCCAGTTCGTCTCCGTCCACTTCTCCCTCAATGGCCGCGGTCTCCAGATTGCTGGCAATCATTCTCCCGCCTACGATAAAGACGAGACCCATTCCCAGGAAAAGCAATGTATTCAAATCCGTGAATATCGATAAAAAAGCTAAAGTGGCACCCACAAGATACATAACCTTAGGTATACCGAACAGCTGCCGCACAATCGCCGGGCCGAATTCGTTTTCCTTGGTCCCCTTCGTAACCAGGACACCTGTAGACAGGGAAATCAACAGGGAAGGAATCTGGCTCACCAGTCCGTCACCGATGGTCAGAATACCGTAAGTATTCAGGGCCGTCCCGGCATCCATCCCCATCCTGGTCACACCCATGGCAATGCCGCCCGCCAGATTGATCACTGTCAGAAGCAGACCTGCGGTAGCATCTCCCTTTACATACTTGACGGCACCGTCCATGGAACCGAAGAAACTGGATTCCTGCTGAATCTTGTCACGCCTCTCCTTTGCCTCCTTGTCGTCGATGGCGCCGGTATTTAAGTCCGCGTCGATTGCCATCTGTTTACCGGGCATGGCATCCAGGGTAAATCTTGCCGTTACTTCTGCCACACGTTCGGAACCTTTGTTGATCACCATGAACTGGATCAGAATTAAAATCACAAACACAATGGCGCCTACAATCAAATCGCCGCCGCCCACGAATTTACCGAAAGTCAGAACCACATTGCCGGAAGTTCCATTCACCAGAATATACCTGGTGGAAGATACGTTCATGGCAATTCTGAAAATGGTGGTAAACAGCAGAACAGTGGGGAAATAGGACATGTCCAGCACTTCCTTAGTAAACATGCACGCGAACAGAACCGTGAATGCAATGGCTATGTTAAATGCCATAAACACATCAAGCAATCCTGCCGGAATCGGCACAATCAGCATCATAAATGCTACCAGTATGTAGATCGCTATCATAACGTCTGTTCTTGCCAATTTTGAATTCATGCTGTATCCCTCCTTTCTCAGATTTTACCCTGAAGCTGATATACAAAAGCAAGCACCTCTGCCACCGCCTGATAAAGCTCCGGCGGCACCATCTGGCCAATGTCCACATTAGCGTAAAGCATCCTTGCCAGAGGCTTGTTTTCCACAATCTCAATCTTATTTTCTCTGGCCACTTCCTTAATACGGGCTGCCAGATAATCCTCACCCTTCGCAACGACAACAGGAGCATCCGCCACTTCCGGATCATACTTGATGGCCACGGCATAATGGGTAGGGTTTGTGATAACCACATCCGCCTGAGGCAGGCTCTGCATCATACGCTTCATGGAAGTCTCGCGCATCTTCTGCCGGATCTTCCCTTTCACCTGCGGGTCGCCTTCCTGCTGTTTGAATTCCTCTTTCACTTCCTGCTTTGACATCTTCATGTCGTTTTTAAACTTTACCTTCTGATAGATATAATCGGCCAAGGCTATCAGAAAATAGAAAGCCGATATCCGGATTCCCAGATCTGTAACGGTCTTAGCCACAAGCTCTAAAGCCTGCATCAGGGTAATGTCGTAGAGATTGAACAAAATCACCCATTTATCCTTCAGATAGCTATAGCAGATATAGCCGATAAGCAAAATCTTCAGCACTGATTTAATCAGCTCCACCAGGGAATTCAGAGAGAGAAACTTTTTAAATCCCTGTATGGGATTCAGCTTGCTGAATTTCGGCTTCAGCGGCTTGGTGGTGGGACGCCATTTCACCTGTGCGATATTACACACAAATCCGATCACAACGCCAATAACCAAAATCGGCGCCACAATAATTAATACTTGCAGCAGCATCTGCTTAAACAGGATACTGACTTCTGCCTGGGGCATATTTCCGTCAGGAAACATAACCACATCCGGAATCTTTCTGTACATATTGTTAAATATGTCCATCAGCTGTATCCCCATATGCCCCACCCAGAACTTCAATATCAGAAAAAAGACCAGCAATCCGAAACAATTTGTGATCTCCCGGCTCTTTGCTACCTGGCCTTTCTTTCGGGCATCACTGAGTTTTTTCTGGGTGGCCGGTTCCGTTCGCTCACCGCCCATGCCCTCTTTTGCAAAAAACTGCAGATTATAGCGAATCATGTCATGCCCCCCATAAAGGAAACAATCATCCTCTTCATCTCGTCAAAAATAAAGTCGGCCACCAAGGGCAGCATCTCCACCGTCAGGAAAATGATGGATAGCCCCACCAGCACTTTGAGCTGGATACCTACTGCAAACATATTCAGCTGCGGCGCGACACGGGCCAAGATTCCCAATACCGCATTCAGAAGCAATATGGAGCAAAATATCGGCAGTATAATCCGAAAGCCGATAATGACATAATCTCCCAAAAATTCCATCATCGAATTCAACAGAGAATCACTTCGAAAGATTGCGCCGTTCACCGGAATCAAGATGTAGGTATCTGCCAGGGCCCTGAAAAAATAGCGGTACATCCCCGTAGCCATCATCATCAACATCAAAACATACTGATAAAGAACGCCGGTAATACTGGTGCTCTGTCTGGAAGTAGGATCCATCAGCGTCATCATGGAAAGCCCTACTTCCATATCCGCTATGGAGCCGGCAAAGTTCACTATGCTGCTGCAGATACTGGCGGCAAACCCAACCAGCAATCCCACTATGGCCTCTTTCATGACAATGACCGCATATTCTGTCACTGTGGAATACACCACCGCCTCCGCAGGCGTCAATGCCTGATATAAGAGCAGTGAAGTAAAAAAGCTCAGTGCAATCCGTACTCTGGAAGGCGTACTGCTCATGCTGAGAAACGGCGCCGTATGCACGAAACTGACCACCCTGACTAAAATCAGGAGGAAATATTCCAAATCATAGACAGAAAACGAATAATGAATCATCCTGTCAGGCTCCCATTACTGATCTATATAAAGGCTGAAATTCATCCAAAGCGAAGTCATAAATTCAACCATTGTAGTCATCATCCAGTTTCCGAACAACACAAGGGACAAAAACACACAAATGATTTTTGGCACAAAAGTAAGCGTCTGTTCCTGAATGGATGTAACCGTCTGAAAGATACTGACAGCCAGACCTACGCATAAAGACACCAACAGCACCGGCAATGATACCTGGATAATCGTAAACAACGCCTGTTTCGTTATATCCATAACCACATCTATCGACATTCTGATACTCCTTTGTTTCGCTTATATTAAATCCGTCACCAATAAAATGACTCTACCAGCTGCCCTATGATAAGATTCCATCCGTCTGCCAGCACAAAGAGCAAAATCTTAAAAGGCATGGAGATCGTCGTAGGCGGCAGCATCATCAT
Organism: uncultured Acetatifactor sp.; assembly: GCA_910584865.1. GTDB lineage: Bacteria > Bacillota > Clostridia > Lachnospirales > Lachnospiraceae > Acetatifactor. Next base: position 18,289 of record CAJUCE010000031.1, read on the forward strand.
ACCCATACTCATAAGCGTAGACGCAACCACCATATCTATTACGATAAAGGGAATATAAATCACAAAGCCGATCCAAAAGGCCATCCGCAGTTCGCTTAGCATAAAGCTGGGCAAAAGTACAGACAACGGGATATCATCCAATGAATTTCCGTCCCATGTCTGCCCCGCAATATCCATAAACAGCTCCACATCTTTCACCTGGGTCTGATCATACATAAATTCCCGAAGCGGGACTACTCCCTTTTCCAGAGCCTGCTCCAGATTGATCTCTCCTGCCTCATAAGGCTGATAAGCCTCCTCGTTGATCTGCGTGATAGTGGGCTCCATGATAAAAAAAGTAAGAATCAGCGCCAGTCCTACAAGTACCTGATTGGGAGGAGCCGTCTGCGTATTCAGCGCCGCACGAGTAAAGTGCAGTACAATGATAATACGCGTAAAGGAAGTCATCATTATGACGAGAAGCGGCGCAAGGCTGATAAATGTCAGCGTCAGTAAAACACGCAGGGAACCGTTGATCTCCCCGTTTCCGTCCGACATTGTAATGTTCAGCATATTGTTTGCATTCGAATCCCCGCTGGCAAATACTGTCATTGAACTTAGAATACACAATATGCCCACCATGACCAGTAGGCATATTGCGGTTACTATTCGCTTGCATATAGGCTTATTTTTCATCATGCATCTGATTTTCCTTTGGCTCTTTCCGGGCGGCTTTTGTTTTGGTTATAGTCTTATCCAAAAGCTCCCTGAAATTAAAGTTTTGTACCGGAGATCCCTCCTTTAACTGCTCTTCCGGAATCTCTCCCAGCAAGGTAACCGTATCCTTGCAGACAGCAATTACCATATATTTCCCGCCTGCCCGTATAATCTGGATATATTTATTATTCGCAATACGAGTGGTCTCTATTACCTGAATATTTTCATTTACACTCTGCTGCTTCTGATAATTTGCAATCCACTTTGTCGTCCATGCGGTAATGCCCAGCACCACTACAAATATCAGAAGCACAGTAATAAACTGGGCATAACTGCCCATGGTTCCACTCAGCAGAATCATTAACCGATAACCTTCTTCACAGCTTCAAGAACACGCTCTTCCTGAAAGGGCTTCACAATAAAATCCTTCGCGCCGGCCTGAATGGACTCTACAACCATGGCCTGCTGTCCCATTGCCGAACACATAATAACCTTTGCACCGCCGTCGATCTTCTTGATCTCCTTCAAAGCCTGGATTCCATCCATCTCGGGCATGGTAATATCCATCAGCACAAGGTCAGGGGAGAGTTCCTTGTACTTCTCCACAGCCTTCGCGCCGTTCTCGGCCTCGCCTGCAACGGTGTAGCCGCCTTTGGTCAGGGTGTTCTTGATCATCATCCTCATGAATGCTGCGTCATCGCAAACTAAAATGTTCTTTGCCATCTCAAACTTCCTCCTACTTGATAATCTCTGTTACTCTAACGCCGAAGCTTTCTTCTATTACAACTACTTCTCCCTTTGCCACGAACTTGCCATTTACCAGTACATCTATGGGTTCACCGGCAATTCGTTCAAGCTCAATGATCGTGCCGGGCGCAAAGTCAAGGATCTCGGAGATTGACTTGGTCGTACGGCCAAGTTCCACGGTGACATTCAACGGAACATCCATGATTAGGCCGATATTCTCCTGTCCCGCAATATTTCCACCGTTGTTGGAGAAATTCTGGAACTGCGCAGGCTGAACATTTACATTCTGCATCATCGTTCCCTGAGGCATCCCCATCTGCTGATTCATCCCCATATTCATCATCTGGGGGTTCATTCCCATCCCCATATTCATCATCTGCGGATTCATCCCCATTCCCATGTTCATCATCTGCGGATTCATCCCCATCTGCTGATTCATTCCCATGGTATTCATATCCATCTGGGGATTCATTCCCATATTCATCATCTGGGGGTTCATTCCCATCCCCATATTCATCATCTGCTGATTCATTCCCATGGCATTCATATCCATCTGGGGATTCATTCCGCCCATCATGCCCATATTGGCATCCGCACCCATGGCATTTCCGGCAGGCGCAGGCGCAGGCTCTTCGGACTTCGGCGCAAGAGGCGTTCCCTGGGAACTCATAAAGGTATCCACCACATTACGGGCAAAATCTACCGGATACAACTGCATAATGGAACTGTCTACCAGATCCTCAATCTGCATACGGAATGAAATTTTGACGAATACGCCGCCCAGGAAAGGAGACACATCTTCCCCGTTTTTCACCTGAGCCAGATCCAGAAGCGAAGCCTCTGGCGGGCTGATATCGATCTTCGTCTGCATCATGGTAGACAGAGAAGTTGCTGATGCTCCCATCATCTGATTCATGGCCTCGGATATGGCGCTCAGATGGAGCTCACCCAGCTCCCCGTCCGTATTGGTACCGTCGCCGCCCATCATCAGGTCGGTGATAACTTTCACATCATGCTCCTTCAGAATCAATATGTTGGTGCCGTCCAGCCCAACCGTGTACTTGATCTGAATAAAAACGCAGGGCCTTTCATATTGGGTCAAAAGATTATCCCATGTACTGAACTCTACAACCGGCGTTGTGATATTCACCTTTTTGTTCACAAGTGAATACAAGGTTGTAGCTGAAGAACCCATGCTGATATTCGCAACTTCCCCTATCGCATCCTTCTCTACATCCGAAAGGAGTCCACTTGCTTCCGCCATCTCCTGAGAGAGATCCACGGCTCCTTTGCTGCTTTCGTTGTTACTTTCGACCGTTTCAGGCTCTTCCTCATCGGACAAATCCATGCCGGCAAGCAATGCGTTTATCTCTTCCTGAGACAATCCACCATCCATTGTCTACTCCTCCTCTCTAATAACTGATGTAATCCTGACGGCATAAGAGTCCTTTTCTGTACCGGGTAATGCGGTAAATTTCCTGATATTCCCTACATAGACACTCATATCCTGATCCACTCCGGAATCCAGCCGGATGCAATCCCCTACCTGCAGATTCAGAAAATCATTTACGGAAATCGTACTCTTGCCAAGAACAGCCCTGATCGGCACATCTACCTTGCGGATCAGAGACTCAACATATGCCTCGTAATTCTCGTCATGGTTCTCCTGCATGTTCGAATACCAATACTTTGTATTCAGCTTATCCATGACATCCTCCAGGGTAAAGAAAGGAAGACAGATATTCATAAATCCTTCCACATCTCCGACCTTGATATCCAATGTGACAATGGCAACCATGTCACTGGGCGCAATTACCTGCGCAAACTGTGAATTCGTCTCCAGCCTGCTCAGCACAGGAGCTACATTGATTACATTTTTCCATGGCTCCCTGAGAAGCTGGGTCAGCATCACCAGTATCTTCTGTATTATAATCTGTTCTATCTCGGAAAATTCCCTGCCCTTTTCCAGGGGAGTACCGCTGCCTCCCAGCATACGGTCCAGCATGGCATATCCAAGATTTATACCGAGCTCCATAATGATGGAACCGTTCAAAGGAGCGAAATTAACAATTCCCATAATAATCGGACTGGAAAGGGAATTTGTAAATTCATTAAATGTGATGGCTTCGGATCCCATTACCGACACCTGTACATTTTTACGAAGAAATACCGGAAGATTCGTAGAAACCAGCCGGGCATAATGCTCAAATATTATTTCCAGCGTTCTCAAATGCTCCTTGGAAAACTTCGTGGGGCGGCTGAAATCGTAATTTCTAACCTTTTTCTCGTCCTTTTGCTGCATCTGGTCCGCATCCAGCTCGCCCGAAGACATCGCCTTCAGCAGGGCATCTATCTCGTCCTGAGAGAGAATCTCGGCCACACAAGCTCACCTCCTGTCACATGGTTGCATGCTTTATGCATGCGTATATTTCGCATCGCCATGTCGCCGCCCATCAACCGTACTTAATATTGCTGAGCGTAATTCCGTATATGAATTTAGACTTAACCAAATCCTGAATGGCCGTGAGAATCTCGTTCCGGATATCCCCCGTAAAAGAAGCCCTGCATTCCGCCTCGGAATAATTGCTCACTACCTGCTGTATCTTGTCCGCGATCATGCTGTTATACTCACCGGCTTTTACTGCCTCGGCATAGGTGGCATAATCTTCATGCGTCTTATCCATAAGCAGAGAAATATCAAATGCCAGATAGGCCTGCCTGCTGCTCGCGGTACCGTCCGCGTTCGTCATGCTCAGGGGAATCGTCATCGAATCCATCACATGCGTATCGGTATCGGCAATGGATACTGCGGTTTCTTCGCCGGGAGTATACAACTCCAGCTTCATGGCCGCACCAATGCTGTCCATCAACGCCGCCGTCTTTTGGTTCGTGCTGATGACATTGGTCATCATAACTGCCGACAATGCAATATTTACGATCAGCAACACCAGAATCAGCACACTCAGTAAATTCTTTTTCATGTCTCAAAAGCCCTTTCTCCCATCCTTATCTGACGGACGGATTATAGATTAAGATTTCAACCCTTCGGTTCCTGCTCCTGCCCTCCGGCGTGGAATTGTCCGCAATGGGAACTCTCTCTCCCATTCCCGCATGCTTGACCCCAACCGGACTCAAGGACGTATGATCCAATAAATAATAGAAAACAGATAACGCCCTGGCACTGCTCAGCTCCTCATTACTGGGATACTGTGCGCTGTTGATGGGCACATTATCGGTATGGCCTTCGATCTCAATGCTCCCCTCTCCGTAACGCTCCAGAATCACGCCCACCTTATCGATCAACTCCTGGGCTTCCTCTTTCAGCTGGGCGCTTCCCGAATCGAACAACAGACCACCGTTCATGGTAAGCTTTACATACTGAGCGGTAAAACTGAGCTCGATCTCGTCGGCAATGTCATTCTCCTGAATAATCTCTTCGATCTGCTCCACACGCTCTTCATTTTCCTGTAAGCGCTGTTCTTCCAACTCTTTTTCCAAAGCCTCCGGAGATTTTTCGAATTCTTCCAGTTTCTCGCCGTCCGTCTCGCTGTCAGCCACCTTGCCGGTGCTGTTGATATATTGATCCAGTTCGTTCAGCTGGCTCACGCCGTTGCTGATGAGAATCCCGTCCCCGATGGCTGAAGCACCGCCGTCGAACAGGCTGAAGGTATTGTTCATTGCCGAGACGAATTCCTGCAGCTTCGCCTCCTCAATACTGGACATGGCAAAAAGCATGACAAAAAAGCAGAGCAGAAGGTTCATCAAATCACTGAACGTCGCCATCCATGCCGGTGAACCGGCGGGAGGCGTATCTTCCTTGCGCTTTGCCATTATTCCTCACCCCCTGCGTCTCCTCCGGCTGCTTCCCTGTCCTTAGGAGAAAGGAAGGATTTCAGCTTCTCTTCGATTACTCTCGGGTTCTCGCCTGCCTGGATGGACAAAAGGCCCTCAATCATAACCTCTTTCAGCATCATCTCGGCAGCATTGTCGGTTTTCAGCTTATTGGACACAGGAGTACAGATCGCATTCGCCAGCACGGAACCATAGAAAGTGGTAATCAAAGCCACAGCCATGGCCGGTCCCAGCGTAGCCACATTATCCATATGATACAACATATCTACCAGACCGATCAGCGTACCGATCATACCCCATGCAGGACCCATGGCGCCCAGCGTATCCCAGAAACCGATGCAAGTCTTGTGTCTTCCCTCTATACTGACCAGCTCTGTCTCCATAATGGCACGCACCAACTCCGGATCCGTACCGTCCACCATCAGAAGGATCCCTTTCTTCAGGAAAGCATCATCCATATCCGCAGCCGCTTCCTCCAGGGAGAGAAGCCCTTCCTTACGTGCCACATTGGACAAGTCGATGATCTTGCGGATCATTTCAGATGTATTGATAGCCGGAGCCTTGAATACCAGGGCAAAGCTCTTCAGGCCGTTTATGTAATCCGCCAGACTGTGCGATGCCAGCGTAGCAGCAAAGGCGCCGCCGAAGGTAATAATTGCTGAAGGAAAGTTCCAATACTCCTTCACCAGGTTACTGATACCGGCACCGTCTATGATACCATAGAGCATCATCGCAAAACATAAAATAATACCAAGTAAAGACGCAATATCCACGAGAATCACCTAACTCCTTTGCTTTTTATCGGAATGCCTTTCTTCCATTTATTCCGCAAAAACACCCTTTCTATATGATTTTACAAGATTTTTTATCTCTTGTCTACTTTCTTTTACAATTATTTTTTTTCCTGTGGTCAGAGTAATCACCGTGTCCGGTGTTTCCTCCACCACCTCAAACAGATGCGGGTTCACCAGAATCTTCGTACCGTTCAATTTCGTCACTTCAATCATATCAAACTCCCTGCCTCATAAGCCTGTCGTTATCCTTTCAAACCTGCCACCGCTAAAGGCTCTTCCGTTCAATGAATAAGGGGACAGAGCCCTGCCCCCCTATTATAGCACATCAAACCGGATAAAGCGAGTAAAAATTTATCGTTTCAAATTAGTTAATTCTTCCAGAAGCGTATCCGATACGGTAATAATACGGCTGTTGGCCTGGAAACCGCGCTGTGTGGTGATCATTTCCGTAAATTCGGAGGACAGATCCACATTGCTCATCTCCAGCTGACCCGTTGACATATAGTCGCCGTCTGCCGTAATATCCACACCCACACCGTCAAACAGACCGGAGTTGAGCGTAGCGGAGTACAGATTATCCGCCAGCTTCTCCAGACCGGAAGCATTGGCGAACTTGGCTGTGGCGATCTGGCCCAGCAGCTTCGTCATGCCGTTGTCATAGCTTGCGTAGATCATACCATTCTGCTGTATGGACACGCCGATCATGGCGCCGTTGCGGCGTCCGGAACCGGTATTGAACTCGTCGTCAGCGCCGTTGGTAGCGCCGATGGTGGAGGTTCCCTTGTTGTCTACGTTGGAAGTACCGGAAAGATCAATAACAATATTTTCGAAATTACCGTTGCCAACACCTGCTCCGCTCAGGTTCAGTGTAACTGTTGATGCCGTCGCCATTCCGTTAATATTCTCAAATTTACCATTTGATGCATTGTATTGAACGGTTACACCATTAAAATAGCGACCTGAAATTTCGATTTCTCCGGTTTGTGCATTCGCTACACTGGAAATAGTATCTGCGCCGCCTGCGCCGCCCTGATTCAGAAGCAGCTGTCTTACAGAAGTAGCAGTAGTAGGAGGAGTAACAGTATCATCTGTTATTCCATATCGTAAATTTAAAAACTCATCTGTAGAGCCCTCATATCCGTATGCTTTGGCAATCTCATCCAGCACATCCTGAACTGTTGTAACTGGATCTGTAGTATCATCAACAACCTCACTCCCCGCTTTAAAAGCACCATTATCAATAATCTTCGTAAGATCTGCTACCGGTACCTTAGTTCCGGCTCCATCATCTTTTTCTAATACACTGCCATTCCAACTATACCCGGTACCAAGACTCACCTTACTCGCCAAATCCTGCTGTGCATTTGCCGTCCCAAACACAGCCGCCTTCTGCTCTTCGGTCATCTCCACCAGATTCCCGTCCTCATCCTCAATCTTATCCAGCTCCAGGCTGTAAACATTCTTCGCCTTGCTGTCCGACTGCTTAAACACGAACTTAGCCGTGTACTTGTACCCCAGGGAATCAAAGAAGTTAAAATTCACCACCCTGCCGTTTGCGCTGGTCACATCCGTGTCCAGCTTATCGATAATCCCTGACATATAACCCTGGGTAGTTGCCTCGGGCGGATAGGTCATATTCGCAGAGCTCATAATCCGCAGAGCGGACACCGTATCCTTCTTGATGGCGCCGGTCTCCTCGTCCACCTGCCAGCCCATTACATTGTAGCCGATACTGGTCATAGCCAGGTTGCCTGCACCGTCCACATAGAAAGAACCGTCTCTGGTGAAATAATTCTCCTGTCCGTTGTTCACCACGAAGAAATTCTCTCCGGTGATCATGATGTCAAAGGGATTTCCCGTTGACTGGCTGGCGCCCTGCCCCGTAATATTCACATTGATGGCGCTGGTCTTCACACCGAGACCGATCTGCCTGGGGTTCACGCCGCCGGTTCCCGTACTTGCATTGGCGCCGCTGGCCTTCTGGGTGGTCTGGCTCATCAGCGATGCAAATGTCATCGTACTGGATTTGTATGCAACTGTGTTAACGTTTGCGATGTTATGACCGATAACATCCATTCTGGTCTGATGTGTCTTAAGTCCGGACACACCAGAAAAAAGTGATCTCATCATAGTAATCAGTTCCTCCTGAATTGGAACGAAGCATGCTCCTCTCTGTCATTCGAAAAGCTATAACCTCCTCGAAGGTCCGGTTATATAATCACTGCTCCGTTGATATTTGTAAATATGTTCTCATCTGTTTCCGTACTGTCCATTGCTGTGACGACCGTCTGGTTGGGTACATTCACGATAAACGCCAGCTGATCCACGATCACCAGAGAATCTCTGATGCCCTTTAGCTGGGCCTTTTTTGTCCCCGACTCAAGCCTCATAAGCTGTGTGTCACTGAGTTCGATATTGCGGTCCGCCAGTCTCCCCATGGCATGCTTGGAGAACTTCAGACCCCCCGCCTCCGTCAGTGCCTTTTGCCGTAAAACATCCTGAAAGGATAAGCCATTCATGGCCTGGCCGTCCGTGGCCTTCTGAACCTGTGTCTTCTGCCCTGCAGTCAGATACCGGCCCTTCAGCTGTTCAATGGAGATATACCCATTGTTCTGAATATCCATCCTTGTAAACTCCTTTATTTATGCTTCACCGGCGTCTTCGGTTCCTTCCGTTCCCTCCGTACCGGGTTCCTTATCTTCCTCTTCCCCCGTATCAGGCGTCTCCCCCGGCTCTTTATCCTCACCTTCCGCCGCTGCTCTGACTTCCTTCAGCCTCTCGATATACTTGTTCAGCGTCTTCACCGTATCCGAAGCCACAAAGCTCTTCTCGTAATCGTTCATCTCATTGTAGATCTTCTCCAGTTCGTCGATCTTCTCCGCATGAGACATATCGATAGCGCTTACCTTGGGCAGCTTGTTGAGCTCAACGTTGAAATTATAAGCTTTGTCATATGCATTCTTGTACTCCAGATCAACCACGGTGTCCACATCATCGATGGAATAAAGGGACTCTTCGATGGCAACATAAGCTTTTCCGTTCTCAAAAGCCACATAGTCTACCTTACCATATTTATAAGTAGGTTCTCCGTCCGATCCTGTGGTTTTCACATACACATAATCTCCTACCAGAGAAGTAGCCCTGGATAACTCGGATGTAGCTGCCATATTCTGCATCTGCTCCACCTGAGAAAACTGCGCATACTGGGAAATGAATTCCGTATTGGATGTAGGCTCCAAGGGATCCTGATACTGCATCTGGGCTACCAGAAGCTGCAGGAACGCCTCCTTATCCATGCCGTTCTTCGTGGCAGTGAGCTCTTTTTTCAGAGACTTCTGGGACTCTGTCTCCACGATCTTCCCGTCTTTTACGGGCGCCATTAAAGCCATATACATTCTCCTTTCTTTTTACTATTTTCGGATTGCTGTCTCTCCATACCGTCTGTCCTTCAAATCACGCACTGTAACTCACAGTGCTTCCTCCAACTGCCACCAGATCATCCGCCGGCCCGTCCTGTCCGTCTGCATCCGGTGCGTCAGTCCCGCTTAGACGGACTCTCCTGCTCCGTCCGCGCTTTGCGTTCTCCTGGGGTTCTCTCCCCCGTCCCTGCTCCAGATTTCTCTCGAATTCATGGGTCTGTACAGTGACTTCGATAGATTCCACCTTGACGCCCTGCTCCTCGAACTGCTCTCTGAGCTGTACTACCTGGCTTTCCAACGCCTCTTTCACCGCCTCGTTCTGTGCGATAAAGTTAGCCGTCACCATGCCGCCTTTGGAAACCAGCTGTACCTGCAGCGTCCCCAGACTTTCGGGATGAAGCTGCATCTCCAGATTGGTGGTGTCCGCGTTCAGCTGCAATTTCATGTAATCCATAATCTGGTCCATGATCTGCCTGGTATTGCTGCTCCAGGAAGTACTTTGGGGGACCTCTTCAGCCTGCTGTAACTGGGGCTGGAACTGTGTCTCTTTGAGATTCTGGGTAAACAGATTCATCGGCTCGCCTTTGTCCCGATGGCTCTCCGAATGTGTCTCTTCCCTGTCTGTCTGCCCCTGGGTCTGCCGCCCGGTCTGCTGCGCTTCCTCCACGCCGTCCCCGGCTGTTCTTTCTGCCGGCAAAACCGGTTCTTCCTCAGCAGTCTGGTTCTCCCGAGACCCGTCATTTTTTTCCACGATAACAGGAACAGATTCTTCGGTTTTTTCCTCCGCCGCTTCCTTTATAAGAGTAAGCAGCTCTTCCGGATCGGCATCCAATGTCTCGGCGCTCTCCTGAACCATTTCCGTTCTCTGCGCCATCAATGCCTGATACCGGTCATACAATCCTTCATCCATGAGCAAAGCATAAGAATCTTCTGCGCCGCCCAAACTAAGCAGCAGCTTCCCAAGCTTTGATGCATCCAGCAAATCCAGCTGCCCTAACCCCAGGTCTTCCATCACTGCCTGCAATTCTTCCGGCTCGATTCCAAATACCTCCGCAATCTGCTGCAACAGATTCCACGCCGCCGTGTTCAGTACTTCCATGGCTTCTTCCTGCGCGTCAACGGAAACCTCTTCCGTCCCGCCGGTACCCTGTTTCTGCGTACCTTCGGAAACGCTTTCTGTCTCACCGCTCTCATCCGAAACCGTCTCCCGGCCCCCGGTATCTTCCGGCTGCGTATTTTCGGTTTCCTTCCCGTTGCTGCTCTGTACCGCCTGGCTTTGACTGTCTTCCGCCGCCCGATCGCTTCCGCTCTCCCTGGCGACACTGCCTGAAGGATTCTCCTGCAGCGTACTGTTCTGGAAAGAATCGTCCGCAGTACCCTTGCTCATCTGTGCGCTCCAGATTTTCTGGAAATCTCCGGTTCCCTGGCTTTTACCGCTCTGTGATACCGGCAGATTCATCAGTGCCGAACCTACATCCTTTACAGATGTGCCTGTCATTTTCTACCTCCTTTCTTCCCTCGGAGCCGTCCGTCCTTACATCCCCGGCAGCTCCGGTTTCTTCTATCGGAAAATATCGGTAAATTCCTGACAAGAATTTTCTATCAGGGAATCAGCCGATAACCTCCCCTTTATATATCGGCCGGACAGTTTCCGCTCTTAAGACCCGGGATTCATTATTTTCGTCAGCTTGGCGCCGATCTCCGGATCGATGACATTCATGATCTCCGCTCTTTCCTCCACGGACATCCCTTCCAATATTCGAGCCACCAGCTCCAGCCTGTCGTCCATCTCTTCAAACACCTTCGCCGCCTGCTTGGGCTTCATATTGGAATAGGTCTTCACAAAATCTTCCACTTCTTTATCTGCCTGCTGCTGAGTGAGCACCTGCTTGAGGATATATTCCATGGTGGCGGAATCCATGGATTCATAGTACTTTATCAGCCCGTCCGGATCGATTTCTGCCACTTCCTCATAAAACTCCGTCTTAATCCGCTGAAATTCCACCTGTCTCTGCTCAAATTCCTGCAGCCTGAGCACTTCCGCCTTCAGCGACTCTATCTCTGAAGACTTCGCATTGGAAGCGGTCTGTTCTCTCTCCAGCTCCTGTTCCAGCTGTTTGATATAGTCCACCGCCTCCTCCAGACTTTCATAACCGCCGTATCCTTCCGTCTCCGAAGGGGCCTGTGCCGGCGCCTTGGAAGGCAATATCATGTTCAGCACCGGCACATCCTTCAGAATCGGTGTCACCACGCTGCTTCCGAAACCGCCCACGTCCATTTTGATCACCACGCAGACAATCGCCACCCACAAAACGATGATCACCAGCGTAGCCATGACGGTAACCAGGCCGTTTCCCCCGTCCTCGCCCAGGGCTTCCTCCTGCTTGGCGATCTCGGCAGCTCTGCGTTTGGCTTCCTTTTTCTGTGCCTTCTTCTCCTGCTTAAACTGCTTTTTCTCTTCTTTTAACCTTGCCTTTTCCTCTTCCGCCGCAGCGGCCAGAGCATTCAAATCCTTTGCCATATGTCATCTCCCAAACAAAATCCGTAAACTAAGATTCTCCCCCGAAAACGCCGCTGCGCAAATCCTCCGCTAAGCAGATTCCTCCGCTCTTTTGTCCTCATTGCCATGCTGTCCATAAGTGTAGCTGACCAGCTGGTCTATCTCCTTGCTCTCCTGCCGCTTTTCCTCCATCAGAAAAGCCTCAAAGGCTTTGTCCCTCAATGTCTCATGAGTCTTGCGTTCCATCCGGACCTCTGTCAGCCGCTTTCTGGCCTCTTCCAGATTCCGCTCCGCCGTATTTACATTGATCTGCTGCTGCTCTATGTAATCATCCATGCACCGGACCGCAGCTTTGTTCTCTCCGATCTCTCTCAGATTCAGCCTGCCGGATAAAAGACTCATTGCCCTCTGCTCATATCCTCTCTTCCGGTCAAACAGTGCCTCCAGACGCTGCTCTTCCTCATCCAGAGCCGCCTTCGCCGTAGAGAATTCCTGCTTTGCCTGGGTCTCCAGCTTCAGTTTGATATTCAGGATACTCTGCATGGAATACCGAAATCTTGCCATTTCGATCCCCTTTCAAAATGCATTTTCATGCCCTGTCACTTTTCAAACAGCCTTTTGAGCATATTCACACTGTCCTCGAAGGAAAATTTCTCCTCCACATCCTGGCACAGAAACCGATTCACCGCGTCAATTTTGGATATTGCATAGTCAATAGACGGATTGCTTCCGCTCTTATAGGCGCCGATGTTGATCAAGTCCTCCGCTTCATTATAAGTAGCAAGCACGTTTTTCAGCTTGCCTGCCGCCTGCTTATGTTCTTTGGTGGCAATCTGGCTCATACATCTGGAAATACTCTGCAGAATGTCGATGGCGGGATAATGATTCTTATGCCCCAGCTTTCTGTCCAACATAATATGGCCGTCCAGAATACTTCTGGCGGTGTCCGTAATGGGCTCATTGAAATCGTCCCCGTCCACAAGCACCGTATACAATCCTGTAATAGAGCCTCTGGCTGCACATCCCGCCCGCTCTAAAAGCTTCGGCATCTCCGAATACACGCTGGGGGGATACCCCCTGGTCACGGGAGGTTCCCCCCTGGCAAGACCGATCTCACGCTGTGCCATGGAGAAACGGGTCAGGGAATCCATCATCAGGAGCACATCCTTCCCCCGATCCCTGAAATACTCTGCGATCGCCGTAGCTGTCTTGGCCGCTTTATTCCGCTCCAGAGCAGGCCTGTCGGAAGTAGCCACCACCACCACGGAACGCCGCATTCCCTCTTCTCCCAAATCGCGTTCTATAAATTCCCGCACCTCACGGCCCCGCTCGCCGATCAGTGCAATCACATTCACATCTGCCTTGGTATTTCTTGCAAACATTCCCATCAATGTGGATTTCCCCACACCGGAACCGGCAAAGATACCAATACGCTGCCCCTTTCCCACCGTAATCAGGCCGTCTACCGCCTTCACCCCAAGCGGAAGCACCTCGTCGATGATCTTTCTGCTCATGGGTTCCGGAGGCGCAGCCTCCACTAAATACGGCGCACCGTCAAAACGTGTACCGTCCAAGGGTAATCCCAGCCCGTCCAGGGACTTGCCCAACAAGGCATCGCTCACTGTTACCAGCAAAGGGTTATCCGTATTTTCGACGATACAGCCAAGTGCAATCCCGTCCACGGAATCATAGGGCATCAGCAGCGTCTTTTTGTCCTTGAAGCCCACTACCTCCGCCAGAATCGGCCTGCCTTCCCCCTCGGGAGTGATCCGGCAGATATCACCCAGCTTTGCGTCAGGTCCGGCCGATTCAATGGTGAGTCCCACCACATTCACGACCTTCCCCTTCTTTTTATAAAAGTTCAGCTCCGTCAATCTATTATATTTTGCGAAATCTATATTGGCTGTCCGCAAAACGTAAATCCTCCTTCAGTCACTGCCCGACCGTCTCAGCAGTTCTCTTCTTTTGTCCACGCCAGCAGCATAAGCTGACGCCGCAATTCCGATAACTGTGTCCCCAATCCGCAGTCAAAAATACCGTTCTCTGTCTCAATCATACAATCATTTTTACCCAGTGTCAGATCCTCCACCACATCTACAACGGTATTTTCCGATACAGCTCCTGCCAGCAGCTGCTTTTTCTGCATGCTGACATATGCATAGTCCTCTTTCGATACGTGAATAATAAAACTCCTGCTTCCTTCCAGTTTATGCAGAACCGTAGAAATCAGTGAAGTCAATATCTCACGGTAGGAAGAAAGCTCTATCTGGAAAATGTGCTCGTAAATCCCCGTAATCGTATCCACAAACTGAGGCTCCAATATGTCGATCTGCTGTTGGTAAGCCTCCTCCAGATTCTGCGCCTTTTCCAGATATTCCTGCTCCATGGCGCCTTCATGGGCCTGGGCCTTAACGAGCCCTTCCTGATATCCCTGCTGCCTGGCCTGGCTCAATACCTGGGCCTTCTCGGACGCGGCTTCTTCCCTGGCCTTGCTGCAGATCTGTTCCGCCTCTTCTCTGGCCTGGGCCAACAGCGCCTGGGCCTCGGCCCTGGCCTGTTCCAATATCTCCTTCGCATCGTCCTGCGCCTTGATGACATTTCCGTCGCCGCCGGGAGCCTCCATGATCTCGGCCGGCATCAGCCCGGACACAAAGCCCTCTTCTCCGGAAGAAGCGTGGGTGATCTCCGCCAGCTTTTCCAGCCGCTGCCGGACCAGTTCATTGCTGTCAATAATCCTTTTCTCCTCGTCCTGCGGTACATTCGCATAAAAATGCTTTACCAGATTACTAGACCACAATCTCGTCACCTCCGCCTCTGGAAATCACGATCTCACCGGCATCCTCCAGCTTCCGGATGATATTGACGATCTTCTGCTGTGCTTCCTCTACATCCTTCATACGCACAGGTCCCATAAAGTCCATATCCTCCTTGATCATAACTGCCAGACGCTTGGATACATTATTGAATATGGTATTCTTCACTTCTTCGTTCGCGTTCTTCAGAGCGACTGCCAGATCATTGTTCTCCACATCACGCAGCACACGCTGAATCGCTCTGTCGTCCAACAGGAGGATATCCTCGAACACGAACATCTTTTTCCTGATTTCTTCCGCCAGCTCCGGTACTTCCACTTCCAGCGTTTCCATAATATGACGCTCCGTACCGCGGTCCACCGAATTCAGGATTTCCACCACTGCATCTACGCCGCCGATAATCGTGTAATCCTGGTTGACCAGGCTGGCAAGCTTGGATTCCAATACTTTCTCCACCTCTTTGATGATATCGGGGCTTGTGCGGTCCATCACCGCAATACGTCTCGCCACATCGGCCTGCTTCTCCGGAGGCAGGGCCGATACCAGCTGCGCCGCCTGTCCCGGCGCCATATAGGACAAAATCAAGGCGACAGTCTGCGGGTGCTCATCCTGAATAAAGTTGATCAGCTGTGACGCATCCGTCTTACGCACAAATTCGAAAGGCCTCACCTGCAACGATGCCGTCAGCTTGCCGATTACATCCATGGCCTTCTCGGATCCAAGAGCCTTCTCCAACAGATCCTTGGCGTAACCGATACCGCCCTCCGCAATATATTGCTGCGCCAGGCATACCTCGTAAAATTCATTGATGACGTCTTCCTTCACCTGCGGCGTTACGCTTCTGGTATTGGCAATCTCCAGCGTCAGCTCCTCGATTTCCTCTTCTTTCAAATGCTTAAAAATACCGGCAGAACGTTCCGGCCCCAGCGAGATCAGGAGAATGGCAGCCTTCTGTATTCCTCTGATCCCCGCCTCATTTGCTGAACTCTTTGGCATGATATATGTACCTCATTTCATTCCCGAAACAAACATATTCTAGTTCCAATCCTCATTCAACCAGTTCCGCAGCAGATTGGCCGCCGCTTCGGGATTCTCATCCACAAATTTCTCGACCATCTTGCGTGTCTCGGACTTGGCCTCCACATCGATATCCTCGATAGCGGGTTCAGGCGGGGCAGACTGCAGCAGTTCTTCCACCGGCAGTTCCGGTTCTTCCTCCGCGGCCTTCTTTCTCGGTCCCATACTGCGCAAAATGACAAATGCAAGCAATGCCAGAATCAGGACAATCATCACAATGCTGGCTATGTCAGTGGCATCTACGCCAAATCCTTCTTTATCATAGAAAATCGGCTCCTCATAGGCAATGATTGTAATCCTGTCCGTGCTGATACCGCTGGCATTGGCCACCATGCTGTAGAACTCTTCGTCCACCTCCTGGCGGATACTCGCCCTGTTATCCTCTTTAAACTGCTCCCATGAAGTGCCGTCCAGAAGCCCCTGCCTGTCTACAGCCTCCTCGTAATATTCGCGGTACCGAATCATGGAAACAGCCAGCGAGGAGTTCTCATAACGAATGGAACCTGCCGGACTGGTGGTAATGGTATCCGATACATTAGGCTGGTAAGCGACATGCCGCTCATTGGAGGAGCTCTCCCCTCCGTTATAATCAGGATTCACATATCCTGTCAGATCCTCTTCTCCGTTGGAATCCGTACCCGGAATTCCCGTCACATTGTTGCTGGTTTCGGAAGTAAAAGTATCTTCCTCCGTCTTCATGCCGTCGGTATAGCCATCGTTGGCATAATACTCCGTCACCTGCCTGGTATAGTTGGAAAAATCCACGTCCAGGTGACTGGCTACCTCAATCATCGTATATTGCTTTGTCCCCAGCAATACCTTCTTCACAGAATTGGTGATCATCAACGATGCCTGATTCTGCAGCTCCTGCATGGAATTGGCAATTCCCATACTGGAATATTCGTCCCCCCCTGCAAACAGTGCGTTGAAATTCTGATCTACAATGGTAATATTCGCCGTGCTGTCATTCCCCAGACAGGTAGCGGCGCCTTTTGCCATGGCTGTGGCATTGGCAGCGGTAAAATCATCTCCCACAGTCACCTGAATATAGGCGTAGGAATCCTGTTTGGTCTCGGTCAGCCTTCCCGTGTTCTGCGCCAGATTCAGCATGACCTTCACATCTTTTACCGGGGCTCCCTCGGAGAACATGTTCTCCATATACTTCGCCAGGAAAATGGTGTGCTGATTGTTCCGATCCGCCGATGTGGTCGACATCCCCGTCTCCACATAGTCGGTGTATTTCAGATCATCCGGCACATACCCTTCCGAGGCAATCGCCAGATTGGCCTGCGAAAGCTGGTTATGCAATACCTCCACCGTTCTCGCATCGGCCGACTCCTTGTGCGTGATGCCTGCACTGTCCAGAATCTCCACAATCTTCGCCGCGGTAGTACTGTTTTCATAGGTTCCAAGCTTGGTATATTGAGGTTTGGTGAATGCATATAGGACAATGACAAATGTAAAAACAACGGCAGCAGCAATCACAATGATAATGGTTCTCTGCCTGCTGGTAAATTTCTTCCACCATCCCAGTATTTTTTCCGGTATCTCTTTTAGCTTGTCAGCCATGGTACTTCTCTCCTAGTCATTTCAAAATTCCCTCGCTTCATATCATAATGCCGCGGTTCCATATGCCTCCATGCCCTTAAATCTGCATCTGCATCAATTCTTTATATGCTTCCAGAAATTTATCTTTTACAGCCACCGTGTACTGCAGCGCCGAAGATGCCTTCTGCAGTGCAATGGCCAGATCATGCGCATTCTCCGTCTCGCCCAGCGCAAATTTTATATTCTCATCTTCGGCATCAGAGAGATATTTGTTCGTGGTCCTGATATTGTCTATGGCGGAATTTAAAAAAGCACCAAATAAAGTCCCTTCTGCCCCGTCTTCCTTATCCATACGAAGACCCGGCAATGTCTTCTGCTTCAGAGCCTCCAGCCCTGTCACATTCTGTAAGCCATCAATTGGCGAAATAGCCGATAAATCCATTTTATGTACGCCCTTTCTGTATCAATATTCATGCTTCATCTCACAGCCCTGCCCAAAATCACATAGCGCCGATCTCCAAGCCCTTCTGTACCATGGCTTTACTGGCGTTAAAGGCGGTGGAATTGGCCTCATAGGCACGGCTGGCATCTATCATGTTGGTCATCTCTGTGATGATGTCCACATTGGGATATGTTACATAGCCGTTCTCGTCCGCATCCGGATGGGATGGATCATACACCATCTTCATCTCCGTGACATGATCCTCGTACAAACCGGAAACCTTCACTCCCGTTCCCGTGTACCCCTGTCTCGTATGCGTATGCGCCACCACATGGGTATGTGACACATTCGCATTTGTTCCCGATACCGAATGTGTATGTTCGGTCTGCTGGCCCAGCACATGCTTAAAAGAAGCCTGACCGCTTTTCTCCGTAAAGGCGACCACCTTCCTCCGATAAGGAGAACCGTCCACAGTGCGGGTGGTATTGGCATTGGCTACATTCTCCGAGATGACATCCATACGGTATCTCTCCGCCGTCATACCGGATGCGTTGATATTAAAAGCCGAAAATAGACTCATCTTTATTGTCCTCTCTCATTGTATTTATGCGAAGCAGAATTTATTCACTCTCCCCCGCGCCGAAAGTTTTCACTTCATAACGGTCTGAAGATTGGTAAATTCATGCTGAATCCCCAGCATAAGCCCCTGATATTTCAGCTGGTTCTCCGCCAGCATCACGCCCTCCGTATCCACATCCACATTATTCTTATCCAGCCGATATGAATAGTCGGCATGATCCCGATACAGCGCCGGCTCCAGGCTTTTCCCCCGAAGAGACGCCACCTTCGCATCCATTGTCCGATATTGGCTGCTGCCCAATGCCCGCTTCAAGACAGATTCAAAAGCCACATCCTGCCTTTTATATCCCGGCGTATCCACATTGGAAAGATTGTTGGATATGGCCTCGTTGCGCAGCCAGCTGGCGTCAGCCGCTTTATCCAATACATTTACATAGTCGAATACACTTGACTGAAACATTTCCCTCTCCTTTCATATACTCTCTATTTACAATGTCGCATATCAGTTCATACCCATCCAACGTCTATTGTATTATCATTTACGGAAAAAAACAATATATAATTTTCATTTTGATGAATTTTCCAAATCAAAAGTGTACCATACAGACTCTTTCTTGTCAAAAAGAAAAAAAGAACTTATTTCCAAATAAACAATAAAAGCTTTTTACCTGCTTTTATTGCCGTATCATAATAAGTCCTTTTATCTGTCGACACTTATGCCGTTTCAACTCCGTTTGAATTATGTACTTTTCCCTCTTTCGCTCAATCACGTTTATTCTGACGCTTCAGCTCGGCAACCTCGTCAAAAACCACATCATTCAACACCTTGATGTAAGTTCCTTTCATTCCGGAAGAACGGGACTCAATCACCCCCGCACTTTCAAACTTCCGCAGCGCATTTACGATGACGGAACGGGTAATCCCTACCCTGTCGGCGATTTTGCTGGCTACCAGTATCCCTTCCATGCCGCTAAGTTCGTCAAAAATATGGGTGATGGCCTCCATCTCGGAAAACGAAAGGGTACTGATGGCCGATTTCACCACTGCAATTTTGCGGCTCTCTTCCGCACTTTCCTCGCTTACCGCCCGGAGCATTTCCAACCCCACCACTGTGGTCCCGTATTCACATAGTATGATATCGTCAATATCATACTGGATATCGCATTTATAGATGAACAACGTTCCCAACCGTTCACCGGCTATGCCGATAGGCGTAATAATGGCCTGAAACTCCTTAATATCGGGCCCTTCAAAACCCAAAGTAGATAAATTCACATTCTCCTTCGTGGAGAGAATCCCCAAAAGCCGCTCATTCAGCATCGGGTCAACAAATCCGCCCACAGTATCGCTGATCAGTTCCGTGATGGGTTTTATGCTGTCTGATTTTCCAATCCCCAGCACCTTTCCCTTGCGGCTGATCACAAGGACATTGGAATCCATAATCTCCTTCATCACTGTGCAGATATCATTGAAGACTACTTTGCTGGAATTGTTATTATGCAACAAATTACCGATTTTTCTGGTTTTATCCAGAAGCTGTACACTACTCATACGCATCCCTCCATTTTGATGCCCATGGACATGCGCAATCACCTCGCACTTCTTGCATTTTCGCCCTGGAGACTAACAAAACAAATGGATGCTCAGCGACCGCTTACTTTGCTGACAGCTTTCAGTATATCACATTTGTACGCCAAATACAACGTATAAACTCTTAAATTTTTTAAATTGGTTAAGATTTCTTCGACAATTCGGACAAAGTATAGTATCCGCACTCTGTATCGGCACATACCAGCCTGTTCCCTTTGATCAGCAGAGGCGCACCGCATTTGGGGCAATTCTCCCCCGACGGCTTCTGCCAGGCCATAAAATCGCACTCCGGATTATCGATACAGCCGTAATATTTCCGTCCCTTCTTTGTCTTTTTCACTACAATGTCCTTACCGCACTTAGGGCAGGAAACACCGATTTTCTCAAAATAGGGCTTGGTATTGCGGCACTCCGGGAAACCAGGGCAGGCCAGGAAACGCCCGTGGGGCCCGTACTTAATCACCATCTGTCTGCCGCACAGATCGCACACTTCCTCGCTTACTTCGTCTTCGATAGAGATATGCTCCAGCGCCTTCTCCGCCGTCTCCACCGCTTCCTCCAAATCCGGATAGAAATTGGATACCACTGTCTTCCATTTCACGCTGCCCTCTTCCACCCCGTCCAGCAATTTCTCCATGCTGGCGGTAAAATGTACATCCACAATGGACGGAAAGGCTTCCTTCATCATATTGTTCACAGCCTCTCCCAGCTCGGTTACATACAGGTTCTTACCCTCCTTAACCACATAATGCCTGCCCAGAATCGTGCCGATGGTAGGCGCGTAAGTGCTGGGACGCCCGATCCCCAGCTCCTCCAGCTCTCTCACCAGGGAGGCTTCCGTATAATGGGCCGGCGGCTGGGTGAAATGCTGTGCCGGTTCAAATGACAGGAAGGATAACACACTTTCTTCATTAAGCCCCACCGTCAGCGTGTTCTCTTCTTCCTTCTCGTCCCTGATGTTATATACCTTCATAAAACCGTCAAACAGTACAGAGGATGCCGCCACCGTAAAGATACTCTTCTCCGCCCGGATCTTTACCGAAGTGGTCTCATATCTGGCCGGGCTCATGCGGCTGGCCGTAAAACGCTTCCAGATCAGCTGGTACAGACGGTACAGATCTCTGGGGATCTGGTCCTTGACCGCCTCCGGCGTCCTGTTGATATCCGTAGGGCGGATCGCCTCATGCGCATCCTGAATCTTCTGTCCTTTTTTCTTCTCCTCCGTAACAGCGCCCAGATACGAAGCGCCGTAACGGGCTCTTAAGAATTCTTCCGCAGCCTTTTCCGCCTCCTTGGACACCCTGGTGGAGTCCGTACGCAGGTAGGTGATCAATCCCACGGTGCCTTCCCCCTTGATGTCCACGCCCTCATAGAGCTGCTGTGCCAGGCGCATGGTCTTCTGGGCGGAAAAATTCAGCGCTTTATTTGCTTCCTGCTGCATGGTAGACGTGGTAAAGGGCAGCGGAGCCTTCTTGAGACGCTCCCCCTTTTTCACTTCCGCAACATGATACTTTGCCTCTTTCAGGGACGCCATCACCGCATCCGCCTCTTCCCTGCAGGTAATATTCCGTTTTCCGTTCACTGTCCCGTAATATTTTGCACAGACCGGCTTTTTCTCTCCCTTTACTTTCAGATTCACATCGAGAGTCCAGTATTCCTCCGGCACAAAGGCGTTGATCTCGTCCTCTCTGTCGCAGATAATGCGCAATGCCACCGACTGCACACGTCCCGCGCTCAGCCCCCGTTTAATCTTATTCCACAGCAGCGGAGAAATCCGATATCCCACCATGCGGTCCAGCATGCGCCTGGCCTGCTGGGCATCCACCAGATTCATGTTAATCTCGCGGGCATTTTTCAGAGATTCCTTCACCGCATTTTTCGTAATCTCATTGAAGGTAATCCGGTATACCTTCTTCTCCCCCATCTTCTCTTCCAATTTCAAAGCATAAAGCAGGTGCCAGGAAATCGCTTCACCCTCACGGTCAGGGTCCGTAGCCAGATAGATCTTCTCCGCTTTCTTTACTTCCTTCCGCAGATGAGCCAGGACATCGCCCTTTCCCCTGATTGTAATATACTTCGGTTCATAATTATGCTCGACATCAATTCCCAATGAACTCTTCGGCAAATCGCGAACATGCCCGTTGGTAGCAGCCACTTCATAGTTGGAACCCAAAAACTTCTTGATAGTCTTCACTTTCGTGGGCGATTCCACAATTACCAGATATTTTGCCATACTATGTGCCCCCTTACTTTGCACTATGTATCAGATACCATACTCTCGTACAAAATATAATACCTACTGTGAAACAATATACACCAAAACACAAAAGTGTGCAAGATTTTTATAAAAATTTCAAAAATATTAAATTTCTGTTCATTAACGCAAATATTTATTATGAAAATGGCAGAATATAAGAATCTGTTGTAAAAATGATGTTCTCCGATATGTATGAAAAAGAAAAACTTTGTCATCTTAAAAAGATGCAAAGTTTTTGTTAGCAGCTGATAGGGGAATCGAACCCCTGTTTCCGCCGTGAGAGGGCGGCGTCTTGACCGCTTGACCAATCAGCCTCATTTACCTTTTGTATTTCACCGCACCTGCGGTACTTGTATATATTACAACACTTTTCCAAAATATGCAAGTACTTTTTTTATTTTTTTCAATTTATTTTTCGCGGATCTTTCACCGGACAATGCAGGCATTCCCTTTGCAGAAAATGCCTGCCCGCATCCTCTTTAAAAATCAAACAGACTCAGCTGGTTGGACTCCGGCAGATCTCCCAGCAGATTCAGGCTTTCCATCAGCTCCACCATGGTCTTGGATACCCTGGTCCGTTCCCGGAAATCGTCCTTGGACATAAAGGGCCCGTCCTTTACCGCCTCCACGATGGCATCTGCCGCCTTATCCCCCAGGCCTTCTATACTGTTTAAGGAAGGCATCAGTTTATCCCCCACGATCTGAAAGGACCTGGACTGGGCAGTAAAAATGTCAATAGGGGTAAATTCATATCCCCTGGCATACATTTCCTGCACGATTCTCATATCGCCGTATGCGGCCTCCTCCCGGTTCGTCAGGGGCACTGCCCCCGGTTCCTTGTCCATGGCGGCGTCCATACGCCGTTTGTAATCCGCCATGGTGGCTTCCAGCCTGCCCCGCCCCTGGCACATCAGTTCATAGGAGAACGCCTTGGCACGGATACTGAAGAAAGCGCCGTAGTACGCCAGCGGATAATTGATCTTGCAGTAGGCGATCCGCCATGCCATCATGACATAGGCCGCCGCGTGGGCCTTCGGGAACATATACTTGATCTTCTTGCAGGAAGCAATGTACCAGTCCGGCACATTATTCTCTTTCATTGCGGCAATCCAGTCATCCTTCAGCCCCTTCCCCTTACGGACACTCTCCATGATGGTGAATGCCAGGCTGGGCTCCACCCCCATCTGAATCAGATAGGTCATGATATCGTCCCGGGTGCAGATGGCCGTGGATATCGTCGCCGTGCCGCTCATGATCAGATCCTTTGCATTGCCCAGCCATACGTCCGTACCGTGGGAAAGCCCCGATATGCGCACCAGATCCGAGAATGCCTTCGGTTGGGCATCGATTACCATCTGCATGGCAAAATCCGTGCCGAACTCCGGAATCCCCAATACGCCCAGCCTGGTACCGCCGATCTGATCCGGCGTAACCCCCAGGGCGTCCGTATTCTGGAACAGGCTCATCACGTCCTCTCCGTCCAGAGGGATGGTCAGAGGATCCCGTCCGGTCATATCCTGCAGCATACGAATCATGGTGGGATCATCGTGCCCTAGGATGTCCAGCTTGAGCAGGTTATGATCAATGGAATGGTAATCAAAATGGGTGGTCACGATGTCTGTCGTCATATCGTTCGCCGGATGCTGCACCGGCGTAAAGGAATTGATATCCTGTCCGATGGGCAGAACCACGATACCACCGGGATGCTGCCCCGTACTTCTGCGCACCCCCGCCACCCCCATGGCGAGCCGCTCTATCTCGCTCTTGCGGCGGTGTTTCTGTCTTTCCTCGAAATAATTTTTCACATAGCCGAAAGCCGTCTTGTCCGCCAGCGTTGCGATGGTTCCCGCCCGGTATGTCTGGCCGGCGCCGAAGATGACCTCCGTATATTTGTGGGCCTTGGACTGGTACTCTCCGGAGAAATTCAAATCAATATCCGGCTCCTTATCTCCCTTGAAGCCCAGGAAGGTCTCAAAGGGGATATCAAATCCGTCTTTGTGCAGTTTTTCCCCGCACACCGGACAGTTTTTATCCGGCATGTCAACCCCGGCCTTACCGGCATATGCTTTCACGTCTTCGCTCTCAAAATCCACATAATGACACTTACCGCAATAATAATGGGGACTTAAGGGATTGATCTCCGTAATTCCTGCCATCGTCGCCACGAAAGAGCTTCCCACGCTCCCTCTGGATCCCACCAGATAACCGTCCTCCACCGATTTCCACACCAGCTTCTGGGCAATGATATACATCACCGCAAATCCGTTGGTAATAATGGAATGGAGCTCCTTCTCCAGGCGCTTCTCCACGATTTCCGGCAGGTTCGGCCCGTAGATTTCATGTGCCTTATCATAACAGATTTTGGTCAGCTTCTTGTCGCTGTCCTGGATGACAGGCGCACATTTATCCGGGCGGACCGGGGCGATGGATTCTATCATATCCGCGATCTTATTGGTATTTTCCACCACGACCTCATAGGCCTTGTCGCTTCCGAGATAGTCAAATTCTCCGAGCATCTCATCCGTAGTATGCAAAAACAGCGGCGCCTGGTCATCCGCATCTTCAAATCCCCGGCCGGCCATGATGATACGCCTGTAGACCTCGTCCTCCGGATCCAGAAAATGTACATCGCAGGTTCCCACCACAGGCTTGTGGAACTGTTCCCCCAGCTTCACGATACGGCGGTTCACATTTTGGATATCTTCTATAGAATGGATACTCCTGATCCGCTCGGATGCAATCATGAATTTATTGTTCCCCGTGGGCTGGATTTCCAGATAGTCATAAAAGTTCACAATCCTTGCAATGGCGATTTCGCTCTGTTCATCCAGCAGGGCCCGGTACAGTTCCCCGGCTTCGCAGGCACTGCCCAAAAGCAGCCCGTCTCTGTATTTCATAACTAGGCTCTTGGGGATCCGGGGATGGCGGTTGCTGTAATAGGTCAGGTGGGATTCCGTTACCAGCCGGTATAAATTGATCCGCCCCAGATCATTTTTCGCCAAAATAATGGCATGATAAGTAGGAAGCTTCTTCACCAGATCCGCGCTGGCCGCTCCAAGGGCGTTTAACTGTGTCAGAGTATGGACTTCTCTGGCCTTCAGCATCTGTATCAGCTTCAGGAAAATCAGGGCCGTACATTCTGCATCGTCCACCGCACGGTGATGATTCTCCAGCGAGATGTTCAGCGTCTTGGCCACGGCATCCAGGGTATGCTTCGCCTGATCCGGCAGCAGCACTCTGGCAATGCCTACCGTATCCACATAAGTGCATTCCGATCTGACACCGCCTGCAGGCTGCTTCTGCGTCCCGCTGCCGGGTCCTGAAAGCCCTGCCAGCGTAAGCCCCAGACGCCTGGCATTTTCCGTAATAAAGCTCATGTCAAAGCCCGCGTTGTGCGCCACCATCACGCAGCCTGCGCTAAACTGTAAAAACCCGGGCAGCACCTCCTCTATCAGCGGAGCGTCCGCCACCATATCGTCCCTTATACCGGTCAGCTTCTCTATCTCAAAGGGAATGGGAACCTGGGGATTTACAAAAGCCGAAAATCGATCCGTCACTTTTCCGCCGCTTACCTTCACCGCCCCGATTTCAATGATACGGTTGTTGACAGGAGAAAAACCGGTAGTCTCAATGTCAAAAATCACAAAGTCAGCGTCCAGTGTCTGCCCGCCGTCGCCGGTGACAATCTCCTTCAGATCATCCACCAGATAAGCTTCCACACCGTAGATTACCTTAAAAAATTCCTGCCTGTCCGGTCCTTTCTCTCCTTTCTCCTTCCATTTCCCCTGTTCGGCCTTCCACAGATCCTGCCAGACATGATATGCGTCGGTAAATCCCTGCACCACGCCGTGATCCGTGATGGCGATGGCCCGATGGCCCCATTTATAAGCACGCTTCACGATGTCCTTCGCCTCGGACACTCCGTCGAAATCGCTCATTTTCGTATGGCAATGCAGTTCTACCCGTTTGTGAAGCGCCGTATCCATGCGCACCGTGGTAAAATCCGGAATCCTGCGTATACCGGTAAGGGAGCCGATAGTCAGCTCGTGATCGAATTTATCCAGGGTGGCCACGCCTTTGATCTTGACAAATGTTCCCCCTTTCAGGCTGTCCAGCAACTCCTTCACAAAATCATTTTTCACAAAAAGCTTGACCGTCATGGTGTCTGTAAAATCCGTCACATCAAACATGACTATCGTTCTCTCGTTTCTAATCTGACGGCTGTCCGTCTTCAGCACTTTGCCCCTGACGGTGACTTCTCCCATTTCCCCAATGATATCTTCGATGGGCATGGCTTCTTCATCAAAATCCCGTCCGTATAGCACATCCGGATCGTCGGATTGTTTCAGAGTACGGCCGTAATCTCCGTTTCTGCGGAATTCTCCCCGGCGGAACTCGCCTTTACGCGGCGAACCTGCGCCCCGGCCGAAATTCCCCTCTCCCGCCTGTCTGGTTGTGCCGTAGGGCTGCTCCTCCCCGCCGGCCGCCGGAAAACCTGCGGCCGCCTGACTGCCCCCGGGAGCGGCCTTTGTCCATCCGCCTCCAGGCGCGTTCCTGCCGTTCCCCTTGTCCGGCGCATCTTCGCCGCCTTTACTCCCCGGAAATCCGGATTTTCCTGAGGGCTTTTTCCCTCCTGTCTCTCCGGAATAACCGGCTCCTTCTCCTGCAGTCCCTTTCCCGGCCCGCAGACAGATCTCGTTTACCCTCATCTGTATCTTCAATTCGTCGTCTCCGGCGTATCTGCGGGGACCTGCCTCCCGATACGCCACCGTGACCCCTGTATTCAATCCGCAGCGCTCCACCAGGATCTTCTCCAGAACCCGGATCAGCTCTGCCTCCTTTCCCCTGTTCGGGATGGTATCGTCCACGGTAAGCTCGATCCCGCCGGAATCAGGATATGAGATATCCGCCGTCCGGAACGCATTATATTCCACATGAGAATATTCCAGCAATTCTGCCAGGATGCTTCCTCTGTAGGCCTCTATCAGATTTTCCGGCGTATACTGGGCAGATAATTCAAAGTGTTCGAAAATCCTGACTTTCAGCACGGCATTGGGAAACAGCTGATTCTTAATCTCCCTTTCCGCAGCCCAGATATCTTCCTTCAAAATCAGCCTGGTGCTGTAGAGATACACGGAGAGCCTGTCTCTTTGCCTGGTGGCGGACACCCGCTCCACTTTGGTCTGTTCCAGCATATCGTGCAGGCTTCCCTGGATCTTCAGGGTAGGAAACACTTCAAAAAACGGTTTTGCTTTCTCCATCATTTCCAATTATCCAACTCTTCCTTTAATGCATCCAACAGCTGCTCTTCCGGCACTTTCCTAAGAATCTCTCCCTTCTTAAATAAAAGGCCCTCTCCCATGCCGCCCGCTACGCCCAAATCCGCCTCTCTGGCCTCCCCGGGACCGTTCACGGCACAGCCCATAACCGCCACCTTGATATCCAGAGGATACTCCCTGACAAGCGTCTCCACTTTCCCGGCAAGGCCGATCAGATCGATTCTGGTTCTGCCGCAGGTAGGACAGGAAACCACCTCAATGCCTCCCTTGCGCAGCCCCAGTGTGCGCAGAATCAGTCTGGCCGATTTGATCTCCTCCACCGGATCGCCGGTCAGCGATACCCGGACGGTATCTCCGATCCCCTGATGCAGAATCAATCCCAGTCCGATTGCCGATTTAATATTGCCGCTCCAAACCGTACCCGCCTCCGTAATGCCTACATGAAGCGGATACCGCGTCTTCTCCGCCAGCAGTTCATGGGCCTTCACGCACATGAGGACATCCGAGGACTTGATGCTGATCACCAGATTGTCAAATCCCAGATCCTCCACCATATGTACCTTATCCAGCGCGCTTTCTACGATTCCCTCCGCAGTCACGCCGCCGTACTTCTCAATCAGACGCTTTTCCAGGGAACCGCTGTTGACGCCGATGCGGATGGGGATCCCCCTCTCAGCCGCCACCGCAGTCACGGCCCTCACATTTTCCACACTGCCGATATTGCCGGGATTAATGCGGATCTTGTCGGCGCCGTTTTCCATGGCGGCGATTGCCATCTTGTAGTCAAAATGGATATCCGCCACCAACGGTATATGTATCTGCTTCTTGATTTCGGCAAGGGCCTTTGCCGCCTCCGTATCCGGCACCGTACAGCGGACAATCTCGCAGCCCGCCTGCTCCAGCGCCAGGATCTGCGCCACTGTGGACGCTACGTCCCGGGTCTTGGTATTGGTCATGGATTGTATTAAAACGGGATTGCCGCCGCCGATCTTTTGGCTGCCGATGTGTACTACCTTTGTACTGTCTCTGTGGGTCATATATGCTCCTTTCCTCTGTTGCGGAGTTTCATTACCGGCTTTGCACTGTGCGTCATAGACGCACCTTCTCTCTGTTGCGATGTTTTATGATTTTGTTCTCTGTCCGGAATGTATCCGGCAAGGACCCGGGACAGACTGTCCGCACTATTTATCATATCATATCGGAAGAGTTTGGACAATTGTTTTCTGGGGAATCTACCCAACTCAAATAAGTCATATTTCTTCGGTTTTCATAGGAAATACTGCTTCCAACGCTGAAAATAATTCCAGAATGTGCTCGTCTTCCGTCTACAGCTTTCTTCTGCGATTTCACTTTCAAAACTCATTGCATACGCCGATTCTCCCTTGTCCGAAAATCCAATATAATTTACAATCACTTCCGCCGCCATATCTTTAAAAGCGGCCTTGGCAGCTGCATTCTATCATGAATAGCTATCCGTTTTTCAACCTCATCCTTACCGCAGATCAGCAAGAACGGTTGAAACGGGCAAAGCAAGGTTGAATCAAGGTTGACATCCGGTTGAAAATATGTTAGTGTTATAGAAATTCACCCATTATATGTATTCAGAGGAAATCCCATGACACTGGACGAAATGAAACGATTAAAAAAGGAAAAAGGGTATACCATGGCACAGCTGTCCGAATACAGCAATATACCTCTGGGAACCTTGCAGAAAATCTTTACCGGAGAAACCGCCCATCCGCGCAGCGCCACCCGGGAAGCGCTCGAAAAGGTGCTGGGTACGGCACAACCGGGGGCCAAAGTCCCCTCCCCGGTAACCTCTTGCTATGATCATGACTGCCGTGAAAGCAGACCGGATTGCCTGCGGGAGGCGCCTGCCGCGTATAATGCAGCCCCTGCGAAAATGCAGGGCGAATATACCATTGAGGATTACTATGCCTGGCCCAGGGAACAGAGGGTGGAACTCATCGACGGTATGATTTATGTCATGGAAGCTCCCGGATTTGTACACCAAAGGATAGCAGGTGAAATGCTTTTTGCAATAAAATCCTTTATCCGTAATAAAGGCGGCGACTGCATTCCTCTTCTCTCCCCCATCGATGTCCGTCTGGATTGTGATGACAGAACCATGATTCAGCCGGATCTGATTATCTTGTGCGACAGTGATAAAATCAAACGCCGGGGCATCATGGGCGCTCCTGATTTTATCCTGGAAATCCTCTCCAGGTCCACCAGAAGAAAGGACTGCATTAAAAAACTGCAGAAATACAGCGACGCAGGCGTTAAGGAATACTGGATTCTGGATCCGGAGAAAAAATTCCTCCTGGCCTATGATTTCATCCATGATAATCTGCCCTGCATCTACCCCCTGACAGGCGCCGCCGGGCTCGCCCTCTTTGACGGCGAACTGCAGATCGACCTGGACGAAATCGCCGGAATGATTCAGGAGTGGCCGGAGTGATTCCATAATGCCGGATTTATGATCGCAGCTAATTCCGCTGTCCCGTACAATCCGAGACCAAATTTCTGCCGAAATGTACAAGATTACGCTATCTAATATACAGAACCCGGAAAGGATCCGAAAAATATAATCATGATTCGATATGCCAATGAAAATGACTTTTCCATATTAAAGAAATATGATCACCATATCTCCGAAACAGAGTTAAAACGCAGCATCAGCGCAAATAGAATTTTAGTCATGTACCATAACGATATTTTTATGGGGTGGCTGCGCTTTAATCTGTTCTGGGATAATATGCCGTTTATGAACATGCTGTATTTCCTGGACGAACACAGGGGGAAAGGATACGGCAGGCAGTTGACCGCTTTCTGGGAGGCAGAAATGCGAAGCAGCGGCTACGATACAGTTCTGACCTCCACACTGTCAAATGAACAGGCGCAGTTTTTCTATCGGAAAATCGGATATGTCGACTGCGGCTCCCTCCTGCTGCCGCAGGAGCCTTTGGAGATTATTTTGAGGAAGGATTTGGTGTAATCTTCTCCTCAATCCCCCGGAAACAGAATCCCCGCCTTTTTCCGGGTATTTTCCAATACCGCCACGACCTGCTGCATGGTGTCCAGTCCTTT
Organism: uncultured Acetatifactor sp.; assembly: GCA_910584865.1. Lineage (GTDB taxonomy): Bacteria > Bacillota > Clostridia > Lachnospirales > Lachnospiraceae > Acetatifactor. The sequence goes on from CAJUCE010000031.1 coordinate 48,972, forward strand.
AAAGGCAGATTCGTAATCTCCGGTAAGAATCTGTCTGGTCAGATTCTGTACCTCATAAAACCATCTGTCCGGATTGCTCTGTTCATTCAGGCACTCCTCCGTCTTTTTGGTGACCACCTTTATCTCGGAAAGCATGTTGCTGCCGCCTTTTATATAGATATACCCGCTCTCGCCCTCGATCTGGAAAAAGTTCACGCCCCAGGTGTCCTTCGCCCCGGACAGCTGGCTCACAAAATCCTCATAGACAAGCAGCGCCACTCCTGAGGTATCGATCCGGCCGCCCCGGGCGTTGGTATGGAAATTGGGATAATAGGCAGTCTCCTTCGGCATGCCGAACAGAGCCACCGTCAGGTAGACATTATAGAAATTGATGTCCATCAGGCACCCGCCTGCATATTCCGGATTGAAAATATTGGGAACCTTCCCCTCCAACAACTGATCATAACGGCTGGAATACTGGCTGTAATTGCCCATCACAAGCTTTATCTTTCCGATTTTGGGCAGCTGGGCCTTCAATATCTCCAAATTGGGCAGAAAAGCCGTAGGGACCGCATCGATCAAAAACAGCCCCTTCTCCCTGGCCAGCGCCGTCAGCTCCGCCGCCTGCTTTGCCTGTGTACAGAAAGGCTTTTCACAGATTACATTTTTTTCTGAAAGCAATGCATTCTTCGTCTGTTCATAATGCAGCAGATTCGGTGTAGCCACATATACGAAATTAATTTCCTCATCCTTTAAAAAGGCTTCCATCTCCGTATAAACCTTTGCCGCGCCGTAATCATCCGCCAGAGCCTTCCCCCTCTCCCCGCTGCGGGAATACACTGCCGCCAGGCGGATTCCCTCTACTCTGGACACATTGTCAAGTATCGAACGGACAATGGGGCCGGAACCTATGGTTCCTAATCTGATTTCTTCTATCATAATCGCACCTCGCTGATTTGATTTAACATTATCTCAAATACTTTCCCAGCATCCTCCGTGTTCTTTCCTGCAGATATTCCAGCTCCTCCTTCGCGCCGTCCACACCGTTTACATAGTCCTTCATGGCCCGCCCTTCCTCTCGGCACAGCTCGTCATGCAGCGGGAAATATTCATTCAATAAAAACTCTACATACGATGCAATCCGGAACGGCCCGTATACCCTGGGTCTTTTCTCCCCATTGGTCCAGGCGTACTGCTCCAATGCTGCCGCTTTATAATCCTTGATGGCGTCTATTATAGCGTCCCGGCTGTTCTCTCTGGCCAATACGACGGTCTTTCCGATCTGAAACCACTCCGAGTTCACTGTACCATGGGAATCGCTGCTGCCTACAATGGGACAGGAACAGCCTTCCATGCACAGCTGATGGTAAAGGTTGATCTGCATTGCGTTCTCATGCAGCGTCTGCCCGCCGATCAGCTCAAACGCATCGAACACCCTGTTTTCAAAAAAGCTTCTCACCAGCTTCAGGGGAATATGATAGCAGCGGCCCGTAATCCAGTGAGGATGCGGGAAAATGGCCAGTCCGTTGTTCTCACGAATCTGATTAAAGGCCCACACACTGGCCGCATACTGGAACCGATTCTCCTCATCCATATCCTGCAGCCCCCGGCAGATTTCCTCCACTTCCCTGTCATACTGCTCTCTGTGCTGCCTGTACAGGTCATTCACACTGATATCGGCTCCGAAATTAACCACATGCACCTTGTTTTCAGGGGTGTGAACCTCTTCCCCGGGCACGATCAGCAGATTCAATTTTACATCCTTATAGCTGTCAATGGCCTCATGGGAGGGATATTTCAGCCCATGATCCGAAACCGTCATAAAATCAAATCCTGCCTTACGGTAGTTTGCCGCAACGATTTCCGGCGCCTCCCTGCCATCCGAGCGGAAGCTGTGCACATGCAGATCCCCCATCAGCGGAACCAGGGAATACAGATCCTCCTTTACGCAGTACAGCCGCAGCTCCGCTTTGCAGTTTCCCGCACTGTCCCATATCACAAGATTGTATTCCTGTTCCTCCTCAAACCGATATGTAAAGCTAATCTCTTTGATCTCTGCCGTCACATCCAACTGCCATTTCTCCCGGCTGAAATCTTCATTGGATTGGTTCATGGGATAAATGCGGACGCGGTATGTCTCTCCCTGGTTAAAGTCCGCGTGCCTTCCCAGAGAACGGATCGTCACCCTGGTCTCCTCTCCCTCCAAGACGACCTTGGGGTAAATGTCATAATTATGCAATTCTGTTTTCATTGAAATTCTCCTCCCTGCTTCTTTTGATATCGTTGCATTGATTCCGTATTCATGGCTTCCCGCCAGATATTTCCTGCCTGTCGATGCGAGATTTATCTTCCAAGCTGACTTCTCTCTGCACTGCTGAAGCTTCCCCATTTCCGTATTCCGGACAGCAGGAAGATAGTGCCCCCCAGAGCCGCTGCCCCCCATAATACCACCACTGCCATCCATCCCGTATTTTCCGCCACTGCCCCGAAAACGTATGTACTCAGCGCGCTCCCCACATAGGTCGCCGCATTCAGGATTCCGGAAACCGTGGAAACGTTCCCCCTGCCTGCAAAATGCCCCGGCACCCGGCTGATCAGCATCAGATTTACACCAAACATACAGCCTGTGATCGCCATCATCATCACCACACATGCCGCCGGATGGCTGTCATAAACGGCAAGCATGGAAATCCCTGCAATGGCGCCGGTCCCGAATAACAGGGCGGCGGTAAGCATCTCGTTTTTCAGCCTGTACAAAAGTGCCGAGGATAATAAAGTGCTGATCACGCTGCATACGGGCAGCACGGCCGTGGACAGAATGGATTGGGAACTGCTCATACCGAACATTTCCGTCATATAGACGGGCATCCATGTGGTAATTCCGTCCTTTAAGGTGCCGTGCAGGATGATGGACATGAGGATTGCTATAATGGGTACGCCTGCAAACACTGCTCCTGCTTTCGCCTTTTTGGGTGCGGTTTCCGCGGGAGCGGCCGGTTCCTCCATGTCTGCCGCACTTGCCGCTATGCCTTCCCCATTTGCTGCACTGATTCCCGCTTTTGCCGCTTTGCCTTCCCCATCTGCCGACTTATTTCCCGCATCAACTGCCCTCGCTCCCTCCTTCACTTCCACATGCGCCCTGCCCCCGAACATCCTGCCCGTATTCCAAAACCACACAAAAGCCGCTGCAATTCCCGCCGCCACCGCAAGATAAAATACGGTTTTCCACCCCGATATCCGGATAAACAGCGGTGTCAGCAGATACAGCATAACCGTAGCGCCCGAAGAAGACAGCGATACCCACACACATCCCTTCCTGTACCAGTCCTCATCCAGACTCTCTGCCATAATCCTCACCAGAGGCGGCCAGAGCATGGACTGAAATAAGCCATTGATAAACCAGACCGGAATCATTATCTCCATCCGGGGCAGCGACACGGCCAGCAGGTTGCACAACGCAGAACCTGTCAGCCCTGTACAAATCATTTTCCGGGGTTCATGCCTGTCCCCCAGAAATCCGCATATGATCTGCCCCAGGCCGTAGCTTAGGAAACTGGCTGTAAGCGGAAGCCCCGCAGTATTTTTACCGATCCGCAGGGCAGCCTGGATTTCAACCATACAGACCGCATAATTCAGCCTTGTAAGATAGCTTACAAAATAGACCAGGCAGCACAGCAGGCATAAAGTTCCCATCTGCTTTCTGGATAACATCGCCTTGCCCATAAGAATATTACCCCCTCACCACGTCAACGGAAGCTTTTTTATACGCCTCCCATACTTCATCCGAAAGCCCGGAATCCGTTATACAGAGAAATTTCGGTTCAAGGCCGCTTATTCTCAGCGGAGCACAGGTTTCAAATTTAGAACTGTCCGCCAGGATATAAGCCTGGTCTGCTATTTCCAAAAAGGCCCTCTGCATGGCGATCAACTCCTGCATATGATCGCTGATACCGAAGTTCAGGGAGATCGCCGCAGGCGCAATAAAGCATTTTGCTACATGAATCTGGCGCACCATATCCAAAGCCAGATGCCCGCAAAAGCACTTTTCCTCCGGCAGATAGAATCCTCCTGCCAGAACCACGCGAATATTTTCTTTCTCTCCGAGGATTTTCATCACCTCCAGGGAATGGGTCAGCACGGTAAGCATATGAAAACGCTCTCCCAGCAACGCCGCCAGCTCGTAGACAGTGCTTCCCGCATCCAGCACAATAAAATCCCCTTCCTGAATATAAGAACAGGCTTTCAGAGCAAGGCTATGTTTCTCAGGCAGATGCTCCCTGCGCCTTCCTGACAGGCTGGTATAATTCTGCAGCTTCCCCACCGCAATGGCGCCGCCGTGAACCCGCCTAAGCTGCCCCTGGCTCTCCATGTATTCCAGATCCCTGCGTATCGTCTCCACGGAAACCCCAAATGTCTCCGTAAGCTCCGATGTTGTGACGGATGGGCGCTTTTTCAGCATATCTGCAATTTTCGTTTTTCTCTCATCTGCAAACATTAGTACCCCTTTCTGCGTTCGTCCTTCCGGGTAAGCTTTACGCTTTGCCCTTCTGCGTTCGCTTTTGTACATTCGTCCTTCTGCGCATGTTTTCCCGCATTGCCCATTCTACGTCTGCCTTTCCACATTGGCCATTATACGTCTGCTTTCCCGCATTGCCATTCTGTATCCGCTTTCCCGCACCGGCCATTCTGCGTTCATTTTATGCCTCCGCCTTTGTACACTCGTTTTTATAATGCATTTGTCGTCAGATTCGCAATTAATCACAATATATCCAACACATTTGCAACTATATGCTTATATATACAACACCAACGAACAAATGTCAATACGAAATTTGTATTTAAACAGCTTATTTTCCCCGCTTCCTGTTTCTTGACATTCTCGGCTGAATGGAATATACTGTAAACGATTTTAGAGCGGATGATCCGTTTTTCAATAAACATGGCGCAGCGAATGCGCTTTGTATTTAGAAGGGACTGAAAAAACTGGAATTCTTACTTTTATTTACAATCGTATTGGGCCTGATCGCAGGGATCAGCATATTGAATGAAAAATGGCTGAAAATCCCCAACGATATCGCCCTGCTGCTGTTTTCGTTTATCATATGCGCTGCCCTGCAGGGAGCCTCCCATCTGTTTTCAGCTCCGGAGCTGCACGGGATGCTGGCGGGTTTGGAGGGCTTTCAATTTGAATCCTATCTGTTGGACGGCGTTCTATGCTTCATGCTGTTTGCCGGAGCCGGCAAGGTGCGCTTCGGAAAATTCACCTCCAATCTGAAGGCCATCACACTGCTGTCGTTTCTGACTACAGCCGTGTCAGCCATTTTGTATGGGATTTTGTTTTTCGCCTTATCTTGTCTGCTGGAATGGCCTCTGGATATCTGGCTGTGTATCCTTTTAGGATGCATTGTATCCCCCACCGACCCGATTGCGGCTACAGGCATTATGAACAAGCTGGGCATGTCCAAAAATGTCACTACTGTCATTGAGAGCGAATCCCTGTTCAACGACGGGATGGGGGTGGTACTTTTTGCCTTTGTGAAAGGACTCGTAGCCCATGCGGGGAGAGAAAATTTTGTGCTGCTGATGCTTCGGGAGGTGGCAGGCGCAGCCGCAGTGGCTCTGTCGGTTTCTTTCCTGTTGTTTGAACTTTTCAAGCGATCCCGCAAACCCATGAACCACATCTTTATCAGCCTGTTTGCTGTTTCTTCCATTTATGTAATATGCGAAGGGTGGGGCTTTTCCGGCGTCATCGCCTCCGTGATCTGCGGTATGTATTTCTCCTATGCCACGGAAAAAATCAGCCGTTACCGTCAGGTGGTAGATCCCGGGGATACATATGCCCAATTCTGGGACAGCATTGACGGCATCCTCAACAGCGTGCTTTTCGTCCTGATCGGAATCTCGGTGGTCAGGCTTCCGCTGCTGCAGAACCTGTGGATTATAGCCGCGGCCGCTGTTGTAATCGGCCTGGTCTCCCGGGCGGCAGGTGTGGCACTGCCTGCGCTGCTAAGCCCCGACCGGGTAATCCCGGGCGGGTACAGCCTGTGGGAATTCGTAGCCCTGATGACCTGGAGCGCCTTAAAGGGCGGACTGTCCCTGGCACTGGTGCTCAGCACAAGGGCGTTTTTGAAGCCGGAGCTATACAATATCCTGTTGGACGCCGCTTATGTCACCATATTCTTTACGGTTGTGGTTCAAGGACTAACCACAAAACGAGTATACAGGCTGATTGAACGGCACAAAGCACGGCGAATTCAGAAGGAGGGTTTAACGCGATGAGAGTCGTTATTGTAGGGGCGGGAAGGGCCGGCTGTCTGCTGGCAAAAATGTTGGCGGACGGCGGGCATGACGTCATTGTAGTAGATAAAAGCCGGAGCGTAATCGAGGAGATCACCGACCGCCTGAGCGTAAACGGTGTCTGCGGCAGCGGCGCCTCAAGGGAGGTATTGCTGGCTGCCGGGGCAGACACGGCAGATGTCCTGGTCAGCATGACACCGGTAGACGAAACCAATCTGCTGGTCTGTTCCATGGCAAAAAACAGCGGCGCCCGGTATGTGGCCGCCAGCCTGGACCGGGATGAGCTGACCTGTGACGAAGCCTATCTCAGAGAACGTTTCCATATCGATTATATCCTCACACCCAAGAAACTGGTGGCACAGGAAATTGCGGAGCAGATCTTTTTCAATGCCGCCAATAAAGTGGAATCCCTTTTTGACTCCCGGATTCTGATGACGGAAATTACTGTGGGAAAAGACAGCCAGTTGATCGATTCCACCTTAAACGACCTGAAACCCCGGCTGGAGGTGGACTTTCTGGTTTTTGCCGTCAACCGCGGCGGACGGCTCCTGGTGCCTCACGGCGGCTTTGTCCTGCAAAAGGGGGACGTGATCGGCCTTGTGGCGGCAGAACAGGAAATGGTCCGGCTGTTCGCCAAAATAGGGCTTTCCAGAAAACCGGTAAAGCATGCCCTGCTGGTGGGCGGCGGCGACGTAGGGGAGCTTCTGGCCAGGGCGCTGATAGCGCACGGTGTCAGGGTGAAACTGGTAGAAAGCGACCGGGCGCATTGCCAGGAGCTGATGGAAAAACTGCCCGGCGCAAAAATCGTGTACGGCAGCGGCGTAGACGTGGAGCTGATGGAGGAAGAGCAGATCCAGAAGGCAGATGCCTGCGTGTGTCTCACCGGGCAGGATGAGACCAATCTGTTGGCCTCCCTGGTGGCCTGGTCCGGCGGCGTGGACAATATTATCACGAAAATCGAAACGGATTCCTACGAAAAAGTTCTGCGGCAGGTGACCATCAATATCACGGTATCGCCGGACCGGACCATCGCCGGGAAGCTGATGGAATTTATCCAGAATATACGTAAACAGGATCCGGCAGAGGAGAGCCGGTATTATTCATTGGGCACAGGCATGATCCGCGCCAAGTCCTTCCATATACCCGAAGGCTTTGAAAAAGCCGGAATCCCCCTGATGTCGAACCGGATCAAGCTGAAAAAGGGCATGATTGCCGCTGCCATCATCCGGAACGGCAGGCATATCATTCCCAAGGGCGCCGACTCCTTCCAGAGCGGGGACCGTGTCATTATCATATTGGAAAACGGCCAGAAAGCGGATGTACTTTCCGATGTTTTGGAATAAGGCGGGCGGCGGCATAGCCGCCGACGTCCTGCCTGGGAATGCTCACAGCAAACCGCCTGCCGCCCAGGTGCGGTCTGTCCGGTATCTATGCATCACCGGTACAATTTACCGTAAAAAAACTGTTCCTGAAAGGAAATATCCCCCAGAATTTTCTCTGTCGTAAGGTCTTCCCCATTCAGAGACACGATCCATTTGTCCTCCGTATCGTCAAAACGACGCCATACCGCTACCACCCTGCCCTCAAATGTCTCCAAAGGTTCCTCCGTCCCAAACAGGTACACGTCCTGCTCCGTTCCGTCTCCGCCACAAACGCCGTCCACATATCCGTAATTGACCGGATAAATCATCTCCGGATGCCTGGAATGGACGGAGCCCAAGGGTCTGTCCACGGTTCCCCTCACCGTTTTTCCGATAATATCCCCGTAATCCCGCTCCCCTGCTTCCACGGCGCAGAAGAAATAGTCCAGGGTGGGCACCAGTTTTTTCTCCTCATACAGTTCCCTGATTTCAGATCCGGTCATCCATCTGCAGTCTGCCACCTCGTCCGTTGTGGCAGCTTCCAGGTGCAATGCTCCACCGTATTCAAAAAGCCATACATCCATAATATCGTTGAACGCCTTATGCCCATACCTGACGTCACTGCCGCGTATTTTCGTAAAAAGCAGTCTGGCGGCTTTCGGATCCAGATCCAGGCCCACTTCCTCTTTTATCTCCCTGAGCGCGCCTTCCATGCTGCTTTCCCCCTTTAGAACCGAGCCGCCTACACATTCCCACATAAGCGGAAATGTGGGCCGAGAGGCAGAACGTTTGGAGATAAGGTATTCACCTTTGTGGTTGCGTATCCACACATGTACCACCAGATGATAGAAGCCTTCCGGAAGCTTCTCTCCCCGAATGTGCTCTTTTCCGGTCTTTTCCCGGTATTTTGTGTATAAATCCCATTTTTCCATATTTTCCATGGCTTCAGTTTCTCCTGTTTTCTAATCTCTAATGCTTTTTATCAGAAATGCCTACAGGTCAGATTTTTCCGTATTTTTCCAAACTGCTTCACCAACTGCTGTGTGGCGTAGTCATACGTGTCCATGGTCTCATACTTTCTGTATTCGCACTCCAACGCCACCAACAGCATCAGATACACATCATACCACAGAGCCCTGCGTTCCTGGCTTTCAGTGAGGCTTCCCATTCCATAGCCTCTCTGAAAGCAGATATTATCAGAATAAGTGCGAAATCCCACTTCCATAAGGGGGTCACCCCAAATGCTCCGCTCCCAGTCTATGATGCCTGTCACTCTCCCTGACCGGACAAAGATATTCCCGTCCCAGCAGTCCCAGTGCACCAGTTTCGGCTCTCTCACCTCATCGAAAACATGCCTGTCCCTGTCAAGGCAGCGCCGCATTTCATCCACTGGGATTTTCAGGTCCACGTTTCCCTGCTCCGCATCCTTTACCCCCGCCTCCATCATCCTGCGGAAAACCGGATACCATTCCTCTCCCTGAAACTCCCTCTGCCCGGGATAGCCAAAGGTCGGGCAGGATATGGCATTTATCTTTCTGTTGATTCTTCCCGTTTCCGCATAAATGCTTTCAATCTGCTCCGGCGTGAGTCCGTCTTTTACGGAATGAAGGCTTTTTCCCTCTAACTTTTCCATGAAGAAATAGGGCGAACCGCAGATGGTACAGCTGTCGTCGTAACCCAGGACTTCCGGTACAGGTATCCCGCCGGCATGGGCGGCCATTCCCATGGCTTCCACTTCGCTGAACATGATGTTTCTTTCGTAGGTCATAACGCGGGTTTCTTTGGGTGGCGCAATTTTCAGTATCAGCTCTTTCCCATCACTTAGATGGATTTCATATGCCATATTGAAATAGCCCTCTGTCAGCTCGTGAAAATGCTCCATTTTAAGCGGTGTAAAGTATTGTTCCACCATCTTTGCTATCGTTTCTCTGCTCTGTCTGTTTTTTGTCAGGCTTTCCATCTTTTTGCTCCTTCGGTGGTGTTTAAGATAATGATTCAATGTCATTAAGTTAATAACGAACTGTCTAAAATGGCTTTTTATGGGGTCGAGAAAGACCAGTACAATGTGATGCTCCTGCTGCAAAAAGAACTGATCCCCATACGGAATGAACGCCAGTTCCCAAGGCTGCGGACAGCCCATTTCCGTAAGCCGTAATACTTTATCTATAGGGCAGCCTGAGCATCTGTATCATCATACCATTTTTCAGGCAGATTGGCAATCTGTCTATTTGGCATTGAATAAACTATGGGGAGGAAATTTCTGGTCGTCGGGCTATTATGTAGCAACAGTAAAGCAGATAAAATCTATAAAGTCATACATATTGATTTTTGCAATCTGGCAATAGAAACAATCCAAATAGATTTAGTGTACCAGAAGATGAAATATTTCCTGTGGAAGAGTTTAGGGAGTTTCGGGTCAGGCTGATTAATGATGGTGGAGATAAAAAGTCTGATGTAAAATATTGAGAATATGCAGTTCAGCATGACAAAATAGAGATGTATGGATAAAAATCATATTTATATTGACAAACGGATATACTTTGTATATACTAACATTAAAGGTATATCCATTGTATATACTTCGGAGGTCGAGAAAATGGAATTAAAAAATTTGCGGGAAGATAATGTGTATACAATACAAACTAACATAAGGAGGTGGGGAAACAGTCAGGGGATTAGATTAACAAAAGAAATATTAGCACAGATGAATTTACAAGAGAATGATACTGTAGGGATAAATATTTACGATGGCAAGATGACTGTTGAGAAAATCAATAAGCCCAAATACCTTAATTTAGAAGAAAGGCTGGAAGCATTCTACAAAAGACCGATTGACGAAATTTATGTCGAAAGCACGCAAGAGGTTGATGTAGGTGCTCCAGTAGGGAATGAGCAGTGGTAACTTATAAACAAGGTGACATAATCGTTATGGACTTTAACCCTCAAAAGGGTCATGAACAGAGCGGAAGAAGACCGGCACTTGTCTTGAGTAATGATATTCTGAATCATCATAGTTCATTGGCATTTGTTTGTCCGATAACTAACACCAATAAAAAGCATCCGTTTCATATAGAACTGGATGAACGGACACAAACAACAGGCGTAATATTGTGTGATCAGACGAAAATGTTGGATGTTGGTGCTAGGAATGCTCAGTTTAAAGAAGAATGTCCGAAAGATTTATGGAACGAGGCAAAGGAACTGATAATCAGTTTCATGTAACTAATTACAAATAGTTTATTTAAAAAGCATCCCCGTTTTCTTCATTGACGACGGTGTATCAGGCGTGACGTGAGATATATCGCAATCATTGACGGTGTGGACAGCGAAAAGGGAGATAATGATTTTACCCCGTTCCGCAACTTATTTAACGATTTTTACGCCAAAGACACAAGCAAAAAGGGACGGGGAATCAAGCGGGCGCAAGGACAGGCGCGGGAACACCTGACAAAGCCGCCCTATGGCTACATAGTAAGTCCTGCGGACAAAAAGCAATGGATTGTAGACGAGGAAGCCGCCGCTGTGGTGAAACGGAT
>CAJUCE010000032.1 GCA_910584865.1 uncultured Acetatifactor sp.
CCACACGGACCTGAACCGTGCGCGTCTGCCAATTCCGCCATTCCTGCGAACAAATAGTATCTTACACTATTTCATTCCAAAAGTCAACAGGTATTTTACATTTTTTTCAAAAAAATTTTATGCACCCCCGCCGGCATCCAATCAATAATTCAAATCAGTCCGTTGAAAACGGAAACAGGTTCCAACGGAAAGCTCCAAAAAGTATTACACTAAAAGCCGCAGGCTTTCTACCTGCGGTTTCTAAGGATTGTGGCCAACATGTGGAACATTACGCCGCAGCCCGTCAGGATCACAGCATAGAGTTTCCCCGCATTGCCTGCCAGAAGGCTCATAATGATGCCCAGAACAGGGATATGGCACTCCACCCTCCCGATCAGGCTGTCATACCTCACCGGTTCCATGTCCTCTTCCCTGTTGGCATCGCCCTTTGTGATAAACTCCCCTTCCACATACCGGTTCTCCTCCACCCGGTGGGTGACCACGGATCCGTCCTTTCCAAAGGCAATGACATCACCCTCCCGGATGGTGTCTGCGTCTGCCGCCTTCACATAGATCACGCTTCCCACCGGGATCTCCGGCTCCATGCTCCCGCTGACCACCTCATAGATCTCGTACCCCATGAGCCGCGGCACCGTCAGCGGGAAAAATGCCGCTATCACCCCCACCAGAATCAGGGTTCCAAGTACACTGCAAAGGGCAGGAAACATCTTCCCACCCTTTCCGCCCGAAGGATTCAGGGCTGATTCTAATTCATCCGTCATGATTCTTCTTCCTTAATTTAGTCGCTGTGCGACGGCACTAAAAGGTAAAGCCCCTTCGGCACACTCTCATGCGCCTTCGCGATTTTACCACTGTCCCGCCCGAATACTTCAAGCCCGTCTCAATGTTTTACCTCTTCCGGCTCCTTTTTCTTCTTCCTCTTCAGAATCAGGAAGTACCATGCTGCCGCCACCGCCCCCATGGCCAGTACAATTACCACAGGCACAGGGATTCCCAGAAGCCTGGCATCCGCCGCAATCGTCAAGAAATTGGACAGAGGGGTTTCCTCGTCATCCAGATCTCTCATCTGCTCCGGGGCATTTCCCGCAGGTATCGGATCATCCGCAATCTCCTGTCCTCCTGTGGGAGCTCCCCCGCCGGGCGTCGTTTCATCGCCCACAGGCGTTCCCCCGCCGGGTACCGTGCCGTCATCCACAATCGGCAATTCCCCATCCGGCTGTACAGGCACCACCGTCACTCCGCCGGGCGGTACAGGTGCGGGAGCCGGAACAGGCGCGGGACCCGGAACCGACGGTTCCGCCGGCAGGTTGGGAGCCTCATCCCTCGTATATACAAAATCAAACACATTCTCCGCAGGATCTTTCTTCAAGGTCTTGACCAGGTTGTACGCCTCGGGTACCCATCCCTCGATATAGATATAGGCCACCACCGGACGGTCACCCACGTTCCCGTAATAAGTCTCGCTGGGAGCCAGAGGATTCCCCTCTGTATCCACGTAATTGATGGTATAGGATGTGGCGTCCCCCAGGATTCCGTAGGCCACCACATAGTCCCTGTCGCCGGTCACCTGAAAGGAGGACGTCTGGGTGCTGTCACTGTTGTCCTTCCCGCTCTCCCGGATGCCCCTGATGTAATACTTGCTGTTGTCGTTCAGTGTCACCGCGTTGTAGTAGAAATTCACTCTGTCCCCGTAATGGAGCCCCTCGAAGACCATCATCTCTCCTTCCGCAAAGCTTCCCTGCTTTCCGGCAAAGAAACGCACCGTGTAAGTGTACTCCTCCCCTTTTGCGGAAACCGGCTGTACCGTCCCGAACAGCAGGCACAGGGACAGCACTGCATACAGTACTCGTTTTAACCTCTTCATCCTCCTATGCCTCCTTTTTGTTTTTTCTGTGTTCCCTGAAACAGTAGATGCAGTAGATCAGGAGGATTAGTCCTGTCACTCCGCAGACAGCCGCATACAGAGGGAGCTGGCTCTCGTCACTGGTCCGTACAATGCCGGTTCCCCGCCCCGGGTTGGGCGTGGGCTGGGTGTCATCCACCGGCTGGGGCGGATTTCCGGGTTCTTCCTGATCCGGCCTCACAGGCAGGTCATCCCGCATCTCCACCGCAAAGTTCATCTGCAGATCCGCCAGGGTGTCCTGGTAATGGTTGCCCTGGGTCTCGCCGTCCAGCGCCACCTCCAGGGTAATCTTGCCGCCCTCCCCGTTTTGAATGGTATCCAGGTAAAAATAATCCCTTAAAGCGTTTGTTGCCGAGTGAAGCCCCTCTCCCATATGGGTAAGCATATCATCCACACTGTTATACTCGCCGCCCACGGTGTCGCTGTCAAACAACGCCTCCACCACACCGTCCTTATCCGTGTAAAACAGCCGGTAGGTGTAAGCGCCTCCTCCCGTCTGGCTGTTGGCGCTTCTGTCCTCCAGGGAGTACAGAACCTCGTTCTGCATATACCAGTCTGTTGTAGTCGGATTGGTGTTCTTCAGATCCAGTGTGATGATCACATTATCGCCGGGCTGCATTCCGCTGACCACATCATTGATGTCCGCCGTGGAAAAGCTGCTCACCATTTCCCTGTCGGAGGTAAACGCAACATTCCAGTTGTCATCGCCGTAAAAAGTCTCCGCGTGAACCGGAATGCCCGAACCCAAAACCATCAGGCCGGACAGCAGCCCCATAAAAATTCCCTGCTTTCTCATGCGCTCCTCCTTTCTATTCCACAGAGTCTGTGAGACTTAAAATCCCGTCCTGGAAAGAAACCCGTTTTCCCCACGCGCTCCAGATGGCGTCCTCTGCATTGTGCTCCTGCACCGCGTCCACTTCCACCTCGATCTGGAACTTCACGCCGTCATAATCATATGTGGTGATAATGGTGGTGTAGTTTCCCTCCTGCTTCGTCTCCTGGGTCACTTTCTTTGCAATGCTGTCGTCAATGGTCAGGGTATCCGCAAAAAGGGGCGTTTCCGAAGTCCCCTCTCCCTGAGCGTACAGCAGCTTGTTATAATAAAGCACGGTGCGCTCCTCGGTTCTGGCTCCCTCGTCCTCGATCCAGTCCGTCCCAAGGTTCACCAGATGCAGGTCGATCAGATCCGGGGAAAGGTCACGAAGCTTTTTCCCCTCTGGATCCAGCCAGTATTTATAAATGCTCACACGGACATACTGGTTGATGGTTCCGGAATTCCTGACATTCAGATTCTCCTGATAAGTCTTTCCCAGGGTCAGCGACTCTCCTTCCGGAAGCATGTTCTCCAGAAGGACTCCCGTATGTTCATTCCAGGTTCCGTCCCCGGCACTGTTATAATCCCTCCAGGAAACTTCCTTCCCATTTTCTATCAGTCCCACACCGATATCGTACATCTGGATCCGGGATGTATAAGTCTCCGAATAGTAGGTCAGGGCCGCCCGGGTTCCCCCGATGGAGCCGCCCAGAAGCATGGCAACCGCCACGACGAACAGCACTACTGTCACCAGGGGGGATACTGCTTTGATCCGCTTTTTACGCTTCTCCTGCTTCTTCATGATTCACCCCCTCCTTCCGTGGTTCCCGTCTCCGTGCCGGCAGAATTCACTGCATCTTCGTCTTCACGGCTGCCAGATTCTCCCCCCGTACTGCCTTCCTGAATACCAGACCTTCCTGTTGCTGCATCTTCCTGACTGTCAGTGCTTCCTGCAACTGCGCCTTCCTGGCTGTCATTCGTCCTCCCGGTGCCGGCATTTTCCGTCTCCCTGTCATCTTCCTCCTTCCCGGTGCTGACCGTGCTTCCGGTATCCAGAATCTCACTCCAGTCCGTCTCCTGCACCGAGTAAGGCGTTCCGTCCTCGTGGTGCTTTACAGGAGTACTCTCGTAAATGACCACCACATTGAAACTCTCCATGGCCTCCGGCTCCTCAGATATCCCTTCAATTTTCAGATCCAGGGGTGCCGTGGTTCCCCCACCGTTTACTATTGAATTGTAATAATGATATCCGTCACTTCCCAATGTCCAGCCTTCCCCGGAATATACTATGGTGTACTGGCTTCCGCAGAAAGCCCTGACCCGAATGTACACCGGCTCCGCGCTTTCCTCGTTGGCGATCACCACATGCTTGGTCCAGTCCGTGAAATCCTCCGTGATCTCCGTCCTGTCCCCCAGGCGGATGGTATAACCCCCCGCCGCCTCCGCGTAGGTGGTAAAATAAGACCAGGCCGTCCCGATTCCGGCAGATGCAACTGTGACCGCTGCCGCCAGGGCAAGTATTCCGGGGTAATATCTTCTCTTCCTCATATCTCTTCACCTCTCCAGTTTACAGTCACTCATTCCGACTTCCCGCAGGCGGCTCACCCTGGTTTCCTGCCGCATCCTGAGCCGGACTGGAATACCAGTTCCACCTGCCCGCTTCCTCATCATATACAAACTGGTTCTTAATTCCGTGACCGTTGGTTCTGCGTCCGTCATACTCATTTTCAAACTCCACGGAAACCACACTGTCCGCCCCAATGACGGCTGTGCGGTCCCCCGGCACCGTCAGTTCGTAACTGGAACCGCTGTACACCTCCGTGACAGTAACCTCGGCCCCGGCAGGAATCCGGTTCAGGACCACGCTCTCCTGTCCTGCCGCCGTGAAGGTGATGCTTTCCACGTTGCTGTAAACCACTTCGCCATTCAGCCTTCCGGTCACTTCGAAGACGAAGGTTGCAGATTCCTGGATGCCTCCCATGGTCTCGTATTCGGACAAGGTCTTGACGATCTCCAGGGAGCCGTAACGGGAAAGCCGCTCCGGCTTCAGGTTCACCGCCATGTCAAAGATCCAGTCTCCCGGGTTCGCCGTATTGACCACGCCGTCCGCGTCCGCCTGTTTCGCGGGCAGGGATACCAACTGGGGCAGGAATGCGTAGCTATGCTGTTCAGAGTTGGCAATGGTAGCGATCCTGACACTCTCTTCCCCGATCGCTTCATCCTTCTGCCTGATTTCCATTTTATAATCTGACACATCTGTCAGGTTGGAGCCCCTTGCCACCATCAGGTACATGCCTGCATCCAAGCCTTCTATCCTGCTGCCTGTGGGAACGCCGCTTCCGGTTACCGGGGTACCCGGACTGTTCTCATCCAACACAATGGCTGCCGCCTGCTGCGCCAACGCCTCCCAACTGCCTGCAAACGGTTGGTTACTGCCCCCCTGGTTCCCGTCCGCTCCCGGAATGTCCAGGTCATATCCCGGCATCAGTTCGTAATGGTAAGTATCGTATCCCGGCGTCTTGACAGCCCTGGCGATCCTATACAGATCCACCACCACCCCGGCTCCCGCCAGATCCTCCCCGAATCTGTCCGCCTCCTCCTTGTCCGGATCCTCCGGATAGACGGTCAGGGAACAGCTTCCGGCCACAAAGCCTTCCGCGTCTGCCTCCAGCGGCGCGGCTGTGCCTGCCATGGGATCCGCAATGCACATGCCGAATACCAGTGTTGCCGCGGCTAATAGAGATATCCATCTTCTTTTCATGAGCAGTTCCTCCTAATTAATAGTCCCGTAACATCCTGTCCAGTACCAGGACACATCATAAGCTTTCCGGCCGCATAAGAGCGCGCTCGTAAACCTATGGGCACTGGACAGGATGTTACTGTTATTAGTTCCGCAAAAGCCCCTCCGGTACCAGAACACTGCACAGAATTTCCGACCGCATTGAGCGCGTCCGTAATTTCTATGGGCACTGGATAGACTTTCACTGTATTATTAGTTCCGTAAAAGTACATCTTCCTTCTGAATGCTTATTCCTCTAAATTGTCTTTCCGCAGTTCGTTCAGAATTTCTTTCTTTGTCATTTTCCGCCCTTTGACACTGCTGACGATCACCATAATGGTCAGTGTCACGAACAGAAGCGGAATTCCCACGGCGGGAATTACAACGTAGGTCGGTATGCGGACGGCTTCCGCTACTACCACTACTTCACCGGCGATGTTCTCGATGCGCTTGCCGCGCACAAGCATGCGGTGACTGTTCACTCCATAAGGAGTACATGTAACCAGGGTACAGTAATCTCTTCCGGGCTTTATAGCCAGTTCGTCTGTCTCTTCCGGAAGAACAATCCGGATCTGATCTACCATGTATGTGATAGTCTGCTCCAGAATATTAATTGTAAAAATGTCTCCCTCAACTATCTGGTCTAAGTCTGAAAAAAGCTTTGCACTGGGAAGCCCCCGGTGACCGGACAATATGGCATGGGTCCTCTCGCCTCCTACAGGAAGGGAAGAGCCCGGTATGTGCCCCACTGCGATCTGAAGCACTGATTCCTCTACGGTGTGGTAAATCGGCAGATTTACACCGATAGCCGATATCTGGACATAACCCATTATTCCGGTTCCTGTCACATCCAACAGGCTGTTGTATTCCTCCAACTCTTCCTCTGTAAGAACAAAATCCACGCCATTCTGAAGCTTGGTATTATACTTCCTCGCTGCTTCCAGCATGGTCTCCCGTTCCTGTCCCGACAGTTCTTCCACGGCACTCACATACCCTGCGATCGCCTTTGTTGCATGCATGGAATTCCACCAGTCACTAACGGAAGGATAAAGTAAGATTCCTACGCCTGCCAGCAATATTACAAGTAAAATAATCGTTGAGATCGAGGGGCCTCTTTTTGTCCGCCGCTTCTTTTTCTCTTCTTTCTTTTTCATAGGTTTCCCCACAATATGTTTTATGGTGGTCCTTTAAGCCGGGATGGCTCAGCCACCTGCTGACGTTGGCCGGATACCAGCATGCGTCTCCGCATCTGTTCCGTTGCTCACCACACACCACGGGAAGGTGCCAGCTACGTGCGGTAAAGCCAGGGACGGGACATCCCCATCCCCGGCGAAATACTTCTTAGACAACGAATTTCTTAATGAAACTGTCCTATTAGATGTCGTTGACCTTATTTAGAACTCATGCGCTTTTTTGCAACCAACAGGATGCCGGCTCCGATCACAAGGATGCCGCCTACTACATAGAAGATTGTAGTACCGATACCACCGGTGGAAGGAAGCAGGGAACCAGACTGGTTGATAATATCAGCCTGCAACGTATTCTCTCCGAGGGTTATTGGAGCAGACGCATCTTCTACACTAAACTTTTGTGTATCTTTATCAAACTTGACATCAAAAATTATATCATCGATCGTATTATACCCGGCAGGTGTCTTGGACTCACTCAAAGTATAATGTCCCTCACCTAAGCCAGTGAAAATGATACGGCCATCCTCTCCAACCATAGCAGTTACTTTATTATCTACGCCAATTCCGTTCTCAACAAATGTCTTGCTTGTTTTTGTGTACTTTACATAGTTGCCACTAGCATCCTTGATATAATCTTTATTATCAAGATCAGGCGTTGCAGGATCAATCAATGTATATTGAGTCTGCTCTTTTCCGTCAACTACCTTCTTCAGCCCCCAGTATGCACCATCAGGATCAACAGCAAATACTTCCTCCTTAACCAAGGTAATCTTTACGCCGGTACCGCTTAAAGTGAACTCAGCATCTGCCAGAATCTCTCCGCTTTCATTGTTCTTCAGGATAGCCAACTCTGTCGTATAGGTATTGACGTCCTTCTCAGGGGTCTCACCTGTGGGGTTTTTAGGATTAGGTCCTGTCGGTTCAGTATCACCTTTTCCACTGTTGTTCGGGTCGTTGGAATACTTTACGCTGACATAGTTCGGGTTGCCGGTTCCAATAACAGCATTCTCATTCAATACAGCTGAATACGTAAGAATAACCCATGTGCCTGCCTTAACATTTGTAGCTGCTTTCAGATCATGTGTCCACACCTGAAGCAAAGTACCTTCTTTTGTAGTAGAACTAGCAGTTTGTGCAGTAGTCTGAGCTTTAAATGTGTCAGTTATATCAGCTGAGTTATTCTCCGTTAATGCATTCATTACATCTGCAACATCGCTTGCAGATGTGACCTTCTTTCCGTTTACAATGTTGAGATCTGTAACAACCGTAACCTTTACGCCAAACTTATTCCCCTCTGTCTGGTCCTTCGAAAAACTCAACCCCTTGCTGAGAGTATCTGCAAACTCTAAATAGTAACTATCAAAATCCCCATAATTTTCAGGAAGTTTTACAGGAATCGTATAATTTACCGTGCCGCCAATGGGAGCCTCATTATTCTTGAAGTAGTCTTTACCTTCCGTTCCGTCTGGCTTTGTGACACCCTCTTCAATGTATTTGTCGCTCTCTGTGGTACCTTTCTTAGGTTTAGCGGTTACATCACCAATGATTTCCATCATGTAGCGGGTAAAATCACCATTCAAATCCGGTACAGCAGTATTTGCAACCATGTAATAACCTGCATCCAGTCCAGCAAATATATACCCCCTGGCAGCCTCAAATGTTGCTTCTTTGTAGGAAGCTGTAGGCAAAGTAACGTTTCCGGTTTCTGCACTTACAATTGCGCCTGATATACACTTAGCGATTTTTGAGGCAAACTCTTGCGCACTCTTTTCATCAAATTTATTTGAATCAGCTGATATGCTTGCAGCGACTTCACTTGCGGTCATTGCAACCGTGTCATTACCAACAACTTTTGTAAAAACTTTTGCCGCCTCATCAATATTTACACTTGCACCCCATTCAATGTTAGACAGGGTTTTCTCATCACCATCTTTACTAAGGTCACCTTTAAAGATTTGATAGATTGCATATGTGTACCCCGCTGTCGTATCTTCAATTGTAAGGCTGAAGTTTCCTTGACCTGCAGGCGTATTACTAGGATCCTCTGTTCCGTCCGTAGGTGCTGTTGCTGATGCAAATGCCGTAATTGTCATAGCAAATGCCATAACCATCGCCAGTAACAAACTGGCAAGCTTCTTAATTCGTTTCATAACTTACCCTCCTTTGATTATTTTTGTTTGAAACGATTTTATTTTTGTGAACCCACAAAATTACTTCTTTCAGATTAAAGAGACTTTCTTGCCCTCCTTTCTCTGAATTTCTTTTTATACAGAAAGCCTGCGCCAAATATGGTTAGGGCGGCGCCTGCCATTGTATATAATCCGAACCCTGAACCGCCGGTTTCCGGCAATTCATAAAAGACCTCGTTGATGATCACAAACGGATTCTTGCTGGTTCCGCTGCCCTCCAGGCCGGCTGCTTCAATGCGGTACTCCATGGTTGTTCGATCCAATGTAATCGTAACCATAATCGGCTCCTCTAAAAGCTTATACCCCTCCGGAGCCTTGGTCTCAACCAGCCTGTAGGTTCCTTCCGCTAAATTCTTGTAAGAGGCAATTCCCGCAGCGTCGGTTGTCACCGTTGCCACACACATCCATTCCTGATTCCGGCCTGTGTCTCCTGCGTTCTCCGACTCCGCGCCCTGATCCGCTGTGCTGTCATTCTCCGGGTTCGTTCCCCCAGCCGTCTGTTCCGCATTCTGCAGCCGCTCCAGTGCAAACTCTGCTCCGGACAGGCTTACGCCCCTATCGTCCATCTTCTGTATCACAAATCCCGCAAAGGAAATCTGCGCTTTTACGTAGTTGGACTCTAAATTTTCTGCTGAAACAAATGTCCCCGTAGAATATCCAAAGCTGTTGGTAGCCTCCAGATAAACGGCAGTACCCGTATCCCTGTCCTCGCCTTCTTTCTGCTCTAATATTTCAGATGATTCCTCCGACAGAGAGTCCGTTATTTTAACCGGAATAATAAACTCCACACTTTCGTTCCCCAATACTTTGGTTTCCTCCTGGGCAACAAATTTGAAAGCCGTAATATCTTCCCAGCTATCCACCGCGCTCTGCTCTACCCATATGTTGTCAGCCGTTAACAGTTCATTCATAGCCTTACTATACACATCCTGGGAATTCGTATAATAAACGCTATATCCTGCCGGAATCCCAGTAATTGGCCCTGATAGCTTCACGGTAAATTCTGATCCCCGTTCCGCTTTATTATTAATACTGCGGTCACCATTCTCAGGCAGCACGTCATAGACTTGCAGATTCTCAAGAGGCGTCGTTAAAATATTTTTAATTCTCAGCTTATACTGGAATTTATCTCCTATTCCAAACCGCAAGATTGCCTTCTTCCAGTCGTTTGACCCCTCCTTTGCAATAAATTTCTCCGCGTAAACAGCTGCCGGAGCCAGAATATTTCCTTCTCCACGGCTCCAACGGATCCACTTATCAGTTCCTTTTCCGTCCAGATTATACTCATCCTGGATCCGTCCATGGTCTACAGGCGGTTCGTCAAAATCATCACTCAGAAGATATGCATTATTTATATACTGTCCTACAGACGCATTTGCCTTCGCCCACACCTTGAGGGTAAATAGAATCCCGTTCGTCCCGTCCGAAGCATCCAGCACTTCTCTGACCTTATCTACATTTAGATACAAGATTACCGCTGTTCTTCCGCTGTTATGGTAATTCTCAATAGTGTCGACATCCCTCACATATTCTCCGCCCGTTCCAAATTCAATTCTTCCATCTCGAAGCTCCAGCGCCTCTGGAAGTAAATCGATTACGCGCAAATCTTCATATTCTTTATCCCCTTTCAGCGCCCCTTTCACATAAAAATAACAGTAGTTTATGATCTCCTTCGTAGTCAGCGTACCGTCAGGATTCTCCGTCGTACCGGGATACTCCATATTCGCACTGTGCATCTGTTTCTCAATCCAGATATTTTCATAAGTATCAATCAACTTAAATTTGTTTTTACTTGTCAGGAAGATCGTAGTCTCGGGTACATCCTTCACTTGGTAATCTACAACGGCCACATTCTCATAAACGTTCTTTAAATCGTTTTCCGCTCCCCCTATAAAATGTTTCTCCTCCGGTTTTCGGAAAGTAGAGATCGGCCATACCTTTATTCCCTTCTCTATCCCTAAAGAAAAGCCCTCCTTAAAATAAACCTTAAAGCTCTTGTACTCCTTTGACGGATCCAGCTCCAGTGTCCACGGGTTGGTCCAGTAGGAACCATATTGAAATGAACCCTTCGTGAAATAATCCGCATATTTCTCCTTATCGCTCAGGTCATACTTATCTGTCTGCCCATCATAAGTAACTGCTTCCACATAGTCCAAGTTCTTAATTAATTCCCCATCTGATGGATCGCCTTGGTTACCATCAGGAAACCTAATATACTGAAACTTCAGCCTCTCATCTATCTGCTTATCTTCTATGTGGATATTGACCAACTGCGCTACATCGTTATTTTTAAAAGCCAGTTCCCACCTGTATTCGCCGGCCCGCATAGCGGGGGTATCCATGATTGTATCTGCCGAATTGCCTTTTGCGAAGCTTCCCTTTGCTCCGGGCTGGTTTGTCAGTGTAAAAATAAGATCATCCTCACATTTATCCGGCTGCTCTCCCTCTGATGGCCTTACCGGCTCGCACACTGCCTTTACCTTGTTCGTAAGATTTTTTGTCAGGAATCCATCCGATTGTTCCTCGTCAATCTTACATCCCGGAAAGCTCAGCTTCAATTCCGCATTCATGATCCTATTCATCAGCAAGCTGTCATAATCTATAGGTTTCCAATCCGGCTCTACCTGAAAAGTTCGTTTTACCACCGTTGAGCCATCCTCATCCTGGCTTAATTCCCATCCCGGATTTACCTCGGGATCAAATACCGCAATTTGTTCCTTTCCGCCTTGATCAATATACTTAGGCAATACATCCGTCAGTGTGATCTTCTTATACCCTCTCAGCTGCCAGGCCTCATTACCAATCTTATACCAAAAGCTGACATACTGGTCACTTTCCACTACTCCATCCACTACTTTGGCTGCTACTCTTGTGTAATCCTCCTTCATTGCCTCATTCTGATTTGTATTAACGTATTTTATTATTTCCGGTTCATCGTACTTGGGGCAGTACACATTTTTCTCCGTTATACCGGGCAATTCCGCTTCCCCTGCTTCAATTGTAGCAAAGATCTTCAGCTCGTAGTCCTTTGGTACCTCCGCGTTCTTAAAGGTCATTGCAAAAGGAAGCTCAAGTGCCAGGGTAGGAATATAGTCCATAACTTTAAGGCCGATTTTATAATAGTCTTCCCCGTCCTTTGTTACCTCTGTTACCTCACTGATTTCATGCTTTATGAGCGTCTCGGGAATTCCAAGAATACGGATCCCTTCTTTCTTTACATACTTTTGCGGAATGTAAAGCGATATTGTTACCTCATCTACCTTATCAATGGTTCCCGATATTCCTGTGGTATATATCTTGAAGTTACCAAACATTTCTTCATGGGAATAATGTTTCTCTCCTTCAGGCTTCTCTTTATGAGTCTGCTTATCCCCGTACAACAATTCCAGAACCACTCCGCCGCCCTGTTCGCCTATAGGGAAAAATCCGGCCCATTCCGGTACACCTTCTGGTTTTTCCACCATTCCGGATGTTCCCATTAACTCCCACAGCGTCAGGAGATACCCTGCTCCTGTCACATATTCCCGCAGTTCCTCATCCAAGTCCAGATATGCGCTATAAGCTTCCTGTATCTGGACCAACAGGGACTCCATGTATTCGGTGAAAGCTTCTTTCCCCTCTTCTCCGGCTTTGTCGTACTCCGCAATCTTCGCCATTATTTCTTCCTCGGAAGGCAATGCGGCGATTAGCTGATTCACATTCTCTATTTCCGCGTATTCTTCCTCCGTGACAAGGCATTTCCAGAAATGGCTGTGTTCCTCCAACCCACAGGTCTGGTTCCCGTCTTCATCCAGGCAGTCTTCCCCGTGGATATGCTCCTCTTTTTTGCAGTAGTACACTGCTTCCGGTTCTTCCAGGCAGGTCTCATCGTGGATGTGTTCTTGCAGTTCGCAGGTCAGGTTTCCTTCCTCGTCCAGGCACTCCTCACCGTGGGTATGTTCCTCTTTTTCGCAATAAAACACAGGATCTTCCACCAAGCAGACTGCATTGTGAGTGTGTTCCTCCTTCTCGCAGACCAAATTTCCTTTCTCACTCAGGCACTCCTCACCGTGGGTATGCTCTTCTTTTCCGCAGTAAAACACGGGATTCTCCACCTGGCAAGCTGCATCATGGGTGTGCTCTTCCAGTTCGCAGGTCAGGCTGCCGTCGCCGTCATAGCATTCTCCACCGTGTTCGTGCTCTTCTTTACCACAGTAGTACACCGCTTCCTGCTCTTCCTTGCAGGTCTCGTCATGAGTATGTTCTTCCAGTTCACAGGTCAGGCTGCCGTCCTCGTCCAGGCATTCGTCGCCGTGGGTATGTTCCTCTTTGCCGCAATCGTATGTGGTCTCTTCCTGCTTTCCATAATCGCAGATCAGTTTTCCTGCCTCGTCATAGCATTCCAGAGAATGGATATGGGTGGCCTCATGGCCGCAGATCAGATTTCCTTCCCCATCGTAACAGCTCTCCTCGTGGATATGGAGTATTGCCCCATTGTTCAGGGCTGCCACTTCCTCCGGCGTCAGTTCCACTTCCTTGAAGCAGTCTCCCTGATGTACATGCTCCTCCAGCTGGAACAGTCCGCAAGATGAGACGCTTCCCTCGATGAGAGTGCCGTCTTCATGGAAGCATTCCTCTCCATAACAGCTGTCGTCATGGGTATGGAGTTCCAATTCCCCACAGACCAGTCTGGTCACTTCCTGATAACAGGCATCCGTATGGACATGGGTGCTCTCTACGGCTGTACCGGATTCCGGGGTATTCTCCTGGGGCATGCTGCCTGCCGCCGGATCCGGGTTTCCTGATAAGTCGCCATTCTCAGTTTCTGATATTTCAGCGTTATCTTCCACGCCCGCGCTCCCCTCCGCGCCGCCTTCCGTATCTGTCCCGACTCCCACTGTAGCTGCTGCCTGGGAATAACAGGCATCTATATGTTCATGTTCTTCTTTTTCGCAGATCAGGCTGGCAGTATAGCATTCCTCTTCATGGATATGCTCTTCCTTCCCGCAGGCGTATACCTCCTTATAGCATCCGGCAATGTGCCCATGCTTTTCCATACCGCAGATTACGTTTCCGTCCGCATCATAGCAGTTCTCCTGATGGGTATGGGGTTCCGCACCGCAAATCACCTCACCTTTCCCATTGTAGCATCCGATTATATGTGTATGCTCTTCCATACCGCAGACTACATTGCCCTCTGCGTCACAGCACTCTTCCGCGTGCGTATGAACATCCAGTGGACAGACAAGCTCCTGGACAATACAGTTCCCTTCATGAGCATGCTCTTCCACATAGCCGCAGACAGGAATATTGTCGTAGCACTCTTCTGTATGTTTATGGGCTTCTATCCCGCAGGAAAGCTCCTGAACCGCCTGGTCTGCAGCGTTTCCGGTATCCCCTGCAGGGGCTGCGCCTTCCGCGTTATCCAAGCTGCCCTGAGTTTCTTCTGTTGCTTCGGAATCTCCCGTACCGCTCTGGGTTTCTGCTGCAGTTCCCGTGTCTTCTGTTATCGTTCCTGTATTTCCTGGTTCAGAACCATCCGTTGCTCCGGAAACCTCCCCGTCAGAAATATCTGCTGCTTCCTCTCCGCATATTAGGATTGTTTCCGTCACATAGCACTCATCCGTATGTTCATGAGCCTTCCTCTCCTCCAGAGTACAGGTCAGCTTCCCGTCTGCACTGTAGCACTTGTCGTTGTGCATATGGACTACATAATCCGCATAGCCGCAGATAAGCCCCTCTCCCGGGTTTCCCGCCTCGTCTTTTTCATAGCACGCTTCCGTATGCTCATGTACTTCGAGAGAGCAATCAAGCACTTCCATCTTGTGGGTCATTGCCTGACCATACAGTTTCAGGGCCATGACTGTTCCATAACCGACTATCACAGCAAGGCACAGGAAAACCACCGCCCGACGTCTGTACTGTTTCTTTTCTTTCAGGAGTTTTCCCGCCTGTGTCAAAAAATCAACTTTCATAATGCCGTCTCCTTCCTTCTACCGTTCTTCTATCACTTCACGATCCCGAATCCTTCCAACGGCCAGACTCGGATCAGTATCTTTCCAATCACCATATCATTGCTGACACATCCCACCGCCGTATTCCGGCTGTCTATGCTGGTGGTTCTGTGATCCCCCATGACAAAGCATCTCCCGTCCGGCACCTGGTAGGGCAATGTGATGTTGCAATCCCCCAGTGCTTTATCCGTCACATAAGGTTCCTCCAGCAGTTCCTCGTTTACGTAGACATTTCCTTCCTTATCGATGTCCACCCAGTCCCCCGGCGCGGCAATCACCCGTTTCACCAGGATGTTGTTGTTAAAGTAAAAGGCAATGATATCACCTGTCTCATATCCCGAACTGTTCAGCGCCACCACGATGTCCTCGTCCTGCAGGGAATCCGTCATGGAGGTTCCGCTGATCTGCAGCACCGGGAGCAGGAGCACCGCTATCAGCACCGCCGCAGCAGCTACCACTACCAGGGAGAACGCCGTGCTCCGGAGGACGTTGCCGTATCTTTTCCGGTACCGTGTTCTCTCCAGTTCCGCCTCCAGCGCTTCCAAATCCGGCAGTTCTAATCTCTTTTCCTCGCTCATGTGCAACC
The DNA here is from genome assembly GCA_910584865.1 of uncultured Acetatifactor sp. GTDB lineage: Bacteria > Bacillota > Clostridia > Lachnospirales > Lachnospiraceae > Acetatifactor. The sequence goes on from CAJUCE010000032.1 coordinate 15,455, forward strand.
CTCTATGTTATTGGTCTTTCATTCGGAACCTTCCCACCGCGGTCTTCCGTATCCGCAGCCGGTACCTCCAGGTTCCCGGCCATCTTCATTCATAATAATGTCTTCAATCTCTCCAAAAGCTCCGGCCAAAGCCCGCTTTCCTTCATTTCCTTCCATCTGTCGGACCGGAGTCTCTCTATCTCTGTCTCCAGCCTTTCATTCTTCTCGTCCCTGCGGTCCGTCTGTTCCCGCAGTTTGTCGATCAGCCCGTCCTTGGCATTCAGCTTCTCCTTCAAACGCTTCAGCTGCTCCTCCCGAACGGCTGTCTCCTCCGCCAGCTGTACGTCCTTTTCATCCAGACGCCCCTTCAGCTTTTCAACCAGCGCGTCCTTCTCATCCAACTTCTCCTTCAGGCGTTCCAGCTGATCCGCCGTGTCGGCGGCTTGCCCTGCCATCTCTGCATCCTTTTCATCCAGGCGTCTCTTCAACTTTTCTATGAGTTCATCCTTTTCGTCCAGCTTCTCCTTCAGGCGTCCGTTGCTTCCCAGAGCCTGGGCCAGCTCATCCTCTCTCTCCTTCAGGGAGGCCCCCAGTCTGGAAGCCTCCCTGCTCTGCTCCACCAACAGTTCCAGAAGATCATGCCTGTTCAATTTCCGTAATTCTTTTTCCGTCATGTCCGGCCTCGTTTTCGATATGTTTCCCGTCTTTCGTCCGTTTCCGTTTTCTCTGTATGTCCACTCGGTTTATTCACCCAGAATCTCATCCAGCAGCTGAATCAGCTCGATGGCGCTGTGGAATACCGTCTCCCGATTCTCTTCCTGCCAGATCAGCCTGCCCTGCCATGTATAATGTTCCCGAAACAAGATCTGAATTCGGAATATCTCGCCCTTCTTCACATCGCCGCGAGGCACCAGAGGCAGGGCACGGTTCGGGCATCCCTCCAGATCGATCAGGCTGTTCAGGAGCAGAACCAGTTGGGACAGGCTCTGTATCTTCTCGCTTTTCTCCAACCTTGGATGAAGCAGCCAGCCATCCATAATGCCATTATGATAGGACAATACCGTAACAATCGCCTCCCGGCTCTGACAGGGAATCATTTTTTCCCGAAGCATCATACACAGCCACCTCTTCCTCTCTTTTCTGTCTCCACTATAGCAAAACCAGGTTATCAACCGGTTATTTTCCGGAAATCACTGACAGTTATTTTCTCCGCCTGCTGCCTTATCCGGTATTACAGGCAAAACACGGAAGGTAATGCAGGCTTTTGAATGCGAATATACCTTATGAAAAGTACGGTCAATGCGGTCCATTGCATTCTGTGCATTTTCTACGCTGGAACCGGCCAGCATCAATATATAGGATCCCGCATCCAGCCTGGCAATCGGATCTCCCGTGCGAAGCCCTTCCAGCAAAACCCGCTCCAGCCGTCTTGCATCCGTAGTGGGCGTCACCTGATTACCCAGGCTGACGATCACCAGGGCCGAGTCCTGTTCGGAACGGGCCAAATGTCTCTTCTCCAGCGCCACAATGCTGCGGAACACCGCAAAAGTACAGAAAAATGCCTGATTGTCAAAATCCCCTTCCGCCACCAGCCTCAGGATATCGGAGTCGTTTTTACCATTTTGACACATACTCTCCGCCAACATGCGGTTTTGCTCCACCTGATCCGACGGCTCGATCTCAAATTCCTGCCATAGCAGCTCCCGGAAAGCATCATAGGCTCCCAACGCCCGCTCCGGATGACCCATGGAGATCAAAGCCTGCATCTGGTATACAATAAAGGTATCCCCGCCGTAATCCACCGCCGATGCCTGCTCGCAGATCCCGATCATCTCCGTCCAGCGTTCCCGCTCCTGCAGCAGGGGCAGGACCATCTTGCACACATCCAGGTACAGTGTCTGATAATAGCGCCGCAGTGAAACTGCCCAGTCGCAATCGTTCCCTGCCAGAAAATCCCCCTTGTACAGCGCTGCCGCCCCGAGAAGCGTCTCCATGTAATCCTCCCCGGATTTCTTCCTCACCTCCAGGCAGATCTGCTCGAACCGTTCCGAGTCCAACTCCAGGCTGACCCCCGGGTTCCAGGCATAGCATCCGGGAACCGTCACAATCAGATTTTCCTGATCCGGAAAGCATTCCTTCAGATAGCTTCTGGTCTTAAACATCATGTGTTTCAGCGCATTGGCCGGGTCACCGCTCTCCTCCCAGAACTGATGAATCAGTTCCTGTGCCGAAATATTCCTCCTGTGATTCACAATCAAATACTGCAGAAAAGACAACGCCTTCTTCCCCGGCGCCGCCTTTTTATTTTCTGTTTCGATTTCTGCGTCCTTACAGTAAAACGAGCCCAGTAATTCGAACCTTATGATCCTCTTATCTTCCATCATGACTTGCCGCGGGACTTCGGCTCCTCCTGCCAGGTCCCTGCTGCATCCTCCTCATTGTCTTAGAATATTAAGGAAATTTTACAAAATAAATTTGCAGAATGCCGCTTCGCAATTCCTAATTATTTCCCGGCAAAATTTTTTACTCATGGATACAATTTGCGGCTGCGGTACACCATAATGCCCTCAACCCATTCCATCAATTCCAGTACGCTCCCGAACCATCCCTTTTCCTTCCCGTCTATCCATGTCACTTCTCCCTGCCAGCTGGAATGCTGCCTGTACTGTACGCGGACGATAAATGTGGCGTCCCTTCCTCTCTGGCCGGTCACGCTGTCAAAGGATACCTTCTGCCTGACCTGCCTGCGCCCTCTCCTCTGCAATTCCGCCAGCCATTCCTGTTCTTCCCGCAATCGTCTGCTTCCAGACTCCCGGGGCTTCTCCAGAAAACTGCGTGTCTGCGTGGTTGACTCTGGGTACCTCAAATCGTCGTACAGCTCATCCATCCGCTTGAATGCCTCAAAAAGGCTGGAAAACGGAAGCGGATTTTCCCTGTACTGATGATAGAGCCGGCCGCATTGTTTCTCCATATCATAGCTGTCAATGCATAGATTGACGATGTTTGGACTGTTGTAAATCCTTTCTTCGTCCTTCCGCATGCTGTTCCTCCGTATATATCCGTTTTTCTGCCAGAAAAAGCACCTGGATAAATGACGCAAAGGAATATACTTTGCGTCATTTATCCAGGTGTAGATATAGAAAGCGTTTTCGCGGTTATGACTGCCCGCTGACTGCTGAAATGACTGCCCTCAAATGCAGATCACGGATTTTAGTCTGCTCATATTTTCCCGTTTCAGATCCAGATTCGGGTGTACATATTTATTCAGAGTGATGTTGGTATTGGAATGCCCCAATATCTCACTCAATGTTTTTACATCGACCCCCACTTCCACACATCGTGTTGCAAAAGTGTGGCGGAGAGTATGAAAATGTACCTCACTGATTTCGCACTCCTTCAGGTATCCCTGCAGGCGGCGCTGCAGCTTCCTCGGATCCATGCATCGGTCCGTCCCCGTGAGAACGAAATTTTCTGAAAGCACCGGCGCAAAGCGGTCACACAGTGCCTCGATATCCGGCATAAGCGGAATCGCCCGGTAAGAACTGTCGCTTTTGGGCGTGCCGATTACAAGCGCTGTCCTGGACTCCCCGTCTGCTTCCGTGCATTTGATTCGCTGGACTGTATGGCTGACGAAAATCGTCGCAGTCTGCACGGAGATATCGCCCCATCTCAAAGCACAGATTTCCCCTATCCTCATACCTGTCCGCAACGCTATGTAAACTCCGAATTTACATAGATCCATATCCTCGGCAAGATAATCCATTAATGCGGATTCTTCCTGCTCATCCAGCACGCGCACTGTCCTTCTTCTGTCTTTCGGATAGATGATTTCCAGTTTCCTCAATTTCTGTTCTGTTCTTTTTTCTATAAAGGAAAAAACAGAATGAAACAAGGCGAGAAGGTCACGGACTGTTTTGGGAGAAAGCTTTTTATCTTGCAGCAGCATCTGCGCGAAATCATCTACCAGCTCGGACGTAATCTCCCGCGGAAGCCTGGTTCCGAAATAGGGCTTTAAGTGGTTGCGCATATCTGTCCGGTATTTCGCATAGCTCGATGCTTTCAGACAGGAACGGTTGGTTGCCAGCCAGCTGTCACAATAGTAGGCAAAGGAATTCTGCCCAGTATCCGGTTTTGCCGTTTCCCAGTATTTTTTCCGGGCGACTGCAACTTTTTCTCTGGCTTCTTCATAGGTTCTGCCATAGCAAAAACCGTAGATCAGTTTTCCGGACTCGTCCCTTCCTTTAGGATAACGGGCCTCATAACGTCCGTCTTTCCTTAAATGTATATTTTCTCTTTCTGCCATAATCGTGGCACCTCCTCTTTTGATATAGCTTTTAGTTTACAGAAAAAGTGTCCTTCCCTACCAGTCTGACTAATGATTTTTATGATGATTTTTTATTAGGCAAGTTATTTTGTATTGCAAAACAGACTAAAATCAAGTATAATATACAGAAAGAGAGGTCTTAGAGGGGCTTTGACGCAAAGTATATTCCTTTGCGTCATTTTTATTGTGTATAGTTGACTGCCTTATATAAGAATTTCCCGCAGAAAAGCACCTGTTATGGACTTATAAATCCAGTCTGCATGATATGATAAATGAAATTGAAAAAGCACCACAGAATCACGCTCCGCGATGCTTTTCAATAGAAACACAGATTTTGATGCTGAAAATCTTTCCAGCAATAAAAAATGGAAGCAAGGGGGCTCGAACCCCTGACCTTTCGCGTGTGAGGCGAACGCTCATCCCGGCTGAGCTATGCTTCCATGTGTTCTATTGTAGCACAGTCCGGAAAAATTGCAAGAGGTAAATGAAAAAAACTTAAAAACTTTCAATTCAATATTTCTAAGGTTTAACAGCGTTTGGCAGGTTGGATCAGTTTGTATTTAATGGATGAACCAACAGCGATTTGTATATCGCAGCAATATCTTCTTCACAAAACTCCTTCCTGGTATTTGCCAGGGAACCGGAAGCCAGGGCATCCCGGGTCATTTTCGGAATCTTTTCCAGAAAGGCCTCCCTGTCTATCCCGTATTCCTCCAGGGTGGGGATGTGGCAGAATTTACACAGTTCCCTGCAGGCCCGGATAAATTTCTCCGCCGCCTCCGGGTCTGTCTCCTCTTCTCCTGCCGCACCGATGGCCTTTGCCAACACTGCAAAGCGATCCGCCGCCTCCACCATTTTGTCCTTGGGTTCTCCCGTGACACCCTCAAAGACGGCATATTCCACCCCCGCCTTTGCCAGCATTTCCTGAATGGCTTCCACGTTTTTCAATTTCACCATCACCGGATCCGTGACAATTAAAGCCTTCCTGCCGCAGCCTGTAATGGCCGGGGCCGCCTGCTCCAGCGCTCCCTCCCCGTAATCTGGTGGAGATCGCCCCGGCCACAGGCTTGCCTGCTTTAACTGCCCTCATGAGGCATGCAGGACGCAGCGGGCCAGAGTGGAAGCCGAACTTGGGATAAAGGAGGGCAGCAAAAAATGAAGAAAGAAAATATCATGAAAGTCAAAGGACTTCACAAGCGCTTTACCTCCAAAGGCGTCACCGTAAAAGCGGTAACCGATGTAAGCTTCAACGTAAAACCCGGGGAAACATCGGTATCGTGGGTGAGTCCGGCTGCGGCAAGACCACGCTGGGACGCTGCATTATCCGAGCCTATGACGCCTCAGAAGGCTAGGTCTTCCACCGCTATGAGGAGGACAAAAGGAAGCAGGGGTAAGCGACATTTCGCCAATTATAGTATTGTCGCAAAACACCTCTTTGTTAAATAAATACTGTATTAAAAGATGAAGCCAGAAATCTTTCTCCTTGATTTCTGGCTTATCTACTCTGCATATACGCCCTTGTCAACTTTTAGTTGTTTGAACTCTTCAAGAGAAATTCAGCAGGTTCTCCACAAATACCTGGGTACGGACGTCCAGTAACACTCAGATGCTGTATACAAGGATGACCGGATATAGGAAAAGGAATTTACCTGCCCCGCAGGCGGAACCTCTGGACAGAGAGCTTCAGTTCTTCCGCCTGGTCGTTCAGTTCCTTTGCGGATGCCGCGGACTTTTCCGCCGTTGCCGCATTGGTCTGGACTACCTCTGAAATCTGCTCCATCCCCAGTGTCAGCTGTTTCAGCGATAGGGCCTGCCCTTCCGCGGAACCGGCTATCCGCTCCACTATCTCGGTTGATTTTTCAGCGCTGGAAATCACCCCGGCAAGCGCCTTTGTCGTATCTGCGGACAGGGACGCCCCATAGGCTACCAAGCTGACGGAGCTTTCAATCAGCTGTGTAATATCATGGGCGGATACTGCGCTCTTGTTCGCCAGGCTCTGGACTTCATCGGCCACAACGGAAAAGCTCCTTCCTGCCTCCCCGGCCCTGGCCGCCTCCACGGATGCATTCAGCGCCAAAATCTTGGTCTGGAAAGCAATATCCTCTATGGTCTTGATGATTCCGCCAATCTGTTGGGAGGATTTCGAGATATCATCCATGGCTGCCGTGAGCGCCTCCATCTTCTGGCCGCAGATCTGCAGCTGCGCGGCCGCCTCCTCGGAAGCCTTCCTGGCATTCCCCGCATCCTCTGAGGTCTGGTCAACCTGCCTTGAAATATCCTGGACACTTGCGGACAATTCCTGGACGGCTGCCGCCTGCTCCACGCTGCCGCTGGAAAGCGTCTGGGCATCCGACGCCATCTGTTCTGACTCCTCTGAAACCTGCTCCGCCGTAGCGTTAATCCCGGAAAGCGCACCATTGAGCGCATCCAGAATCTGCCCCATGGCTGCCTGAATGGGCGCAAACTCCCCCAGATAATCGTTTCCCACGCTGAGGTTCATATTTCCCTGCGCCATCTGGGCCAGTATGTAATTAATATCCTGAATATATTTCTTCAGCTCCCGTCTTGTCTCATGGATGGACTCCACCAGCATTCCGATTTCCGAAGTATTGGACTCCAGGGCAAACTCTGCCGAAAGATTTCCTCTGGAAATCTCCCCCATCTGGTTTTTCACCGCAATCACGGGGCGCATAATATGAATCCTGGTCACCACTATGTTCAGTATAGTGACAACACCCACCATGACAAACGCGGCAATCATCGTCATCCTGATATAATCCGCCCGGCTCTCCAGATTCCGGATCTGCTCCAGGGATCTGCCGTCCAGCGCATCCAGAAACTCTTCCTTGATCTCGTTGATCCTGGCTATGGACGTGCCGTACTCCGTTCCGTATACGTAATCAATTGCCTTTTCCCGCTCCCCCGCCTGTACCTCCTTCATGGCCTCGTCCTCCAGGGGCACCAGCTCGTTGGACAGAGCCGACATCCGGTCGATCATATCCTGCTCCTGGTCCGTAATGCCGATTTCCTGGAGCGCCGCCACACCCTTATCCCTGTTCTGCAATTCATTGACTTCCCGCCAGTAATTGTCATAATGCTCCTGCATGCCAGTGGCTGCAAAGGCCCTGACCTCGTTGGTCAGGTAGGCCGAGCCGTCCATAAACCGGTTCGCGTTATAGGTAAGCTCAAACCGTTCCTCATTCGCGCTGTTTAACTGATTTGTAATCCCGCTGTAGGAAAGCAGGGAAAACACCAGAAATACCAGCGTTAAAATAGAAATACCGTTAAGTATCAACATCAGGGTGGATTGCTTCATTGCTCGTTTCATTGTATGCTCCTCTCAGTGCATCCTGTCATGTCCCTCCCGCTGCCCTGCACCGCCGGCTGGCGGCGCTTTGCAAAGCATTGTGGAAAGAACTGTTTTAAAGTGATACCTTAAGTTTACACAATAAACCGGAAAACTGCAACTCCCTATTGCGGAAATCTGCTCGGGATTATGCTTTCCAGTTTCGGCGTATTGCCTCATGACGGCAGCCTTCATCGACTTTTCATCGTCCAGTCCCCTGTTCATGGATGCCGACAGCAAATCCCCCTCTCTCACCTCTGGATTTGTGAGAAATCCCACTAATCTCAAATAATGTACCACCCTTGTGTCGGAACGGAAAGCTTCCATCCAATACCTCTCCGCCTCGTCCCGTCTGTCAAGTTCCAGGGCAAACCGGCTTGTCAGCAGGGCGATACGGCTGCGGACAAGATACTTTTTACCAATGAATTCTACCGCCTCTGCGCCCACTTCCAACAGCGACGCGGCATCCGCCTTTCCCTGCATGCCCGTCAGATACTGCTCGTAAAGCTCCGGGTGAACTCCGCTATATTTCCGTGCGCCTGCAAGCAGCTGCTGTCCGTCTCCGAACAATTCCATGGCTTCCCGCAGCATCCCTTCCGCATTTTTAGTATTCATACTACCCAGGTATTCTATCCATAACGGTAAAAAGGCATCCAAATCCGGCTGATCCCTGCCGCTCTGCATGACCATTTCCAAGGAAATATCCTGTCTGGAATTGCAAATAATTCTATATAACTCATGCCTGGAAATCATGGTGGACGGGGAGTACCGGGAGTATACGGACGCCCCCATAAACATCAACGACCTGGCGTATTATCACCTGGGTTCATCTCAAATTCTCATAAAATATTTAGCATGTCCTTTAAGATACCGCAATCGCTTCTTGCGGTTTTCTATGGTTTTGGTTTCTTTCGATTTCTATGATTTGGCAATTGGATGAGAACGAAATTTTGAAAAACTTTACAGTCCGAAAGCGCGTCGAGAGCCGCCAGTGCCATTTCATGGGGTGTCGTTTTATATTTCACGATGTGGAATCTTCAGGGGGGACTCCGGGCGCTGCCTGAAAACGTTATCTCCTTTATGCGCCGTCCATTGTCGTATCCAGGCAGGATTATTCTGATTTTTCATCTGTCTATTTAGCTCCGTAATGATACCGGCATGCCAGAATATATATATTATTTTCATCTATTTTATAAATCAATCTGTCTTTATCATTAATTCTTCTGCTCCAATATCCAACTAAATTTCCGCTTAGCGGCTCTGGCTTCCCGATTCCCTCATTGCCATTCCTGACAATATCATTGATTAACTGGTTGGTCTTTTTCAAAGTTTTACGGTCCTCTGTTTGCCAATACACATAATCTTCCCAACCAGTATCCGCAAATACCTTATTCATCATTTTCTGCCTCAACTAACTCATGAACCGCGCACTGTCCATTTTCCAATTGTGCTTTTCCCCTCATCAGCCAATCATAATTTTCTTTATTTCCCATAATATAAATATTTTCCATCAAATTATTATAGGATTCCTCTGATATCATAACCACATTTTTATTATCTTTTCTCGTAACTATCATAGTTTCGTAATCATCTGTCACTTTATCCAGATACATTTTCATATTATCGCGAAGGTTTGTATAGTTTACCGCCAACATGATGAATCACCTCCCTAAAATATGCAGCATTTTCTGCACTTATATTGCAGACCGCCAGAACTTACGATAACGCAACCCGAAAATCGGCTAATTGGCGGTCTGTACTCGGGCATACTGTAAATTTAACCAGTGTACAGTATATATTATAGCGTACAGTTTTCTGTACGTCAACACTTTGTTATATAGTATATTCATTTCCACATATTAATATTTATGGTACGAGGCAAGCCATTGGCCGATTTCTTCTATTACCTCCGCAGCCATTTGCCGCTTTTTATCTCACATTTCACAAGCACTTACATTACCCTTCATTTGGCAAATGTTTTCAACCATGAGTGCAAATTTACCCCTTGGCATTTCTCTGGAAGTTTTATTCTATTTTCAACCCTTTACTGATTTCACATAATCTTTGACCATGAATCGGTCAAAAGATTTCTTCAGCTTTTCTATATCTATCTGGGTATACAGCGAATAGAGTTCCATCTTTGCCGTGTCTTCCTTAACACACTCATATACATTCGGGAAGATATGCATCAGCCTGTACTGTTCCGGTTCTGTTACCAGCCGAATGTTGTTATCAAGTAACAGGTTGTAAAACCGTTCATACTGATCCGACTTCATCATCCATCCCCTGTATATGGCTGTATATGCTCTTCATCAAGCGCGGACTGCGGTAGATGCCCTCCTTATCCGCATACAGCAGGGTTTCTTCGTCAAGGAGCGTAACATACCAGATATTTCCTTCCAGGCTCTCCCAATCTGCCAGCTTCACCAGCCTGCCGTTTTCCGTATCTACATACTCCAGACTCATCCCTCCCTCGCCCGCTATAGACAAAAGGGCAACACGTCCGTCATACAGCGGAACCAGTTTCCTCCTGTAAAAGAATATAGCCACGTACCTTCTTCATAGAATCCGTTGCCCCTTTTTCTGCGAAACTTTTTCCTTCCTTAAAACCCCAACCGTTAATCAGTGCCTTTTTCTCCGAACAGCCTGGACAAAATTCCTTTCTTCGTTTTAGGGGTTTGCGTATTTTTTTCAGATAGTTTTCTTTCGGATGCTTTCTGTGCGTTTTCCTGCTGTTCCGTAATCGTTTTTTTCTCTGCCGAAATAAGGGCAATGTCATATTGGCTTATTTCATGTCCCAGCAACTGCATTATTTTCAGCTCGTCCTCCGCATCCAGAACCGCGTTATGTGTCTCCTGATATCGCCTGTCCCCACCGAGCATTCTCAAGATAGCTTCAACGCCGTATCCCTGTTTCAGCCTCCCGGTCTTATAGCATTCCGCGGTGTCCGGAATCGCTTTATTATACTGGCGGTATGCGGCCAAGCGCATAATATCGTACCACTTGTACCCGGCATATTCGGGCAAATGATTCTTATCAAAGCTTGCATTATAGGCAAATAGTTTCTGTATCCCATACGATGCAAGCCATTGGTCAATCTCTTTTAACGCCTGCTTTCTGCCGGTGACACGGACTCCTTTTTCCGTAATCCTTAATTCGCCCGTATACATTCCTCCCACTCTGTACTCCGGGTCAATTATGTAATATTGGGAATCGATTTTTTTCCAGGTTTTTGTGTCGGCAACTACCACGCCGATTGACATTACTTCATCATTCCAATTTGTCTCCGTATCAACCACTGCAAAGTTGTCTGGCTGCTCTTCTTTTGCTGTCCTTTTGGTGACATCCGCTTCAAAATACGCTTCCAGCACCCCTTTTGTGACTGTTTTTGTCACCGCATCCAAAAAAGCCTTCCTGTTCGGCACCTCTATCTCATAGGATGTATTATCTCTGGTATTCCACAGAATCCCCTTCTGTTTTTCCATGGCAACCAGATAACTGGCGCACTGCAGGAAATGCTCATGTGTCAGCTCCGATACGAATTTTAATTCGTATACAATGTCGTCCTTAACCACATCGGCAAATCCCTTAGCCGAGAATTTGGGGTTATCACTGTTTTGCTCACGGAATTCAATCCGGCATTCCACCTGGGCGGCCTCGTCTCTGCGCAATCGTGTCTTGAGTCTGGCTTCTATGAGTTCGCTCTGTTCTTTGCTGACAAACGGCGTTTCCACCTGGGTCCTGTACCTCTTCTGCTTTGTTTCCAGGGAAACCAAAAACAGTATTTTCTCATTCAGCGAAGCGTTTCTGATCTCTTCCGTATACAGTCCGTAGAACTCCGGATTCAGTAAAAGCTTTAGTTTAATCGCCGCATCTATTTCATAGTTGTCAAAATAAACTGCCTCCTGGTATATTCCGATACAGGGCGACAAATCAATCAGGGCATCCGTACTTTTTATATTGATTGCAGAGTTGTCTTCCGATTTGGTTTTTCGGATTTTCAGCATGGAAAAACACTTTTCCACATCCTCTTTGTATTTGAAATCAAACATTTCACTGATATCCAAATCCTCAAATTTATGATTTGTGTCAAGAAATGTTGAGAGCGTTCCCTCGCTCAGCATAGCCTCTTCCGGCTTTACAAAAATAATATGGTCTTTCCCCCGGCTGGCCGCAACACAGAATATATTTCTCAAAATAAGATAGGACTGCTGCGGTTTCGATATCCTTACGCCCCAATAGCTTTCCGTAAAGTCAAAGATTACGCAGATTTTTCTTTCCAGGCCTTTGCTGCTGTCATAGGTTGTAAAAATAGCGGAATCTTCCCTGGGTTCCGTTTTCCCCATGGAATCATTATCGGATATGGTGGCGTATACCGTCTGCTTGTTGAATTTGTGCGGGTATCTTTCCTCCAAAGTGTTTAAAGTGTCGGCCATGGCCCCTGTTCTTGCTCCCAGGCACAGAATGTTCCCAGGGGGCTGCTGCGCCAAAAATGCCAGCACATCTTCCTTCGCCATTTCTTCGACTCTGCAGCCGGCATTCACTCCCCGTATTTCCTTCTTCCACACCCGCCCAAGCATATTCGCCAGATCAGCGGACAGGCGAAAGCACTGGGTAAACCTGAGTTTAAGGTGTTCTTCCAGATATTCCTTCATAAACGATTCCACATTTAATGTGGTTTTATCGTATATTTTCTGTTCCATATCCCCCACTGCAATAATCTGCATGTCCGGGTTGTCGTCCTTAATCAGCTGCAGCAGCTGTGCCAGTTCCTGTTCAATGTCCTGATATTCATCAATGATCAGAATATCGTATTGACTGATTGGCGGTTTCAGGGAAATGAAGGTCTGGATGAGATCGGAGATTCCCGCCGATACGCCGTTTCTGCTTAAAATCATATAGGCAAACCCGTGATAGTTGGTAACCGTAACGTTCCGCTTTTTTATCTTGGATTTTGCATCCAGTTTCAGAAGCTTATTGTAGGTCAGGTACAAAACGTTTTTCGTTCCCGGCAGCATATTGCACAAATGTTGGATGGCAGTGGTTTTCCCGCTTCCGATACAGGCATCCACAAGAATGTTTTTTCCCTGCAATGCGTTTTCGATGAACAGCTGCTGCTCCTCTGACAGCTTTACGTTGTATGTGGCAGCCATGTGTAATTCCCCTCTCTTTTGTTGCTTTGGCGGTGTTGGGCGGTGTTTTGGACGGCGGATGGTGCGTGTCTGACTGTGTGGCTCTCGAGTCTGCCATCGTCAGGTGGTAAGTATTTAGCGTAGCTTCATAGAGATACTTTGTTTCCGTACACAAATTCTAAGCGTTTATTTTGATACCGTCTCCTGTAATACTCCATTGTCCGATATTCGATTATATCTCGCATCTGTTTCCCTATGACCCGGTTCTTCATCATTAGCCCAAAATCTTTGCTAATCGCAATCATGTATCCCTCTGCATCTACAAAGAATCCTTTTCCCAGTCCGTTATATGATACCTTTCCAACAAATTCCTGGCATGCTCCAATCCATCCGGAGTAATATAAACCGATTTACTTCTGGAGGGATGACTTCCCTGACGTATGTAATCCTTTTCTTCAAGTTCGTTCAAAATTTTAAATGCATATCCCTTCCATGCATAATAATCTTTCTTTTCGGAAAAACGGTCTGTCTCTGAAAATTTTGACAGGTATAACAACATTAATGTCAGCTCTTCCATGGCCTGACTTGGATTTATTTTGTCCATTTGTACCTCCTCTGTGTCGCATCGTTAACTTGCTTCTCTTTCCCCTAGAACCTCAATCATGAATAACTTATTTCACTACCGCTTTTGAGTCATTTTATTCACTGGCAGCATCCATATATAACTTAAAAGTTTTCATCTGGCCTTCGAACATTTCTATATTTTTGTACATCTCGTCCAGTTTTGCACTCATTGTTTCACGTTTCCTTCTGTCCTCATCTTCCCTTTCCACAAACATATCAATCTGCTCTTGAAGTTTCTCCTTCTCTGCCTCCAACCTCCAGATATTTCTTTTCAATTCTTCAACATCAGCGTCAATGCTTTCATCAGCCCTTACCCAGCCGCCGCTGTTAATCTGCTTTTTTATCTGGTTCAAACTCCCCATAACTTTTGCTTTCAAGTCATCCTTATTTTGATAAAACTTTACCAGTCTGCCGGTCATCGCCTTCCCTCTGAATTTCATCAGCAGCGCCATTACATCATTATCAGACTCCGTTTTGCCTCTCTCCAGTTTTGCTATTTCTTATACAAGAAAAGCAAGAACAGGCTTTCCCTGTTTTAAAGCGTATTCAAATTCCATTTCCGTATAGCCCATCTTTTCCCATTATCATCCTTACCCAGCGAACCATATTTTCCGGCAATAATAACCAAATAGATATCAGACTTGTCTATCACCTTTTTAATAAATTTCCACTGCTCCAAATTAGAGGCAGGAAACATCTCCATTCCTACCAGTATACAGTCACATTCTAAAATGGCCTGAGTAACTTCCTTCCGCTCATCCTGCAAACCATAATATGTCGAACTGACAAATACATCAAACCTTCTCTCCATCATTTGCTTTTCCCCCTCTAACATATCATGAGCTTTTTCGTCAGGAATCTGTTCTTCGTCACCGCAGCTTCCCTCTTCAGAAACTGCATCCCCAAGTGCATCATACATTCTTTTTGCAAAAAGAGACATTAATTTCATATGGGGTTCAAACCAAATTTCATCATAAAGCCACTTTTTGTTTTTATCAAATAACTTATAATCATCCGGTATCCCTTTCATGCGTGCCAATTCTCTTGGCGTTATCCGTCTTAACCGTTGTTTTGATTTCAAAAGCGGAATTCTGTAGGTACCGTTAACCTCTTCGCTCCTCTGATATTTTCCACTCCTCCATACATAAAGCCCCTCATCCTTACATTCGACGTTGACTTTTTCGTTTTTCACGTCATATGTATAACTGACATCATCTTCCTGAAAATCTTCAAATGCTGTAAAATAAGACGCGTTATCCGGAAACAGGAATTCCGCATGGACATCCCTCCGCAGTGCTGCTAAATACACCCGCCGTTGGCAAATTGGCGAACCTGTAACTCGCCCCACATCAAATTCGTGATAATTCAGGACATAACGCTCTTTCCCAAACCAATTCATCAAATGCCGAAGCATATCATTTCCTTTAATTTGCAAACTGACTTCAAATAAAAACGCTTTCGGCATGCTGTGACCTAATACAGCCCGAAAAGTGTCTTCTATAATTTTGAAATCTTTTACAATTGTGAGGGATTGTCTGCCCTCTCTCATACCGGCAGTTGAAAAATTCTGAAATCGCGTAAAACTTCCAATGACAATATCAGCATATGGCAGATTATCAGGCATAACATCATAAAGATACCCTGCATCCACCCCAGATTTTCTGATATTATGCTTATTTCTTTCGGGTCTCTTACCAGGTTGCATATCACCTGAAAGCCTGCCTGTTCAAAGGCTAATGACATGGTTCCCATACCTGCACATATATTAATTACTGTATACTGTTTCGTCATATGCACTCCAACCTTTTGATCGCTTATGCTATTGCCGGGTTTTTGTCTATCCTGAATCCCCAAACTTTACACACCGTTCTGATATCGTCTCCTGTAATACTCCATTGTCCGATACTCAATGATATCACGCATCTGTTCCCCCATGACCCGGCTCTTCATCATCGGCTCCAAACCTTTTCGAATTGCAATCATGTATCCTTCTGCATCTACAAAAAATCCTTTTCCCGATGATTTCAGATAACGATTCTCTGCAAAATTCCTTTTACAGCTTTAGTTCCACACCATATTCCCTCGTTATTTCATATGCCACATCATCTTTGCTGTCGTTATTTTTCCAGTTCAGATAGGCATCCCATATCTGCCTAACAAAAGATTCGCTTTCCGTCTGGGGTGTTCGGCTTTCCAAAATAGCCGCTATGCTGTCTCTGTCAGTAAAAATAGAAAAATACCTTTCTCTCAGTGTATAGCCAAATCCTTTTCCCACTGTCCTTTGTGTCATATCCCATAAAAAGCGATAAATACTCTCTTCATCCAACATTTCGGAAAACGTGCTTTTGATGTCTATATCTGGCATATGCCTTACAATATCATACCAGCCCCATATATTTTCTTCTCTGTAATAGATGTCACTGTACAGATTAATCCCATCTTTATCTATGCTTTCCGCCATCTGCCGCAAAACATCATACATGGCCGATGCCCGTCCTTCATAACGGGGAGGTGCGTCTTCCGAATTGGGATTCAGTCTCTTATGGAACAACATTTCTCTCCATGTCCAAAACCTATGGTATTGTCCCTGAATATCCTCCAGAAATATGTCAAACAATGACTGTGATATTCTATCCATGCCCTGGGAAAGCAGATAGCAAGAACGTTTTCTTGCAGAAACTCTAAATGATCTTATATAGTCGCACAGCTTCTCTGACATCTCATATAAAATACGAAACAAAACATTCCACTCTGCTTCACCAAGATCCTCAGAGAGCAAATCAAGCATTTCTAAAATCTCTGTCTGGTCAGGACCTTGATAGCAACTGCAAAGCGCCTCAAATCTGTGCCGACACAGCTCCTCCTTCCCATGTCCGGCTAAGGATACAACCTCCTCCAACGCCAACTTTATCTTCATATAATGGTTTGATTGGAGGGTAAAATACTGGTAAAAAAATTTACCACTGCATATTCTTGCATCCTGAATAACCTTTTTGTGGTGTTTACTGTACCCACCATATAATACCAGCTCTGCAACTTCACGGTTCTGTCTGTAATTTTCCAAATAAGGAAAAATCTCTGCCAGCAAGGCTCCCCACTCTTTATTTGCGAGATTAGAAAATAAACTATTAAAATAGATTTTTGCTTCTTCGCTAAACTTTTTCTTCCATTCAGCTCCCCCCATCTCCCACCCAAAAAGCACCCCACGATCAAACGATACAAAAAAATTTGCATTTTTTGCAATCTCCTGGTAAAGCAGCGGGTTCTCCCGTTTCAGCAGTTCCATGATAACATAATCTTTTGCATGCAGCCTTCTGATCCATCGCTCTTGCTGATCCAGAGAATTTCGCACACCGTAACAAGCGCTGATTATAGAATTAAAGAAACGTTTCATGTCTCTGACATCAACAATTTTACTCATGAAAGAGTCAGAAAGATGAAGCAGCTCTTCCTGAATCTTTTTCTCTGTGCGATATAGCACAAGCAAATTTTTCAGACAATCTTCAAAAACTTTCCTCTTTGTCTCCTGGTCAACCAGAGGTACATAAAACTCCATTTGAATCACTTTTTTCAGATAGTTGTCCTTCAGGCCAGCGTTCTTCAAAACAGTGCCAATTTGTTCCACATCAAAAGAAAGCAGATATATAATATGCTCCAAATCTAACACATCCGCCACTAATTTAAATAAAAGCAGGATGTTCTTCTCATCCATCCTCTCAATATTGTCCAGAACAAATACAATCTTCCTATTGTCTCTTCCCAGGAAGCCATTCATCAGTACCTTAATTTCCTGAACGGTCTTCTGCTCCTGCTCCCTATTCAGAAGCAGCTTAAACCCCTTTGTATAAGCATTAATATTAAATATCAGCTCCCCCAGCTGCTTCTTCCATCTTCGAATTCTGTTGATATCATAAGGAATTTCCGCATATTGGAAAATGGCATCCATCATACCAGAAAACAGAGCTTCCCCAGACTCATAGTTCCAAGGATCAAAGTCATCAATAATTTTGATATTTTCTTCACTCCGCAGCTCCCTTTTCACATTATTAATGACTGTAGTCTTTCCCTGCCCCCATTCCCCGGAAAGACTGATTACATACTTCCCACGGGGCTGACAGGTACGTATAACCTCACTGATGGCACAAATCAAATCCCCACGGTTCAGTAAGTCATAATCTACTGCTTCTTCCTCCAAATAGACTATATCTCCTTCATGGTGAATTTCACCTTGATAAAGCTCCCTTAAGGTATATGTATTATGGCTTTTTTCCTTTTCCTCTTCTACTCCCGCCAACATACGATAGCGAAAGAACAGATACCCTGCCAACAGCAGCAGTAAAATCAACGTCAAAAAAATTTTATAAATGTGAAATTGTTCATCTTCCGTCAAATACAGCAGCATTGTATAGCCAAACAGCATCCCTCCTGCCAAAACACCGGACCGGGCTGCCCTGTCAAGTTCTGTATCCACAGGCAGCAGCATCCATCTCCAAAGCCTTGTATACAGTAGAATTACACAGGAGGCAAGGAGTACTAAAGCAACAAACGCCGCTGCTCCAATCCTATTCAGCAGGAATGAACACCCATCAAGAGCATCTGTCAAGATAATGAAAATGCTGATTAGTATTCCCCACAGTAGGATGTCCTCAAATTTATGGTCGAAGCATTTCTGTATTTTATAAAGGAGTTTTCTCATTTTTTGGTCTGTCTTCCTTTTCCCGGTCTGTTATATGATACCTTTCCAACAAATTCCTGGCATGCTCCAATCCATCCGGTGTTATATAAACTGATTTACTTCTGGATGGATGACTTCCCTGACGTATGTAATCCTTTTCTTCAAATTCGTTCAAAATTTTAAATGCATATCCCTTCCATGCATAATAATCTTTCTTGTCGGAAAAACGGTCTGTCTCTTCAATGTCAGCTCTTCCATGGCCTGACTTGGATTTATTTTGTCCATTTGTACCTCCTCTGTATCGCATCATTAACTTGTTTCCCTTTCCCCATAACCTCAAGCATGAATAATCAATTATGTAATATTGGGAATTGATTCTTTTCCTGGTTTTTGTATTGGTTTCTACGATACTGCCTGACATTACTTCATCATTTCTATTTTTCTCAATATAAACCACTATAAATTTGTCTTATTTATTCCAAACTCTGTCTGCATTTTCAAATATACTCTTTCCCAATACGGTAAAACTCTGGATTCTTCTCCCTTTGACCGGTTCCTCCGTCAGTCCTACCGCCTGAAGCCAATACCGCAAAACCTTAACCATATTAGCGCCGACTCCCAACACATCCATGGGATTGTCTTCCTTACTGACAAAGACATCCGGAC
Organism: uncultured Acetatifactor sp.; assembly: GCA_910584865.1. Classification (GTDB taxonomy): domain Bacteria; phylum Bacillota; class Clostridia; order Lachnospirales; family Lachnospiraceae; genus Acetatifactor. The sequence continues at coordinate 34,201 of CAJUCE010000032.1, forward strand.
TCTGCTCCACATACTTCATCCCCTTACTCAGCCACCCTTTACGGATGAAAAACGTATCATGGGCCCGAAACTTCATAGCCATAAACCATCCTCCAGTATTTGTTACTTTGTCCTTAAATACTTGTCCATCATACATCCCCCATCCAGGTACTTCGGGGAAACACACATTTTGCAATGAATACACTTCTCCGGATTAATATAATAACTATCCCCCATAATCGATATTGCCCCTGCCTTACAAAGAGATTCGCATTTCAGACACTTACGACAGGCATTGAACTTCCTGATTTGATAACCTGCCATCCTCTGCAAAGCCTCATGATCCGCAACATTCATCGTCCTGATTTTTACCGCATACTCATACCCTTCCTGCCCAAAAGGCTGAATAGACAAAATCGGCACATTGGTTTTTATATCAAGCACAATCACCTCATTCAGCAGTTTCTTTCCCAACTCGGGAGCCACCCTTCCAAAAGGAACGAACATTCCGATTAATTCATCGTCAAACGGACGAACCAGACGATATATCTTGGCATGTTCCTCGGTTGTGCAATTGGTAAACCTGATTTTTACATCACCTGCGGAAGGGAGGCCATTCCCTCCCTGCCTCGCCTTCCACATACCTGTATCCACGTAAACTTCCGCGTCCGGTTTTCCCACTTTCTTTGCAAAACCGATTAGAAAATCCCTCCACTTTTTTGCATCCTCCGGCATATAAATCCGGAACAAAAACTGCGCTCTGGGATTATTATTAGGGCAGCACCAACACCCTACACGATCATATCCCAATCTGTATGCTTCGTTAAAGTCAATTTTTTCTGATAGAATATAGAGCCAAATATCCATATCCTTCCAAAAGAAGATGGGAGAGGCAACCGTCTGCTGCTGAATCTTGACGTTTTCCGCGTCATCTTCAATTCGATTATATTTACTCCGGCTGACAGATTCAAATTTCCGGATGCCATAAAACGTCAGTATCTGCTGATTCCGATACAAACTATTCAAAACCCTTGTAATAGGCCCTGTCTTGAACATAGAACAGCACCAACGCATCATTCTCGCAGGTGGCCCTATGTCTTCACAAACGTCATAAAAATTCTGTTCCATATTCTTTGCAGTTAAAAAATTGGATTGAGAATGGTTTGTATGATAGCGTTTTGCATACGCAACCGTGGACGGAAATTCTAAGGTGGTATTCCCAAAAATATGAACCAGATTTGGATTGCTTAACGCCTTTATCACAACATCTGCTGTTACCGTGGAATCTTTCCCCCCTGAAAATGAAATAACTATCTTCTCTTCTTCAAATTCTTTCGCGGCTCTTTTCACAAACGTATAGGCTTCATCCTTTATATGATTGGTCCGATTCCGGTTAGCGAGAATACATTTTTCAATGTATTTATCAAAGACTTCCCCTTGATTCATACCTTTATATTGATTGATTTTTTCCAATACAGCATTGGTATCCACATTTTGAAACAATTCATTTGACAGCGATATGGACTTGCCGTCTATATAATACCTATTATTCACAGCCCATACAGAACTCTCTGCAAACTCATTTGGCGACTTATCCAGGAGAATCTCCAAAAGCAGTCTCTCCTCAGGGAATACAGGACGTAAATCCATTGCCAGATACCGCATCTTCCCGCTGCACAATGGGCAAATTCCCCTGTCAGCCTGATTTACCCTCTGAATCACCGGAATATTGCATCTTCTGCACCAGTATATCTTTGTCGTGATATCCTCGTCGCTTACAGTATCATTCCCGCAAACCGGGCATTTTTCTTCATTCGTTTCTATGTTGCAGCTCTTGCACCACATCTATCGGTCTCCTCAATCGAATTTATCCCATTCTAACATAAATCCGTCGCACTTACCAGATGCAACTACTCATAACAGCAAATAATTATCAAAAAAATTATAATAATTTCACCCCACACGGCAAATCCGTTTACATATTACAAAGCTGATAAACCCTTCTGAATACGGCCCTGCTTCGTACACATCAAAATAAATATGTACCCCTGCCGGAGAAACATAAAACTTAAAATCATCAATATCCTGATAATCATCAAGTGTAAAATCTGGATAATAGAATGGCCTGTGTTCAAAATCACTCTGTATTTCCTTTTCCAGTTGGAACTTCCTTTCAATTATCTTATATATTTCTTCATCTGTTCCAGAAACAACATCCCTCAGCTTTAGCAGTTTCCCTGTGTTTAAATCATAGACTCTGACCTTCCATACAGGCATGCCATGAGTACCTCCGGAATAAATATATTGGCTAAAGCGAATACACAAAATTCCACCTTCGTTTAGTAAAACCTCGTATTCTAATTCATCCGAATGTTCTTCTCTCATCCAATCTTTTTCTACACTGTTTACATTTTCGTAATGCCAGCTTTTCCACTCCCTTAACACTGTTTCATAGATATCACGAATATCATTATTGATATATCTGACAGCCTCTATTTCTTTATCTTCGATATAGGGATAATTCCAGGAAACAGTAAGATCCTTATTCTGGTTCGTCCAAAACTCCCATTCTTTTACAGCAGAAGTAATTCTAACTGATTCCACCTTTCTGCTCTGAGGTCTTAATGTCTTCTGTTGAACCTCCAAAAAATTTTTACAAAACTCTATCCCGCACCCGGTCTCCTGCATAAATTTTTCTGACAGCATTTTTTTATTATCAAGAAATATATGATCCGCTGATACAAACAAATAAGTACCTTGATGTTCTTTTGCATATTCCATCATTGAATACCAAATTACTACATCCTTGAATCCTTTATCCGATTTACCCTTTATTCCTTCAAATGGTGGCATTTTATGGATTGCATCCCAAATAATATCGTCAAAATATTCCCTGCAAAATGGTATCTTTAAAACATGATGTTCTTCAATATAACAATCTGCCATTTTCTGATTCATCAAACTATATTCTTCTATTGATGCACCTATTTTATATGACATCAATTCTCCCATTTGCCCGGAAATCTCCTCTAGTTCTTGCAATCTGGCGTTGTAAGCTTCTTTTTTATGCTGAATCAGCTCCTGATAGACCATCTCAGAAAGGCATACTTCACACTTATCTGCACAGTTCCCACTGTTTTTCAGGTTTAATAAATCATTGAAATTTTTGTTGAACTGAAAACGTGTAAAATCTGTTCCCGATTGAAAAGAACAATTAAGATAATTTGTATCTGTGACAATATATATCATATCTTTCCCCTTCTGCTTAGCTTCCTTTCCTGCCCAAACACATATGGGCAGTGATAGATTTTATCTACTTATCCTTCCCAAACTCCCCTCTCCTCCCCTCAAAAAACCTCCAAAAATACCTCACATTCTCCAATTCCGTCCACTCCTTCTCCTCCCAATCCCTGGAATCCAGATCATAGATTCTCCCCTGCAGCGTCCCCAGAACAAACGGCGAATGAGTGGCAACAATAAACTGACACCCCAGAAACCTGGCCATCCGGTTCAGCTTTTCCGCCAGCGCAACCTGGTTCTCCGGAGACAGCGACACCTCCGGCTCGTCCAACAGATACAGCCCGTCCGGCTCAATGAAATCCTCCAGCATCTGCAGCGTAGTCTCACCATTGGAATACTTCTCCTGGGCATACACCAGATTCTCCAGCTGCCGCCGCGTCCCATAGGAATCCAGCGCCCCTCTCACCGCTTCCTTATCCATCCCCCGCCTTACATGCTCATACACATAACCGTCCTGCAGCACCTGCTCCTGCTGTATCTTTTTAATCTCATATAAAATATCCTCACTCTTGATATACCTTGCGCTCTGTGGAATTTCCCTAAACGGCCTGCCATCCTCCCGTTCCCCCAGGGTAAACCTGCACTCCTCCACAAACCGTTCAAAATAAGCCACCCTTCCAAACTTATTACTGGCCGCATACTCCTGCCCCTGCAGCTTCAGCTTATTGGCAATAATGTTCAGCACCGTAGACTTCCCCGACGCGTTATTGCCGTACAGCATGGTCACCGGACCGAAGTACAGCCGCCTTTCCGCCTTTCCGGCGAACACATTGTAAGGGTAAATATTGGGATTATCCACCGACTCCTCCGAAAACAAAAAGCTGCTCAAATAAATCACATGCGCACCTCCCATTCTTCTCCTGAATCCCCTTAAAACCCCCGGCACACATCCCGCTCTTCCCCCAAAAAACTCGCCGCCCCCACATCATACCGCATGATCTTCCGCCCGAACATCTCTGTTTTCGTCCCCTGCACCTCCCCCGCGAGAACTTTTCCCGCCGCCTCACGCAGCACCGGGATCAGCTCCGGGCTCACCGGAAAGCTTCCATGGGAAGGATAAATCCAGTCAAAAGCCTCTCTGTACCCCTCCAGTTTCGCCAGACTATGAATATAGGCATGCATCTCCCGCTGTACCCCGAACATAAAGATCTGCCCATCCTGCACAGGATCCCCGCCGATCAGAACCCTGGCATTCCGATCCAGCACCCCGATACTCCCCGGCGTATGCCCGGGCAGGGAAATGATCTCCAAGGGCCTGCCGCCCAGATCCAGAACCTCCCCGTCCCACACCGGAAGAAACTCCCCCGTCTTCCCCTGTGTGTTATAGTAGTTCGATGCCTCTGCCGGATGCATATAAAAAACCGGGAATTCCCCATTGCTCCCCACATGATCCCTGTCCCCATGGGTGATCAGCAGCGACACCGGAAGCTTTGTCAGCCCCTCCGCAATCTCCCGGGCGTTCTGCACCTGCATGCCACTGTCTATGAGCAAAGCTCTCTCCTCGCCTTCCAACAGGAAAAAGCGCACTCTTTCCTCTTCAATACGCCATGTATGGCCGTCAATCTGTATTACCTGATATTCCATCCTGTATCTCCTCCCGTAAAATTACTTGAAACCCCTATATTCTCCAATCCCCGGTGCTAATCCCCACAAAAAATGCCGGAATCCCCCATTCTAATCTCCACAAAAAAACGCCAGAATCTCCTCCACGTACCGCCGCATGTGTCCGTCGCCGCTCATATAAATCTCATGCTTCGTCCTCTCAACCGGCGCCAGTCTGGCAGTCTCCGTCCGGCTCACAAATTTCTCCTGCGCCGACTTGTCCACATAATCATCCCGCTCTGCCTGGAATACCAGAATCCCGGCGGTAATTTTACCGCAGTTTTCCTTTTTCAATACATATTTCGACAATCGGGCCGCTTCCCGGAGCCATGACCAAGAAGCGCCGTTTGTCTGGAATCTCTCGTTGCTCTGCCGTTTCCGGGCATAATATTCATATCGTTCCCTTGAAGTCGCCGCACTGCCTTCAAAGGTCTCATCCCCTCGGAAGGCATGGTGCCCGGCAACATATCTCCCGCCCTTCCCCAGCCAGACCTGGATACTCGCAATCCCATATGCAGCCCCCAGTGGGATCCCCCCGGTCAGCGGTTTGAACATGGGAGAACTCAGCACCGCCTTCCGGAACACGTCCTGCCGTCTCTCAAGAAACGCCGCCCCGATCCCCCCGCCCATAGAATGCCCGTACAGATACAATGGAAGCCCGGGATTTTCTCTCGCCGCAATCTCCTCCGACAGATATTCCAGATCCGAAAGATACTCTTCAAACCGCCCAATATGTACCATGGACAGATCTTCCCGGCTTCTCGCCGAGCGCCCATGTCCCCGCACATCCATAATATATACCTGATATCCGGCCTGAAGGAAATAATATATCATCTCACCGTATTTTTCCGCAGACTCGGAAAAGCCGTGCACCATCACCACAACACCTCTGGCGCCTTCCCGTCGATAACTCTCGTAATAAATCATCCCTCCGGCCTCTTCCCCTTCCCCGCTCCCGCGATACCTCTTCCCTCCGCCGCCAGGGCAGAAGAAACCGCAGTCCCGATGCCGCTTTAAATACGGGACTGCCTCATTTTCTATCCTTTCCCGATAGCCCTGCTCTGAAATAAACTCTATTTTCATCCTTTGTTCTCTTCTTTCCGCAGCGCCTCTCCGATCTCCTCCATCTTCTCATCCGTCAGCTTGAATTTTTTCGTAAAGAAAACCGCAGCCGCAGCCAGTCCCGCCACGGGAAGCACTGTCATGGTCAGCCGCAGCCCCATCACGGACTGACCAGCAGCCATCGTCTCAACCTCCGTATTTTCGCTGATTTGGAATACAGCCAGGCAGATGGATGCCAGAAGCACCGCCACACCTGATGCCAGCTTCACCACAAAGGTCTGCATGGAAAAGATCACGCTCTCATCCCTGCTCCCGTTCTTCCACTGGCCGTAGTCCACGCTGTTTGCCAGGAACACCGTGGTCAGGATGGTCAGCAGGCCGTTTGCCCCAAAGATAAAGAATCCGGGAATGAACAGCATGAACATGTTTGACATATTGGTGCAGGCCAGTATGAGCAGCACCGCATATCCCGCCACCGCCATCCCCAGGCTGGTGCAAAAGACCTGCACGGTGGACAGGAATTTCCGGATCAGGGGGTACAGCAGCATCATGGACATGATCTGCACGGCCCCTCCGAAAGTGTTGAACAGGGTATAGGCGTTCTGCCATCCCTCGCCCCCGAAATCATATTTGAAAAAATAAATTACCAGGTTGCTGGTGAGGTAAATGGAACAGTTGATCAGCACGATGGAGATCACCACTGTCATCGCCTGGTCATTGCGGACCAGCGCCCGGAACATATCGCCGATGGAATTCACAGGCATGTCCACGGTGGATTTTTCCCTGATGCACAGGCACATCAGCACAGCCGTAAAGGCAAAGAAAACCGCCACGATCAGGGCAAACCACTTAAAGCCTGTTCGCTCATCCCCGTTTCCCAGGAAGTACACCGCCGGCATGGTAATGACCGTCACCAGTGCGCTTCCCGCCCCCGCACAAGTCCTCCCCAGGGTGGATAAACTCTCACGCTCCCTGCTGTCCCTGGCAAACGCCGGGATCATGGACCAGTAGGGAATGTCCATCATGGTATAGGTGACACCCCACAGGATATAGGCGGCCGAAATATAGATCAGTAACGGGTTTCCATCCAATTTCTCCGGCACTGCGAACATGGCATAGAGCACCAACGCATTGATTACGGTTCCGCTGAACAGCCATGGCCGGAATTTCCCGAAACGGCTTTTTGTCCTGGCCACCAACACCCCCATCACCGGGTCGTTAGCAGCGTCAAACACCCTGGCCGCCAACAGCAGGATGCCTGTATACACTGCGCTGACCCCCAGAATATCCTCGTAGTAGTACAAAATATAGCTGGCTGTCAGCATATACACCATATCCTTGCCCACAGCTCCGATGCCGTATGATATTTTTTCTTTTATAGATAGTTTCATTTCTTTTCTTTCCTCTCTTACTCATGCTTTCTTTTGCTTATGCCTCACTATCCCGCCTCTTCCTCACCGTCTCCGCCCCGTTCGTCACTTCCCGGTACCGGAAGCACCCCTCCAGGTGATCATTCACCATCCCGCAAGCCTGCAGATGCGCATACACCGTCACCGAACCCAGATACTTAAACCCTCTCTTCTTCAAATCCCCGCTCACCCGGTCCGACAGGCCGTTCCTGGCCGGAATCTGTCCCTTCTGGTGCCCCATATACAGAATCGTCTTTCCCCCTGAAAATCCCCACAGGTACTCGCTGAATGTCCCGAACTCCTCCCTGACTTTCCGAAAGCACCGGGCATTGTGTATCACAGCCTCCACCTTCCGCCTGGACCGGATCATCCCCTCCGTCTCCAGGATCCGCAGGATATCCTCCTCCCCATACTCCGCCACCTTCTCATAATCAAACCCGTCAAAGCATTCCCGGAAAATCTCCCTCTTCTGGAGCATCATATTCCAGTTCAGGCCGCACTGCATGGCCTCCATCATCAGATACTCAAACTGCTTCCTGTCATCCCGCACGGGAACACCCCACTCCTCGTCGTGGTACTTTATCATCTTTTCATTGCACAGGCACCATCCGCACCGTTCCATAACCGCAGCCTCCTCCATTTTTCCAGCCCAATTTTCATAGACTACTGACACTGTCATTTTCCTTCCGCTGTCCGGCAGATTCTCCGGAAATCCAGAACACACCAGGCCAATCCGTATTCTCCCCCCCAAACCCGTTCCCAGGTTCAGGCTCCAAAAAGAACCGCCTTCAGCATTTCTTCCTCATGAGAATACAGTATGCACCTGGAATCCCCTCTTCCGTTATAATCAATAAGAATATCCATGCCGTGTTTATTTGCAATTTCCCATACATCTCTGGATGAAAGAACGGAAATCTGAACATCTCCCTGTAGCGCCTCCCACCGCAGCCTCTCGTGAATATACTTTATACAATCATCAATATTTGTAAAAACAATCAGGTACCCGTTTTCACTGGGTACTACATTTTCTATTAACTTAATTCCGTTTATCTTTTTAGTGGAATTATATGTAATAAAATTCCTCTTTTGGAAAATATCCTTTATTACCTCCCAGTCAGATTCCTTCCTGTGACTCTTTCCAAGCTTAATTTTTAACAGTGAAATCTCTTCCTTTGTGGCTAACTTCGCCTCTGGTTTATCTGCAATATATTCGTCAAACTCTTTCGACATGGCACACTCCTCTCTCATCACGGTCATTCTTCTTACCATTTTACTACTTCCCTGTAAAATATGCTACCTCTATTTCTTCCGCTTTACTGCTTCTCTGTAAATTCTCTAAAGTGCAAATGTGTAGGTTAAAATGGATATGCCAGGAGGAAGCCAAAGATTTTCCCTCCGGCATCACATCAGGACGGAAAAGATTGCAAATTCAGATGCATGCTGCAGAAGCCTTTTGCGGAATGTCCTTCTGATACGAAGTTTTTCGGGGAAGTAAAGGAAAGCTTGCTGAAAAAAGGTAACAGTCGAGCCATCCGCTGCATGAAAACGCAAGCCCAAGCCTGCAGGCCAAAGAAATCAAGCAATTCTATCCTGGTACCGGAAGAGCCGCTGGGAACCAGGAAAGAAACGAACCTGTCGGCCCCCATTTTTCTGGAACGGGTGAAATCTCTGCCGGGACTGGCTGTAATGAACAAAAAAATCCCCCGCTGCCATCGCTCAGGCATACATGCCTGCTCCGGACTCACGGGGGACTTTTTCATTTTAACTTGTGCAGAAATTCAACTGCGTGGCTCACTAACGGTTTCTTTCAACCAGGTGTTCCTGCAATGGGGTCACCTGTGCGTTCTCGCTTAGGCCGTTTTCCCGTCTTCGTTCTCTTCCTTTTTGCGTGAAAAACCTACCACGACAGTCTGTACGAGTGCGATGATTGCCATTAGCAGGGTCCAACGGTCTACAAATCCGGTGGGCAGGGAGATATCTTCTGTCAGACAGAATGCAATAATGGAAATAATTCCTATCGGGAGGCTGATCAGGCGCATAACACCTTTCTTCTTCAGTTTCTCCTTTTTCTCCTCTTCATCCTTCCTGGTGTTCACAAAGTAACCAATCAGCAACATCAGGGTCTCAAACACTGCCAGGTTCATCAACGCAAAGTTCACAAGGGCCCAGGTTCTGCCGTTTCCTGCCGCAAGGGGCAGCTCTTCATCGCCAATCTCCACTATAGCAGGCACTTCTTCCTCAGGCGCCGCTGTTTCTTCCGGCTCTGCAAGGGGCAACGTCGCGTCATCAATGACGGTAACTGGCTCCTCTTCTTCCTCAGGAATTGTCGGTGTCGCCGGCTGTGTAGGTACAACCGGTGCGGGCACTGCCGCAGGTACAGGCGCTACAGGTGGTATGACTACGAGCTCAGACTCCTGTGCCGGTTCTTCAGGCGTCGATGTCGAATCTTCCGGTGTCGGCGTCGGCTCTTCCGGTGTCGGTGCCGGTTCTTCCGGTGTCGGTGCCGGTTCTTCCGGCGTTGGTACCGGTTCTTCCGGTGTCGGCGCCGGTTCTTCCGGTGTCGGCGCCGGTTCTTCCGGTGTCGGTGTCGGTGCCGGCTCTTCCGGTGTTGGTGTCGGTGTCAGTGCCGGCTCTTCCGGTGTTGGTGTCGGCGCCGGTTCTTCCGGTGTCGGCGTCGGCTCTTCCGGTGTCGGTGTCGGTGCCGGCTCTTCCGGTGTCGGTGTCGGCGCCGGTTCTTCCGGTGTCGGTGTTGGCGCCGGTTCTTCTGGTGTCGGTGTCGGCGCCGGTTCTTCCGGTGTCGGTGTTGGCGCCGGTTCTTCTGGTGTCGGTGTCGGTATCGGCTCTTCCGGTGTCCACTGTGCGGTATAAGTCACATTGTCCGTTACTGTAGCCGTTACTGTCGGTGTCCAGCCTGCGAAAGTATAATCCTCGCGGACAGGTGTCCCCACAAATGCCGGGGTTGCAGCTCCGCTTACCAGATTAGATGTCACCTGGTCTGCAAACACTTCCTCACCGTCTACGCCGTCCGTATAGGTCACGATATACCGAATATACTGTCTTACCGGCACGATAACTGTCTTGTCAGTATCAGCAATACCGGTGACAGGGTCTCCGGCAGGATCCCCATTGGGCTCATAGCCTTCAGGAATCTTCTCAACTTCTTCGCTTACGTCATAGTCGTCTCCCTCATCCACAACCACGGTCTCGGTTCCGACCACATTACCATCCTCATCTACGAAATTAACAGTGATGGTCACCCTGCCCGGAGCGGGCTTATAGGTGTAGGTATAAGTGGTATCGCCGGTAATGGCAGTCGTCTCGTCAGGTTCGTTATTCCCCCAGTCACCGACTATAAAGCCCGAATCGGGTTTCTCACCAGCTGCAGGGATAATATCACCCAGAACGGCTTCTCCGTCAGCGGCCATAACCTGCTCTCCGTCAACGTCCTTGTACTTCGTCAGGTATTTCACCACATCAGTGGTTGTCTCGTCATTCCATGCACCGTTTTTGACCTTAAAAGTCACTTTCACCTGGTACTTATCAGGGATACCGTCAGGTCCGCCGTCGGGCTTGGCAGGTTCATCGCCGCCCTTCACATCCAGAGAGTAGTACAGGTTGATGACCACATTCTCTTTGCCCATAGTGCCGGTCAGTTCATTCTCGGGTGTATTAGCCGCCATCGGATCAAGAACATAAGTGTTGTTGCCAATGGAGAAGCTCTTCGGAGACTTGACCTCAGGCTTATTAGGGTATTTAAGTGCAGTCATGGTCTCATCGATGCTGTGATCATAGATTTCGCCTTCTTTCAGCGGATATTCCGGGTTATTATTACCCCAGAATTTATGACCGTTGTCTGCCAGATGGTTCACGGTTACGGTAAACATCTCCTCGGCAAAGACTTTTAACGTCTCCGGCTGTCCGTCGGCCACAACCCATTTCTGATTACCTGCATCCCAGCGAAGAGTCGTGCTGAGAATACCATCGTCATTGGTTCTGGTCTCGTTCAGGGCATGCTTGGGACCATCCTCGGTATTCAATTGTCCAGCCCAGACATTCAGATTATTCAGGGTCAGTGTACAGGTATAACCGTTTACAGCGTCGCCCTCAATCTGACCGAGAGTATACCACTCATTGTCATCATTGGTCCGGTCATTAGCAGCATATTGCCAGCTTTCGCTGTTGGTAGTACAGGTGACTTCAACCCTCAGCCTACTGTCATGCACTTCCTCCGGCGTGGGCAGCGTGGGCAACTTGATATAGACATTGCTCAGCCCCATACTGATTGTACCTGCGTGCAATTCATCCCGATCGTTAAGGCTGCTTCCCTCTGACTCACTGCCGATCCAGGTCCATCCTTCAATCTCTTTGCCTTCCTCAGTAAAGGAAATTGTTCCATAATTAGTGTTTGCATCGGAATCTTCAATTACTTCAAATTCCACATCCCAGGCAAGCACAACGTCAGTATCCGGAAACAGAACGCTTGACACAAATTTAGCATCTTTACCGAACAGGGTTCCTGTTGTGGTATCGCCGGCCAGCGTGTAGGTGTAGTTGAGGTTGAAATTGTCCTTGATTGCCTCTACCTCGGCTTTGCTGGGACCGTAGAACGCTTTAACGATTTGGACTGTTTTGGAAACCTTCTTCGGCGTCCACACGGCGTACAGTATCTTGTTGCGGTTCTCCTTAGTCAGAGTAACCGTTGAAAGAGCTGTCATCCCTGTGGTGGCATCTTCTCTCTCTGCCCAGCCCAAGAACACATAACCTGTGCGGTTAGGGCTGGAGATATCAGTACCGTCCGCCTCTTTACCAACTGTGAACTCCACGGAGTTTTCGGCAGATTTCTTCGTGACAGTCGCATGCGTCTTGTCAGTACCATCATTCATCTTGTAAGTTACTGTGTATATCTTGCTCGCGGGCTTAACCGTGCCGCCGGCCTCACTGCCGCCCATGCTCGCGCCGGACTCTGCGGACTCCTCGATGTCATAACCGCCGTTTCGAGCCGCACTGCGAACGCGGACTTTCTGCGGGCTGGTAGTCTGGCCATTTGTGGTCCATGTACCGCCGGTGGCTTTATTCTTCAGCCCTATGCTCAACACATCGTCGCCGGTATTCTCGATTACAAAATCATAAGTCAGAACCACTTCCTTCTGATTTGCAAATACCTCAGACCGATCAAATTTCGTTACGATACTGTGGGTTGCATCACCATTGGCTACAGGAGTGACCATACCAGTCGCCGCTATGCCGTCCAGCTTGACATTTTCAATGCTCAGAACGTAGCCATCGTTAACTTCCCCATTGTCTGCCTTAACCGTGGTGGTCAGATCGTCCAGGATGTCCAGACCATAAAGGTCGAATCCGCTGTCGTTCTTCACTGTGACAGTGTAGTGGACATGCGCCTTGCCGCTGCCGTCATCCTCGCTCTTGCAATCGGCGTCAGTGCAGCCTGCGCCGGGCGCGCCATTCTGAAAACCTCCGTTGGTCTTGGTGACGATCAGGTTGTAAATCATGGTCTTAACGGGATCACTTTCCACAGGGACCGTGATTTCGTCGCTGGTCACGCTGGCGTGGTTCTCAATCTTGCCGGTTTCTACAGCGGTAGCCGTAAAGGTAACCGTCTTGGATTCGCCAGCCTTAATAGTGCCTAGATTCCATGTGATTGTAACTCTGCCATCTTTCACTTCGGAGCTATATGCATTGGGAACACTGTTAGAAATATTGGTTCCCAGCTCCTTAGGCAAAGTGTCGCTCACTTTCACGTTTGCAGCATCAGCACTGCCGTTGTTCTTCACTGTGATCGTGTAATTCAGCGTATTTCCCTTCTTCACGCTGGCCTTGTCAACCGTCTTGATGATCTCAAGCTCGGGCGTGGTTTCAGGTACCACATGGTATACCACATAGTTGCAATCATAGTTTTCGTCGCCGTTCTTTTCGTATGTGATTTCCACACCCTCGTTCAGACTTTTAAGATTCGCATAATCCCATGCGCCATCTTTGTAGTAGAACGTCACATCCACGGTATCACGAGTTGTACTTGCATACTTATGGTCTTTCTTGCTGTTGTGCTCAAACCGCTCCGCAAAGTCGCTCTTGTAGAGTGTAACTGTATACTGCCACTCGTAACCACTCTTCGTGGACTTAATCACTTCGCTGGTGGTGTACTCAACGATGCTGTTGTTCTTCTCTGGAGTCCTCAGCCTCAGTTTCTCCGATTTGTCTTTATGACCGGTTTCTGTGCCATCGCAAACCACTTTAACACGAAGTTTTCCATCCACGCCGGGAATTTGGGGGGCTTCGGGCTTCCAGGTGGCCCATAGGGTCTGTTCCACACTGACTGCAGCTGCGGAAGCTGTCATGGTGAACATATCTCCGCCCTGCAGCACCTTATCTTCCACCTCCCATCCGGCAAAGGTATATCCCTGGCGGGTAGGTATTTGACTGGAAACAGTGAACTTAACAGAGCCCGGGGCAGTGCCTTCCTTAGTCTCAGGAACAGGCAGGCTTTTGATGCCACTATCCCCTGACTTCGCGTTGTACTTCAATGTATAAGGTATCTTCTTCTCCGTCGCCGTCACGGTTTCGTCGTCGTTGGCACTGCCGTCAAGCCATGTGGCTGTAGCTGTGTTCTTGATACTGCCAGCCGTATTGGCCTTGACCTTAACATTCACACTTTTGCTGCCGTTAGCAGGAACAGTAACCGTCCATGTCACGGTGCCGCCCTTTTTCTCAGCATTGCCACTGTAAACACCTCCGTCGCTGGAACTCACATAGGTCAGCGTGTCAGGCAGTGTGTCGGTGATAGTCACGTTATTGAGAGCCGTGCTATTCTTGTTAGTCACCTTAATAGTATAGGTGAACTCCTCGCCCACAGCGGGGGTTCTCTTGGATGCGGTCTTATCGACGGTCACGTTGTTGTTGTCGAAAGCGTTCTTCTCCTTCACATAAACCGTACGAACATTATCCTCGCTGTTGATAAGCCATTTGTTCTTATACCAGTAGGCTGTAATCTTGAGCGTCCCTGTCTTTGTTGCGTTCAACTCGTGATTGGTGGAATCATACTTATTGGCCCAATACGTATTGTTCAGGGTCAGCACAGATTTCCACTCAATGCCTGCCTTGTAAAATTCACCATCAGCAGCACTGGTAGTCTTTTCTGGCTCAGATGCCGTCCAGCCATCAGAGTTGTTTGCCAGCGAGTAAGCTGACATCCCCTTTCCGCCCGCTTTGTGGGCCGTGGTGTCGGAACATTGTACCGCTACATAAGCGTTACCAATGGTGTTTGCGGTGGGTTTGGCGGGTTTACAATTAACCCAAACTGTTAAAACGCTGCTATCCAAATTAACCCACTTGGAACCATTCCAGTAGAAGGTAGATGTCAATGTGCCGGTTTTTTCGGTGTCAACCGTATGCTTACCATATTGGGCAGTGTAATCCAGCCCTGTCCATCCACTACTAAACTTGTTGGCCCACCAATCGTTATTCACAGTCAGCATACAGATCCACGGATATTTCGCCGCATTTGAGCCCGTATTTTTCACAACGGGCCCCAGTGAATAACTATCCGGATAGGTCGCTACCGTGAAGGGCCAAAACGCCTCTTTGTGGGTTGTACTTGCATAAAATGAACACGCAGCCTTAATTCCTAGCTTCTGTTCATCAGACCAGTAGTTAATCTCGTTCTCATTCGGCTTTCTGGGCGCGCCCGGTTCGCCGACAGAAACTCTACCAATTTTAACCGCTCCGCAAGCAGCAGCGCCCGATGAACCACTACCGGCTATGCCAAAACTTCCTGTACTTTTTGTAGTAAGATTAAAGGCTACCTTAATATTTGCTGTACCTTCACCAACTCCCTCGTAGATAATCTTTAAAGTTCTGCCATTTACTTGGGTGCTAATCTTCAGAACATCTTCATTAGTGCTCCAGATGTCAAAACCACTCCAATCAACCACCTCGTAAATGTCATATCCTTTATCGTTGATCCTCATGATACCTTCATCTATCACTGTCTCTCCAACAGGAACATCGATATTCAGATTGACCAATCCATACGCAAATTGATAAACCAGATTTCCATCTTCCGCATAAATGTTATAGGTAGGAGTAAACAGACTAGTGCCGGTTACTACTAAGGGGCGACTCTCGTCAATCTCCTCCACCGCCAACACCGCTTCCATAAGGGCATATACGGTGTTGTTCAAAGCATCTTGAACCCCATCGGAAAGATAGAAGTCATCATCAAGAGCCTCGGCCATGCCGATCACCCCGTTGACCTGCTCGCTGATCTCCTCAGCGTTCTCTTTCGTCACATCCTCGGGCTCCGGCAGCTTTGCCACCTCGTCCAAAAACGCTTTGACCTCTGCAGGTACTTCCTCGCTCTTCGGTGCCTCTGTTGCCTTAGGCTCTTCCGGTACTTCAGGTGCTTCGCTCACCTCAGGCTTTTCCGTTGCTTCAGGTGCT
This sequence comes from uncultured Acetatifactor sp., assembly GCA_910584865.1. GTDB lineage: Bacteria > Bacillota > Clostridia > Lachnospirales > Lachnospiraceae > Acetatifactor. Next base: position 50,010 of record CAJUCE010000032.1, read on the forward strand.
TCGCTCACCTTAGGCTCTTCCGGCACTTCAGGTGCTTCGCTCACCTTAGGCTCTTCCGGCGCTTCAGGTGCTTCGCTCACCTTAGGCCCCTCTGGCACTTCAGATGCTTCGCTCACCTTAGGCTCTTCCGGCACTTCAGGTGCTTCGCTCACCTTAGGCTCCTCCGGCACTTCAGGTGCTTCGCTCACCTTAGGCTCCTCCGGCACTTCAGGTGCTTCGCTCACCTTAGGCTCTTCCTGCACTTCAGGTGCTTCGCTCACCTTAGGCTCTTCCGACGCTTCAGGCTCTTCGTTCACCCCAGACGCTTCCGTTGCTTCCGGCTCTTCGCTCACCTCAGGCGCTTCCGTTGCTTCCGGCTCTTCGCCCGCCTTAGGCTCTTCCGTCCCGCCAGGCGCAGTCCCTTCGCCAATCGTCTGGATTGCTTCGGCGGTTTCATTGTCCCCTGCTGTCTGAGCACTCTCATCCGCCGGGCTTATTTCCCCGCCCAAATCCGCAACGGCTCCGACGTTCTCATCGGGCTCCACCGCAAACGCCGATACGTCCACCGATCCGACGCATAACACAAAAGCGAGAAGCAACGCAAAAAAACGTCTCTTCTTAAATCTCATCTTTTTCATGTTCTTACCTCTCTTTGCTGAAATAGATCGGATGCAAAGTTATCCGGCGGCCGGGCTGGCATAGCATTGTCAGGTTATTATTCCAACACCTTAGCCCCCTTAGCTTTGCGTCCCGCCATTTCTAACGGTTTGCTAATTATAAAACTATAATCAGCAGCCAGGCTGACATAACAATTTGAAGTCCGGTCAAACTCAATCTAATTGATTCAATTCAACCACGTTTCCAACTGCCTTAGTCCCTGTAGCTTTGCGTCCCGCCGTTTCCGACGGTTTGCCAAATCTCCATCACCCCTACGTTCACGCCCTGCCGCCCCGATGGCATGGCAACAGGGCATACCTTACTGGCGGACCATTCTCCGCCAACGCTTGCCAACGCATATCCTCCCCTCCTTCTGATGCTCCTTTCCCGTTACTCTTTTCTCTTTCCCTTCTGCCAAACCTTCCTAGAGCGTGTTTGAAAATTCATTCCCGCCATCTGCACGCCCCACTTTGCGGTATCTTTGCCCCTCATTCGGATCAAATCTACCACGAATTGTGACGCACAGCTGACGAAAAGCAATTTTCAAACACGCTCAGGAATTGCCGGAAAAACTGATGCATCTGGTTTAGGAAAAAGCCTGTTAATACAACGAAAACAGCCATAAACTTGCATCAGTTATTTCTCTTGGATTACAGGGGGGCGCAGCGGTTCCTGTAATTTGCAAACACTTCCTTACGTTCTGTCCAGTGCCCACTTCCCCTGTAGGAAACAAAATTACCATTTCATTTGTAATTCTGCCGCTGCCAGATACCTGAAAAACAAAAAATAGGATCCAGCCACAGCCGCATCCCATAACAGTGTCAAAAAAGACGTAAAAAAACAAAGACTTGAAAAATCGGTTTCTCTGATGTTCTCAAGTTTTCTTTCTCATGCTTTCCTATCCTAAAGTATCTTCTCAACAGTCAGCTTTTATAATAAAAAAACATACAATATTCTTGAAAACCCTTTATCATCATGCTATACTATACATAATATAAATTATACGGTTTTATTTTGTGTTGAATTGTTAACGAAATGGTAATTTTGTGACATAACTGTCCGGAAGGCTTTTACAGTAAGTTTTCGCCGGACTGTTTCTGTATTTCAGCTCACCAGCCCCAATCTCTCCATCTGCCGGGCGTGGTTTTCCCCTGTTGACATCAAATAGATTCGTGTGGTTTCAATGCTGCTGTGTCCCAGTACATCCGCAAGCTTTACGATATCTCTGCATACCTTGTAAAAGGTTCTTGCGAAGAGATGGCGGAGATTGTGGGGGAATACTTTGGATGGATTTACGCCGGCTTTCTCACACAGCTTTTTCATTTCCCGCCAGATCTGGCATCTGGACATCCCTGTCCCCTTACGGGTGATAAAAATTTCCCCTGTTGTAATCTTCTGCTTTCTGGCATAGTCCCTAAGTTTCTTACAGAGCTTCCCGGGAAGGAGGATTGTCCTGATTTTTCCTTTCAGGGAAATATCTGTCCGTCTCCGGGAAAATGCCTCCACCGTGATATACCGCACCTCAGACACCCGGATGCCGGTGGCACAGATTGTCTCCAGCAGAAGAGCCAGCCGGAAATTCCCGTTCTCCCTTGCGGTCTTCAGCAGCCGTTCGTATTCCGTCCGGCTTAGCTCTTTCTCCTGTTCCCGGAAGGCCCGGCGCTGTATTTTCAGGAATTTCACCCTGCATTCCCCCCATCCCAGAAATTCGAAAAAGCCATTCAGTGAAGAAAGCATTGCGTTAATGGTGGCCGGGGCATAGCCTGCCTTTATCAAGTGCGTTTTCCAGCCTGTGGAAGCTTCCTTATCTACTGGGACGGCAGTTTTCCCTTCCAGTGATGCCTCCGATTTATAGATTCCATCGTCTGGGCGCGGCTTTCCTGCGGAAAATTTCTTCTCCGCTCCCGGCTCACCTCCTCCGGTAAATACTTCCTCCGCTCCTGCCTGGCCCATGCCAGAAGGTATCTTCCTTGTCTTCCCCTGCCTCCCGGCGGCGCACTCCTCCAGCCATGCCGCAAAGGCCCGAATATCCCGCAGGTATTTCTTTATGGTATCGGGCGCAAATTCCTCACACACCATATGTTCCTGATAACTTTCCATTTTCTCTTCTGTAATCCTGTATGCCATTTTCTCTTCTCCTTCCGGGGACTGCCAAGCATCCGCGCATTTTCCTATAGCTCTCCCTTTCACTTACAGGAAGCGCTTCGTGCCCCTGTAATCTGCCGACAGTTCCTATGATTTAAAATCATGCCGTATTCCTGCAGGTTTTGCAAGTAAAAGATTGATTTCGGGAACAGATTGACGGACTGGAACAACCTTTCCTGCAGACTCGCTTTTTTTGCGGCCCTGTGCTATACTCTTTATAAAAAAGCTGAAAGGAAATCCTATGAAACGAAAAGAAATCGCCAGGGAAACCCTGGATATCATGGAAAAAGGTTACTACGAAACCCAAGGGAAACGCATTGAAATCGGAGCCCTCCAGGAAAAATCCGTAAAGGAAAGCTTCCTGCTGACCCCAAAACAGGGCAGGGCATTATTAGAACGATACGACACCCCCTGCGCAGAGCATGGCGGCCCCGCGCCATCTCCCAAAACAACTGTATATGTCTGGAACTGCTCCACAGTGGATGCCATCCTGAAACTGTCCGGGGCGCTGACGCAGAATATCTCCTGCCGGGGAAAAACCGCCAATATACAAAACAATGTCCCAAACCGTAACCAGTCCGCTGATTCACAAGGCAACTCCCTCATCGCCGTCCTGAACTTCGCCAGCGCCAAAAATCCGGGCGGCGGCTTCATCAACGGCGCCATGGCACAGGAAGAAAGCATTGCCGCATCCAGCTGCCTCTACAAAACCCTGTTGGCCCATGAAGAATACTATAGAAACAACCGTGTATGCAATACTATGATGTACACCAATTATGCCATTTATTCTCCCGATGTAGTCTTCTTTCGCGACGGGGCTTTCCGGCTGTTGGAGGAACCCGTCACAGCCTCCGTCCTTACCCTGCCCGCCGTCAACATGGGCCAGGTCTTGCTGAAAGGTGAGAATGTAACCCTGGCCAAACAGGCAATGCGGGAGCGGATGAAGCTCGCCCTGGCCATCTTTGCAAGCCAGAAATGTCCCCACCTGATCCTGGGAGCCTACGGATGCGGCGTATTCCGCAATGACCCAAAGGAAGTGGCGGCATGGTGGCGGCAGTTGTTAGAAGAAAACTTCCCGGACGCATTCCAAACAATCATTTTCGCCGTTTTGGACAAATCCGCCTCCCAGTCCTGCATTGCGCCGTTTCATGACATTTTTTCTATCCAGTAGGGGAGCGTTTTCTCCGCTACCCGCATGCAGAGCTGCGCAACCGAAAAACAGCCCCGACATAATCTCCGGGGCTGAAAAGATAATTGCTTTTCTTAATTTTACTTCTTTTTTCCGCGTCCGCCGCTCCCGCCGCCTCCTGGCCTGCGTTTCCGTCCCCATCCGCTGCTTCCCGGCCTGCCCTTCCATCCGTCTCCGTACCCTCATCCGCTGATCACCAAAATCCAGGACTTCCGCGACACGGCCCATCTGCCGGCAGACAGGATTCCCTTTCATGCCAAACCGGATTCGCCTTCACTCCGAAGCCGCTTATCCGTCACTCAACGTCACGCTCTCCCCATATACCTTCCATATTCCGTTTCCGAGAAACTGCCCGCTCCGATCCTTCCTATAGCGGGACACTTCCAGTTCCACAAGCCCGGACAGACTGCCCTCCAGATACTGCCTCAGCCGGTACTGTGCCGTTTCCAGGCGTGCAATCAGCCCTCCGTAGCGAAGATCCAGCCTTGACCAGCCAAAAGGCGAACAGGTTCTCATCCACTGCCGCCTGTGGGCAATCCGCAGCTCCTTCACCCGGGCAAGCAGCTCCCCAAACTGTTCCTCATCCCTCTGAAGGGCTGCCCTGTCTCCATCCTTGTAATGAATATATAGACTCTCTCCCAGTGCGGTTTTCAAATGCAGGGCTCTCGCCAGGCATAGCGGAACCTGAAGGAACCAGCCCTCCTCCCCTGCTTTCTCCACATCTGCCTGCAGCAGCCGGGCCGCCATGCCATAATGCCCGTCAAGCCCCAGCCCCCGCAGATCCGCATCATACATTCCCTCAAGAGGATCCTGCCACAGAAGATATTTGGACGGGTTCGGCGGCCACCGGTTCTCCGGATTTGCGCAGGGAACGGCATCCAGCAGAGATGCATCCAGGAACCAGCCGGCGCTAAGCCCGGTGCATGCGCTAAAGCGGGCGGCCAGGCCCTCAGTCTCCGTCTCATGATAGGCACTCTCCGCATAATACTGCATTCCCAACAGTCCCAGCCAATCACAGCACTCTGCGCCGTCGTCATGCCACAAACAGCCGTACGCCAGGGGAATGCGGTATTTCTTCACAGCCGAAAGCGCCGGGCCAGCAGTCCGGAATGTATACGGATAATTTACGCAGAAAGAGGATACTGACAGCAGCGGGCCAGCATACGCCGCCCTTCCCGCATCCCTGTGCCTTCTCATCATCCCGTCCAGCAGGGCAGGATCCCCGGAATAGTAATCCCAGTAAATCAGGCAGGATCCCTCCGGAATCCGGGCGCATATTTCAGGGTCAGTCTGCCCGTCCGGATCCAGATATGCATGCTTTGGCGAACTGTAGGCAAAAAGCATATCGCTGTAAAGCGCTATTTCCAGGTTGTTTTCCGCGGCCAGGGCATGCACACGCTGCAGGTGGTCCAGGAAAATATCCAATGGCCTGCGGGTTCCGTATTTCTGGCGGTACTGCCCTTCTCCCAGTCCATGGGTTTCGTCCATCCCCACAATAACCAACCGGCTCCTTAAGCATCGGCTCATCGTTCCCAGCATCTTCCCAATCAGCTCATATGTCCTCTCCGCGCCCGCAAGCAGGCAGGAAGAACTATCCCGCAGGGAGGCATATTCAGGAAAACGGAGTACCTTTTCCATATGGCCCAGAACCTGTATGGAAGCGATGATCCGGATGCCGTACTGCTCCCCATAATCGTCCAGCATCCTAAGCTGTGCCTGTGTGTAGCCGCCCCTCATATAACCGAAGAGGGGCTCCCCGTCCAATTCGTACACATCCTCCATATACAGAACCAGGCAGTTCAAACCCATCAGAGCCATGCGGTCCATAATGGATTCCAGAAATTCAATGCCCGGCACACTGTTGCGTGAGCAGTCCACCATGACGCCCACCTGGGGAATGTACATTTTTTCTCCATAGGAAAATGCTCCTTTTCCTGCCTTTTCCCGCAGAATCCCCAGCGCCCGGAACAAATGGATTTTTTCCCGGAAGCCTATACGGCATCTGTTTCCTTCCACCGTCACCCGCAGCGCCTCTTCCCCGCAGGCCGGAAGCCGGAAAAGTTCCATGCCGATTTCATCCGCCCACCCTCCGCCAAAGTAGAAAGAGGGAAGATTTTTTATGGCAGCCAAGACCGCCTCGTCTTCTATTCCTCTGATTTCCCTGAACATGTTTGTCCCTCCTACCTATGTGTTTTAAATATGTGAATGTCATGCCCCATTATAATTCAGTGCTTTTAGAAGTAATGATAAAACCGTTTTCATTGTCTTCTGGCACAATGTCAAAACATACTGTACCAACATTACTTACGCCCTCAAAATCAATCGTATATCTTACAGTAATAGAATCACCAGATTCCTCATAATCGGCAAATGTATATTCGTAATCAGGATAGTCAGAAACACCAATGTAATAGTAACCGTCCTGATAATAGAAAGCGGTTTGTCCTTGTTCCATATCTTCAAAAGAAGGCTTTGTATCTGGCAGGTCAACGCCAAACACCAGTTTTGCATAGGCTTCTGCCTCTTGCAAACTAATTTTAACAACTGTTTCATCAAAATCATCACGAGGTACTGTATCTGTTTCTATACCTTCAGATACGCCAGTATAAGAATAAAATAAGAAGTCTCGCCAAAATGTTTCATCCTTTGTTGTTTGAGAATTGAAGTCATTCAATTTTATACACATTTGTGTCAGAAAATTCTTTCCCTGTTCCGTAAGTTCAAAGGTTATTTCTGTTTTGGGAAGGGATTCCTGTTCATTCTCCCCAGAACCGGCTGTTTCCATTTCACTTGACATTTCATCTGAATTGTTTTCTATGTTCGTTGTTGTTTCAGTTTCAAGAATAGAGCTACTATTTTCCAATGCTTCATCTTTTCTATCTGTTCCGCAAGCGGTTAGACACAATATCGTGGTCATAAATACTAATAAACATGTTTTTTTCACTTTAACCAGTCTCCTTTTTTAAAAGTAATCTGTCATAACGGAATTAATTATAGACATTTTTTTATCAAAAGCAAAGCCCATCTTTCAACCACAAACAAACTCACTAAAGTGTTATTTATCTAACCGCAATTCGGCTCCAAAAACCTTCTATATTTTATGAAATACCACATCCCGGAAATATCGCAAAAAACTTTTCCCTCAGAAAAAACGATTTTACACCCGGAAGATTTTCGTGCTATAATGAATTATCACAAAAGGGAAAGGATAAACAAGAGATGAAATACGATTTTACGTCTATTATGAACCGCAGCGGCATGGATGCCATTGCCGTGGACGGGCTGGGTTCCGGCGGCGCTGCGCCAAATAAACCCAGGGAAGGCTTCGACGTGATCCCCATGTGGGTGGCGGACATGAACTTTCCCGCCGTCCCCACCATACCGGAAGCCATCATAGCCCGCGCCAGGGAACCCCATTACGGCTACTTCTCCCCCCGGGAGGAATATCTGGACGCCATCATCCGGTGGCATGAGAGCCGAAACGGCGTCACCGGCCTGACCAGGGAATGCATCGGCTATGAGAACGGGGTTCTGGGCGGCGTAGTCAGCGCCCTGAACGTATTCTGTTCCAGGGGCGACAAGGTGCTCCTCCACTCCCCCACTTATATTGGATTTACCGGCAGCCTGGACAATAACGGATACAAAATCGTCCACAGCCCCCTGGTTCCGGACGAATCAGGCACCTACCGCATGGATTTCGCCGATATGGAGAAGAAGATCACAGAAAACAAAATCCACGCCGCCGTGTTCTGCTCCCCCCACAACCCCTGCGGCCGTGTCTGGGAAAAATGGGAAGTGGAACAGTTCATGGAGCTGTGCCGGAAACATGACGTGATGGTGGTTTCCGACGAGATCTGGTCAGACATCATCCTGGCCGGCCACAGGCATATCCCCACCCAGAGCGTCAGCGAAGACGCCCGCCGCCGCACTGTGGCAGTCTACGCCCCTTCCAAGACTTTCAACCTGGCGGGCCTGGTGGGCAGCTACCATATCATCTATAACAGCGCCGTGAGAGACCGGATTGCCAGGGAGTCCTCCCTCTCCCATTACAACAGCATGAATCTCCTGTCCATGTACGCCCTGACAGGCGCTTACCGGGAGGAGGGATATGAGTGGGTTGACGAGCTGTGCCAGGTGATTACCGGCAACGTGGACTATGCCTGCGCCTACATCGCGGAACATTTCCGGGGAGTCCGGGTGTCCAAACCCCAGGGTACCTATATGCTGTTCCTTGACTGCACGGAATGGTGCAGGGATCATGGCCGAACAATTGATGAACTGATAGAGGCTGCCTGGGACGTAGGCGTAGCCTGGCAGGACGGAAGGGCTTTCCACGGCCCCTGCCACATCCGCATGAACCTGGCGCTGCCCCTGTCCCGGGTTCAGGAGGCTTTTGCCAGGCTGAACCGGTATGTCTTTTGAAGCGACACGGCGGCTTTCCTGGAGGATGCTTTGGCCAGGCTTGGCCTCACCCGGCGGGAGGCCAACGAGTTTATCGTTTACTGGCTGCCGCTGATGCAGGAGAATCCCTATAACCTGATTGCCTTTCAGTCTGATGTCTATACCCAGGCGGCGCAGCTGGCCATCGATCCGGCCCCGGATACTTTGCTGCGAATCTTCATGGCCTGGAAAGCTTCTGACAGCGTTGTGGATCTCCCCGCACAGGCCCTCACTGCCCCATCTCGCACAGGCTTCACTGTAGTGGAATGGGGCGGCTGCCATGTAAAATAATGAGTGAATGCAAAATTTTGCGCGCTTTTCTTTTCGCTTTGTATTACATTTTGCATCCTATCAATATCATAGCACAGGACACCTGACTTTACCATGATTTTTCTTTTATTTCAGAAACAGATGGACGGACAGTTCCTGTCCCTGTAGCGATGCATCCACCTCTCCCCCGTGGAGTTCTACGATGCGCTTTACAATGGCAAGCCCCAGCCCGGAGCTTTGGGGGGCGCTCCTGG
>CAJUCE010000033.1 GCA_910584865.1 uncultured Acetatifactor sp.
AGCAGGCAAAGCGGGCGGAACGGCAACAGCAGGCAGAGTGGCAACAGCAGGCGGATATGGAAAAGCAGGCTGCGGCCAGCTTTTGGAAAAAGGCTTTCAGAAAAAAGAGAACCAGGAGAAAGCTGGGGCCTGCCGTACCCTTTCAACCGGCAGAGAGGAAGCAGGACCAGTATCCTTATGCGCTGCATGATTTCAACTCTCCCCTGTGGGAATCCTACAGAGGGGCATACGGAAATATAGAAGATTATCTTGTCATCCTGATGGGAGAGAGGGAGAAAGCGCCGGAGACTTTTAAGCTGTGCCGCCTGGAAAACGTGCCGAAAACAAACTATGAACTTGCCTTTGACAATCTCTGTGAGAACCTGTGGCATCAGATGAGCTTTTATCCGGCTGCCTGGCTGGCACTGCCCTATCTGGCCAGGCTTATGGAGGGATGGGAAAGGGAGAAGGATTTGGAATGGGTGTTCCGGGGCATCATGGCAGCGGGAAGCTTTCTGGCCACGGATGTATACGGGGACAGGCCGGACGAGGAGGACATCTATGAAAGTTACCGGAACGCAGGCTTGCGGATTTGCGCCGTGACCATTGATTTCCTGGCGGGGAACCTGGACTGTGTTCGGGAGAAGGCGGTTCAGCGGAGACGGGAGTTTGCCATGGCTGTCACGGCGATTCTCGGGGAACAGAAGCTTGCCTATATGCTTTCCCTTTCCGGATTTAATTCATACTATATTGTCTGTCCTGAATGCGAAAACTGCGATGAGGACATGGAAGTGGGCTACTTTGAACCTTCGGAGCGGATGAAAAGGGCAAAGGCGCCTTCCGGGAAATGGGACGGCAGAAGTCTGGAGGATGTAAGGCTGTGGCTGCCAAATCTGTTCAAGCTTCTGGAGGACGAGGAAGGAGAAGAGCTCCTGGCCTATTATTTCGGCACCTATGTATGCCCGGAATGCGGGAAGAAGACGCCCGTGCTGACAGGGATGGAAGGGTATTATCTGGGGGAATAGACGGCGAAGGCAAATTCCTAAGACTATAGGCTCTCGGAATTTTCTGGCAGAAAATGACATTTTTTGATCCGGGGGTTCCTTAAAAGGCGGGGGAATTTACTTTGATTTATCAGTTTTGACTCATCACTGGTCACATACGTGTCCCAAACGCCGTTCTTATTCCCCGGATCATTAGCTGCCGGCTTTAGCAGATATTATGTTTGCTCTCTTCAGAATGAATGATATAATAGAGAGTAGGGTGCGGGCTGTAAAATCAGGATGGCTGTTTCCGCTCCGGCGAACGGAAGCAGCAGAATAAATCACAAAAAAGTATTTTACATTCTGTCATGTTACGAAATTGTCATGGAAATGTCACCGAATTGTAAGGCTTTCGGTCATAATATATGATAGAATTGTGATCATAGGGTTCACGAAGCGGTTCCTATGATGAAATGAGTGCTGATGAAGAGAACATGCCTGATGGCATGTGGCGTATGGCAGCCACGCGGGACATGGCATATGTAAAAGATAATGCTGACAGAGGGATGTTTGCAAAAGGTGCAGGCGCAGGGAGGCAGTAGACTATGTGGCAGATTGTTTTGATTTTATTTGTGGTGTCTTTTTGTTTTTTCGCAGGTGTTATGGTGCGGGAGCCCAGGACGCTGTGGAGCGGTATTTCTTTTTTCTGGATGATGATTTGTCTGGCCGTTCTTCTGCTTTTCCTTTTGGCGGGCTATTTGGAATGGATGGCATCTCATACAGTTCTGAGATGGGTTCTCATCATATTGCTGATGTTTGCGCTGCTGTGCGTGGCTTTGCTTCCCTTCGCCCTGATTATCACGTTCTTCGCAGAGGGGCTTAAGGTCATCCGGCGTGAGGGCATGAAGCCGGCGAATATGCTGTCCATAGCGTTCTCTGTGATGCTGTTCGTCTATCTGACCGTTTGGCCTGCCATGGGCCGCCTGGGGAGGAGCCTGTTGGGGACAAGGCTGTATATCCTGATCAGCCTGTTGGCTTTTTACTGCCTGTCCCTGTTGGCTGTCTACTCCCTTTCCGCCGTGCTCAACCTGATTCATCTGAAAAAGAAGCGGAGGGCGGATTACATCATCGTCCTGGGGGCGGGCCTGATTGGCGCGAGGGTGACGCCGCTGCTGGCGGCCCGGATCGATAAAGGGATAGAACTGCTCGCCCGCAATCCCGGAGCGGTGCTGATCCTGTCCGGCGGCCAGGGGCCCGGGGAGGATCTGGCGGAGGGCAGGGCCATGGCGGACTACGCCGTCCAGAGGGGCGTGGATCCCGAGAAAATCATGGTGGAGGATAAGTCCGGATCTACGGAGGAGAACCTGAGGTTTTCAAGGGAGCTGATGAGCGGGGAGAAACCCAGGGTCATCCTGGTCACCACAGCCTATCATGTATTTCGGGCCCTGCTCCTGGCCAGGCAGCAGGGGATGAAATGCGTGGGCTTTGGGGCGAAGACCAGATGGTATTTTACATTGAACGCGCTGCTTCGGGAATTTGCGGGGTATCTGAGCCTGACGTGGAAAAGGCATGTCATTGTGGCTGTTCTGACAGCCGGGACCGTGGCCATGATATTCCATTGAGAATCCATGGCGTAAAGCCACAGGAACGGAGGAAGTAAATGTTAAATATCAGTATCAGGAATGAAATACCTGCGGATTACCGTATTGTAGAGGAGTTGACAAGAGAGGCGTTCTGGGGAAATATGAATCACCCCACCTGCGACGGAGAGCATCTGTTGGTGCACAAATTGAGAAAGCTTCCCTCTTTTGTGCCCGAGCTGGATTTTGTTGCGGAAGCGGAGGGCAAAATTGTAGGCCATGTCATTTACAGCCTGGCGAAGGTGATAACGCCGGACGGCCGGGAGACAGAAGTTCTGAACTTTGGCCCGCTCAGCGTCTGTCCGGGCTATAAGAGAATGGGAGTGGGTTCGGCTCTGATGCATCGCTCCATTGAAGAGGCGGCGAGACTGGGATACCGCGCGATCATTATCTACGGGCATCCCGATTACTACCCGAGATTCGGGTTCAGGAGAGCGAAGCACTATGGGATAGTGTCTGCCGACGGGGACAGCTGGGACTCGTTGATGGCAATGGAACTGTACGACGGCGCTTTGGATGGGATTACCGGCCGGTATATCGAAGACGAAGTCTATGACGTCGATCCGGAGGAAATGGCTGAATTTGAGAAAACCTTTCCTTTCAAAGAACCGGTGCAGCTTCCCCCTGTCAATCTGCTGACTGACCATCTTCCCCAACGGGCAAAACGGGCATTTGCGGAGCATGGGATCAAGTTCGTATCCCAGCTGCAGCGGTTCAGCGGTGCGGAATTACTTAAATGGGACGGGATGGACGAGCAGCTTCTGGTGAAGATCAACGGGATACTGTCACAGTTGGGGCAGCCCGGTAAGCTGCTGCCTTCCTCCTATATTCTGCAGCTTACGGAACTGGGAGTGCGGAATCCAATCTGTTCGTTGATTCGGTCAAAAGCCGGAGTCTCTGTGTATCGGGTGGAATCGGAAGGGAGAAAGCTGATTCTGAAGGTTTTTGAGAGCCGGGAAGATGCACGGGAAATAGAGAATTACCTGACGCTGTCAAAGCTTGGGGTACAGACTTTGCCTCTGTTGGGCTACACCCAAAACGCAATCCTGTTGCCGGATGTAGAGGCAGACGGCGAATACAGGCTTGGGAAAGAAAGCGATCTGAGCGATCCTAAGATAGCGGGAGCCATTGCCGGATGGTACAAGATACTTCACAAAAAGGGACGTATCTATCTTTCCGGCAGCAGGGTTTCCATGTATGACGAATCAGATATGCTCACTTTAGAAAATATGCGCTTAATAGCGGAAAAGACCGGTACCGGGGGAGATATGCTCTGGCAGGCAGTCGCGGAGAATTACGGCATAATCCGAAGCCGAATTGATGCGCTGCCCCGGACGCTTGCATACAACGATTTTTACTGGACGAATCTGATCGTATCGAAAGATAATGAGAGAGCGTTCCTGTTTGATTACAATTTGTTGGGCAAAGGCACTGCATATGGAGATATCCGCAATGTGACAAGTTCGCTTTCCCCTGAAGCGGCCAAAGCCTTCCTGCAGGGGTACGGCGATGATGTGGAGGAGGAGCAGAAAAAAGCAGATGCCTTTATTGCGCCTCTGGTCACGCTGGTAAGTGCCTGTGAGTGTGCCGTTTTCCCGTCGTGGGCAAAGGCGGCGCTGGAAGAATTGAAAAACGGCGATATTTTGAGGCATTTAGAAGAATGGCTGGAACAGGCTGTTTAATATATCATAGGATCCGTCTGGTGCACGGAGGGCGTGGAGGACCGGCAGCTGCAGGAGCTCTATGTGCGGCTGATGGATGAGGCTGCATGGAAGGAATGGAAGCGTGAGAATGGGTTTGCTTAGCCGAAAAGATTCCATTGACTTTTGGCCTGTTGGGACATAAACTGAACGGGCGGCATTTGAATAACAAGGAAGCAAGATACATGGAACAATTATTGATAGTGGAAGATGATATAGGCTTGAATCAGGGGTTGAGCAAGGCGATGAAAACAGATGGCCGGCAGATTATTTCCTGCAAGGATTTGAGAACGGCGAGGGAACAGCTCCTTTGCGGCCGTGTGTCTTTAATCTTGTTAGATATCAGCCTGCCTGACGGCAGCGGGCTTGACCTGCTGCGGGAAATCAAGGAAAAGACACCGGATATTCCGGTGATTCTGCTGACCGCCAACGATACGGATATGGATATTGTAGATGGACTGGAACAGGGCGCCGATGATTATATTACCAAGCCATTTTCTCTTTCGGTTTTACGTGCAAGGGTGAATACCCAGCTGCGGAAGCAAATGTCCATTCCTAAAAATATACCAATTCATATCGATCATTTTTGCTTTGACTTTGAGTCCATGGCCTTTTGCGTGGGGAACGCCAGGGTTGAATTGAGCAAAACGGAACAAAGACTGCTGCATTTGCTTGTTGAAAACCGTGGCCGGACGATGACCCGGGGAGAGCTTGCAGACCGAATTTGGACAGACGGCCCGGAATATGTGGATGAAAACGCCCTTTCTGTTGCGGTTAAGCGTCTGCGGGATAAGCTTTGCGCACAGGAGTATATCAAAACTGTTTATGGAATCGGTTATACCTGGGTAAAAAAAGATGGATGAAACTGGAATTATTGTCATATTGCTTTGTTTTCTGACGGCAGCCGTCATTGTATTATGGACTCGAAAGAAAGCCGGAAAAACCATGGATGCAATCGAAGGGATGTTGGATGCCGCAATGGATGGCTCTTTTTCCGAAACCACTTTTGATGAAAGTAAGCTGTCTGCACTGGAAACAAAATTTGCGCACTATCTTTCCGCGGCAGAGATTTCTTCTCGAAATGCGGCCTGGGAAAAAGACAGAATGAAGTCCCTGATTGCGGATATTTCCCATCAGACAAAGACGCCGATTGCAAACCTACTACTATATAGTGAGCTTCTGATGGAAGAGGTGATTTCCATGGAAGAGTTAATTTCCATGGAAGAAGTAATGTCCACGAAAGAAAATCTTCTGGCATCGATGAAAGCCAATGTGGATGCGCTGTATAAGCAGTCTGAAAAACTGCGTTTTTTGATTGACTCTCTTGTAAAACTCTCCCGACTGGAGAACGGAATTATTTCCCTTTCACCCAGGCGCACACCGTTGCAGCCGCTGCTCCAGGGCATTGCTGAACAATATACGGCAAAAGCCGCGGAAAAAGGATTATCCCTGCATCTGCATAACACAGACATTTATGCGGTCTTTGACTCCAAATGGACAGCAGAAGCACTGGCTAATATTGTCGACAATGCGGTCAAATATACGGAGCATGGAACAATAACCATTTCTGCTGTCAGTTATGAAATGTTTGTAAGGATTGATATATCGGATACCGGTGCAGGCATCCCTGAAAGTGAGCAGTCAAGGATATTTGCCCGCTTTTATCGTTCCGGGACCTCGCAGGAACAGGAAGGCGTGGGAATCGGGCTGTATTTGGCGCGTCAAATCATATCCGATGAGGGCGGCTATATCAAGGTTATTTCCGTTCCCGGAAAAGGAAGCACTTTTTCCGTATTCCTGCCGAAGGAACAGCAATTCTTTCAAAACCGTTAGAATTTATTTCCCGGGGAAAGAATTTGGAAAGATTTTTATGAGATAATCTGTATGTATCAAAGGATGATTTCTTTGCATGCATACAGATTTTTCTCATTACAGGACAGTCCGCCGCCAGACGGACATGAAATCAGTAAGGAGCTGAAGGTACTATTTTATCTTGTAGGATAGTCCGTTACCAGACGGATGTGGAATCAGTAAGGGGCTGAAGGCGCTGTTTTACCTTGTAGGACAATCCGCCTCCAGGCGAGCATGGAATCAGTAAGGTGCCGAAGGCACTGTTTTACGGAGGGACTTGTTTATGGAAATATTACAGGCAAAAGGCCTGAAAAAGATTTATGGCTCCGGCAGCAATGCGGTTCATGCACTGGACGGAGTTGATTTAAGTGTGGAGAAAGGCGAATTTGTGGCGGTTGTCGGCACATCCGGTTCCGGGAAATCCACGCTGCTGCATATGCTTGGCGGCTTGGACCGCCCTACGGACGGTACTGTCATGGTTGACGGGCAGGACATTTTTTCCTTAAAGGAGGAAGCCCTGACTATTTTCCGCCGCAGAAAAATCGGCTTTGTGTTTCAGGCGTACAATCTTGTCCCGGTGCTGAATGTGTATGAGAACATTGTTCTTCCCATTGAACTGGACGGCGGCGGGGCAAAGAAGGAATTTGTACAGAAAATCGTTCAGACGCTTGGACTGGAGGAACGCCTGGACGCCCTGCCGGGTCAGCTTTCCGGCGGTCAGCAGCAGCGTGTGGCAATCGCCCGTGCACTGGCGGCAGCTCCGGCTATCATTCTCGCGGACGAACCCACGGGCAATCTGGACTCCGGAACCAGCCAGGATGTGCTGAGTCTTTTAAAAGTTACCAGTCAGAAGTTCGTCCAGACAATCGTAATGATAACGCACAACGAAGAAATCGCGCAGATGGCAGACCGCATTATCCGCATCGAAGACGGGCGGATTGTTTCTCGGGACTGACGACTGCGGCGGCATGGAATTTGGTATGCGCGCCGAAGCGCGCCAGGGGTATAAAGATGAATGTCAAAAACAGAAAATGTATCAGGAAATTAAGCCGGCGTTCTTTATGGGCATCCCGCAGGCGCAACATCATTGCAGTCATTGCCATTGCATTGACTGCTCTGCTGTTTACCTCTCTGTTTACCATAGTAATGTCCATAAATTCCAGTTATGAAATGAGCACTTTCCGTCAGATCGGCGGTTACGGACATGGAGCTTTTAAGGAAGTGACAGAAGAACAGATTCAGAACATATCTGTCCATCCCAATGTAAAAGCCGTGGGCAGACGTATGATCATTGGCAGTATGGATAGCGGGATTTTTGCAAAAGACCCTGCCGAGGTCAGTTTTATGGATGACAACTGCGCGGAATGGAGTTTCGCAGAACCCGCCAAAGGGCATATGCCGCAGGAAAAAAAGGAAATCACCATGGACACCCATGCCTTGAAACGACTGGGTGTCGAACCGGAATTGGGTGCGGAAATTGAACTGACCTATACGGTTGGCCCTTTATCCCAAATGCCTTATGAGAAAACAGATACCTTTATTCTGGCAGGATGGTGGGAATACGATGATATAAGCCCTGTTCACTATATCAATATCAGTGAAGAGTATGCAGAGGAAATAGAAGCGGAAGCGGTATCCAGGGGACTGGAACCGTTCCGTACTGACCTGAATGTGATGATGGCATCCGGTATGAACATCCGCGGCCAGATGGAGCAGGTGGATCTGGACCTGGGGTATTCCTGGGATGAGACGGGGGAAGGGGAACTGGTACGCATCGGTGTAAACTGGGGCTACACTTCTTCCCGGCTCGGCGAAGGCACGGATGTGACAACGCTGATTGCGGTCATCGCTTTTCTTGGGCTGATTATCTTCACGGGCTATCTGATTATCTACAATATATTTCAGATTTCCGTTACCGGGGATATTCGGTTCTATGGCCTGTTGAAAACCATTGGCGTCACACCCCGGCAGCTTCGCCGTATCATACGCGGACAGGCGGTGTTTTTGTGCTTAGTGGGTATTCCGATGGGATTGCTGCCTGGATATGGTGTGGGTGCAGCTCTGACGCCTGTCGTAATCGCACAATCCGGTCTTGGCGCCGGGGTTTCTGCCGTCAGCACATCCCCGCTGATTTTCCTTGTGTCCGCCCTGTTTGTGCTTATTACGGTTTTGCTGTCCTGTTCCCGTCCGGGCAGGATTGCTTCCAAAGTCTCCCCGGTGGAAGCGGCCAGGTATACAGAAGCTGCCGTATCCCAAAAGAAACATCGTGCCACCCGCGGCGCCAAAGTATATCAAATGGCTTTTGCCAATTTGGGACGGAATAAAAGAAAGACTGTCCTTGTGGTTATTTCTCTTGCACTTTCCGTGACGCTTCTCAATGTTCTGGTCACCTTTACCGGTGGTTTTGATATGGAGAAGTACCTGGACAGGCGGATTTGTGCGGACTTTATCGTAAGCTCTGCGGATTATTTCCGCTATAGAAGCTCCCGCGAATATATTTCTCAGGAACAGATTGCCCGGATCGAAGCAAACACATCCCGGTCCCTCTCCGGCTGCGGCTACAGCCTGAAGGGTTATGCACCGTTTAGCTGGGTGACGGAGGAACGCTGGTTACAGGGCATGATTCGCCATTTCTCAACAGAAGAGGCAGAAGCAGTGCTTGCCCGGTCAGAGCGCCGGGATAATCTTGTGAGGCAGGATGTACAGGTGGAAGGCCTGGATGAAGCTTTGTTTGATAAACTCACTGTGGTGGAGGGAGATTTGTCCCCCCTGTTCCGGGAAGACACAAAGGCTATCGCAGTGGCAGTCCGCACGGATGACTATGGAAATGTAAGTAATTCTGGGTTTTATCCGCCCATAGGTTCTGTCCAGACCATCACTTATATTGAGGAAGGCCGCTACATTGACAGCCGTACCGGAAATCCCTGTGATGAAAGCACGCCCGCGGAATGTGTCCGGCTGCAGCCCTCTGTCAGCCATGATGTAGAATACACAATTTGTGCTTATGTCATTGTGCCAAACTCCATGAGCTTACGTTACAGTATACAGGGAGACAGCTTTGTGCTTCCTGCTGAAAATCTGAATACTGACAGCCGGGGGAAAAGCATACCGGTGTTTTATCTGTTCGATGCTTCCGATGATTTGGCGGAAGCGTCCGCGGAAAAATACCTGGCAGATCTGGCCTCTGACCGTTTATCCGGATTGATGTACGAAAGCAAGGCCATTTCCCGGGCGGAATTTGAAAGCTTTCAGAATATGTTTCTGCTCATGGGCGGATTACTCTGTGCCGTCATTGGCATTGTAGGTGTCCTGAATTTCTTCAATGCCATTATGACCGGTATTCTTTCCCGCAGGAGGGAATTTGCGGTTTTGCAGGCAGTGGGTATGACCGGCAGACAGCTGAAAGCCATGTTGGTTTATGAAGGATTGTTCTACGCCCTCAGCTCCGCGCTGTGCGCATTCGTCCTGTCGATTGTGATAAATCCTTTGCTTGGTGATCTTATGGAGAATCTGTTCTGGTTCTTCAGCGCAAGGTTTACAATCGTTCCTGTTCTGTCTGTCATACCGATTTTTGCTCTGCTTGGATGGCTGATTCCCTGTGTCATGTATGAACATGCCGCCAGATACAGCATTGTGGAGCAGCTAAGGGATACGTAATCATTGATGACAACGCAAAACGGCCCTCTGCTTTTTCATTGGCAGGGGGCTGACGACGTGGTAGCGGATGCCTGTTACCGCGCTTTAAACGAAAAGATACACCGGAAGGCGGCTTTGATTACGGATGCAAAGTTGACAAAACAGGAACAAAATATTATCATAAAACAAAAAGGGGAATGCTGCGAAAATGGGATGGCTGAAGGCATTTATTCCGCAGCATTTGCCTAATGAGCGGCTTTTGGATATTTTGGATATGGGCACCCATTTTAAAATATCCGAAAAGAAAATCAGGGCCAACTACAGGGCAAATGCAGATACTATCTCAAAGGCTTTTTCTTCCGGAGGAAGCTTTTATACCAGGGGAAAATATATTGAAAATCAACCGCAATGGAAGCAGATAAGATTCGGGAAATTCACCATGGACTATTCAGGATGTGAAATTATTGCCGTCTACAATGCGATGCTATCCCTTGGGGAAACGCTGCCGGAACAGGGAATTGCGGATTTAATCAGCGTCTTCGAGAAAGAGGGGGCTGTTTTATGGGGCGGCTGGGGAGTGGCCCCCAGGGCAATCTGCCGTTTTTTTCAAGGAAGGGGCTGTGAGACTGCCATAACCTGCAGTACAGAGCCTGAGCCTGTCAACCGGATGGGAGAGGAGTACTATACGGTTGTTATTACTGTATATAATGACGCCGGGGATATCACGAAACAGATTCACACCATGAACGTATCAAAAGCCCACAAGAACGCTTTTATCCTCCACAACTGCTACAGGAGGGACAGGGACGGCAGCTATGCCGGGGGAATGCCGTATGCCTCTTTATGGGAAGCGGTAAAAAGCCTCCAGGGCGGGGCGGCGATGCCTGTATGTATTATCGGAATCAAACCGAAAGCCGCTGCAGCAGGGCGGAAGGCAGATTGTATGTCAGAGAAATATGCATTATAATGATAGGAGAGTGAGGGGAAATCCGCGGCGTGCCGGAGCGGGGGTGAAAATGTATTTCTGCCGCCTGCACGCTCCAATATACGAGGGAGGGATCATTACGTATGATTGGCTTTAGTATTATGATGTGGTTTTGCTCCGCAATCATCATCATTGTAAGCATTTCGCTGTTAAAAGGAAATTATTCCGGTATGCACGGAAAGGTGTTCGATCATGCGGAAGATAAAGAAGGATATGCGAAGGCTGTAGGCAAACCCGCTTTATTACTGGGAATCGGTATAGGAATTGACGGAATATTGGGGAGTATTGCGCAGGGATTATGCTCCATCATGGTCTCTCTCCTGTTTTTGACTTTGTTAATTATTGTAGTTGGCTTATGGCTATTTAAAGTGCAGAAGAGGTTCCGCACAGGGGCGAACCTGTCCCGGGAAAAGCAGTGGCAGACGGCGCAAAAAGAGCAATGAGGACACGGAAATTGAAAGCGGTCTCTTTTGGAATTGTGGAGGAGAAAAATGAACGAACCAAGATATCCGGAGGATGTATTTAAAACAATCTGGCTTTGGATTGGCATTGCATTTATTGCGATGGGACTGTTGAATTTTATCATTGTATTTATGTCTGCGGTAGAATCGGCGGGACAGGAGCCGAATATAAACGGAGTGATTATTCTGGTTATTGGCGCAATGTTTTTGATTGCGCAGTCCGTGCTGAGAGGCATTGCCTCCCGAAAGAAGAAACTGCACAATGAGCTGCTTGCAAACGGAGCGAAGGTAACCGGAACGGTAGAAAAAGTATGTCAGCAGAACACGGTGCGGTATGCGGGAAAATATCCCTATATCATCTTTTACACTTATGACTATCAGGGGAAGGCATGCCACGGAGAGAGTCATTTATTCTGGGACAGGCCTGCCGTTGCGGAACATGATTCCATTGCGGTATATGCAAACGATTCGGGAAAATCAACTATTCAATTGTAATAATACCGCCAATGCATGGACGGCGGCTTTCAGTTTCTCAAAAGCTTCCGCAGGCATAACAGTGCAATGGGATAGAAATAACAGTATAAAAACGAGAGGCCGGGAAAATCCATGAATCAAGGGAAAATTACAAAAAGCGGAGCGTATCTTTGTCAGATGTTCAACGCCATTGTATTGGCGGGAATCATTATGTTTAGAAGAATACTTAAAGAACATGAGTGTGCGTGTATTTTTGTATGGGGGTGATTTTTATGGGAACCTATTTGAATCCGGGAAATTTTGGATACAGCGAGATCCTGCAGTCTGAATATGTAGATAAAACCGGCTTGATTGTAATAATCAATCATACCCTGGGGACAATGGCGAAGCTGTCCTGTATCAGCAGGCCGAGGCGTTTTGGAAAGTCCTATGCGGCAAAGATGCTTTGCGCATACTATGACTGTTCCTGCGATTCCCGTGCGCTCTTTGACGATAAGGAGATTGCGAGAACAGAAGGGTATTTGAAGCACCTGAACCAGTACCATGTGATTAACCTGGACATCACCGGATTTGTATCCGAGGCCGCCACAACGGACCAGCCCCTTTTAAATGTGCCGAATATGATTGCCGACGCGGTATACAGGGAGCTGACGGAAAGCTACCCGGAACTGGAGGGGAAAAGCCTTGGGGATGCCATGATCGACTGTGTGGAAAAGTCAGGGAAAAAATTTGTATTTATTATTGATGAGTGGGATGCGCTGATCCGGGAGGCAAAAGGCGACAGGGCAGTGCAGAAGAAGTACCTGAATTTCCTCAGGGGATGGTTCAAAAACAGCAGCTTTACACCGAGGGTGGTGGCAGCAGCTTATATGACGGGGATTCTGCCCATCAAGAAGGACGGCTCCCAGTCGGCTATCTCGGATTTTATAGAATATTCGATTCTTGACCCGGGCGGATTTGCGGCGTATACAGGTTTCACGGAAGGTGAGGTAAGGAGGCTGTGCGCAAGCTACGGGATGAATTTTGAGGATGCCAGAAAATGGTACGACGGGTATGATTTTTCGGATATCGGTCCAGTCTACAATCCCTATTCGGTCATGTTGGCCATGAGGAAGAGGAAGTTTGGCTCCTACTGGCAGAAAACCTCTGCGGCGGAATCGCTGATGACCTATATCAACATGGATTTCGAGGGGCTGCAGGAGATTGTCTCCCGGCTGATTTCCGGGGAGGAGATAGAGGTTGACACGGAAGGCTTTGAGAATGATTTTGAAACATTTAAAAGCCGTGACGATGTGCTGACGCTGCTTATACACCTGGGGTACCTGACTTGGAATGAGGAAGAAGCCACGGTGCGCATTCCCAATGAAGAGGTGCGGGGCGAGTTCCGGAAAATACTGAAGGGTATCAATGCCAGCCGGAAATGGATGGAACTGATCAGCCGTTCCCGCAGGCTTCTGGAGGATACGATTGCAGGCAACGGGGAGGCGGCAGCGAAAGCCATAGAAGCAATACACGATACCCAGTACGCCCCAACATTCTACAACAATGAACAGGCATTGCGGTATGTGATTAAGTTTGCCTATATCGCCGCGGTAGACCAGTACCTGAAGGTGGAGGAGCTGCCCTCCGGGAAGGGGATTGCGGATGTGGTGTACCTGCCGAAAAGGAACTCCATGCTCCCGGCGTTAGTGGTTGAGCTGAAGTGGAATAAGACATCAGAGGGAGCAATCCGGCAAATCACGGAGAAGAATTATCCTGCGGTGTTGGAGGGATATGGCGGCGAGGTGGTCATGGCGGGCATCAATTATGACGCGGAGAGGAAGGTTCACAGCTGCCTGATTGAGAGAATCCGGAAACCCTGATTTTGCCCGCAGGATGAGGCACTTCCTTAATAACGTGTCCCTGGAATCAAAAGACTGTATTGGCTTCCGGGAAATATCCGATTGGTGAATTCGGCAGCCCAAAGTAGGATGAGGCAGGTATTGAAATGAAAACATTCCGATGAATTACAGAGGGATATGATTGAGAAAAGCATACAGAAAGGACAATACGTGACAAAAGTGGAGTACGCGCCCGGCATGAGGATCATTGTCCGGGGGGAAGAATGGATAGTAAAGAGAGTCGAGACGAACAGCCTGGGGAATCAGACCCTGCAGGCAGTGGGCATTTCCAGTCTGGTAAAGGACTATGAATCCAGGTTTATGACGGATATTGAAAAAGAGATAGAGATTGTAGATCCGACAAAGGTAAAGCTGATACCGGACGATTCTGCGTTCTTCAAAAAATCCAGGCTTTATATTGAAAGCCGCTTAAGGCAGAAGATACCTACAGACACAAAGATACATATCGGAGATAAGGCAGCCATGGATCTGATGCCTTATCAGCTGGAGCCTGCGCAGATTTCCCTGAACCGTACCAGGCAGCGTATTCTGATTGCCGATACGGTTGGCCTTGGAAAGACGCTGGAGGCAGGAATTCTGATGAGCGAGCTGATTGCCAGAGGCAAGGGAAAGCGCATACTGGTTGTCACTGTAAAGAGTATGATGACGCAGTTTCAGAAGGAAATGTGGAACCGATTCACCATACCGCTCGTCAGATTGGACTCAGGCAAGATACAGAGGGTCCGTGCGAGGATACCGGCGAACTACAATCCGTTCTATTACTATGACAAGACCATCATTTCCGTGGATACGCTGAAGAATGACCTGGACTACCGCACCCATCTGGAGAACGCATGGTGGGATATTATCGTCATCGATGAAGCCCACAATGTTGCCAAAAGAAGTAAGCATTCCCAGAGAGAGAAGCTGGCGAAGCTCCTTGCGAATAAGTCCGATACACTGATTATGCTTTCGGCCACGCCTCATGACGGAAAAGCAGAGAGCTTTGCATCGCTTATGAATATGCTGGATCCTACGGCGATTGCAGATGATAAGGATTACGGCCCGGAGGATATTGACGGCTTATGTATCCGCCGTTTTAAAAAAGATGTGCAGGATCAGGTGGCAGGTTCGTTTATGGAAAGGAAGATCAGCATCGAGGAATGCAAGGCTTCCTTAAGGGAGGAGGATGCCTTTGGCCTTTTTGCGGAAATGTCCCTTCAGATGGATGAGACGAGGGCAAAAGGCAGCGGCCAGCTCTTCAAAACCAGTCTGGAAAAGGCTCTCTTTTCCAGTCCGGCAGCCTGTATCAAGAGTATTGACGAAAGACTGAAAAAGCTTAAGAATAGGTTTGGCGAGAATGGCATGCCGGATATAGCCGTATTGACAAAGCTTAGGGACGCGCTTTTGAAGATAGGGCCGGAGGATTTCTCCCGTTATACCACACTGCTTAAGAGATTAAAGAATCCGGATTATGGATGGAATCCGAAGAAGAATGATGACCGTATCGTTATTTTTACAGAGAGAATAGAGACCATGCGGTTTCTTGTGGAGAATCTTCAGAAAGATTTGGGAATTTCTTCCAATGCCATTCAATCCATGTATGGCGGGATGAACGATAAGGAACTTCAGCGCATCGTGGATGAGTTTGGAAGGCCCGAGTCGCCCATCCGCGTCCTTGTGGCATCGGATGTGGCTTCCGAAGGAATTAATCTGCATTATTTGTCTCATCGGCTGATTCACTTTGATATTCCGTGGTCTCTGATGGTGTTTCAGCAGAGAAACGGCCGTATCGACAGATACGGTAAGAAAGAAACGCCGGACATCCGGTATATGCTGATAGGCTCTGACAATGAGAAGATTCGCGGCGATGCCCGCATTATGGAAATTCTTGTACAGAAAGAGGAGCAGGCCTATAAGAACATCGGCGATCCTGCGGTTCTGTTTGGCAAGTTCAATCAAGAAGAGGAAGAGACGGAGATTGCAAAGGCCATTGAGAGCGATGTCAGCGCGGAGGATTTTGAAGCGCAGCTCGATACCATGGAAGATGAATTCGATCCTTTTGAGATGATGATGCAGTCATCTGCATCCGTGACAAAGATTGAGTACAGCGATGAAGAAACCCTGTATGACGATATGGAATATATCAAAACTGCATTATCTGTCTTTCCCGATACCGAAAGCATTGAGGTGAAGGAGATGCAGGCTGTCAGGGGGCTGAATATCAAGCTGACAGACGAATTAAAAAAGAAACTGGAAAAGGTTCTTCCGGAGGAAGCAATGCCGTCAGACGGTATCATGCGGCTTTCACCGGATGTTGACTTCTGCAAAAAGGAAATGCGAAGATGTATGGCGAATGCTCTTTCAGAGGAGGCCTGGCCGGCTACAGGCTTTCTATGGAAGCTGCATCCGCTCTTTTCGTGGATCAATGATAAGGCGGGGATTCTTTACCGCAGGGGAGAGGTGCCTTTTCTCACTTTGACAGAGGGTATCGGCTCCGGGGAAATGCTATTTATTGTGGAGGGGCAGATTCCGAACAGGAATTCAACCTCTGTCGTGGATGAGTGGTTTGCTCTTTCCTATGTGGATGGGGAGTATGCCGATACGCTTGCTTTACCGGAGGTTATCGGGAGAACACATTTAGCGGCGGATAAGCTGCCCAACCAGAATGCGGCAGCCCCGGAAGCTGTGGCATTTGGAGAAAGCCTTCTTTCGGATGTGGTGAAAAAAACCAATGAGATTATGCAGGTCAGGTATCAGGAATACAAGGATCGAACGGATCCGTACATATATAGTGAGATGGAAAGGCTGTTGGCATTGAAGGAAAAGCATAAGGATGTGCAGCTTTCGGTCTTTGATCTTCTTGGGCAGCAGCGCAGGAAGTCCGAGAAGGAAAGAGAGATTGACGAGCTGTTTCAGGCTTTCTATGACTGGGAGAGGGATTCCATCGAAATCAAGAATAATCCCTATATCCAGATTATTGCAGTCGTAACGGGGGTGAATTGATATGGCGATGGATTTACGGGGCATTTTGAACCAGAACGAGTATTACACCAACCATTACTTTACGACTATCTTTGAAGAGAATGCGGCAGATACGATTTCAAATTGGAGACAGGCTGCCAGAGATAATCAGACGGCTGCGCCCTGGGCGGCATTCCGTGATACGTCCAAGGCCTATTACCGCATCCGTGAGAAATACCTGCAGATGAGGAATGAGGAAGGAAGCCGTGGACTGATAGAGAATCAGGCGGCAGAATACCTTGCTGCTCTGGGATATGGCAGGCCGGATAGTATTCATATAGAGCTGAATGATGAGTTAACGGTTCCGGTTTTCCATGAGGTAAAGAAGCCCAATGGCGCGCCTCTTTTATGGGTACTGCTTTCCGTGGCGGAGGAAAGAAATGACGATATCCTGATGGGCAGAGTTTTCGGCAGGATGGATACCGAAACGGAAGAGTATGGAGCGGTTCTTTCCGAAAACAACGACGATGTGCTTGCAAAGCTGTTTTTCGCCGGTGCGGAAGCACCGAGATGGATTATTTTAATTGGTATCAATCAGATTGCGCTGCTCGACAGGAATAAGTGGGATAAAAAGAAGTACCTGCAGTTTGATTTGGAGGAAATTTTCAGCCGTCATGAAGAGACAACCTTCCAGGCGCTTACGGTTCTGCTGCACAAGGAGAGCTTGTGCCCTGCAGAGGGAAACAGCCTGCTGGATGCCCTGGATGAGAATTCCTACAAACACAGTTCCAGTGTATCTGATTCCTTGAAATATGCTCTCCGGGAGTGTATCGAATTATTGGGAAACGAAGTCCTCTATGACAGGAGGACAAGGAAGCAGGCTGATTTTACGGAGCATCCGGTAGATGCAGGGGAACTGACGATCCAATGTCTGCGTTATATGTATCGTATTCTGTTTATCCTTTTTATCGAAGCAAGGGAGGAACTGGGCTTTGCACCGATGAAATCAGATGTCTACCAGAAGGGATACTCTCTGGAAGGGGTGCGTGATGTCTGTGAAAATGTAAGGGAGGTTTCTGCCGAGGCCGCGGAAGGCTATTATATCCATGAGACGATTTCTGCGCTCTTTGATATGATTTATAACGGCTATCCCAGGGAGCCGGAAGCCTACAGGGAAGCATTGAAGCTTACGTCGCCTCACCATATGTTTACGATGGAACCGCTGAAGGCGCATATCTTTGATCCTCAATATACAACGCTCATCAATGAGGCAAAGCTTCGAAATGTGACGATGCTGAAGATTATAGATTTGATGAGCATTTCCAGGCCGTCGAACAACCGTGGGAGAAGGGGAAGGATTTCCTATTCCGCTCTTGGAATCAACCAGATGGGGGCGGTATATGAGGCGCTTCTCAGCTATCGGGGATTCATTGCGGGGGAGGATCTGTACGAAGTAAAACGTGCAGGGGATAAGTTCAATGAGTTGGACGTAGGCTACTTCGTACCGGAGCGCGAGCTGGACAAGTACGCGGAGGAGGAACGTGTCCGTTATGAGGATGATGAACGGAAGGGAAAGCTCCGTATGTATGAAAAAGGCAGTTTTATCTACCGTCTGGCAGGACGGGAGCGCGAGAAGTCCGCTTCCTACTATACACCGGAGGTTTTGACAAAGTGTCTCGTAAAGTATGCCCTGAAAGAGCTGCTGAAAGAGAAAAGAGCGGATGAAATCCTCAACATGACTGTCTGCGAGCCTGCAATGGGTTCCGCTGCCTTCCTGAATGAGGCGATATCCCAGCTTGCGGAGGCCTATCTGGATAAAAAGCAGGAAGAGCTTGGAGAGCAGATTGCCTTTGATAAGAGGGCGTCTGAACTTCAGCGTGTAAAGATGTTCATTGCGGACAGGAATGTCTATGGCGTCGATTTAAACCCTATTGCTGTGGAGTTGGCGGAGGTATCTCTGTGGCTGAATACCATTTATAAGGGAGCTCATGTGCCCTGGTTTGGAACGCAGCTTGCCTGCGGAAATTCCCTGATCGGTGCAAGGCGGCAGGTATATAATGCGCTGAAGCTGAAGAAGGGTACCTGGTACAATGAGGAGCCTGAAAAGGTGCCGGAGGAATGGGTGACGGACCGGCACGAGACACGCAAAGTCTATAAGCGTAAGCGTTCCGGCGGCTCCTATATTTATCATTTTCTGCTGGGAGACCCCGGCATGGCAAATTATACGGATAAGGTTATCAGGGAACTGGAGCCGGAGAACAGCAAGCTTATCAAACAAAAGGTGAAGGAGTTTTGTGTTAAGTATACGGAGGATGATATTGAGATTCTGAATAAGTTTTCTGATATTGTCGATGATCTGTGGATGAGGACAATCCATGCCCGGCAGAGAGTGGAAATTCGTACAGAAGATGCCTTAAGTGTGTACGGACATGATGAGGGAGCTTACGAGGAGCATCTGACCATCCGCCAGAAGGATGCGATATACAAAAAAATATATAAGTCCGAAGGAGGAGACAATGCCAGTCCATATGCACGTCTCAAGGCGGCTATGGACTATTGGTGCGCGCTCTGGTTCTGGCCGATTGAGAAAGCGGAGTTGTTCCCCACAAGGCAGGAGTTCTTTATGGAATTGTCACTGATTCTGGAGGGCGGCATCTCTCCTGTGGTGAAGAAAAACATCATGCCCGGGCAGATGGAAATGCAGTACGATACAAAGGGAGAGTTTGTTGGTTTTGGTATACAGGGCAGTGAGATTGTCAACGAGATTCTGTCCCAGACCAGGGGACTGGGGGCAGTGAACCTTGAACAAGCCAGAAGGATTTTTCCGAGGCTGCAGATTGCGGAGGATATCGCAAGGCGGCAGAGGTTTATGCATTGGGAGCTTGAATTTGCGGATTTGTTTTATGAGAGGGGCGGATTTGATTTGGTGATTGGGAATCCGCCGTGGATAAAAGTGACTTGGAACGAACAAGATATACTTTCAGAGTATCAACCAGAATTTATGATAAAAAAATTCAGTGCTAAAGAAACGGCAGCCGAACGGAATAAACAATTTGAAAACGGAAATTGCAGACATGGTTACCTGAATGAATATGAGAGTATTTCTGGCATACAGGCATTTATGAATGCCAATCAGAATTACTATGTTTTACAAGGATTACAGTCGAATTTGTATGAATGCTTTTTGCCACTTGCTATCAACAATGTTTGCGAGGATGGGGTATTTGCATTTATCCATCCGGAGACAGTATTTAATGATTTAAATGCGTATCTTATTAGGGAAAAACTATACCCAAGATTAAGAAAACATTTTCGATTTTCAAATGCATTAAAACTTTTTGCAGGCGTACATTCAAGCCGTGAATTTGGATTGAATGTTTTCTCAAATGCTGTTACAAATCGGTTTGAAAATATATTTAATTTGTATGTACCAAATACAATAGACGAGTCATATGAGGATGCATATCCAGAAGCCCTGCTTGCTATGAGAAATGATGATGGTGATAGGGAACTTAGAGGCAATAAGAGTAGAATTATTTCTATAGGTGAGCCGGAATTAAAGCTTTTGGCAAATGTGGTTGACGATTCTAAAAAGTGGGAGTGTGCGCGTCTTTTAGTTATGCAGTTAAGCCAGTATATGGATATATTGAAGATTCTCAATGCTCAGAGCAATACGATAGGAATGCTGGGTGATAAAGTGTATGCATCTATGATGTGGGATGAAACAAATGCACAAAAGAATGGTATAATAAAAAGAAATACGCATTATTCCGAAAATTTGTATGATTGTATTTATTCTGGTAATCATATCGGAATAGCGAATCCATTGTTTAATACACCGCGGGAAAGCTGTAAGGGAAATAATGATACGGATAGTATAGATTTGACAAACATAAGTGAAGGCTATATGCCTCGATCAAATTACGAAATGGTTGGATCTGTTTCGGATTATATGTCTAAATTACCGGAAACAGGTTGGGGAGATAAGTACACAAAACATTATAGGATTGCGTGCCGTAAAATGATTGATTGTGAAGGAGCAAGGACATTAATGAGTGCAATTATTCCGCCTAAGATAGGACATACGAATGGAATAATTGGATTCGCTTTTCAGAAATATGATGATTTGCTTATATCAACAGGATTATTTTTGTCATTGCCCGTAGATTTTTTTGTTAAACTTTTTGGGAAAAGTAATTTTTATATAAACATAGCGAATATGATTCCGTTTATTACAGATAGGAAGTTTTATGGAATGATAAAGCACAGGGTTCTTATGTTGAATTGTGTAAATACTCATTATTCCAGTTTGTGGGCTGAAACATATGAGTCTTCCTTTAATGGGGATAAATGGCTAAAGGATGATAGGCGCTTAACAAATAAGTTTTTTGAAACTGAGAGCAAATGGTCATCAAATTCATTTCTAAAGAGTGATTATGATAGAAGGCAGGCTTTACTGGAATTGGATGTCATTATTGCAAGAGCGCTAGGTGTATCTCTTGAGCAGCTTAAGCTTATGTATCAAGTTCAATTTTCGACGCTGAGAAATCATGAAGCTGGAACATGGTATGACAGAAAAGGTAGGATTGTTTTTACAAATAATCGCAGTTTAACTAATGTAGGTTTTTCACGGAAGGAATGGGAGGACATAAAAGATGCCCCAAAAGGCATATTCACCCGCACCATCACCGACGACACCCTGCCCGGCGGTCCGATAGAGCGAACCATTGAATACATCGCCCCATTCGATCGATGCGACAGGGAGAAAGATTACGAAGAGGTCTGGGCAAATTTTGAAAAACGTTTTGCAGATCAGGAAGGCGGTGCATTATGAGTAAAACATACAATGTGTACTGTGACGAAAGCTGTCATCTTATACATGACGGCATCAATGATATGGTAATTGGTGCAATCTGGTGTGATCAGCAACAGGTGAAAAAGGTGAACTGTGATATAAGGGATATTAAGGGAAAGAATGGCATCGCGCCAGGAGCCGAGCTTAAGTGGACGAAGGTTGCGCCAGTGAAGAAAGGGGTATATGAAGAATTGATTCACTATTTCTTCGACAGCCCATGGTTACATTTCAGATGCATCGTGATTCCGGAAAAGGATAATCTGGATCACGGGAGATTTTGTCACACACATGACGATTGGTATTACAAAATGTACTTCGATATGTTGAAAGGGGTCTTTTCATCAACAGATATTTATGAGATATATATAGACATCAAAGATACCCATTCAAGCCAAAAGGTAAAAAAACTAGAAGAAGTCTGTAGAAACAGTATTTATGATTTTACTGGAGAGAGCATAAAACGGATACAGCCAATCAGGTCTGATGAAGTGCAATTGATGCAGCTTGTTGATGTTTTGATTGGTGCTGTCATGTATCAAAACAGAAGATTTCCGGAAGAACATAAAAAGAGTGATACAAAGCTGAAGCTGATTGAGCAGATAAAAAAGAGAAGTGGCTATGGATTGACAAAAACCACACTGTTGCGGGAAGATAAATTCAATATCTTTGTATGGCGGGCGAGTGTTTTGCCGGGATTTGAAGGATACAGGATTTACATTTAGAGGAAAGACTGTAAAAATCAGGTATCAACCCATTGAATTCGGAAAGGAAGAAGCTTTTTTTCATATTACCTGCCAGGATTACAAAAAAGACGGTGACAGAGTGCCGGATTTTCGAAGGTGTGAGAGAATAGCGTGGGTAAGGCAGTTTGTCGAGGCGGCTGATGCAGACGCTTCGGTGGAATTCGAGGGTTCTACATATGAACTGAAGATATGGACAGAGCGTGTGAAAAATGATTTGAGATACCATATCTTGTGTGAAGAACTTAAGTTTATGGTAGTTGTAGCGGAAAGAGACAGATACTGCCTCTTAATAACTGCATTTTATTTTGAGCATGATCACTCGTTAAGGAAGAAATTAGAAAAGTATAAAGAATATAAAGCAAAAAACGCCTCACATTGAGTGAAACGTTTTCAGGAACTCCTTCTACAACTGGTAGATGAGCTACTTAAATAATATGCCTTTTAGGTTAATTTGTCAATGATTTTAGATTTTTTTCATTTACATTTTTTGGATTGATTTTTCCCATATTTTTCATTGATATGCCGATTTTAATTGGGGAAACACTGTTTCCCCAATTGTAGAAATACAAAGGAGGCGGGCTATGATTCCATCGGTTTTAGCGAGACAGATACAAAGCGGCCTGAAGGATTACATTGATACGACTTTTCCGATTACGAACCTGGTTTTCAGGGATTCGCTGAAGCAAATGCTGTCGGAACCCAAGAAGGTCTTCCATGAGCCATATGTGGCGGTAAGGCTTCCGTTTCGCGCGGCGGATGGACAGCCTTGGCTATTCCGATCCATCCGTCCTGTTTACACGCCCCATGTTCATCAGCAGAAAGCTTTTCACAGACTGACTGGAGACCATGGGCGCTCCACTCTTGTGGCTACGGGTACGGGTTCCGGTAAGACAGAGTGCTTCCTGTATCCGATACTGGAGTATTGTTACAGGCATCGCGGCGAGAACGGGATTAAGGCGCTTATCCTCTATCCGATGAATGCCCTTGCCGCCGATCAGGCGAAGCGCATGGCTGAATTGGTGGACGGCAGCCCTGAGCTTAAGTCTGCAAAAATCCGGGTAGGGATGTATGTGGGCGGAACAGAGAAGAACGCGGCAAAAATGATGATGCCGGAGAAGGTGATTACGGATCATGATACGCTTCTTGCCTCCCCGCCGGACATTTTGATGACCAACTATAAGATGCTGGATTATCTGCTTGTGCGCCCGAAGGATGCGGAACTGTGGAAATGGAATCAACCGGAGACCTTAAAATATATTGCGGTAGATGAACTGCATACCTTTGACGGGGCACAGGGCACAGATCTTGCCTGTCTGCTTAGGCGGCTCAAGGCCCGTTTGCATATTTTGCCCGGGCATCTTTGCTGTATCGGTACTTCTGCCACGATGGGCGGCGAAGAGACGAGCGGGAATATCAGAAAATATGCGGAAGATATCTTTGGCGAGGCCTTTGAAGAGAATTCTATTATTACTGAGGACAGGCTTTCTCCGGAAGAATATTTTGCGGAAGCGGATGTGGATTATTTCAGGATTCCGGATAGGAAAACAGTGGAAAGGCTGGAAACCCTTGTACTTCAGGATGATTTGGAGGAATATCTGAAGGTGGCTGCCGCCGCGTGGCTTGAGGACTTTGGGACGGAGGACATTTTAAGGGATGATGCCAGGGTGCGGCTTGGGTCTGCCCTGAAGCGTCACAGTGTATTCCGTGAACTGATTACGAGGGCAAAGGGGAATTACAGGCAGAGCAGCGCTGCGGCAAAGGAGCTGGAAGAAAGATTTCCGGAATTTGCAGAGCTTGGCGCAGGGGGAGCATCTGCCCTGGAGGCTTTATATGCGCTTATCTCTCATGCGAGAACGGCAGACAGCCGGGGTGGGATCCGCCCTTTTCTGACGGTTCAGGTTCAGGTATGGATGAGGGAGCTTCGCCGCCTGATGGCGAAAGTGGATGACAAGGATATTGACTTTGCCCTCGCTTCCGATTTAAACGAAACACAGGCAAAGCATTACCTGCCTGTCGTAAACTGCCGTGACTGTGGAGAGACCGGATGGGCCACTGCCGTGAATGAGGTGGGAAGCATTGCGCTTGGAGACCTGCCCGCATTTTATAACCTGTATTTTGACTGCGATCCGAGAATCAGGATCATATTCCCTCATCTAAAAGGGGAAAGTGCAGAAGTATCCATGGATGAGAAGCAGGTGCTCTCCCCGGAGGATATGGAGCTCTCACTGGAAGAGAGGGAGGGGCAGCTTTCCGGCAGCGGCCATCGTACATTTCCGGTATGGACATTTCAGCCGGAGATATCAGGAACAGGAAGAGGCAGGAATTTTGTATGCCCGTTCTGCGGAAGCCGGGGCGGCCTTGCCATCATGGGCGTGAGAAGCGCCACGGCTATCAGCGCATGCGTTTCAGAGCTTTATGCCTCGCATTTTAACGATGATAAGAAGCTTCTCGCTTTTACGGATAATGTTCAGGATGCGTCACATCATGCAGGCTTCTTTAATTCCAGGACATGGCGGTTTGGCCTCAGAATGGCGATGCAGCAGTATTCCAAGAGGCAGAAGGAAGAGAAATCCCTGAAGGACTTTACGGAGGAGTGCGTGAGGTATTGGAAGGGGGAGATGGGGAATGAGAAATTCCTGTCTTACTTTGTTGCACCCTCTCTCACCTGGATGAGAGGATATGATAACCTGATTGCAAAGGGCGCATGGATTGCCGATAAGGATGGCACAGCCTTTATGGAGTCTGTCACCAAAAGGGCGGAATATGAGATGATGCTGGAATTCGGCATGTCGGCACG
The DNA here is from genome assembly GCA_910584865.1 of uncultured Acetatifactor sp. Classification (GTDB taxonomy): domain Bacteria; phylum Bacillota; class Clostridia; order Lachnospirales; family Lachnospiraceae; genus Acetatifactor. Next base: position 24,949 of record CAJUCE010000033.1, read on the forward strand.
CATCGGACGATCTTTGGAAAAGTCGGGGTGCTGTGTAACCTGCTTTGCGTTGGATGGGGCGGCGGAGAGGATTCTGGACAGAGTAGTCAGTGAGTATGGACTTTTGGATGGTGTCAGCAAAGAAGAATGTGAGCGGATGCTCATGGGCGTACTGCTTACCATGAAGCAGAACGGCGCATTTTCCAATCCCATTTATATTCCCTATGTGGAAAATGGCGGCAGCCGCTTTGTCTACAGGACGAATAAATGGCTTCCGGGTATGCGGGAAGGCCGAAATGCACCGAAGTTTATCACCATGGGGGGCAGGGCAAAAAAAGCCTGGTTCTTTGACGACATTTCCATACGCTCCTGGTATGGGAAGTGGATCGGCAAGTATCTTCCCGTTATGCACAGCGAGGATGCCTGCGTTCAGGTTCTTTCTGTCATGCTTGAGGAACTGACGGCAGCGGGGGCCGTTGACAGGTTAAAGGGTCCTGAAAATATCCCTGCATGGGGAATCAGTTATCAGAAAACCACTGTCAGCCGGGATACGGTTCAGATGGCCTGCGATGTCTGCGGAAACCGCATTACCGTGGCGGGGAAGAATCGGCACAGCACGGAGGGAATGTGCTGTCTTCGTACAGCCTGCAGCGGACATTATGTGGAGGCTTTGGATGAAGGGCTTGATTTCTACGGAAAGCTTTACCATAATGGCGAGATGGTGCGCATCGTAGCCAGGGAGCATACGGGGCTTCTTGACAGAGAGCCGAGAGAAGAACTGGAGCGGGATTTTCAGAAGAAAAAGGATGCGCAGATGCCCTGGGATGCAAACCTGCTTTCCTGTACACCCACACTTGAGATGGGAATTAACATCGGCGATCTGTCTACGGTAGTGATGTGCTCCATTCCGCCGGCACAGGCACAGTATGCCCAGAGGGCAGGCCGCGGCGGAAGAACAGACGGCAATTCCCTTGTGATTGCCGTGGCAAATGCAAGGCCCCATGATTTGTACTTCTATGCGGAGCCGGAAGAGATGATCAGGGGGAGTGTGGAGCCGCCGAAGGTATTCTTAAGGGCCACATCCGTGCTTTCCAGACAGTTTATGGCGTATTGTATGGACTCCTGGGTAAAGACCGGAAAGGCGGATGTACCGCTGAAGCTGAATCAGATCCTGTCTGCTTTGGACGGCAGGAATAAAAAGCGGTTTCCCTATAACTACCTGAACTATGTACAGGACAATCTTTCCGGGCTGGTGAGGACATTCATCCAGACCTTCGATGCCGGTGCGGACGAAGAGGAGAGGCTGGATGAGAATGCAAAGAAGGAGATCGCCGATTTTGCCATGGGCGACGGCCAGGGCGGCGAAACGCTTCAGAGCAGGATATTCGATGAGTTCCGAAGCATCAGGGAACACAAGAAGGCCATCCAGACAAATATCGATGAACTGAATGCCCTGATCAGGCAGCTGGAAGCAAAGCCGAAAGATTCCTCCTACGATGAGGAAATGAAGGACCTGAAGGGTGAAGCGGCTGCACTTGGCAGGATTGTCATGAATATCAACGAAAAGAATACTTTTGCGTTTATGTCAGACCAGGGATTATTGCCGAACTATGCTTTTCCGGAAGCAGGCATTGTGCTGAAGGCAATCCTTTATCGTGGGGAAAACCCTGAAGAGGGTGAGAAGCCCAAGGGTGAGAAATACACCTACGAATACAGCCGTTCGGCATCCTCTGCCATCAGCGAATTCGCTCCTCTGAACAGTTTTTACGCAGGGGGCAAGAAACTGAATATTGATCAGGTGGATATCAATACCACAAAGATAGAGAGATGGCGGCTGTGTCCTTCCTGCTCCCATGCGGAGCTTGAAAGTTCCGGCAGGCCTCGTATTGCCTGCGATAAGTGCGGAAGCCCGGGATGGGGGGATGCCGGACAGGTGCGTCCTATGCTGAAGGTGCAGATGGTGTATTCCAACATGAAATATAAGGAAAGTATCAGCAGCGATGACAGTGATGACCGTACCACAAAGTTTTACCATAAGGAAATGTTGGTGGAGATTGAGGATGACAAAGATATCGATCCGGCATACAGTATGGGCGAGGGGGAGATTCCGTTTGGTTATGAGTTTGTAAAGAAGGCAACCATGCGGGAAATCAACTTTGGAGAGAAGGATTTCAGCGGAGAGAAGCTGTTTGTCGCCGGTGAAGAAGCTGTCCGCAAGGGATTTCTGGTATGTAAATACTGCGGAAAGATTCAGCTTCCCAACAGGCCGCCGCAGCATACCCGGTACTGCCGGATGGTTAAGGATGCCAGGACGGATCCCATGCAGGAGCCATATGAAGAGTGCCTGTTTCTTTACAGACAATTTACCACGGAAGCAATCCGGATTCTGGTTCCGGCCACGTCTCTGGATACATCCAGGGTGAGGGTAGAATCTTTTGTCGCGGCATTTATGCTCGGCATGAAAAAGAAATTCGGCAATATTGACCATCTGGGTGCAACCGTCAGCCAGGAGCCGGTCCCTGATGCGGATTACAGGAACCAGTATCTGGTCATCTATGATACGGTGCCGGGCGGAACCGGGTACTTGCGGCAGCTGATGAACGACAGACACGGCATGATCAATGTGATGCAGCTTGCCGTGGAAGCCATGGAAAAATGTACCTGCAGGGAAGAGAAAAACAAGGACGGATGCTATAAATGCCTGTATGCCTACAGGCAGAGCCAGCATATCGGTGAGATTTCAAAAAGGGCGGCTCTTGCCATGTTTAAGCGTATTCTGTCAGGAAAGGACAAGCTGTGCAGAATCAGGAAGCTTTCTTTGATTAATACGAACCCGCTTATCGGAAGCGAGCTGGAGCGTCAGTTCCTTGAAGCCTTCAATCGTCTCGGGTCTGTGAACAGAATGGTGTCTGTCAATCAGAAACTGGTAAACGAGAAAGAAGGGTATTCCCTTAGAATCGGGGAATGCACCTGGAATATCGAACCCCAGGTGGATTTAGGGCCGTCAGAGGGAGTGGCTGTTAAATGCATACCTGACTTTGTGCTCTGGCCTGTCCGCACCACCGGCACACAGAAACCTGTAGCGGTATTTACCGACGGCTTCACCTTCCATAAGGACAATGTGGCAGATGATTTCTTAAAACGTATGGCAATTCTCCAAAGCGGCAAATACAGGGTGTGGTCCCTTTCCTACAATGATGTGCAGGATGTATTCCGGTCAAGGGGAGATTACAAGACTGACACCTGGCTCTATGACAAGCTGCCGGGCGGTTCCAGGATGTATATGTCTTATGTAAAGGCGATAAATGCGCAGGGGCTTATGCCGGCAAAGAAGAGTCCATTCGAACTCCTGGTGGAGTATTTGAGCCGTCCGGATGCGGAAGAACTGTTTGCGGTGCATGGGAAGGCTTTTGCGTTCTCGCTCCTTGATTATACGTTGATGGACAGGCAGAAGGTATATGATGCCCAGGCCCGGGAGTGGCAGAGCGCCTACAGGAGCATGGACAGCCTGCGCAGGGTTTGTCCGTATGGCAGGGCGGTTTACGGCATGTGGGAGCCCAGGCAGACGCAGGGAAATCTGCGGATATACTCCATGCTGTCCATGGATGACAGGGATAAGAAGATGGACGCGCCAATCCGCGTGCTTGCCGTCCTGAATGACAGTGACAGCCGCACGGATTATTACAACAAGGATTGGAACGGTTTCTTAAGCTTCTGCAACAATATGCAGTTTGTGGAGAATGCGCTCTTTATGACAAGGAAGGGCATCAGCAATTCTGTATACACGGCTCTTTTTTCGGAGAATCCTGCCGGTACGGATACTGACAGCGCGCCGGACTATAGGGCAGATGCGGATATGGGCGGATGGGAGGCTGTCTACGACTTTCTGGATGATGTAGAGAAAGCCTGCGCTGCGGAGATGATGAAGAATAAGATTCCGGCTCCTGACGTCGTTGGATACGAGCTTGAGGGTAACAGGAACGGAGCTGTAATCGGTGAGGCTTCCATGGCATGGACGAAAGAGAAGGTGGTACTTCTTCTGCCGGGACAGGAGGCGTATTCCGAAGTATTTCAGCATGAGGGATGGAAGGTGCTTTTGGCAGCGGAGAAACTGACAAGAGACAAATTTGGGGGTGAAGGATGATGGATAAGCCTATGGTTGCGATTTCAACGGATTTTCTGACTTCTTTTGCGGCATTGCCCAGAAGTAAGCAGGGAAAAGCCACGGAATTTTTTAATAAGTTCCGTACCAATCCCAATTCTGTCGGGATTCATTATGAAAAAATTGAGGAAGGCATTGACAGGAATATCTGCTCGGTGCGCATTGACGATACATACAGGGCGATCGTAGTCAGATGCCCTGATACGAACGTGTATATGCTGCTCTGGGTGGACCATCATGACGAAGCCTATGCATGGGCAAAGCGCAAAAAGTGCTCCATCAATAAGGTTACAGGCGGGGTTCAGGTATTTGAAGTACAGGAAGTGACCGTGGAGAAACAGGTTGAAAGGGAAACGGTTTTCGGAGCCTATACGGATGAACAGCTGATCCGCATAGGGCTTCCGCAAGAGCAGGTTCCCATGGTAAAGAGCATTGAAACGGTGGATGCGTTTTATGCCATGAAGAAGAGCTTTCCGGAAGAAGCATATGAGGGCCTGGAATGGCTGGCGCACGGATTTGATTATGAAGAAGTAGTCAAGACGCTGTATGAGGAAACGCCTGTGACCGCAGGAGACGAAGATATGGCTAAAGCGCTGCAGTCAGATTCCAGCAGGAAGAGCTTCGTAATAGTAGACGGAGAAGAGGAACTGAAGCGAATCATGGCAGAGCCCCTTGAAAAATGGAGAATTTTCCTGCATCCCACACAGAGAAGAATCGTCAACAGAGACTATGCAGGCCCGGCAAAAGTTCTCGGCGGAGCCGGTACGGGAAAGACTGTGGTGGCCATGCACAGAGCAAAGAGGCTGGCGGCAGAGCTTCCTGCGGAAAAGCGTATACTTTTTACTACTTTTACCAAAAACCTGGGGGATGATATTCGGGAAAATCTTCGAAAGATTGCGGTTGTGGATCAGATGAAGAAGATAGAAGTCATCAACCTGGATGCGTGGGTGGCTTCCTTCCTTCGTGAGCAGGGGTACGAGTATAGTATTTCCTATGGAGAGGAACTGGATAAGGTTTGGGATGCTGCCATTGCCCGGGCGGGCGGAGCGCTGGATTATACAAAGAATTTCTATATCGATGAATGGATTAAGGTGGTCCAGGCACAGGAGGCCTATACAAAAGAGAAGTACATCAAGGCTTCCCGCATCGGCAGGGGGCTTCGTCTTGACCGCATGAAGCGTGTGAAGGTATGGGGGGTATTTGAAGAATACATGTGCCTGTGTGACGAGCGCAAACTCCGGGATTCCGAGTATGCAATGTATGAGTGCCGCATCATTCTGGAGAAACAGTTCTCTGTGGGAAGATATGAGAATATCATCGTGGACGAGGGGCAGGATTTCAGCCCCAGTGCTTACCGTTTGATTCGGGCGCTTGCAGGTGAACAGCACCGGAACGATATCTTTATCGTGGGAGATGCCCACCAGAGAATCTACCGCAACAGAGCGGTTCTTTCCAAGTGCGGCATCAATGTGCGCGGCAGGGCCAGAAAACTCCGCATCAATTACAGGACCACAGAAGAGATTAGAAAATATGCTTTCGGACTTCTGAAGGGTGTATCCTTTGACGATATGGATGAGGAGTATGATGACGGTGATAATTGCCAGTCCCTGACACATGGAGAAGTTCCGGTGATCAGGAGGTTTGAAACACCGGAAGAAGAGTTGGATTTCATCATGGGAGAAATAAGGGAGCTTGAAGGAACGGGCGTCCGCCGGAAGGACATTTGTGTCGTGGCAAGAGCACACAGGTTGGTTGATGCCTATAAAGACGGTTTGAGAAATAACGGATTTGAGATATATGAGATAAAGGCCAGCAAGGTGGATGACCGTTCTTATGATGGGGTGCGCATTGCCACTATGCACAGAGTGAAGGGATTGGAGTTTGGCTATATCTTTGCGGCAGGCGTGAATAATAAGGCACTTCCGAATGGCGTGCGAAGCGATTTCTCTGATGATGTTTCCCTTGAGGAATTTGAAACGGAAGAGAAGTGCCTGCTTTATGTGGCGCTTACCAGGGCAAGGGCAGGAGCGTATGTGACCTGCTACGGGACGATGTCGAATCTGATTGTGTAGGAGGAAGCCTCTTCTGTATTACGGCAGGAAGATCGCTGTTCTTCACAGGCGGAGGGATTTTCTGCTTGCGTCTGCAACTGGTGCTAAAGAAGGCACAGAAGAAATAAGACACTTAAGGGGCGGAGAATCCGGCCATAAAAACCCTGGACGCCATAACCCTGTCCAGGAAACTGATGAAGGGCCATAACTGGAATATGCCTACAACGGAACCAAGTGGTGGGACTATACGGGATATCTCCTGAACGGACGCATCTGCGCGGAAGGGCTGTTGGTCTTCGGCATCGGCGGCATGGCCATCATATATGTCCTGGCTCCCTCGCTGGACGGGCTGTTCCGCAGAGTGCCGTCCAGGGTGCTGATGGCAGCAGGACTGGTCTTGCTGCTGCTCTTTGCCGCGGACCAGTTCTATTCCGCAGGGCATCCCAATACGGGAAAGGGCATCACGGATTATGAGGCAGGCATCCTGGCGGCTTTTCTCTTGGAGCCCTCGCCTGCAAAACGGCTGTTGAAGCAGTTTTCCAACACCTGGCTGGGAGTGTTGCTCTATGCCCTGCTGGTTATCCTCATGGCGGATTTGCTGCGCCTTGGGGTAAAGCGCCTACTCTCCGGGGGAAACTCCCGTTGGAAAGAACGGCTGTTCTCGCGAAGGGGGCATGGGATCATCGGTTTAGGCTGTATTCTCTGTGTGGGCGGTCTCAGCCTGGCGGGGATTGTCAGCGCGGACCATATCAGCGTGACGAATTATGAGCTGTCCGTGGACAAGGAGGTACCGGGACTGGATGAGCTGAAGATTATTCTGGCGGCGGACCTCCATCTGGGATACAGCATCGGCATCTGGCACATGGAACAGATGGTGGACCTTATCAATCAGGAAGACGCAGATATTGTAGTTATAGCGGGGGATATTTTCGACAATGAATATGAGGCCCTGGAAGACCCGGAACTTCTGGCGGAAGTCCTGGGCGGGATACAGAGCCGGTACGGCGTCTACGCCTGTTATGGCAACCATGACATCAAAGAAAAAGTCCTGGCCGGCTTCACCTTTGCCGGCAGCGGGGAAAAGGCCAGCGACCCCAGGATGGATGCCTTTCTGGAGAAGGCGGGCATACGGCTGCTCCGGGAGGAGGGCGTGCTGATCGATGACGCGTTCTATCTGTACGGCAGGCCGGACTACGGCAGGCCCGGCAGGGGAATCCGCGTCAGGAAGACGCCGGAACAGCTCACGGAGGGGCAGGCCCGTCATCGTCATTGATCATCAGCCCAGAGAACTGCAGGAACTGGCAAATGCGGGAGTGGACCTGGACCTGTGCGGGCACACCCATGACGGCCAAACGTTCCCGGGGAACCTGACGGTCTGCCTATTCTGGGAGAATATTAAGCTCGGCGTATTCCGAAAGGCTCCTTACTTCCGAAAGCCGCTCCATCCATTCCGGCCCCGCGCCTGTCACTGGCACTACAAAAGCCATGGGCATGGCAAACAGCCCGCCTTCTCTGCCCAAAACAGCCCGGTTTCTATATATCCTGTGTCTCCCGGACGGCCGCGTTTTCCCGGGAAATAGCCACTCCATTTTCCCGTTTGTCCGGATTCCCCGCCGGGCTTAAGGTATCCGTCCGGTATCTGCTTCCTTATGGAACTGCTTCCCGGGATACAGGCTCCTTCTCTCTGCGCCATTCTCCAATTGTTTTCCGCCGTCTGCCGTATAGTGCACCACATTCAGTATATGAAGCGGATTATGGAACAGCGTAGCCGGCGCCAACAGGCGCACCGCTACCAACAGCCACAGGGCATACTGTATGCGCCGGCTGATTTTCTCCTTCCACATACCCCTGAGCAGAACCATTGCCGCGATCAAAAATGAAGAAGTAATCGCGGTCTCCGCCATAAGGCATCTCCCCTTCCTGTGCCTTTTTGTGCTACTTGAGTCACCCCAATTGCGTCATGGAGATCTATTTGTGTCAACTTTTTTCAAAGCCGCTTATGTGGCGGCTTGCAAATGTCACTTCATTGGGATATACTACAGCTATGACAATATCGGGGGTGACTTTCATGGGAACATATTATAATCCGGGAAATAAAGGATTCCAGAAAATACTGCATTCGGAATATGTGGATAAAACCGGCTTAATTGCATTAATCAATCAGACCATAGGGACAACAGGGATGCTGACGTGCATCAGCAGGCCAAGGCGTTTTGGAAAGTCCTATGCGGCAAAGATGCTGTGCGCATACTACGACTGTTCCTGCGATTCTCGTGCGCTCTTTGACGATAAGGAGATTGCGGGGACAGAAGGGTATCTGAAGCACCTGAACCAGTATAATGTGATTAACCTGGACATCACCGGATTTGTTTCCGAGGCAACGACAATGGATCTGCCCCTTTTAAATGTACCGAATATGATTGCCGACGCGGTATACAGGGAGCTGACGGAAAGCTACCCGGAACTGGAGGGGAAAAGCCTTGGGGATGCCATGATCGACTGTGTGGAAAAGTCAGGGAAAAAATTTGTATTTATTATTGATGAGTGGGATGCGCTGATCCGGGAGGCAAAAGGCGACAGGGCAGTGCAGAAGAAGTACCTGAATTTCCTCAGGGGATGGTTCAAAAACAGCAGCTTTACACCGAGGGTGGTGGCAGCAGCTTATATGACGGGGATTCTGCCCATCAAGAAGGACGGCTCCCAGTCGGCTATCTCGGATTTTATAGAATATTCGATTCTTGACCCGGGCGGATTTGCGGCGTATACAGGTTTCACGGAAGGTGAGGTAAGGAGGCTGTGCGCAAGCTACGGGATGAATTTTGAGGATGCCAGAAAATGGTACGACGGGTATGATTTTTCGGATATCGGTCCAGTCTACAATCCCTATTCGGTCATGTTGGCCATGAGGAAGAGGAAGTTTGGCTCCTACTGGCAGAAAACCTCTGCGGCGGAATCGCTGATGACCTATATCAACATGGATTTCGAGGGGTTGCAGGAGATTGTCTCCCGGCTGATTTCCGGGGAGGAGATAGAGGTTGACACAGATGATTTTGAGAATGATTTTGAAACATTTAAGAGCCGCGATGATGTACTGACATTGCTCATCCATCTGGGGTACCTGACATGGAATGAGGAAGACGGCACGGTGCGCATCCCCAATGAAGAGGTGAGAGGCGAGTTCCGGAAAATACTGAAGGGCACCAATGCCAGTCGGAAATGGATGGAACTGATCAGCCGTTCCCGCAGGCTCCTGGAGGATACGATTGCAGGCAACGGGGAGGCGGCAGCGAAAGCCATAGAAGCAATACACGATACCCAGTACGCCCCAACATTCTACAACAATGAACAGGCATTGCGGTATGTGATTAAGTTTGCCTATATCGCCGCGGTAGACCAGTACCTGAAGGTGGAGGAGCTGCCCTCCGGGAAGGGGATTGCGGATGTGGTGTACCTGCCGAAAAGGAACTCCATGCTCCCGGCGTTAGTGGTTGAGCTGAAGTGGAATAAGACATCAGAGGGAGCAATCCGGCAAATCACGGAGAAGAATTATCCTGCGGTGTTGGAGGGATATGGCGGCGAGGTGGTCATGGCGGGCATCAATTATGACGTGGAGAAGAAGGTTCACAGCTGCCTGATTGAGAGAATCCGGAAACATTGATGCTGACGGCACGGCAGCATGGGAAAAGGCATCGGTGCTCATCGAAGACGGCATGATTTCCAGGAGAACCGTTTTTGGAGAGCGGCAGGGGGCCACCGGGAATGCGGCGGAGGCTTTTGGAATTGAAAATGCCGGTAGCATTGCCCCCGGGCAGCCTGCCACCATGGTTGTTCTGGTGAAAGGCAGACCGGACCGGGATGTCACGGACAGTGTTAAATTGTGCAGATAAGGATGACAGGCCGTTGTTGGAAAGAGGGTAAAACAGAAGATATACAATTTCAACTGGCAAATGTTATCAACTGTGAGTATAAATAACAGAAAACAAAGGTGGGATGAGAAATTATGGCAAAGACAGCCGTTTATTTTCCGGGAATAGGATACCATTGCGACAAACCCCTTCTGTATTACAGCAGGAAGATTGCCTGCGAACTGGGGTATCAGAATTACAGAAATATAAGCTACGCTTATGACGGCGGAAATATTCGCGGCAACGAAAGGAAAATGAGAGAGGCATACGAAGCGCTGTTATTGCAGGCGGAAAGTCAGCTTGCAGACGTGGACTGGTTCGGCTTTGACGATGTGCTTTTCGTGTCAAAAAGCATTGGAACAATCATTGCGGCGTCCTATGCGGAGAAACGCGGATTAAGAAACGTGAGGCATATTCTGTATACGCCCCTGGCCCAGACTTACCTTTTCGCGCCGGAGCACGGAATCGGCTTTATCGGGACGGCAGACCCCTGGAGCGATACGGATGAGATTATTCGGCTTTCTGAGGCAAACCGTATTCCGCTGACGGTATATGACGGATGCAATCATTCTCTTGAGTGCGACGATACCTTGAAAAATCTTGAGCTTTTAAAAGACATTATGGGCAGGACAAGGGAATTTTGTATGGGATGAACTTGTGTGATGATTATTTTGTTCTCAACGGAAAACAATTCACAATACCTGCGAGGGTATCGGAACTTATTGATATTCTAAAGATGTAAAGCAATTCCAAGTCGAGCTTAATGGCGGCGAGGAATTCAAATACTTTGACTGAATTGTGTTCTCCGGATACTAAAATGATACATCCCTTAAACGAAAGTGATACACCCCTTAAGTATAGTATGGAGTATCAGGATAAAATATTTTTTTGATAGAAAAGACATATGGAGGGATGTGTCAAATGAAAAAAGTGCAATTACACTGTCCGCTGTCAGTACGCCGTTGGCTGTCAGGATGTTGCCTGAAAGCAATAGGCTGTCTGCTGCTGTGTATATCTCTGTCAGCATGCGGCGACGGCCTGTTTGGTAAGGGTACTGCTGATAAGGACGGCCTGTCCGGCAGTGACAGGGCCGCCGATCAGGCTGCCATATCAGGCGACAGCCCGGCTTCCCCGATTGCACAGGGGCGGGAGTGGGTTTATGTGCCGGAAGTGTTCACGGTGGGGGATGCATCTGCGGATTATGGAGGAATGCAGCCGGTGGGGGATACCCTCTGCTATGTGGTGCAGGGAGAGACGGAAAACAGCACAAAAAGTATTTGCCGGTATTCCCTGAGTGATGGCGGGCTTGAGCGTATTCCCATCAACTGGCCTGAAGGAGGAAATGACTGGGATGCGGGCTACCGTTTTTTTACGCCGGATGCGGGCCTGTATATGACTGCAAATGTCTATCCGGCAGATTCCGGTTCCATGAAACGGTTCCTGTGCAGGTTTGACCCGGAAGGGAATTGCCTGTTTTCCAGGGATATCACGGAGCAGGCAGGGGGGAATGTCTCCCTGTGGGAGCTGTCTGTGGATGGACAGGGGAGGCTTTATCTATTTCTCGATAACGGGGAGATGCTGCTGTATACCGGTGACGGGGATTATCACGGTTCTGTCAGTTACCGCTCTGCCGGCGGCAGTTCTTCGGAGAATCAGACATCTGCACAGATAAGGGGAACCTGCGACGGCGCTGACGGGAAATTTTATGTCTGTATCAGTGAGGAAAGGGTGGGCATTCCAGGGGGGAACGCAGAGGAGAGCGGCCGCTGTACTCTGATGGAAATTGATTTTGAGAATGCCGGATTGACGGAGGCTGCCGGGAATCTGCCGAATATCAGGGGGCTTTGCGGGGGAATGCGGCGGGGGAGTGAGTCTGCCGGGCAGGGCGGTTCCGCCGGAAGCGACAGTCATTCGACGGGGAATGGAAGCGGCGTTGCCGGGCGAGACGGTTCCGCCGGAAGTAACAGCAATTCAACAGGGAATGGAAGCGGCGCTGCCGGGCAGGGCGGTTCCGCCGGAAGCGACAGTCATTCGACGGGGAATGGAAGCGGCGCTGCCAGGCAGGACGGAGGCTCCGGTTCGGACAGTGAGGACCTGCGCAGCCGGTATGATCTTCTGCTGTATGATGACAGAGCCGTATACGGATATAACTTTGACCTGCATAAAAAAGATTCGGGTTCGGCCGGAGAAGAGCTCTTTCTCTGGATGGACAGCGATATCAACGGATATTGTGCCGCAAACCTGTATCTGCTTGAGGACGGCAGGCTGTGCGCCACAGTGGAAGACTGGCTGAACGATGACAGGGTGATTGTAGTACTGAAAAGGACCAGGGCGGAACAGGCCCCCGGGCGGGAGGAACTGGTGCTTGCCACTGTGAACGGCGGAAGCGAACTCGCGGCAATGGCAGTGAAGTTCAACAGGGGAAGCGGCCAATATCATATTACGGTGAAAAACTATGAAGCCCTGACAGATTTGTATAACGCCATACTGACTAAGGAGCCCATGGACTTAATTGATCTGTCCGGCCTTGATGTTCGGAAACTGTCCGCCCGGGGGCTCTTTGAGGATTTGACGCCTTATGTGGAGCAGTCGGAAGCTTTTGAGCCTTCGGATTTTGTGGAGGGGTTACTGGATGCATATACTTTCGACAATATTTTGACAGGCATTCCGGCGGAGTTCATGATTCGAACCGTAGTGGGGAAGGCTTCACAGTTGGACAATAAGGCAGGTCTCACACTGGAGGAACTGCTGGCGGCTGCGGAGCGTTATCCGGGGGCAAAAATTTTTAATAGTTTGACGAAAGCGGAGGTTACAAGAGAAGAGATGATGCAGTATCTCATGATGTTCAATGAGGATGCATTTATCGACTGGGATACCGGCGTCTGCGATTTTGATTCGGATAGATTTAAGGAAGTGCTTGCGTATGTGAGCCGGTTTCCGGATTCTGCGGCAGGCGGAAGGGAAGAGGAACCCTTGTCCGCCAGGGTTCAGAACGGGGAAGTGCTGTTCATCACGGCAGAGCTGTATCCGCCGTTTATCATGTGGGATTATGTGAAAATGTTCGGGGAGGATGCTGTCTGCGCGGGATTCCCAACCCCGGACGGAAGGGGAGGCCACCTTCTGCTGAGCGGCAATGTGTATGGGATTGCCGCGGTGTCGGAGCACAAGGAGAGCGCGTGGAGTTTTATTGAGGAATCTCTGACACAGGAAAAAGGAGAGCTCTATGCGGAGTTTTGGCTCACATATCCTGCATTGAAAAGGAAACTGGAGGAGAGAGCAGAGGCTGCCCTGGAAAGAGAAGAATTAAACAGGGAGGATTTGGACATGGTGCTGAGTCTGCTTCCGAATGCGATGCCGCTTTTTTCGGCAGAAGGGGATGAGGTCATAAAGATCATCAACGAGGAGGCGCCTGCCTGTTACAGCGGGCAAAAAGGGGCGGATGACGTGGTAAGTGTGATACAGAACCGGATTCAGCTCTATGTGAACGAGAACAGATGAGGGGAATAAGCCGCATGCTGAAGCGGCGGGACAAGGGGCTGCCGGGAAAGCGACAGCCCCGGACAGGGGGGCAGTGCCCCGGGTAGTCGCATGTTTCCCCGAACTGATGAATGAGGAACCGGGGCAGTGACGGAAGAGGGCCTGCTACCGGTTGCCCTCCAGTAATTCACGGATACAGCCATACGCCCGTTCATCGTGGGCCTTCATCCGCTCGATCTGTCCGGCGAACAGGCGGCGGTTCTCTGCTTTTGCCAGCTGGCGTGTCTGGGCCTCGCCCCGCTCCCAACCGCCCAGGACGGGAATCATTTCTTTCCAGATGATCTCCGGTATCTGCTCCAGTTCTCCCGCGGCGGCATTCAGTCCGGGGGCCATTGCAGGAGCCTGCTCCGCTAGTCTGCGCAGGTACTTTGTCGCGTGGCTACGGCCGTCGGAGAGGCAGTCCATGGCATCGCCGTGGCACATCATGCGTTCCACCAACAGGGGAAAAACGGCATCCGCCGGAAAATCCCGGTCACACAGCAGGGCGTCTCTCCAGGCATCATAGGCCAGGAAGCCCCTGGCATAGGTTCCGCACATGCGCCCGTTCAGCGCTTCCGCCGCATTTTGCAACGCTTCCATGGGGGTAAGGGGAGGAAGGCTTTCCGTGCCGGTTGCAATCAGAGCGGTGGTGTCGGGATTCTCCCACCAGTCCCCGGTGATGAAATAACCGTTTTCCTCGAAACGGACGCTTGCCTGGTATTCCGGATATTCCTGGAACACATTCCACCCCATCAGTACATTGCCGCCTTCCCGGTAGCCGGTTATGACGCAGGCTTCCGGCGGGCCGATGATGCCCAGGGCGATGACCGGGTTTCCGGCATCGATTTCCCTGCGGATGAAGTCCATGAAATCCTCCTTTTTCGTCTCCGGAGTGCGGCCCAGAAGCTGAAATTCCCGTTCCATGGCACGCATGCCGCAGCGGAATACCTTTGACGGATCGTCAAAAGTAAAGATGGCGTCCACGTTGCCGCCGTCCCAACAGGCGGTGTTCCAGGCCAGGCGGAAGGCGGCGCCGCTCTCGGCCATGGCCCGGGTGTAGTCAGTGCGCAGTCCCAGGTATTTTGCGCAGGAATGGACGCACATGGGAAAGGGGGTGCAGCCGTCGGTGCCGTAGGCTACTTTTGGGACGCCGTAAAGAATAGCATTGTCTTGTTTTTTCATGTTGTTTTCTCCACATTCTTTTTATTTGTGATAATAGAAGAGGTTCATTTTTGTCAGACTTTTTGGGGAGGTTTACTGTGAAGATGTACGCCGGTGCATTGCATAGGCCGCCGGTTATCCGCCATTTTCGGTACCCCGTTTGTCTGGGAGCGCTGCACCGTACACCCCTGCGCAGAGCCGCACCCGGGCAAGCACGGGGGCTTCGGCGCGGAACTGGGAGGGCGTATAGCCGGTATGCCGTCTGAAAGCCCGGGAAAAGACGGTTCTGCCGGAGAATCCATACTGTAAGGCGATGTCGAGGACTGTCCTGTCTGTGTCCAGAAGCTCCTGGGCGGCGTTGGCAATTCTGCGCTCCTGCACATACCGTGCCAGGGGCTTTCCGGTGCATCCGCGGAATACGTCCCGGATATGGGCCAGGGAGAACCCGGTTTGGCGGACAAGCTCGTCCATATGGATTTCCCCCCGCACACGGTTTTCTATAAAGGTACACACAGACCAGATTAAGAGATAGTGGTTCATGGGTTTACCGTTTTCCTCCTGTCCGTATTGCTTCGAAGCAATTTCAGTATAGCACAGTCCAGGAATGATTGCGCAACGATTTTGAGGAACTTGGGGACAGAAGCGCTCACTCGTTATACAATTTCAACTGGCAAGTATTTTTGCCGTGAGTATATATGCAGTTGCCTGAATTGCCGCATTGGCAGTTTTTTGAGTCAGAGCTATATTTTCAGTTTGCAATCCGCAGGAATATGCATTATGATAGCTGTACGGATTCATACAATCCGTGTGGCAGCGGACAAAACTGAGGGGACGGCTGAAGCGAAATCGACAAAGCATTATTAGCATACATGGAGGAGCGAATATGAAAAATTTACAGGACAGATTCTGTTGGTATGAGGCGGAGGGAAGCGGTGCGGATTTCAGTCCGAAAGAGCGGTATCAGCGCATTGTGGAATGGGCGGGACAGGCTAGGGGCGCAAACCCGGATGCCTTTGACGCGGTGACGGCATGGCTCCTGGAGGGCGGCAGGTGGAGCGACGGGGAGATGGCCGCCAATAGAAAGCTCCTTATGGAGGAGATCTTCGGCAGGTTTTTGCGGCAATGTGAGCTGCTACGGGCGGAGCTGACTGGCCTGGCGCCTTCGGGGCTGGTGAACACGGCCGTATTCGACGCACTGGACAGACTGGAGGAGGAACTGACGGGGGCCACCCGTGCCGACGAACTGAAAGAAGCGGTGGAGAAAGTGTTTCATGATTTTTCGTCCGTCAGAGATCGGGAAACCAGAGAACTGTTTGCGGGAGGCATTACCGGCCATGAGGGAGTGGATACGGTGGAGGTGTTTGGGTATATCAATTTGCTGAAAGACTGTGATGCGGGCGTGCAGTGGACACTGTTCATGCCGGATGTGGTGGAGGGGCAGCAGAAGGGCTTCCGCATGGAGCGTTTCGAATACAGGAAGCTTCCGGCCATGCGCTTTATCGGGATGGAGAAGGACTTCTCCCAGGATGCCCCGGGCCTGGAGGCGCTGCAGCGTACGCTTGACGCCATGGAGGATTACCGAAGCGGCTTTGACTATGACGTGATATTGCTGCACCACTACGGCAGAGGCGTGGACGTGGAGAACTGCCATGCCCTGTGGGGGCGTTTTATGGCCGCGGATGCCCCGGTTCCCGAGGGATATACCGCTGTGGATTTTCTGCCGGACAGTGACGGAAAGTCCGGTATGCCCTATCTGTCCCAGTTTGCCTATGCGGAATTCGCCGGGGACATGGATGCCATGCACGGCCAGGAGGGCTTCGATTGCGATGCCATGTACGATGTGACCAGGAATACCATCCTGGCCCAGAATGTGGCAATTCCCTATCCGGAGAAATACTGGACGGCGGAGGCCTATCTCCAGGGATTCCAGAAAGGGAGTACTGCGTACCTGTTCAGTGTAGACAGATAGACGCTGTTTAGAGAAAACTGCACGGACAGGGGATATGGGATAACAGGGGGGAAGAGGAGGAATGTGCAATGAATAATAGTTGGTTATACGCCGCGGTCCTGACAGTATCTGTGGTTGCTGTTATCTATCTGCTGTACTGGAGGGGCTTTGGGGTGCTAAAGAGAATAGCTGCCATTGTATTTATATTTCGCCCGGGTAAAAATGCCGACAGGGCAACTTTAAATTCGTGCACCGGATGGGTCAGGCATGTGGGAAGGTTTCGTGAAAGCAGAACCTATGAATTTACCCTTGACGCCGGGCTGTCAAACGGGAGTGCAGAGGTGACTTTGATGGATAGGAAAAAGCAGCAGCTTCTGAAACTGAATCAGCATTCCCCTGCAGGAAAAATAGAATTGGACGCAAAAAGCAGGTATTATCTGCACTGGGACTTTAAGAGTGCAACCGGGAGGTGTGAGCTGCACTGGTAAGGGACGGAGCTGTTCTGACAGTGGAGAAAAAACGGGGGGGATGCACATGGGAACGAAGACGGCAGAGTTTTATATATCATCAGGATTATCCTGTTTGGTGTCCTGGCCATAGGGATTATGCTTGCTGCCCCCACGGGATGGCTCTATGACCTGTGGGCGGGGGGACACAGCAGGGTCAGAACCCCGGAGAGGGCGTCAGGACGATTGAGGGCCGGGAGGAAGTAGCGGCTTTCTTTTTGGAGCAGGAGCCTGCGACGACATCCGGCGGCAGACTGGTACCCTGTCTGGGAGTGCAGGGAGCGGCACAGAGAGGAGGAGACACGGCATGAGTTGTTACGAAATATATTTCAGCCCCACAGGAGGGACTAAGAAGGTTGCCGATATTCTGGCAAAGGGAATCGGGAAAAATTTTGAAGTGATTGACATGATAAAATATCCGGACAGGCTGCAGCAGCTGCATCTCACAGAACAGGACCTGTGCCTGATTGCAGTTCCGTCTTTCGGCGGCAGAGTCCCTTCCGCGGCGGCAGAAGCCCTGAAAAAGGCAAAGGGCAGCGGGGCAGGGGCGGTTCTGGCCGCGGTATTTGGGAACAGGGCCATTGACGATACTCTGGCGGAACTGCAGGATATTCTTGAGGAGGCGGGTTTTACCTGTTTTGCCGGAATAGAAGCAGTGGCGGAGCATTCACTGATGCGCCAGTTCGGAACAGGGCGGCCTGACCCGGAGGATGAGAGGGAGCTGACGGATTTTGCGGTAAAGATAAGGGGCAGAATGGATGGGGCTGACGCAGGGGGCGGGCTGAAGCTGCCGGGAAACCGTCCTTACAGGGAATATAACGGTGTGCCGCTGAAGCCCGAGGCAAACAGCCGTTGCGTGGCCTGCGGGCTCTGTGCGCAGGAATGTCCGGCCGGCGCAATCCCCCGGGACCATCCGCAGGATACGGACAGGGAAAAATGCATCTCCTGTATGCACTGTGTGTCCCTGTGTCCCCAAAAGGCAAGGAGCTGCAGTAAACTGCTGACCCTGGCCGCAGGGCAGAAACTGAAAAAGCACTGTGCAGGGAGAAAAGAGAATCGGCTGTATTGATAGGCGGCAGGCAGGATAAAGGGCAGCGGTATTATATTGAAGCCAGGGTCAGGAAGTTCCGGCGGGCGGAGCAGAGTATCGATTTCACAGTGAAACATGCGCCGTTATGTTGTTCTCGCCCACGGCTCTGACGAAACCCAATGATTCGTACAGGGAGATTGCGGCAGCGTTGTCGGCATCCACTAGAAGCATCATCTGTTTGGGCCTGTTCAGCTCGATGGCTTTGGCCAGCATGGCTCTTCCGTATCCTCTGCGCCGAAAGCTTTCTCTGACGAACACGTCGAAAGGCTCGTTTTCCTCATACTTATGGGTGATATCGATATAGCCAACTACCTGGCCGGATTCTATTGCAAGGATGATGCGGAACCTGTCGGGCGCGTCTATGACCTTTTCCGCAGTCCAGTAGCCGTCCTTGGAATGTATGGCGATATATTGTTCCCTGTATTTCGGGCTGTACAGTTCCACTTGAAGGCTGCTCTGGCAGGGGACTTCTCTTTTCAGCACCATTTTCTGCTGCTCGGCCTCGAATTCGGATTTTTCGCCCATCAACAGCTTATGGAGGAGATGGTTGCCCGGGTTATAGACGAAATCGGCCAGGTAGCCTTTGTAAGTCTCCTTCAGGAAAGACAGCATCTCTTCATAGGCCTGTAAGCTGCGGGACAGGCCTGCCAACATTTCGATATAGGATTCTTCCTCCAATATCAGGAACACGAACAGGCCCAGGAGTTCCGATTCTTCAAAAACGCCCCAGATCTGGTTTGAGGGCCTGTCAGCAGCGTCCAATAAATTGCAGCGTATCTGCTCTTCGTTGCTGAGCATCGGGTCGCTGAAGTTGGGGTCGCGGTTTATTTCATTGATAAAATCTATGTATTCATTCGCGCTTGCTAATTGCTTTAACATGGGAAACTTCCTCCAAATTAGATTGTTTAAGGCTATAAAGAACCCAAGATAGATTCTATTGTCTAAGATCTATAATAGAAATGAAAAGTTAATTCTATTATCTAAGGTCTATAATAGAAATGAAAAGTTAATTCTATTATCTAAGGTCTATAATAGAAATGAAAAGCTAATTCTATTATCTAAGGTCTTTAATAGAATCCAAGGTAGGATTCTATTGTCTAAAGACTATTATAACAGAGAAAAATAATTATTCAACTTCTATTTGCTCATATTTTTATGTAAGTCCTCTTGCCGGACGTTGACGCTGTCAGGTCGATATGGTAAACTTTCATAAGGAACTGTCGGAACACAATTCCTTATGACAGAGGGGGTTATCCTGTAGAACCAGGAAAGGAAGGAGGGGTACCGGAGATGGGAAAACGGTTTAATGTGACTGGGCTGTGCGTTCCCAGGAAGCATTATATGGTCAATCTGGAGAACCGGTTGGTCCAGGTGAAGAAAATGGTGGAAGAGGGCGCTTATTTTACCATTCATCGGGCCAGACAGTACGGAAAGACAACGCTCCTCTATGCGTTGGAGGAATATTTGAAGACAGATTATCTGGTGGTAAGCATCGATTTTCAGAAATTTGGTACTGCGAAATATGAAAGTGAAAACATTTTTGCCCTTTCGTTTGCAGATTGTTTTCTGATGGAGCTTGAAAGAAGGGAAGAATCAGATACTTCAGTATTAAGTCAGGAAACGGAAGTTCTGCGGAATATATGCCAAAGCAGGGACAGTTCTTACTCTTTCTATGAGCTGTTTGCGAATTTAAATCGTATCTGTAGGCGTTCCGGCAAGCCGGTGGTCTTGATGATAGACGAGGTGGACAGCGCCTCTAATAATCAGGTATTCCTTGATTTTCTGGCTCAGCTACGGAACTCTTATCTGGAACGTGAGGCCAGGGGGACTGTTACGTTTCAATCGGTCATCCTGGCAGGGCTCTATGACATAAAAAGCTTAAAGGCGAAAATCAGGCCGGAGGATGCACGGAAAACGAATAGTCCGTGGAACATAGCGGCGAACTTCAAGGTGGATATGAGCTTTTCCGCGGCGGACATTGCGGGGATGCTGCAGGAGTATGAGGGCGATGCCCATACGGGAATGGACATTGCCGGGATGGCGGATCTGCTGCATTCCTATACCTCCGGTTACCCTTTTCTGGTGTCGTGCCTGTGCAAGCTGATGGATGAAGAAATTGCCGGAAGCGAAGGCTTTCCTACAAAGGAAAACACCTGGACGAAGGACGGCTTTCTGGCAGCGGTGAGGATGCTCCTCACGGAGGAGAATACGCTGTTTGAATCCATGGATAATAAGCTGATTGATTATCCTGAACTGAAGCAGATGCTGAAAGGGCTCCTGCTCCTGGGGAAGCCCATTGAAAACATTCCCGGCAACGAGAGCATGCGGATGGCGGTGATGTTTGGGTTCGCAAAAGTCCAAAACGGCTTCCTGCATGTGTCCAACCGGATATTTGAGACCAGGCTCTATAACGGTTTTCTGGCCGAAGAGAGTCTAAATAGCGATATGCCCCAGATTGCGCTGGCCGAAAAGAATCAGTTTATCAGGGATGGCAAGTTGGACGTGGAGCTGTTGCTCCGGAAGTTTGTCGCCCATTATACGGAGCTTTTTGGCGATTATGGCGAAAGGTTCCTGGAGGAGGACGGGAGGCGGATCTTCCTGCTCTATGTGCGCCCTGTCATAAACGGAAACGGCAATTATTACATCGAAGCCAGGACCAGGAACCACCGGCGCACCGATGTGATCATCGACTTCCAGGGGAGACAGACGGTAATCGAACTGAAAATCTGGCGCGGAAATGAATACCATTCCAGAGGGGAAGAGCAACTGTCGGAATATCTGGATTTTTATCAGCTGAAAAAGGGGTACATGGTGAGCTTCAACTTCAATAAAAAGAAGCAGGTGGGAGTTCATGAGGTTGCCGTCGGGGATAAAATTCTGGTGGAGGCGGTGGTATAATGTTGTCATCTGACACCGCAAATGATACTCACAATCAAAGACATTTGCCAATGTAAATATATAACGAGTGAGCGCATCCATACTGTAGAGCATCTAACCAATAAATTTATGCGCTCACGAGTATAACTGAAGTTGTGACATTAACCAATCACGGACACGAAGCGCCTGTCAGCTCCCCCGATTTTCACATGAAATCGGGGGAGTTCGGCTCGCGCATCTAACAAATGGCATTGCGAGGGAGCTCGGCTCGCGCATCTAACGAAATGACATTGCAATGGGAATCCGGTTCATCTCACTGCAATCGGAACAGAATCCTTTCCGCCCCGGTGCAGGCCATGATATCTTTTGCTGATTTCTCATACAAATCTCCGAATTTTCCGGGACAGGAAATGACAAGCTCCGGGATGGTATCCTTCATGGACATCTGCCGTTCTGTCTTGGATTTCCGCACATCGGAGATGATTTCCTTCAGGTGTTCGCCGAATTCCAGATACAGGATATCGCCTTTTTCCGCCGCCCAGAGGGTCTGATGCAGAGAGGTTTCC
This sequence comes from uncultured Acetatifactor sp., assembly GCA_910584865.1. GTDB lineage: Bacteria > Bacillota > Clostridia > Lachnospirales > Lachnospiraceae > Acetatifactor. Next base: position 46,710 of record CAJUCE010000033.1, read on the forward strand.
CGTTCCTGTTTTCTGTAAAAATCCTGATAAATATACTCCGTTATATAGGGCGTGTAGACGGCGTACAATTTCAGAATACCCAGAAGCGCTTTATACACTGCAATCTGCCCGGAATATCTCTGTTCTGCCCCGTGCTTTTCAGGCTGATAGAGGCGCTCCTTTACGATTTCGATATAAAAATCGCAGAAATCCTTCCAGAACAGATTATCAATTTCATGCCGCGCCTGTCCGATTTCATAATCCTCCAACAGCTCTGTTGCCCTGAGCGTGGTTTCTTTTACACGCTCCAATATCCATCTGTCCACAGGCAGAAGCCCGCTTTCCTTCCAGGCATCAGGCTTTTTAAAATCCTCCAATTGCAGGATGGAAAACTTTGCCGCATTGTACAGCTTATTGAGGAACCTTTTGGATATTTTCAGATCCTCCTGGCTGAAAAAAGTGTCGGTTCCAAGCTTGCTGTTGGCAGCCCAGTAACGGACTGCATCCGCGGAATGGGTATGGATTAAATCCATGGGAGAATCGGAGGCATTCTTTTTGGATTTGCTTATTTTTTCTCCCGGTTTTGCGAAAACGAAGCCGCTTATCATAATGTCCTTCCAGGGAATTTTTCCTGTGTGATAAATGCTTTTTACAATGGAATAAAATGCCCAGGTGCGGATAATGTCGTGGGCCTGGCTCCTCATTCCCATGGGAAAAATCTCATCGGTAATATCATTTTCTTCCCCGTACCCGGCATTTATGAGTGTGGTGACAGAGGAGGTTGCCCAGGTATCCATAACCGCTTCTTCCGGCGTCCACTCACTGCATCCGCAGGCGCAGGCCCGGGGCGGCTGGCTTTCCAGAGGGTTTACCGGCAGCTGGCTGTCGTCTGCAAACAGGGGCCTGTGGCAGGCCTTACAGTACCATACCGGAAAGGGAACCCCGAAATACCTTTGCCTGGAAATACACCAGTCCCATTTCAGGTTCTCTACCCATGAGGTATAGCGGTTTTTAAAATGTTCCGGGTGCCAGTTGATCTCGTCTGCGGACCGGAGGAACCTCTCCTTTTCCGATAATACATCGATGTACCACTGCCTGGAGGGGATAAATTCCACGTTATTTCCGCAGCGTTCGTGTACGGCAGTCATGTGGCTTATTTCCTCCCGTTTTACCAGAAGGCCCTTTTGTTCCAGAAGCGCGGCAATGTGTGTTCTTGCTGCTTTTACTTTCATTCCGCCGATATAGGGAACCGTTTCCTGAATAGTACCGTCGGGCAGAATGATCTTTTTATAGGGGAGATTATGCTTCCGGCACCATTCCGTATCCGTGGAATCACCGAAGGTTGCACACATGACGGCGCCGGTTCCCTTTTCCATGGAAACGGTGTCGTCCGTTAAGATGGGAATTTCAAAATCATATAAGGGAACCAGTGCTTTTTTGCCTGCAAATGAGCTGTATCTGCGGTCATCCGGATGGACGAACAAGCATACGCATCCGGCAAGCAGCTCCGGCCTGGTAGTTGCTATGGGCAGGGGCCCTGCCTCTGTGTCAAAATTGAAATAGTGGAAGGTTGTCATACATTCCTTTGTCTCTAACTCTGCCTGGGCAATGGAGGTTCGGCACTCCGTGCACCACAGTACCGGCGCTTCTTTTAAATAGGCTTTTCCGGATTTTGCCAGTTGGATAAAGGACTTCTGGGATATTTTCCGGGATAAATCGGAGATGGTCCGGTATTCCAGGTTCCAGTCCACACTGAAGCCCAGGCGCTTCCACAGGCCTTTGAATTCCGCCTCATATTTCCCGACTGTCTGCATACACTTTGCACGAAATTCGCTTCTGGGAAGTGTGTTTGCGCGAATCTTTTCATCCCTTTCAACCAGGCGTTCGGTGGGCAGGCCGTTATCGTCAAAACCAAAGGGATAGAAAACATCATATCCCTGCATGCGCTTGAATCTGGCAATGATTTCTGCCTGAGTATAGGAAAATACGTGCCCAATATGGAGTTTTCCGCTTACGGTTGGCGGGGGCGTGTCGATGGAAAAAACTTTTTTTTCTTTTCCGTTTTGATACCGGTAAATCCCTTCCTTCTCCCAGAAATCCTGTAATTTTTCTTCAACTTTTTGAAAATCGTACTTCTTGTCCATGTGGATACCTCCTGTAAATTTTTTACAAAACAGACAAAAAAATCGCCCTAAGCATATGCTTAGGACGAACTAACATGTCCGCGGTACCACCTAACTTCAGAAATACTTCTGCACTCATTACCATACGGGAATCATCCTGTTCCACTAGGATACCGGCTGTTCCGATAGGGCTTCCCCTGATAACGGTGGGAATCTCCGTTGAAATCTACTTGGAGAACCTGACAATCCTCCGTTCCTTTCAAAGCTCTAAGGTCACTTCCATACTTCCTTCACGAAAGTTTTCACCGGCCACTTTCTCTCTGCACATCCGGAATTGTATGTACTTCTCCTCGTCGATGCCTTTTGTCTGTAATTGTTATTCGTTATTTAAGCATATATTTTATAGTTTGTCAATCCCTTTTTGTGTTTGTTTTGTTGCTGTGGAACTTCAGGGGGTTAAAAAATTGACAAGACAATGTAGTTTTGATAGAATAAAATTGTAAAAAGTATGGTTCAGGAGTTTTTGAATGGAGAGGAATTGATGGACATTGAAATTTTTATTTTGGAATACACATAAAAATGACAGTATAAATTTCGTACTCAGCGAACTTATTATGGAGAATCATATATCAATTGCTATTTTGGCGGAATATACTGCAAACATGCAAGAGCTAATTGATATATTAGCATCAAACAATATTATAATGAAACAATATTACAGTGGCTGTGACCGCATAAAATTATTAGGATCTCCGAACAGTGTTGAACCCAGGCTTGATACAGGCCATGCCACCATTCAGATCATTAATGACAAAGATATTTTATGTTGTGTCCATTTAAATTGCCAGTTATATTCAGGGCATCAAGGCCGGAGAGAAATTCTGATTGAGCAGATTGTACATGATATACAAACAGTAGAGCGGGAGATAGGGACAGAAAATTCTATTGTAGTGGGGGATTTTAATATTAATCCGTATGACCCGAGTTGTATAGATGCCCGATATTTTCATGGAATTCCTGTATACAGCGAGGCAAAGCGGAAGTCAAGAGAAATAGCAGGAAGAGAATATTGTATGTTTTATAATCCAATGTGGAATTTGTTGGGCGATTTCAAACCTCCATTTGGAACTTATTACTATAATGAAGGCGGGACGCAGAATACATATTGGAATATTTATGATCAAGTTATTTTTAAACCAGTGTTAAGAGAACGTTTTGTTGATAAGAGTCTGAAAATAATAACTCAAACAAATACAATAAGTTTATTGAATGAAAACGGGCATCCTGATAAAAATATAAGTGATCATTTGCCAATCGTTTTTGAATTTGAGGAGGAATACTGCTATGGAGAAAAACCTTAATTTAAGTGAAAAACTGAATTTTGCTGTTACTGACTTAACTGCGCCGGACAGAGTCATTGAGGAAATCTTATCTGAATTACCTAAAGAAACTAACGGTATTATATTAGGAAAAATTGAAGCTTATAATGGCCCTGTTTTTTCTTACACGACTTTGGGGTTTCCCGAATTAGCCTTAGGAGGTAAAAAGGTTGATATACAGAATAAGTTGGGAGAGATAGGCCAGGAAGAGTATAAATATGAGTGCTTTCTGTATACACCTGAATACGATAAATATAAGTACAGGGTATTTTTTGTGAATTATAGCATCTCTAACTATCCTGTCGATATTATACTTGAAGAAAGTGTGGCTGAAAGTATTTCAGACTCTGGTGCCTATGTTTATAAATGCGGCACACGAGAAGAACTTGAAAGTTTGATATTTAGGATATTTAGTTCAAAACGAGTCATTTCGGTAATGCAAAATTTAATCTGGATTAACCAGGCTAAAAAAAGCGCAAAAAATATGCAGGTGTAAGCGGATAGGATATGGAATCGAGTTGAGGTCACGGGCGGCATTTCGGGGTCAAGCTTCTGGAAAGGGGGTATTATGACGGCATTAAGGCAGAGCGCAATGAGGGAATTGGAAAAGATACCAGAAGACAAGATTGGTTTTATTCTGCAGATTATGCAGGGAGTGAATGGCTTATATAAGGACAATCAGTCGGAAAGGAAAAAAGCTTTCGCCAGATTGGAAAAATTGCGCAGAAAGGGAACCGTTACAGATTATGATGCGGAATTAGCATCTTATAGGGATGAGAAATATGGCGAGTAGGATTTTGGTTGATACAAATATATTGTTGGACTATCTTTTGACAAGAAAACCATTTTATGAAGATGCAAAAAAGATAGTTGCTGCCTGTACAGAGGGAAAGATACAGGGGTGTATTGCAGCACATTCTATTTCTTCTAATATGTTTTATATATTAAGAAAGGACTATAGTGTGAAAGAGCGCAGAGAGGCGTTATCCAACCTGTGTTTGATCTTTGATGTGGAGGGGATAGACAGGGACAAAATATTGGCCGGACTTATGAATGAAAGCTTTTTGGATTTTGAAGACTGCTTACAGACGGAGTGTGCAAAGGCATATGGAGCAGTGACGAGGAACATAGACGATTATCTTAATTCGGAAGTGAAAGCAATTCTTCCAAATGAATACTTGGCAACAGTCTGTTTTTCTGCGTAGTAGTAAAAAAGAGAAAACATAAAACTGTAATAACGAAACAGGGAACTCCAAAGACTCCTTTTTGATAAGAATTTTCGTATCATGATTCTTACCAAAAAGGAGTTGTTTTGTATTGGCAGCAATCCTTGTCAGGCTGATTTTTCTCGACTTTTAGAATGAGAATGAGGTAGAAAACAGGGGATGGAAGTAGTATAATAAATTGTGATATGAAAAAGGAGAAGATAAGGAAGAAGGAGGAAGCGCAGAAAATGTCAGATACCAGGAAAATGTCTTGGGAAAACGCTCGCTGCAGCGGGAGCCGCCCCGCACTGGCGCAGTGGATGCAGGAGAAACTGGAAAGCATTCTCCGGGAAAAGGGTACCACGGCGGTATGCGCTGCAGTCTGTGTGCCGGGGGAGCTCCTGGCGGCGGCTTGTGCCGGTACAAGGGGATTTGAGGACAGCGAAGCCCGGGTGGATGATTTATATAACATAGGCTCCGTCTCCAAGGTTTATGTGGCGGCGGCCATTATGAAACTGGTGCAGGAGGGAAAAGCAGCCCTGGACGAGCCTGTGGTGAAGTATCTGCCGGACTGGAAACTGGCGGACGGACGTTTTCGGGACATTACACTCCGGATGCTTTTGAACCACTCTTCCGGCATACCGGGAACCAACCTTCATGACCATCTTGTTTTGGAGGAAGGGGAGGCGCTTTTTACGGGTAAGTACCGGAACACGCCGGCGTATTGGCAGACAATGAAGCTCCGGGCCAGGCCAGGCAGCTTTTCCAGTTATTCCAATGACGGTTATGACCTGCTTGCGGAGGTGGTGGAGGCGGTGACAGGGGAACCCTACATCCGGTGGCTGCGGGAGCGGATAACGCTGCCGGCGGGCCTCTGTTCCGTGGGAGCGGGGAGAAGGCTTGCGGAAGGGCGTGTGAAGGTTTCCTGCAAAGGCATGGAGCCGGAGTATTATAACTGTTTCGGCGCGGGAGCCATCCATACCACGGTGCCGGAGTGCGCCCTGTTCGGTTCTCTTTTCATCGATGCCAGAGGGATCATCGGACAGGCATACCTGGATGAAACCAGGCGCCCCCAGGGGGCGACTTTCCTGCGGGAGGCATATGACGCGGCCAATTTCTGCCTGGGATGGGATTCTTGCTACACCAGGAACCGGATTCCCCTGGGTGAGGGGGCAGTGATAAAGGACGGTGGTACGGAGCAGTTTACCAGTTATCTTCTGGTGAGTCCGGCACGGGGGCTGTCCCTGGCTGTCTCGGCCACAGATGACGGCGATGTCTGGTGGCTTGAGGTGTTGGAGGACATTGGCAGGGAAGCCCTGAAGATTTTAGGAGAAGGGCGGAAGGAAGAAGGCGGTGCCGGGGGCAGATCAGGGACTCCGGATAGAGCAGGGCAGGAGATGGCAGAGAAACAGGTAGAGGAAAGGAAAAGGATAGAGATAGAGAAACAGGCAGAGGAGCAGACACAGGAAAGGAAAAGGACAGAGGCAGGAATTAGAACGCCGGAGCGTTGCGGAGAGCAGGGTTTCGGGGGTCAGCCTGAGGATGAGGAAGGTCCGGGAGTGTCGGTGTGTACAATGGCGAAAGGGGCGGAGACGGCAGAAGGAGCAGAAACGTTGGAAGGGGCAGAAAGAGCAGAAGAGGCGGAACCGTCGGAAGTGACAAGGGTGTCAGAAATGGAAAAACCAGACATCACAGAGATGTTGGGCCTTGAAGAGAAAGAAACGTCTCAGAATATCCCCGGAAAATGCAGCGGACTGGCATACGGCAGCTGCAGCGTTTATCGGTTTACCGTTTGTGAAAATACGTTAAATGCAGGAATCCTGGAAAAGGGCGGAACCTGGAAAAAGGATGATGAGTTAAGCGGCTTTCAGTGGGATGGAAAATCCTTCGCAAAAGGAGAATATGACAGGATTGTGGCGGAGGAATACGGAGGGAATATCTACTTTATCAGATGGGGAGAGGCTTTCTGCCAGAAAAACAGCGGATATCCGTCCCCGGGAAGCCTGTGGCCCCGTCTGGCGGGAGCCTGCTTCGCGGCGGAAGATGAGGAAGGGATTTTGGGCAGGATTTGCCTGGAAGGCATCAACGAGGAGAATGTGCTGCTGTTTACCACGGACCACGAGGAATACCCTGTTGTTCCCCTTGTATGTGATCCCGGAAAGGAAAACGAGACCTGTCTGATTTCAGAGACGGACAGAGACGGCATTGTTTTCCGTCTGGAGCAGGAGGGGGAGCAGGTCTGGCTGTGCACCGGGACGGACAGGTACAGGCGGGTATGGGATGCATAAGCGGCCTGTGTACCGTTGCATTCATTGAGGTTTATTCCTTCACGGGTCTGATACCCCGCTGCTTGCAGCGTTCTGAAGAAGGAAACCAGGGCCGGATAAGCTTGCTGCGGGTGGTTCATTCCGGGTAATGTGTGCCTGATATCCGATTCGGGACAGGGCGGAGGGGATGGTGGGACATTCCGAACGGCGGCGCTGTGTGCCGATGGGACACGTTCAGTGCGGACCGCACCGAAGGGCAGGGCGAGGAGGTATTGACAGCAGGGTGTTGGCCTAAACAAGTAGCATCAATGGAGGAAAATCATGGCAGTGATAGGAATAGATCTGGGAACCACCAACAGCCTGGGGGCATACTGGAAAGACGGAACCGTACAGCTGATTCCCATGGAGAGGGAGAGCTTTCTGCTGCCCAGTGTGGTTGGATATGTGGAAGGGGAGGGCTTTCTGGCAGGGGCGGCGGCAAAGGAGCGGCTGATTCCCTACGCCCGGGACACCGCGGCCTCCTTCAAACGCTTCATGGGAACGGCGAAGGAATACTGTCTGGGCGGCAGGGCCTATACGCCCATGGAGCTTTCGGCCATGGTCCTGGAGCAGATAAAACGGAACGCGGAATTTTACCTGAAGGAAGAGATAGAGGAGGCCGTCATAACGGTTCCCGCCTATTTCAATGACAGGCAGCGCAGCGATACCAGAAAGGCGGCCCAGATTGCCGGGCTTAAGGTGGAGCGCCTTATCAACGAGCCCTCTGCGGCGGCCCTGGCCTACAGGCAGGAATACGGCGAGGAGGACAGAACCCTCCTGGTCTTTGACTTCGGGGGCGGTACTTTGGATTTGTCCTATGTGGAATGCTTTGACAATGTGATTGAAATCATTGCCGTGGCAGGGGACAACCATCTGGGTGGAGATGATATCGACGAGGCGGTTTCGGCCTATTTCTGCAGGGAAAACGGACTTTGTCCGGAGGAGCTGACCAAGGAGGAACAGGCGAAACTGAGGAAGTTTGCGGAGGATGCCAAGTGCGCCCTGGCACAGCAGGACGGGGTGACAATGGAGCTTGACATTCGGGGCAAAACCTGTCGGGCGTTCCTGAATTCGGAACGCCTGTTTGAGATCTGCATGCCCCTGTTCGGAAAAATAAAACAGCTCTTTCTGCACATCCTGGAGGATGCCGATTCCAGGGTTTCCGGGATAGATGACCTCATCATGGTGGGCGGCTCCTCGAAACTGGCTGTGGTGAAACGTTTTCTCAGGGAGCTTCTGGGTAAGGAGCCCATTGTCCTGGGAGAGACGGATATGGTGGTTGCCCGGGGAGCAGGAATCTATGCAGGCATCCGCCAGCGAAAGGAAGACATTCGGGACATGCTGCTGACGGATGTGTGTCCTTTCACTCTGGGCATCGGCGTCAACAATAAGGCCAACCGGGACAAAAACATTTTAAATCCCATGATCGAACGCAATTCCACCCTTCCCGCCTCCCACAGGGACAGATTTGTCACGGTGTCCGATTATCAGAAGGAAATCAGAATCCGGATCTACCAGGGGGAGGAGTACTATGTGGACGATGACGTGCTCCTGGGAGAGCTTACCATAGAGGTGGCGTTAAGGCCCGCAGGGCAGGCCTGGGTGGACGTGCAGTTTACCTATGATATCAACGGAATCCTCCATGTGACGGTGGAGAACGAGATGGGGCAGAGCAGGCATATTTTACTGGCAAATCAGGCGTTAAGCGAGGAGGAACTGGAACGATACACCCGGGAAATGGAGAGAATCTTGCTGCCGCCCATACAGCGGCCGGAAAACCGGGAGATGCTCGCGCGTTTCCTGGATTATTATGAAAACAGCACCGGGCGGCGCAGGGAGTTGCTTGCCGCTGTTACCGGCGCAGTCGCGGCAGGCCTGCAGAGCGGCAGGAAGATAGAGGTCAGGAAGGCACAGGAACTGGGCAGGGCGTGGCTGACCCGGCTGCAGCAGAGTATGGATATGCGGGAGGAGACTTTGTTTGACGGGGAATTAAAAGACGGGTACGGCGGGGAGAATGAGGATATTGCGGAAGAGCCGGGAAGTGGAACCGATAGGAAACAGAAGGATGAGATTATAGAAGAAAGCCGAGGTAATGACTTTGAAGAAAATATCACTTGATGAGTTTATGAGACTGCGAAAACTGAATGCTTTTTCAATTTGTCCATTTTTTAGCTCCTCATTCTGGCTTCATAACCTCAAGGGATAGGAGGAAAGATGAATGACCGCAAACTGACTGTATGCTATGGACGTGGCAATTATAAGCAGGCTCAGCGGCAAATTCTTTTACAGGGTAAGTGGCTGGAATAGGCCGGATTCTACGCAGGAGACAAAATCACTGTGAAATGCCAGCAGGGGCAGCTTATTATTACTAAGAACGAACCATCAGCAGAGCATGAGAAATAAATTAATCAGGAAGAATCCCTTTGACTGGGAACTTGCAACAGTGCTGATAAATGACAGCGTATCGAGGGAAGCAGTTACACCGAGACAGGAAAGGCTGTTCCTTGATTTTATAAAAGGAGACAAACATTATTCCCAATATTATGAGGGGATGTATATATTATTCAAGACAGGCATGAGGATTTCAGAGTTCTGTGGCCTGACGCTGTCAGACGTGGATATGAAAGGACGGAAGATACATATAGATAAACAGTTGCAGCGTACAAGAGAGGGAAAATATATGATTGCAGACACCAAGACTACATACGGCGAGCGTTATCTTCCAATGACGGAAGAGGTTTACCAGTGCTTTAAAAAGCTGACAGCCAGACGCAGGAAAACAAAGGTGGAGCCAATGGTGGATGGTGTGGGCGGCTTTCTGGTACTGGATAAAAACGGTATGCCGTACCTTGCATTACATTGGGAAAAGCGGTTCGAGTATGCTCTGAGGAAGTATAACAGGACATACAAGGAAGAACTGCCAAAGATAACGCCGCATGTATGCAGACATACCTATTGTAGTAACATGGCAAAGTCAGGAGTAAATGCAAAGACTTTACAGTATCTCATGGGTCATGCCGACATTGCCACGACCTTAAATGTGTATACCCATTTGGGATATGATGATGTGGAAAAGGAAGTAAGGGAAATGGAAGAAAGGCTTAGAAAGGAAGTGTAAGCGTGTAGGGATTTACCTTTGGAAAGAGTAAAAAAGAGGTCATTTTACTTCTTTTTTACTCTTTTTGGGAGACAAAATATACCGAGGTATGGTAAGATATACGAGGTATAGAGTTTTTGAGGTCAGAGAAAAAACCTTGAAAACATAAGAAAAAACCAAGATATACCGAGATATAAGGAGATATGGAAAGTTTGAAACTGAGAGGTAGCGGTTAGAGAGAAAGTGAATTGCGCCACAAACAAGCCATCATGTGGTGGCTTCGAAAAAATGAATATAGACACAACACCTAATTTAGAACCGGAGCAGAATCGGAGATAACATATCCCCGTTGCTTCAACAAGCTAATTGCCTGCGCAGTAGTCAGTACCTTTGACTTTTCCGCAGGACGTGGTTCAACGAAGCCGTCTGGTGTATAGGGCTTTAAATCTGAGAGTATGTGCCAGATAGCGGTCAGGAGCA